>NZ_CP023691.1:6679366-7286581 GCF_008704855.1 Streptomyces platensis
GGACGTGCACCGGCTCCCGTCCGCCGAGGGCAAGAGCTTCCTGGTCACCGGCGGCAACGCCGGCATCGGGTATTTCGTCGCCGAGCAGCTCGCCGGCACCGGGGCCACGGTCGTGCTCGGCAGCCGCGATCCGGCGAAGGCCGACGCCGCGACCGCGTCGATCCGTGCCCGTGTACCCGGTGCCGAGGTGCGGCACCTGCGGCTGGACCTGGCCGATCCGGCCTCGCTCCAGACGTCGGTGGCCGCGCTCGACCTGGACCGCCTCGACGCGGTCGTCCACAACGCCGGTGTGGCGCTCGACGATCCGCCGCGCCGGGAGACCAGGGACGGTCATGAGCTGATGTTCGCGACCAACCACCTGGGGCACTTCGCCCTGACCGGGTGGCTGGCCCCCCTGCTCGCAGCCACGCCCGGGAGCCGGATCGTCACCACCGGCAGCTTCGCGGCCAAGTCCGAACGCCTGGATCTCGATGATCTCCAGAGCGCCCACGATTACCGGCCCAAGCGCACCTATGGGCGCTCGAAGCTGGCACAGATGCTCTTCGGCGTCGAGCTCGACCGCCGGCTGCGCGCCGCGGGCCGGGCGACGCTGAGCGTGGTCGTCCATCCCGGCGGCGCGCTCGACTCGCTCACCCCTTCCCGCCCGCAGGTCCGGGTCCGGACGACGGCCGAGCGGCTGCGCGGGCTGCCGCTCGGCCTGGTCGTCCAGGGCAAGGAAGCCGGTGCGTGGCCCGCCGTACGGGCGGTGCTCGACCCGGACGTGCGCGGCGGGCAGCTGTGGGGGCCCCGGGTGTTCGGGCTGCGCGGCAGGCCCGTGACCGAGCCCCTCTGGGACCACCTGGCCGACGCCGGCACCGCCGCGCGCCTGTGGACCGCCAGCTGCGCCCTGACCGGCGTCGACCCGGTCCTCGGCCCCCTGTGAGCAGCGAAGCCTGACCCGGCGGGACCCGCAGTCCCGGCCGGCCGTTCCTGGCTGTCCGGCCCGGCCGGCCTGGCAGTCGCCGTTACCCGAACTGCCCGGGCTGGTAGTCGCCGGCCGGCTGCTGGACCATGACGTTCGCCCGGTTGAAGGCGTTGATGAGGGCGATCGCGCACACCAGGGCGGCGAGCTGCTCCTCGTCGTAGTGCTTGGCGGCGTTCGCCCAGGCCTCGTCCGTGACCCCGCCGGCCGCGTCCGCGAGGCGGGTGCCCTGCTCTGCGAGCTCCAGCGCGGCCCGCTCGGCCTCGGTGAAGACCGTGGCTTCCCGCCAGGCCGCGACCAGGTTGAGCCGGACCGAGGTCTCACCGGCGGCCGCCGCGTCCTTGGTGTGCATATCGGTGCAGAAACCGCACCCGTTGATCTGGCTGGCCCGGAGCCGCACCAGCTCCTGCGTCGCGGTCGGCAGCGTCGAGTCCTCCAGGATCTTGCCTGCCGCGACGATGTGCTTGAAGACCTTGCCGATGGTCGGGCTGCTGAAGGCGTCCAAACGGGCGTTCATGATGCTCTCCTTTTTGCCGGTCGGTGCTTGCACACGTACGACGGCCCAGCCCGGCAGGATGTGACATGAGCGCCTGACCTGCGGCTTTCCGCTCGCGGGGCGGCGCGCAGCCCGACGACGGCGGGCACCTGCACTGCCGGTGGGCGACTCCTGGCCCCGACCATTTCCGGTCACTCCACCCGCGGTGGCACGAACCCGGTGGTCACCGGCCTTCAGTGACCACGATCGCATGCTGAGGGCGCAGTGCACCCCGGTCGGGGCATGACCGCGACGCGGCGATGTATTAGAGTTATCTCGACATCGAGATATCTGCCAGAGAGGCGTACCGCTGCCGCGCCAGTAAGGCGTGCCTAACTTAGGCATACCTTAGCGGATGGTCGAGGAGCTGTGACGGCAGCATTGCGGTGGTACGCGCGAATTCATGCATGAAGGAGACTGTCGTGTCGGCGAACAGCTTCGACGCCCGCAGCACGCTGCAGGTGGGCGACGAGTCGTACGAGATCTTCCGGCTGGACAAGGTCGAAGGCGCCGCGCGCCTTCCCTACAGCCTGAAGGTGCTGCTGGAGAACCTGCTCCGTACCGAGGACGGCGCGAACATCACCGCCGACCACATCCGGGCGCTCGGCGGCTGGGACTCGCAGGCCCAGCCCAGCCAGGAGATCCAGTTCACGCCGGCCCGCGTGATCATGCAGGACTTCACCGGCGTGCCCTGTGTCGTGGACCTCGCCACCATGCGTGAGGCCGTGAAGGAGCTCGGCGGCGACGCCGACAAGATCAACCCGCTGGCGCCGGCCGAGCTGGTCATCGACCACTCCGTCATCGCCGACAAGTTCGGCACGAAGGACGCCTTCGGCCAGAACGTCGAGCTGGAGTACGGCCGCAACAAGGAGCGCTACCAGTTCCTGCGCTGGGGCCAGACCGCCTTCGACGAGTTCAAGGTCGTCCCCCCGGGCACCGGCATCGTCCACCAGGTGAACATCGAGCACCTGGCCCGCACCGTCATGGTGCGCAACGGCCAGGCGTACCCCGACACCCTCGTCGGCACCGACTCGCACACCACCATGGTCAACGGCCTCGGTGTGCTGGGCTGGGGCGTCGGCGGCATCGAGGCCGAGGCCGCGATGCTCGGCCAGCCGGTCTCCATGCTCATCCCGCGCGTCGTCGGCTTCAAGCTGACCGGTGAGCTGAAGCCCGGCACCACCGCCACCGACCTCGTGCTGACCATCACCGAGATGCTGCGCAAGCACGGTGTCGTCGGCAAGTTCGTCGAGTTCTACGGTGAGGGCGTCGCCGCCACCTCGCTGGCCAACCGCGCCACCATCGGCAACATGTCGCCGGAGTTCGGCTCCACCGCCGCGATCTTCCCGATCGACGACGAGACCCTGAACTACCTGCGTCTGACCGGCCGCGACGCCAAGCAGGTCGCGCTCGTCGAGGCGTACGCCAAGGAGCAGGGCCTCTGGCTCGACCCGGCCGCCGAGCCCGACTTCTCCGAGAAGCTGGAGCTGGACCTGTCGACGGTCGTCCCGTCGATCGCCGGCCCGAAGCGCCCGCAGGACCGCATCGTCCTGGCCCAGGCCGCCACGCAGTTCGAGCGCGATGTCCTCAACTACGTCTCGGACGCGGACGAGGCGGGCGAGGAGTCCTTCCCGGCCTCCGACTCCCCGGCCGCCGCCAACGGTGTCCCGAGCCGCCCGACCACGGTCACCGCCCCCGACGGCTCGACCTACGAGATCGACCACGGTGCGGTGACGGTCGCGGCCATCACCTCCTGCACCAACACCTCGAACCCGTACGTCATGGTCGCCGCCGCGCTCGTCGCGAAGAAGGCCGTGGAGAAGGGCCTGACCCGCAAGCCGTGGGTCAAGACCACCCTCGCCCCGGGCTCTAAGGTCGTCACCGACTACTTCGACAAGGCCGGGCTCACCCCGTACCTCGACAAGGTCGGTTTCAACCTCGTCGGCTACGGCTGCACCACCTGCATCGGCAACTCCGGCCCGCTGCCGGAGGAGGTCTCCAAGGCCGTCAACGACCACGACCTCGCCGTCACCTCGGTGCTCTCCGGCAACCGGAACTTCGAGGGCCGGATCAACCCCGACGTCAAGATGAACTACCTGGCGTCCCCGCCGCTGGTCGTCGCGTACGCCCTCGCGGGTTCCATGAAGGTGAACATCACCGAGGACGCGCTGGGCACCGACACCGAGGGCAACCCGGTCTACCTCAAGGACATCTGGCCGTCCGAGGCCGAGGTCAACGACGTGGTGGCCAACGCCATCGGCGAGGACATGTTCAACAAGTCCTACCAGGACGTCTTCGCGGGTGACGCCCAGTGGCAGGCGCTGTCGATCCCGACCGGCAACACCTTCGAGTGGGACCCGCAGTCCACCTACGTGCGCAAGCCCCCGTACTTCGAGGGCATGACGATGGAGACCACCCCGGTCTCCGACATCGCCGGCGCCCGGGTGCTGGCGAAGCTGGGCGACTCGGTCACCACCGACCACATCTCCCCGGCCGGTGCGATCAAGGCCGACACCCCGGCCGGTCAGTACCTCACCGAGCACGGCGTCGAGCGTCGTGACTTCAACTCCTACGGCTCGCGCCGTGGTAACCACGAGGTCATGATCCGCGGCACCTTCGCCAACATCCGCCTGCGCAACCAGATCGCGCCGGGCACCGAGGGCGGCTACACCCGCGACTTCACGCAGGACGGCGGTCCGGTGTCGTTCATCTACGACGCCTCGCAGAACTACCAGGCCGCCGGCACCCCGCTGGTCATCCTGGCCGGCAAGGAGTACGGCTCCGGCTCGTCCCGCGACTGGGCCGCCAAGGGCACCGCGCTGCTCGGCGTCAAGGCCGTCGTCGCCGAGTCCTACGAGCGCATCCACCGCTCGAACCTCATCGGCATGGGCGTCCTGCCGCTCCAGTTCCCCGAGGGCCAGACCGCCGAGTCCCTGGGCCTGACCGGCGAGGAGACCTTCGCGGTCACCGGCGTGACCGAGCTGAACGACGGCACCACCCCCCGCACCGTCAAGGTGAGCACGGACAGCGGCGTCGAGTTCGACGCGGTCGTCCGCATCGACACCCCCGGCGAGGCGGACTACTACCGCAACGGCGGCATCATGCAGTACGTGCTGCGCTCGCTCATCCGGAAGTAAACACAGCCGCAAGCAAGCCCCCGCGGTATCAGGACGGGCCGCACTCCCTCGGTCGAGGGGGTGCGGCCCGTCCCTTTGCCGTGCCCGGTCTCAGCGGATCAGGCGGTAGCTGCCGGAGCTCCTCGTAGTTGCCAAGGGGCAACGGGGTTCATGGCGTCCTGAGCAGCTCGATCTCGGCGAGGGTGCCCGGGCCGTCGGGCACCAGCCGGTAGTGCCGGTAGCTGCCCGGCCGGGCGATGCCGAACACCCGCGTCTGCCGGTCCCAGGTGAAGGACTCGGCGTCGCGGTGGTCCAGCCGCGTCCACCGCTTTCCGTCCGGGGAGCCCTCCAGCGTCCAGCCGGCCGGGGCCGTGGCGTGGTCCGCTGAGGTGAGGGTGTAGGACGTGACCTGCGTGGGCCGGGTGAGGTCCACTGGGGCGTCGGTCAGTTCGGCCGCGGTGTCGGAGGTGTTGTCGACGAGCGGGCCGCCGTCGGGGGCGGTGACGTCCTGAGGCGGGGCGGGGACGTGGCTGTCCTTGGTGATCGAGGTGGGGGCGGCGTGCGCTCCGGTGCCCCAGGCGGAGGGCCGGTCGCCCATGGCGAAGTCCAGGGTGCCGCCGCGGGCGAGGAGTTGGTGCGGCAGGGCGGTGGAATTCCAGGGTCTGCCGTTCACCCGGAGGCCCTGGACATAGACATTGCGCGCGTTGTTGCGCGGGGCGTTCACGGTGAGATCGCGGCCGTTCTCCAGATGGACCGTGGCCTTGGTGAAGAGCGGGGAGCCCACCGCGTATTCGCCCTGGCCCATCACCAGCGGATAGAAGCCGAGCGAGCTGAAGACGTACCACGCGGACATCTCCCCGTTGTCCTCGTCGCCCGGGTACCCCTGGCCGATCTCGCTGCCGAGGTAGAGCCGGGACATCGCCTCGCGGACCTTTTCCTGCGTCTTCCAGGGCTGCCCTGCCGCGTCATAGACATAGGCGATGTGATGCGAGGGCTGATTGCTGTGCCCGTACATGCCCATACGGGTGTCGCGGGCCTCGGTCATTTCATGGATGACCTGGCCGTAGGAGCCGGCGAATTCCTTGGACGCGGTCTCCGGCGTGGAGAAGTACGCATCCAGTTTCTTGCCCAGGGCGGTGCGGCCGCCGTAGAGGTTGGCCAGCCCCCGGGTGTCCTGCGGCGCGGTGAAGGCGAAGGTCCAGGCGTTGGTCTCGGTGTAGTCATGGCCCCAGACCCGGGGGTCGAAGCTGCCCGGCGGCAGCCGCCAGTCGCCCCTGGCGTCCTTGCCCTGGAAGAAGCCGACCCGGCGGTCGAAGAGCTTGACGTAGTTCTGGGCGCGGCTCAGGAAATAGGCCGATTCTTCCTTGTAGCGGGGCTTTTTGGTCTTCTCGTACAGCGCCTTGCCCATACGGGCGATACCGAAGTCGTTGAGGTAGCCCTCCAGTGCCCAGGACATGCCTTCGCGGGTATCGGTGCTCGTATAGCCGAGGAAGGGCGCGGTGGTCATGCCCTTACGGCCGACCCCGGGGTGCGGCGGGGCGACGGTGGCGTTCTTGACGGCCGCGGCATAGGCCGCCTCGGCATCGAAATCCACCCCCTTGACATAGGCATCGGCGAACGCCACATCGGAACTCGTCCCGGTCATCAGGTCCGCATAACCGGGCGAGGACCAGCGGGAGATCCAGCCGCCGTCCTTGTACTGCTGAACGAAGCCGTCGACCATTCTCCCCGCGCGTTTCGGGGTGAGCAGCGAATAGGCGGGCCAGGTGGTCCGGTAGGTGTCCCAGAAGCCGTTGTTGACGTACACCTCACCGTCGACGATCTTCGAGCCGGTGCGGGTCGGGGTGTCCTGGCCGACCTGCGGCGAGAACGGGCTGGCGTAGCGACTGCGCGCACCGACCTGCTCGAAGCCGGAGTTGGGGTAGAGGTAAAGCCGGTAGAGGTTGGAGTAGAGCGTGCTGAGCTGATCACGGTTCGCGCCCTCGACCTCGATACGGCCCAGCAGGTCGTCCCACTGCGACTGCGCCCGGTCCTTGACGCCGGCGAAGGACGCGCCGTCGGGGATCTCCCGGGTCAGATTCGCCTTCGCCTGCTCCACGCTGATGAGCGAGGTCGCGATCCGCATCGTCACGGTGCGGTCCGCCCCGGGCTTGAAGCGGAGGTAGCCGGTGACGTCCTTCCCGGCCCCGCCTTCGAGCCGGCCGCCGCCGGTGACCGGGGCGTCGAAGGCGGCGTAGACGAACAGCCGGGTGGCGCCGACGGACAGTCCGCTCTTGACGTCCGAGAAGCCGGTGACGATCCCGCGTTCGGTGTCCAGGCTCAGCCCGCCCTTGCTGTTGACGTTGTCGAAGATCAGGCTCGCCCGGTCGCCGGGGAAGGTGAAGCGCATCAGCGCGGCATGGTCGGTGGGTGTGATCTCCGTCTTGAGGCCGTTGTCGAAGGTCACGCCGTAGTAGTGCGGCCTGGCGGTCTCGTTGTCGTGGTGGAAGGGCAGCGCCCGGCCGGTACGCGAGGCGTCCGGGGTGCCGGCCGCGGCGGACGGCATGACCTGGAAGGTCTGCCGGTCGCCCATCCACGGGCTCGGCTCATGGCTGGCGCTGAACGCCTGGAGGGTGGGGAGATTGTCGGCGTTGTTCTTCCGCGCGTACTCGTAGAGCCAGTCCGCCGAGCCCGCGTTGGTGACCGGGGTCCAGAAGTTGAAGCCGTTGGGAACGGCGGTGGCGGGGAAGGTGTTGCCGCGCGAGAAACTGCCGCTGGAGAGCGTGCCGCGGGTGGTGACGGCGTAGTCGGAGTAGTGGGCGAGCGGTTTGTCCGGGGCCTTGGGCGCGAGGGTGAGGTCATCGATCCAGCCGCGGAAGGCCGGCGCCGTCCGTGGTGCCGCCGGCGCGTCATAGCCGACCAGGATCCGGTCGACGGTCTTGCCTGCGGCGACCGCGCCGATCCGCGCTTCCCGGTTGTTCCACTGATTGGCGTAGAGCGTCTTGGCGGCGGCCTGGCCTTGGGGCGTCAGCGGTGCGCCGTGCTGATCGACGGCGGACAGTTCGCTGAGGTACGTACCGTCGGTGAAGGCCAGATCGACGGCGGTATGGGTCGCCGGGTAGACCGGGTCGCTCTTCGCCATCTCCGGGAAGATCTTGTAGGAGAGCGAAGTGGCCGCGGTGACCGGCAGGTTGACGTCGAAAATCTTGTTGTACGAGTAGCCGCGGCCGGCGGCGGTGTGGGTGCCGGCGTAGCGCAGTGCGTGCCCTCCGGTGAAGCCGGCGTGGGCCTTGGCGGTGGGGGAGTCGCGGGGGCCGGTGTCGGTCCCGGTGTTCATCCCGGGTGTCGCCGGGGTGGTCTCCGGGCTGACGCCGGAGGTCCGGGGCTTTCCGTCGGGGCCGGTCTCGACGGTGTCGGTCCAGTCCGGCTGCGGTTCGCCGGATTCGAAGGAGGAGTGGAACTCCGTTGCCCCTCGGGGCGGTTGGGCTGGCGCGGCCTGGGCCGGGCCGGGCGCGGTGATGACGAGCAGAGCGGCCGCCGCGAGGGCGGCGGGGCGGGCGATCCCCCGCAGTGGACTGTGCCGGTGTCTGAGCCGCACGCGAGCCCTCTCAACGAGATTGACATCGTTGTCAGTTACATGGCGCCGAGATAAACAGAGATAAGTAAGGTGCGTGGGGACTTTGGTGTCAAGGGTGCCGCTGCGATCGGTGCGCCGGTCGTGCCGCCGGTCGTGCCGCCGGTCGGGCGGCGGGGGACGGCCGGGCGAATCCCCGCATACCGGGGAGGTCTCAACTAGGGAAAGACTGCCGTCCAACCCTGCATTCGATCTTGCCCCTGCGACCGGAAGTGGACTATACCTGTCGGCGTCCGACCGGCCGTACGACGAAGGCCGTGGATCCGGGGGGAAGGCGGGAACGCATGACTGCCCCGCATTTCTCTAGCACGCCCGGTGCACATCCCGTACAACTCAGCTTCATCTGACCCGCGGTGCCGGGGTGGCTCCGGTACACCGCCTGAGTCCTGAAGAAGGCGAGGACTTGAGCATGGGATCCACCTCAGCATTCAACCGTCGTGATCTGGTCAAGCGAGCCGCGGCCCTGGGGATCGTCGCCGTACCGGCCATGGGAGTGCTGTCGGCGTGCGCCGGCGGCGGCAGCGACAGCGATAACAAGGTCGAAAAGGGCAAGAAGTCCGCCAAGAATCCGCTCGCGGTCAATGAGACGGCCGGCCTCGATGTCGTCATCTTCGACGGCGGATTCGGTGACAAGTACGCCAAGGACGCGCAGAGCGAGTACCTCAAGGCCTTCCCGAAGGCCGATGGCAAGGTGAAGCTCTCGTCGACCCAGAAGATCCAGTCGACGCTTCAGCCGCGCTTCAACGGCGGAAATCCCCCAGACCTGGTCGACAACTCCGGTGCGGAACAAATGGACTTCGGCACGCTGGTCGCCAAGGACCAGCTGACCGACCTCTCGACGCTGCTGGACGCCCCGTCCGTCGATGACCCGAACAAGAAGGTGCGGGACACCCTGCGCCCCGGTGTCGTCGAAATGGGCCAGTTCGGCGGCAAGGAAACCTGGATCCTTTACTACGCGTACACGGTCTATGGCGTCTGGTACTCCAAGGGCAATCTGAAGAAGCTGGACGCGGAGTACCCGGAAACCTGGGACGAGATGCTGGCCCTGTGCGCCAAGGCCAAGAAGAAGGGCGTCGCGGGCTGGACGTACCCGGGCAAGTACCCGTACTACCTTCCCTTCAGCCTCTATCCGTTCATCGCCAAGATCGGTGGTGCGGAGGTTCTGCGGAAGATCGACAATCTGGAGCCGAACGCCTGGAAGGACCCGGCGGTCAAGGCGGCCTTCGACGCCTACTACGAGCTCTACAAGAAGGGCTATGTCCTCAAGGGCTCGCCCGGCCTGGACCACCTCCAGTCGCAGAAGGCGTGGGCCGAGGGTAAGGCGCTGTTCATCCCGAACGGTTCCTGGGTGGAGAACGAGTCGGCCAAGCAGATCGCGCAGAACCCGCAGTTCGATCTCGCGGTCGGCGCCCCGTCCAGCCTGTCGGACTCCGACAAGATGCCCTACGGCACCATCTGGGCCTCCGGCGGCGAGCCGTACATCGTGCCGAGGAAGGCGCGTAACGCCGAGGGCGGTATGGAACTGCTGCGCATCATGCTCAGCAAGAAGTCCGCGCAGAATTTCATCCGGCAGGTCTCCTCGCTCACCTCGCTCAACGGCGGCACCGAGGGGCTGAAGCTCCCGCCGGGCCTGGCATCGGCGCAGGTGGCGCTGGAGAAGGCCGGGCAGAACATCGTCAATCCGCGGTTGCAGGACTGGTATGTGGCGCTCCAGAAGGAGCGGATCGGCGTCGGTGCGCTGGGCGAGATGATGGCCGGCCGGCTGACTCCCGACGAGGCCATCAAGAAGATCCAGAAGTATGCGGACGACACCCGCGACGATTCCAGCGTGAAGAAGTACAAGCGCTGACCGCGACGTTCGATGCGGTACCGGCGGCGGCCCGCGCAGGCAGAGAACGGGATCGGTAGTCATGAAACACGGTAAGTACCGTTTCATCGCGGGATTCTTGGTCCTCCCGCTGGCGATTTACGCGATCTTCGTGATCTCGCCCTTTGTGCAGGCCATCTACTACTCCTTGACGGACTGGACCGGACTGAGTCCGGACATGAAGATGGTCGGCTTCGACAACTATGCGCGGCTCTTCCAGGACGAGGTCTTCTGGTCCGCCGTGGGCAACAGCGTGACGTTGTTGCTGCTTCTGCCGGTGGTGACGCTCTCGCTCGGGCTCTTCTTCGCTTTCATGCTCAACGTCGGTGGCCGCCGCCGGAAGAAGGCGGTCATCGGCGGGGTGCGCGGCTCGGGCGCCTATAAGATCCTCTACTTCTTCCCGCAGGTGCTGTCGGTCCCGATCGTCGCGCTGCTGTTCCAGTTCGCCTACAACCCGGAGAGCGGCGCGCTCAACGCCTTCTTCGACGCGATCGGGCTCGACGGTGTGCAGCCGGACTGGCTGGGGGATCCGCAGATCGCGCTGTGGTGTGTGATGGCGGCGATGGTGTGGGCCAATGTCGGCTTCTATGTCGTGCTCTTCTCCGCCGGTATGAGCTCCATTCCGAAGGATTTCTACGAGGCCGCGCTGCTGGACGGTGCGAACCGCTTCAACACCTTCTTCCGGATCACCCTGCCGCTGCTGTGGGACACCGTTCAGACCGGCTGGATCTATATGGGCATTCTCGCCCTGGACGTATCGGCCTTCGCCTTCGTGCAGATCATGAGCGTCGGTCCGGGCGGCCCCGACTATTCGACCGAGGTCCTCCCGCTGTACGTGTACCAGAAGACCTTCCGGGACGGTCAGGCCGGATATGCGACCGCGATCGGGGTTTCCCTGCTGATCGTGACCCTCGTCTTCTCGGCCGTCGTCATGCGGCTGGGCCGGCGCGAGCGACTGGAGTTCTGATGAGTGCGCAGACCGACCCCGCGGACCTCCCGGGGGTGACGAAGGAGCACACACCGGCTCCGGACGCGGCGCGGCTGCCCGGCCCGCGCGGCGGCCAGGCGCACAAGGACGGCCACGGTGGCGGAAGCAGTGAGGGCAAGGTCCTCAATGTCTTCTCGCACGGAGTCCTGGTGATCTGGGGCCTGTTGGTCACCATGCCGCTGCTGTGGGCGGTGGTGAGCTCCTTCAAGGACGACAGCGAGATCTTCGGCTCACCCTGGGGGCTGCCGTCGGTCCTGCACTTCGAGAACTGGTCGCGCGCCTGGGACAAGGCGAACATGGGCCAGTACTTCCTCAACTCGCTGATCGTCGTGGGCGGTTCGCTGATCGGCACGATGCTGCTGGGTTCGATGGCGGCGTATGTCCTGGCCCGCTTCGACTTCCCCGGCAACCGCTTTCTGTACTTCCTGTTCGTGGGAGGGATGGGCTTCCCGGTCATCCTGGCGCTGGTCCCGCTGTTCTTCGTCATGAAGAACATGGCGCTGCTGGACACGTACCACGGGCTGATCCTGGTCTATATCGCCTACTCGCTGCCGTTCACGGTCTTCTTCCTCAGCGGGTTCTTCAGAACGCTGCCCACGTCGGTGGCCGAGGCGGCGCTCATCGACGGCGCCTCGCACACCCGCACCTTCTTCCAGGTGATGCTGCCGATGGCCAAGCCCGGCCTGATCAGCGTCGGCATCTTCAACTTCCTCGGCCAGTGGAATCAGTATCTGCTGCCGACGGTGCTCAACGTCGGTGAGCCGGACAAGAAGATGCTGACGCAGGGTCTGGTGGCCCTGGCGGTGAGTCAGGGCTACAAGGGGGACTGGTCCGGTCTGTTCGCCGGGCTGACGATCGCGATGCTGCCGGTGCTCGCCGCGTACATCATCTTCCAGCGGCAGGTGGTGGCCGGTCTGACGGCCGGCGCACTGAAGTAGGGGGGGGCGGGCCGGGCGCCGCTTCAGAGGCAGGCGGTCCGGCGGTCCGGCGAAAGATTCGCGCCACCTTGGCGTGCCCTCCGGCACGCCTCCCGGGGCGGCTCCGCGGCGGCGGGGCCGCCTTCATGGGTGCCCGGATCAGCCGCTTTCCGATCATGCCGGGCTCAACGCCTTGACGAGACTTCCCGGCTGGCGTTCTGCTTAGAGTTCACATGTTGAATCGATGGCCGCCCCCCGAAGACGTGGGTGCGGTCGGCGGGCGGTCGTCGTGCCTCCCCAGCTGCCGCTGGGAGGCGCCCCCGGCCCCAGACGGGAGTGGATGAGTCGATGGAGACTCCAGGGTCGCAGTCCTCACTGCACCGGGCCAATCTGGAGCGGGTCGTACGCGCGGTGCGTATGGCGGGCTCACTCACGCAGGCGGAGATCGCCCGGAGCACGGGGCTGTCCGCGGCCACCGTTTCCAACATCGTTCGCGAGTTGAAGGACGGCGGGACCGTCGAGGTGACGCCGACCTCGGCGGGCGGGCGGCGGGCGCGCAGTGTCTCGCTCTCCGGCGATGCGGGCATCGTCGTAGGGGTCGATTTCGGGCATTCCCATCTGCGGGTGGCGGTCGGCAACCTCGCCCACCAGGTGCTCGCCGAGGAGGCCGAGCCGATCGATGTGGACGCCTCCGCCGCCGAGGGCTTCGACCGGGCGGAACAGCTGGTCAACCGGCTGATCGCGGCCACCGGGATCGACGCCGGCAAGGTCGTCGGCGTCGGCCTCGGCGTGCCGGGGCCGATCGACGTCGAATCCGGGACGCTCGGCTCCACGGCGATCCTGCCGGGCTGGACGGGCACGAACCCCGGACAGGAACTCTCCGGGCGCCTCGGGGTGCCCGTCCACGTCGACAACGACGCCAACCTCGGCGCCCTGGGCGAGCTGGTGTGGGGCGGCGGCCGCGGGGCCGCCGACCTGGCGTACATCAAGGTCGCCAGCGGTGTCGGCGCCGGGCTGGTGATCAGCGGGCAGATCTACCGCGGGCCGGGCGGTACGGCGGGCGAGATCGGGCACATCACGCTGGACGAGGCCGGTCCGGTGTGCCGCTGCGGCAACCGCGGCTGCCTGGAGACCTTCACCGCGGCCCGGTACGTCCTCCCGCTGCTTCAGCCGAGCCACGGGCCCGATCTGACCATGGCGCGGGTGGTCCAGCTGGCCCGCGACGGCGACCCGGGCTGCCGCCGGGTCATCGCGGACGTAGGGCGCTATATCGGCAGTGGTGTGGCGAATCTGTGCAATCTGCTCAATCCCAGCCGAGTGGTGCTCGGCGGGGATCTTGCCGAGGCCGGTGAGCTGGTGCTCGCGCCGATCCGTGAGTCGGTGTCGCGGTACGCGATCCCCAGCGCGGCACGGCAGTTGGGGATCGTCCCCGGCACGCTCGGCGGCCGCGCGGAGGTGCTCGGCGCGCTGGCGCTGGTGCTGAGCGAGATGGGCGATTCGACCCTGCTCGACGGGGTGCAGCCGGCGGACGCACCTGCCCTGGCGTGAGCGCGCTGAGTTCACGCAGCTAACGCATGGCACCGTTGTCATCTCGTTAAGGATTTACTCCTTGACGGTCGGCTGGCGGCCGAGTTGACTTCCAGCCACCTCGGCCGCAACGACGCGGCCTCGTCAGGGAGGCACCCCCATGAATGTTTGGACGCGTCGCGTCGTCATAGGCACTGCCGCCGTCTCGATGGCGCTCTCCGTGGCCGCCTGCGGCAAGGCCGGTGACGGCGCCAAGTCGGGCGGCGGCGACAACAAGACCATCGGTCTGCTGCTTCCGGAGAACAAGACCACCCGCTACGAGACCTTCGACCGCCCGCTCATGGAGTCGAAGATCCACGCGCTGTGCAGCGACTGCAAGGTGCAGTACAACAACGCCTCGCAGGACACCGAGAACCAGAAGAAGCAGTTCGACGCGCTGATCACCCAGGGCGTGAAGGTGATCATCCTGGACCCCGTCGACTACAAGGCGACCAAGTCCTGGGTGAACCAGGCCGCCAAGAAGGGCGTGAAGGTCGTCGCCTACGACCGGCTGGCCGAGGGCAACATCTCCGCCTACGTGTCCTACGACAACGAGAAGATCGGCCGCCTCCAGGGCCAGGCGCTGGTCAAGGCGCTCGGCGACAAGGCCAAGGACAGCAATGTCGTCATGATCAACGGTTCGCCGACCGACCCGAACATGCCGTTCTTCAAGAAGGGCGCCCACAGCGTCCTCGACAAGCAGGTCAAGAAGGTCGCGTACGAGCAGGACATCCCCGACTGGTCGCCTGACGAGGCCAACAAGAAGATGAGCGCCGCCCTTGACTCGCTCGGCAAGGACGGCTTCCAGGGCGTCTACTCCGGCAACGACGGCATGGCCGGCGGCATCATCACCGCGCTCAAGCAGAAGGGCGTGGACGTCCCGGTCGGCGGCCAGGACGCCGAGCTCGCGGGTCTCCAGCGGATCCTCAAGGGTGACCAGGCCTTCACCATTTACAAGCAGATCAAGCCGCAGGCCGACTCCACGGCCGAGATCGCCGTCAAGCTGCTCAAGGGCGAGAAGATCGACTCCCTGACGGACACCAAGGTCGACAGCCTCAGCGGCGAGGTCAAGGACATCCCGGCCAAGCTGTACGACGCGCAGATCGTGACCAAGGACAACATCGCGTCCACGATCCTCAAGGACAAGGTCTACAAGGCGAGCCAGATCTGCACCGGCGACGCCAAGAAGGCCTGCGAGACGGCCGGCATCAAGTAAAAGGCCCCGGGCCCCGGCCCCGGGCCGTCCGGCGCCGACTCCCCGGCCCCGGTCCCACGGCCCTCGGCCCCGGCCCCGGGCCCCACGGCCCCAGGCTCCCGGTCAGACGGGGCCGCGCGGCACCGCCCGCGGCCCCGGACCGGCCGTATCCCCACCGGTCCGCACTCCGACCGGTCCCTACCCCGACCGGCCCGCACCCCACCGGTCCGTACCCCGACCGGCCCGCGAGACCGGCCCCTACCCCTACCGGCCCGTACCCGCGCCGCCCCGCCCCGGGCGCGGACGCCGGACCGTCCCCCGTAAGCCCCCCGCTCCACGCACCACCATCCCCGCCGTTGTGACGGCGGCGAAGGAGATGATTCACGTGTCCGCTACGCCTGTGCTGGCGTTGCGCGGAATCTCCAAGCGGTTCGGCGCCGTCCAGGCACTCACGGACGTCACCCTGGAGATCCACCCCGGTGAGGTGGTCGCCCTCGTCGGCGACAACGGCGCCGGCAAGTCCACCCTCGTCAAGACCATCTCGGGCGTTCACCCGGTCGACGACGGCGCCATCGAATGGCAGGGCGCGACGGTCCGCATCAACAAGCCGCACGACGCCCAGGAACTCGGCGTCGCCACCGTCTACCAGGACCTCGCGCTCTGCGACAACCTCGATGTCGTCGCCAACCTCTTCCTCGGCAACGAGACCCGCACCGTCGGCGTCCTCGACGAGATCGCCATGGAGAAGCGGGCCAAGGAGCTGCTGGACACCCTGTCCATCCGGATCCCCAGCGTCCGGATCCCGGTCGCGGCGCTCTCCGGTGGTCAGCGGCAGGTCGTCGCCATCGCCCGGGCACTGATCGGCGACCCGAAGGTCGTCATCCTGGACGAGCCCACCGCCGCGCTCGGTGTCGAGCAGACCGCGCAGGTCCTCGACCTCGTCGAGCGGCTGCGGGAGCGCGGTCTGGGCGTGATCCTCATCAGCCACAACATGGCCGATGTGCAGGCCGTCGCGGACCGGGTCGCGGTGCTGCGGCTGGGCCGCAACAACGGTGTCTTCGACGTCGAGGGCACCTCCCACGAAGAGATCATCGCCGCCATCACCGGCGCCTCGGACAACGCCGTGACCCGCCGCAAGGCGCGCACGGACCAGGTGAAGAAGGAGGTCGGGGCATGAGTGACCTGACCAAGGAGCCGGCGGCGACCGAGCCCGGGGCGGCGGAGGACGCGGAGACCACGGAGGCCCCCGCCACGGACGCCCCGGCTGCGGACACCCCGGAGACGGACGCCCCGGCCGCGGACACCCCGGCCGCGGACGCCGTCCAGGCGGCCGCCGTCGACCCCCGGCTGCTCGTCCGCGAGCAGGGCTTCGCCGGCTACCTCAACGACTTCAAGCGCCGGGTGCGCGGCGGTGAGCTGGGCTCGCTGCCGGTCATCATCGGCCTGTTCGTCATCGCGGTCGTCTTCCAGCTGAAGAACAGCAGCTTCCTGTCCGCGGACAGCCTCGCCAACATCGGCGTCTACACCTCGGGCCTCGGCATCATGGCCGTCGGCATCGTCTTCGTGCTGCTGCTCGGCGAGATCGACCTGTCCGTCGGCTCGGTGGCGGGCGTCGGCGCGGCCGTGTGGGCCGTACTCAGCGTCACCAACGGCGTCAATGACTGGGTCGCGGTGCTGATCGCCATCGCGACCGGTGTGGCGATCGGCGCCCTGCACGGGTTCTTTTTCGCCAAGATCGGAGTGCCGGCCTTCGTCGTCACCCTGGCCGGTTTCCTCGGCTGGAGCGGTCTCCAGATCTGGATGATGGGCAAGGAAGGTTCCATCAACACGCCGAGCGGCAGTGTCGTGGAGAACCTCACCGGCTACTACTTCGAGGACAAGGGCGCCGCCTACGGTCTCGCCCTGGTCGCGGTGCTCGCCTACGCCGGATCGCTGCTGCTGGACAGCAAGCGCCGCCGGGCCGCCGCGCTGCCGTCCCGGCCGCTCAGCGAGATCCTGCTGCGCACCGGCGTGGTCGCGGTGCTCGCCTTCGTCGTCGCCTATGTCCTGAACGAGCCGGCCGGCGCCCGCGGTCTGCCGCTGGCCCTGGTGCTGTTCCTCGCGGTCCTGGTCATCGCCGACTTCGTGGTGCGCCGTACCACCTATGGACGGCAGATCTTCGCGGTCGGCGGCAACGCCGAGGCGGCCCGCCGCGCCGGTATCAATGTCAACAAGATCCGGATCAGCGTCTTCGCGGTGTCCGGCATGCTGGCGGCCTTCGGCGGACTGTTCATCGCCAGCCTCTCCGGTGGCGCCACCAAGAACCTGGGCTCCGGCAACACCCTGATGAACGTCATCGCGGCGGCCGTCATCGGCGGCACCAGCCTCTTCGGCGGCCGCGGCAAGATCTGGTCCGCGCTGCTGGGCATGCTGGTCATCCAGTCGATCCAGCAGGGCCTGAACCTGCTCGGCATGGCCAGTGAGATCCAGTACATGATCACCGGCGCGGTGCTGCTCGCCGCCGTGGTGATCGACTCGGTCTCCCGCCGGACGCAGAAAACGGCCGGACGTACCTGACCGCGGTCCCCGTCCGACGGCACCGGCCCCCACCGGGCATCATCCGGTGGGGGCCGTTCCGCGCGCGGTGACGTATGCCGTGCGGTGCGCCGAAACCCGGGTTCACCCGAGTGACATACATCGCAAGGCCCGGGCGTCGGCGCGGCGGGCGCGACATTAGACTCATCTGATCGGCAAGCTCGATCCACGGCAGCAGGCAGCAAGCAGCAAGGAGGCAGGGGTGCAGGAGGTGCCGCGCAAGGCGAGTCCGGCCGGGGTGGTGGCGGGCGACGGGAGGGCGCTGCTTTCCCGTATCAAGGGACCGCGCGATCTGGACCGACTGAGCTCGGAGCAGCTCGAGCAGCTGGCGGGGGAGATCCGTACCTTCCTCGTCGATGAGGTGTCCAAGACTGGCGGACACCTCGGCCCCAACCTCGGCGTGGTCGAGCTGACCATCGCCCTGCACCGTGTCTTCGACTCCCCGAAGGACAAGGTCCTCTTCGACACCGGGCACCAGTCCTACGTCCACAAGCTGCTCACCGGCCGTCAGGACTTCTCCAAGCTCAAGGCGAAGGGCGGCCTGTCGGGCTACCCCTCCCGTGCCGAGTCCGAGCACGACGTCATCGAGAACAGCCACGCCTCCACGGTGCTGGGCTGGGCCGAGGGCATCGCGAAGGCCAACGAGGTACGCGGCTGCGACAACCGGGTCGCCGCGGTCATCGGTGACGGTGCGCTGACCGGCGGCATGGCCTGGGAGGCGCTGAACAACATCGCCGCCGCCAAGGACCGCCCGCTCGTCATCGTCGTCAACGACAACGAGCGCTCCTACGCCCCGACCATCGGCGGCCTCGCCAACCATCTGGCGACGCTGCGCACCACGGACGGCTACGAGCGCTTCCTGGCCCGCGGCAAGGACCTGCTGGAGCGCACGCCCGTCGTCGGCAAGCCGCTCTACGAGACCCTGCACGGCGCCAAGAAGGGCCTGAAGGACTTCATCGCCCCGCAGGGCATGTTCGAGGACCTGGGCCTGAAGTACGTCGGCCCGATCGACGGCCACGACATCGAGGCGCTGGAATCCGCCCTGACGCGCGCCAAGCGCTTCGGCGGCCCGGTCATCGTCCACTGCCTCACCGAGAAGGGCCGCGGCTACCAGCCCGCCCTCCAGGACGAGGCGGACCGCTTCCACGCCGTCGGCAAGATCCACCCCGACACCGGCCTGCCCATCTCCTCGGGCGGCAAGGACTGGACGTCCGTCTTCGGCGACGAGATGGTCGAACTCGGCAAGGAGCGCAAGGACATCGTCGCCATCACGGCGGCCATGCTCCAGCCCGTCGGCCTGGACAAGTTCGCCAAGGCCTTCCCCGACCGCGTCTACGACGTCGGCATCGCCGAGCAGCACGCGGCGGTCTCCGCCGCGGGCATGGCCACCGGCGGTCTGCACCCGGTCTTCGCCGTCTACGCCACCTTCCTCAACCGCGCCTTCGACCAGGTGCTGATGGATGTCGCGCTGCACAAGTGCGGCGTCACCTTCGTGCTGGACCGGGCCGGTGTCACCGGTACCGACGGCGCCTCGCACAACGGCATGTGGGACATGTCGATCCTTCAGGTCGTACCCGGCCTGCGGATCGCCGCACCGCGCGACGCCGACCAGGTCCGCGCCCAGCTGCGGGAGGCCGTCGAGGTCGATGACGCGCCCACCGTGGTGCGCTACTCCAAGGGCGCCGTAGGCCCCGCCGTGGAGGCCGTCGGACGGATCGGCGGCATGGACGTGCTGCGGGAGCCCGCCGAGGGCGTCACCCGGCCCGATGTCCTCCTGGTGTCCGTCGGCGCGCTCGCACCGATGTGCCTGGAGATCGCCGACCTGCTGGACAAGCAGGGCATCTCGACCACCGTCGTCGACCCCCGCTGGGTCAAGCCGGTCGACGCGGCGCTGCCGGGGCTGGCCGCCAAGCACCGGGTCGTGGTCACCGTCGAGGACAACGTCCGTTCCGGCGGCGTCGGTTCGGCCGTCTCCCAGGCGCTGCGCGACGCGGGTGTGGACGTGCCGCTGCGCGACTTCGGCATCCCCGAGCAGTTCCTCGACCACGCCTCCCGCAAGGAGGTCATGGCGGAGATCGGGCTCACCGCGCCGGACATCGCCCGCCAGGTCACCGGCCTGGTCTCGAAGATCGACGGACTGCCCCAGCCCGCTCTGCGGCCGACCGGGGAAGCCTCCGCCGACGACACCGCGGACGCCGCCGAGGGCGCCCGCGCCAAGGGTGCGGCCGAGCCGGCCGAGGCCACCCGCGACTGATTCCGCCGACGGCACGATGGGCCGGGCCGGTCATCCGTATGGATGTTCCGCCCGGCCCATCGGCATACGTACGGCCGCACCCCATCGGGTGAATCCCCTCCGTCCGGAGGCCCGCCGAAGCTGACTGTTTCCCGACATTGCGGAGACTCGGTCAGTTCAGGAGAGTTGCGAGGGTCGTCCAGGCGGAGGTTCGCCCATGAGCACACAGCACGGCACACCACACGATTCACGCCGCAATCGCGGTCTGTTCCGGACGAAGACTGTAGAACAGTCGATCCGGGATACCGAGGAGCCGGAGCACGCGCTCAAGAAGTCCCTGTCGGCGCTCGATCTGACCGTCTTCGGTGTCGGTGTCGTCATCGGCACCGGCATTTTCGTCCTCACCGGAAAAATCGCCAAGGAACAGGCCGGGCCCGCCGTCGCGCTGTCCTTCGTCGTCGCGGGCGTGGTCTGCGCGCTGGCGGCGCTGTGTTACGCGGAGTTCGCCTCCACCGTGCCGGTCGCCGGATCGGCCTACACCTTCTCGTACGCCTCACTGGGGGAGCTGCCCGCCTGGATCATCGGCTGGGACCTGATCCTGGAACTCGCCCTGGGCTGTGCGGTGGTCGCGGTCGGCTGGTCCGGCTATGTGCGCTCCCTGCTGGACTCCGCCGGGCTGCATCTGCCCGCCGCGCTGTCCGGTACCCATGAGGGGCGGTTCGGCTTCGATCTGCTCGCCTTCCTCCTCGTGCTGCTGCTGACCGCCATTCTGGTGTTCGGGATGAAGCTGTCCTCGCGGGTGACGGCGGTGGTCGTCGGGATCAAGGTCACCGTCGTCCTGCTGGTCATCGTCGCCGGTGCCTTCTTCATCAACGGCGCCAACTACACACCGTTCATCCCGCCCAGCGAGACCGGTGAAGCCAGCAGCGGACTGGGCGCCCCGCTCTCCCAGCTGATGTTCGGCCTCGCCCCGGCCACCTTCGGGACGATGGGCATCTTCGCCGCGGCGGCCGTGGTCTTCTTCGCCTTCATCGGCTTCGACATCGTGGCCACCGCCGCCGAGGAGACCCGCAATCCGCAGCGCGATGTGCCGCGCGGCATCCTCGGCTCACTGGCCATCTGCACGCTCCTCTACGTGGCCGTGTCGATCGTCGTGACCGGGATGCAGAAGTACAGCAAGCTCTCCACCGACGCCCCGCTCGCCGATGCCTTCAAGGACCTCGGACACCCCTTCTTCGCGGGCGTGATCAGCTTCGGTGCCGCCGTCGGCCTGACCTCCGTCAGCATGATTCTGCTGCTCGGCCAGAGCCGGGTGTTCTTCGCGATGAGCCGGGACGGGCTGCTGCCGCGGGCCTTCTCGCGGTCCCACCCGCGGTTCGGCACGCCCTACCGCTCGACCATCGCGCTGGGCGCCGTCGTCGCCGTCGTCGCAGGCTTCACCTCGATCGACGAACTCGCCGAACTGGTCAATATCGGCACCCTGTTCGCCT
This sequence comes from Streptomyces platensis, assembly GCF_008704855.1. Lineage (NCBI taxonomy): Bacteria > Bacillati > Actinomycetota > Actinomycetes > Kitasatosporales > Streptomycetaceae > Streptomyces > Streptomyces platensis. Next base: position 6,700,422 of record NZ_CP023691.1, read on the forward strand.
TCGTCGTGGTCGCCGTCGGCGTCATCCTGCTCCGCCGCTCCCGGCCCGATCTGCCCCGCTCCTTCCGCACCCCGCTGGTGCCGCTGGTGCCGGTGCTCTCGGTGGCCGCCTCGGTGTGGCTGATGCTCAATCTGCCCGCCGAGACCTGGGTCCGGTTCGCCATCTGGATGGTGCTCGGCTTCGTCATCTACTTCCTGTACGGGCGCTCACACAGCCGCCTCGGCCTCCGCAACCGCCAACCCGCCAAGGAGTGACGGCCGCACCCTCCTGGTCCCTCCGCCCGGCCCCGTATGCCGCGCCCGCCGTGGCCTACGGGGCCGGGCGGCCTCACCTGCCGGAGACGAGCTCGGCCGGGTGGTGCGGCGAGTGGGTGAGTCGAGCACCTTGACCTGGTTGGCCACCTAGTGCTGTGACCGGGATGGTTCACTGTGATCGGAAGGCGGCTCACGGGACGAGCGCCCGCGAAACGCCTGGTATTACTGGGGCATGCAGGAAGAGACCGCGCGCTCCGCAATCGACACGTTCATCTCCGCGTTCAACGCCTCGGACGACAGCTATGTGACTGCCCTGCTCTCCCAGGCCCTGACCTCAGACGTGGTCTTCTGGGGGCCATTGGGTCGCAGCGACGGGATCGAGGCGGTCGAGCGGTTTGTGCTGGACATCAGGCGCCACCCGGCAGGGACCGGTACGATGGTGCGCTGCTCAGCGGTAGACATGCCTGGCGAGTGGGCCCGGTACCAGTGGGTCTTCACCACGCCGGATGGAGGCCCCCGCCTGGCGGGAACGGACGTCGTCCATCTGCGGCGGAGCCTCATCGACCAGGTCATCGTCTTCGCGGGGGAGATCGAGCCGTCCGACTCCTAAGTCATCCTTCTCCGGCGCCGTCTTTCTCCTGAACTTGCCCCGTTCGGCGCTCCGGGGCTGCGGTTCGCGGTTGATCAGGCTGCGGTGTTGAGGGGGCGTCCGCCCCCCAGCAGCGGATGTCGGTGCCCTTGTCGGCGGACAGGTTGTCTGTGATCACGTAGATCGGTGCGCCGTCTGAGTAGGCGGGGACGGCCTCCCGCCCACCGAGGGTCCAGGCAGGCCAGGCCGATCTCGTTGAAGCGGTGGATCACATCCCGGACGGTGTCCTCGTCGGCCTGAAGGGAGTGTCGTTCGGATCAGGCCGGGCTCGCGCCGCGCCCCCGCCCCCACACCGCTCGTGGGCCCGTTACCCGGGCGCCCAGTGCCTGGACCCGGTCGCGTAGTTCGCGGTCGGCGGTGACCACCAGGCAGTCGCGGTCGGCGGCCTCGTCCGCGACCAGTTGCACGATCCGGTCGTCGCCGCTGCCGGTGGCCGCTACCACTCGGACACCCTCGACGGACTCCACGCCGCGCGCCGCGCCCTCGACCACCAGGACCAGCTCCAGGGGCGGCGGCACCAGCCCCGGCAGCCCTTCGGTCGCGTAGCCGGGCAGCGCGTCGCGCAGCCGCTCCGCCGCGCCGTGCCGGTCCCGCCACCAGCCGTCGGGCACCGAGCCGACGACATTCGCGGCATCGACAATGACCAAGGAATCCATGGCGCCACCCTCCCATGCCGGGCCGCCACCGGGCCCGGGCACAGGAAAGCGCGGGCCGGCTCCGCCGAGCCGGCCCGCGCCTTCGCTGTCAGCTGTGCACCCTTAGGCGGGCACGCTCGCGATGCCCGGGGCCAGGAACTTCTTGCCCCGCACCCGCTCGGAGACGCCCGCGCGGTCCAGGTACGGCGTGATGCCGCCCAGGTGGAAGGGCCAGCCGGCGCCGGTGATCAGGCACAGGTCGATGTCCTGCGCCTCGGCCACCACGCCCTCGTCCAGCATCAGGCTGATCTCCTGCGCGACGGCGTCCAGGACGCGGTCGCGGACCTGCTGCTCCGTCAGCACCGAGTCGCCCTGCTTGAGCAGCGCGGCGACCTCGGGGTCCAGCTCCGGCTTGCCGGAGTCGTAGACGTAGAAGCCGCGCTTGCCGGCCTCCACGACGGCCTTGAGGTTCGGGGAGACCGTGAAGCGGTCCGGGAAGGCGCGGTTGAGCGTCTCGGAGACGTGCAGACCGATCGCCGGGCCGACCAGCTCCAGCAGCACCAGCGGCGACATCGGCAGACCGAGCGGCTCGATGGCCTTCTCGGCGGTCTCGACCGGGGTGCCCTCGTCGATGACGTTCTGGATCTCGCCCATGAAGCGGGTCAGGATGCGGTTGACGACGAACGCCGGGGCGTCCTTCACCAGGACCGCGGTCTTCTTCAGCTTCTTGGCGACACCGAACGCCGTGGCCAGCGAGGCGTCATCGGTCTTCTCACCGCGGACGATCTCCAGCAGCGGCAGGATCGCGACCGGGTTGAAGAAGTGGAAGCCGACGACCCGCTCGGGGTGCTTCAGCTTCGACGCCATCTCGGTGACCGACAGCGAGGAGGTGTTGGTGGCGAGGATCGCGTGCGCCGGGGCGACGGCCTCCACCTCCGCGAACACCGTCTGCTTGACGCCGATCTCCTCGAAGACCGCCTCGATGATGAAGTCGGCGTCGGAGAAGCCCTCGGCCTTGTCCAGGACACCGGAGACCAGGGCCTTGAGGCGGTTGGCCTTGTCCTGGTTGATGCGGCCCTTGCCGAGCAGCTTGTCGATCTCGGCGTGGACGTAGCCCACACCCTTGTCGACGCGCTCCTGGTCGATGTCGGTCAGCACGACCGGCACCTCGAGGCGGCGCAGGAACAGCAGGGCCAGCTGCGAGGCCATCAGACCGGCGCCGACGACACCGACCTTGCTGACCGGGCGCGCCAGGTTCTTGTCCGGCGCACCGGCGGGACGCTTGGCGCGCTTCTGCACCAGGTTGAACGAGTAGATCCCGGCGCGGAGTTCGCCGCCCATGATCAGGTCCGCCAGGGCCTGGTCCTCGGCGTCGAAACCGGCCTGGAGGTCGCCGTCCTTGGCAGCCGCGATGATGTCCAGCGCGCGGTAGGCGGCCGGGGCGGCGCCGTGCACCTTGCCGTCGGCGATGAACTTGCCCTTGGCGACGGCCTGGTCCCAGCCCTCACCGCGGTCGATCTCGGGGCGCTCGACCGTCACCTCGCCCTTGAGGACGTTCGCGGTCCAGATCAGCGACTGCTCCAGGAAGTCCGCGCCCTCGAAGATCGCGTCCGCGATGCCGAGGTCGAAGACCTGCTGGCCCTTGAGCTGCTTGTTCTGGTTGAGCGAGTTCTCGATGATGACCGAGACGGCCTTGTCCGCGCCGATGAGGTTCGGCAGCAGCGCACAGCCGCCCCAGCCCGGGACGAGACCGAGGAAGACCTCGGGCAGCGAGAAGGCCGGGAGGGCCTTGGAGACGGTGCGGTAGGAGCAGTGCAGACCGACCTCGACGCCACCGCCCATCGCGGCACCGTTGTAGTACGCGAAGGTCGGCACGGCCAGCTTCGACAGCCGCTTGAAGACCTCGTGGCCGCCCTTGCCGATGGCCAGCGCGTCCTCGTGCTTCTTCAGCAGCTCGACGCCCTTGAGGTCGGCGCCGACGGCGAAGATGAACGGCTTGCCGGTGACGCCGACGCCGACGATGTCGCCGTCCGCGGCCTCCTTCTCGACCTGGTCGATCGCGGCGTTGAGGTTCGCCAGCGAGCCCGGACCGAAGGTGGTCGGCTTGGTGTGGTCGAAGCCGTTGTCGAGCGTGATCAGCGCGAACTTGCCCGCGCCGTAGGGGAGATCGAGGTGGCGTACGTGCGCCGACGTCACGACCTCGTCGGGGAACAGCTCGGCCGCGCCCTTGAGGAGCTCGGCGGTGGTGGTGGTGCTCACTTGTCGCCTCCGGCGTCCTTGTGGTGCGGGTTCTCCCAGATGACCGTCGCGCCCATGCCGAAGCCGACGCACATGGTGGTCAGGCCGTAGCGGACCTCCGGCTGCTCCTCGAACTGGCGGGCCAGCTGCGTCATCAGCCGCACACCGGAGGAGGCCAGCGGGTGGCCGAAGGCGATGGCGCCGCCGTACTGGTTGACGCGCGCGTCGTCGTCGGCGATGCCGTAGTGGTCGAGGAAGGCGAGCACCTGCACGGCGAACGCCTCGTTGATCTCGAAGAGGTTGATGTCCTCGATGCCCAGGCCCGCCTTCGCGAGCGCCTTCTCGGTGGCCGGGATCGGGCCGTAGCCCATGACCTCGGGCTCGACACCGACGAAGGCGTAGGAGACCAGGCGCATCTTGACCGGGAGGTTGTGCTCCCGGGCGAAGTCCTCGGAGGCGATGACCGAGGCGGTGGCGCCGTCGTTGAGACCGGCGGCGTTACCCGCGGTGACGCGGCCGTGCGTACGGAACGGCGTCTTCAGGCCCGCGAGGTTCTCCAGGGTCGTCCCCGGACGCATCGGCTCGTCGGCGGTGACCAGGCCCCAGCCCGTCTCGCCGACCTCCGCGTTGGTGTTGCGCACCGAGATCGGGACCAGGTCCTGCTGGATCTTCCCGTTCGCGTACGCCTTCGCCGCCTTCTCCTGCGAGCGCACGGCGTACTCGTCGGCGCGCTGCTTGGTGATGTGCGGATAGCGGTCGTGGAGGTTCTCCGCCGTCATGCCCATGAACAGGGCCGACTGGTCGACGAGCTTCTCGCTCACGAACCGCGGGTTCGGGTCGACGCCCTCACCCATGGGGTGGCGGCCCATGTGCTCGACACCACCGGCGATGACGGCGTCGTACGCACCGAAGGCGATGGAGCCGGCGGTCGCCGTGACGGCGGTCAGCGCGCCGGCGCACATGCGGTCGATGGAGTAGCCGGGCACGGACTGCGGGAGGCCCGCCAGGATGCCGGCCGTGCGGCCGATGGTCAGACCCTGGTCACCGATCTGGGTGGTCGCGGCGATGGCGACCTCGTCGATCTTCGCGGGGTCCAGGGCCGGGTTGCGGCGCAGCAGCTCCCGGATGGCCTTCACGACGAGATCGTCGGCGCGGGTCTCGTGGTAGATGCCCTTCGGGCCCGCCTTGCCGAACGGGGTGCGGACGCCGTCGACGAAGACGACGTCCCTAGCGGTACGAGGCACGTTGGCTCTCCTCCAGGTGCGGGATGGCACTGCTGCTGCGGGGCGCCCCGCGGGGCGCTTCACACCGACATGCTACTTACGGGTAACCAAGCTGCACACCCCCACCGCCCGGAGCGTTGAAGGTCACACCCGACGGACGCCCCGGCTGCCGGGCGGCCGCGCCGCAACCGGCGGAAACCGGTGATCGAAATGGGCTGAATGCTGTCGAGTCTTGGGGCAATTCACCCCATCACACACCTAAAGTGCCCATATGGATATGAAGAGGAGTGGTGTCGTGATCCGGCGCGGGCGTCCGGCGGGCCCGCGCACGATCGGACTGGTCTGTGCCGTCGCCGCCGCGGGCGCGCTGCTGTCGGGCTGCGGCAGCAGCGGCAGCGACACGGCAAGTCCCCAGAAGAGCGCGGCCCCCTCGCGGGCGGTGCCCGCCACCGCCGCCTCGCTCAACGCGGACCAGGCCCAGCGCAAGGCCCTGGTTCCCACGGCCAAGGTGGACTACGGGCAGGCGCTGAAGGCCGCGATCGCGGCCGTCCCGTCCTCGGAGGCGATCGCCGCGGAGCTCAAGGGGACGCCCAGCAGCCCCTATTGGGACACCGTGGTGGCGACGACCGACGGGACGGCATACGCGGTGCGCGTCGACGCGGTCTCCGGCAAGGCTCAGAAGCCGCAACCCCAGTCGGACGACCCCGACGACAAACAGGAGCTGGCCGCCCGGCTGGGCAAGGCCACCGTCACGGCCCAGCAGGCCGCGCAGACGGCCACCGAGAAGACGAAGGGCACCGTCACCACCATCGAGCTCGGCGACGCCGACCACGGCAACGACACCGTGGCGTGGACGGTGGGCGTGGTGACCACCGACGACTGGAACGAGACCACGTACGAGATCGACGCGACCAACCGCAAGGTCCTGTGGATGCACGTCGATCAGGACTGAGCGACCGTCCCCACCTGCCCCGGGCCGAGTGCTTCGCCGCCCGGGGCAGCCGCGTCAGCCGGCGTCCGTCAGCAGTGCCTCGGTGAGGATCGGCGCGACCTGCTCGATCTGCCAGGCGCGCGCGCCGTGGCCGGACAGCACCTCGGCGACCGCTTCCCGGGTCGGCTCGGCCGGCGGCTCCCAGCACAGCCGGCGCACCGTGTCCGGTGTGATCAAGTTCTCCTGCGGGAGATTCAGCTCCTCGGCGAGCGCGGTGACCGCCGCACGGGCGGCCGACAGCCGGGCCGCGGCGACCGGGTCCTTGTCGGCCCACGCGCGGGGCGGCGGCGGGCCGTTGAGCGGCTGGCCGGGCTGCGGCAGCTCGCTCTCGGGCAGCGCCCGGGCGCGGTCCACGGCGGCCTGCCACTGCTCCAGCTGCCGGCGGCCCATGCGGTGTCCGAAGCCGGGCAGCCCCGCGAGCGCGTGACTGTTCGGCGGCAGGCTCAGCGCCGCCTCCACGATCGCGGCGTCCCCGAGCACCTTCCCGGGCGAGACGTCGCGCCGCTGGGCGACCTGGTCACGGGCCGTCCACAGCTCCCGTACGACCGCCATCTGGCGGCGCCGGCGGACCTTGTGCATGCCGGACGTACGGCGCCAGGGATCCTTGCGGGGCGGCGGCGGGGGAGCGGCGGCGATCGCCGCGAACTCCTGCCGGGCCCACTCCAGCTTCCCCTGCTGCGTCAGCTCCTCCTCCAGCGCGTCCCGCAGATCCACCAGCAGCTCGACATCGAGCGCGGCATAGCGCAGCCAGGGCTCGGGCAGCGGCCGGGTGGACCAGTCGACGGCGGAGTGGCCCTTCTCCAGGGCGAAGCCGAGGACGTTCTCGACCATGGCGCCCAGGCCGACCCGGGCGAAGCCGGCCAGCCGTCCGGCCAGCTCGGTGTCGAACAGCCGGGTGGGAACCATCCCTATGTCACGCAGACACGGCAGGTCCTGGGTGGCGGCGTGCAGCACCCACTCGGCGTCGCCGATCGCCTCCCCCAGCGCCGACAGGTCGGGGCAGCCGACCGGGTCGACCAGCACACTGCCGGCGCCCTGGCGGCGCAGCTGTACGAGGTAGGCGCGCTGGCCGTAGCGGTAGCCGGAGGCCCGCTCGGCGTCGACGGCCACCGGGCCCGTACCGGCCGCGAAGGCGGCCACGACCTCGGCGAGTGCCTCGTCCGTGGCGGTCACCGGGGGGATGCCCTCGCGGGGCTCCAGGAGAGGGACCGGCGCCGGTCGGGGGTCCGGAGGCGAGTCTCCGGTTGCTCGCAGTGTCGTGTCTGCTGCGGTCTTTTGGGCGTCGGTCACCAGTCAAGGGTATCTGTGTATGCACGTCGCCCGTCGAGGGAACGTTCCCTCGACGGGCGAGCCGGTCGTGTGGACGGTCAGTGAATGATGCCGGTACGCAAGGCGACGGCCACCATTCCGGCCCGGTCGCCGGTGCCGAGCTTGCGGGCAATACGGGCGAGATGGCTCTTGACGGTCAGCGCCGACAGCCCCATCGAAACGCCGATGGCCTTGTTGGACTGGCCCTCCGCCACCAGCCGCAACACCTCGACCTCACGCCCCGACAGCTCCCGGTAGCCGCCCGGGTGGCCGGGGGCGCCCGGGGGACGGCGCTGCATACGGGCCGCGTTGGCGCCGATCGGCGAGGCGCCGGGGCGTCCGGGGAGGCCCAGGTTGGTACGGGTGCCGGTGACGACATAGCCCTTGACGCCGCCGGCCAGGGCGTTGCGTACGGCCCCGATGTCGTCGGCCGCGGACAGCGCGAGGCCGTTGGGCCACCCCGCCGCCCGGGTCTCGGACAGCAGCGTGAGGCCGGAGCCGTCGGGCAGGTGGACGTCGGCAACGCAGATGTCGCGCGGATTGCCGACGCGGGGACGAGCCTCCGCGATCGACGACGCCTCGATCACGTCGCGCACTCCGAGAGCCCACAGGTGGCGGGTGACGGTGGAGCGCACGCGAGGGTCGGCCACGACGACCATGGCCGTCGGCTTGTTCGGGCGGTAGGCGACCAGGCTCGAAGGTTGCTCGAGAAGAACAGACACCGGGCCTCCTGGGGGGAGTGGCGGGGGACGGACGCCCGGCTTGGGGGAGCCGGAATGATCCGTGTTTGAAGGGTCACTGACCTCTTCGGCAGCAATCCGGCGGGACTTTAGACTTTGATCACGATTTAGTTAGGGGCAATTCGGGCAAATCGGATGCATGATCGATCAGGGTGAGCACCCGGTGCGCACCGAGATGATCAAAGCCGTACGCGATGCCGCCCGGACGTCATCACCGGGCCTCGTCACCGGAACTCGCCAGGGGGAGGCGGCGGGGCGGGCGGGCGCCGGAACGAGAACCGGGCCGGCGGTGTGCGAACACCGCCGGCCCGGTCCGGGGAGCGTGGAATTCAGCGGGGCTGGGCGCCGCGGCGCTGCGGCAGCGGGACGATCCCGCCGCGCGTCGTCATATCGAGCGGGGCCGGCGGCAGGCCCGCGACCTGGCACAGCAGATCGCACCACGCCGACAGATGCGCCGCCAGATCCGGCACCCCGCCGGGACCCTCGGCCGGCGTCCAGGACGCCCGGATCTCGATCTGGGTCGCGGGCTCACGCGCCGCGAGCCCGCCGAAGTAGTACGAGCCGGCCCGGGTGACCGTCCCGCTCGGTGCGCCGTAGTGCACCCCGCGCGCGTCCAGCGCCCCCGTGAGCCACGACCAGGACACCTCCGGCAGCAGCGGATCAGCGCCCATCTCCGGCTCCAGCTCCGCCCGCGCCAGCGTCACCACCCGGAACGTGCCGTGCCAGGTCTCGTCCCCGGCCGGGTTGTGCAGCACCACCAGCCGGCCGTCCGCCAGATCCCGGTCCTCGCCGTCCGGACCCGCGCCGCGCTCGACGACCGCCGCCTCCAGCGCGTACGCGAACGGGGCGAGCCGTTTCGGTGCGGGTGTCGGATCGATCTCGATCTCCGGCCGCAGCCGTGCCGCGCGGAGCGCCTCGACCGCCTGACGGAAGGGGATCGGGGCCTCGTCCGCGCTGTCCGCGAGGTGTTCGTGAGCCGCAGCCATGCCCGGAAGATTAGGCGGAACCGGGCCCGCATACGGGGAGGACACCCGGTGCGCGCGTCGCCCATTCGGAGGCGCCCCCGGGCGCATGCGGAGATATCGGCCACCTGCCCCGATCGGCGGGCACGCCGTCGTGCGAAGATTTGGGGCGTGAGCGCCAACCTCAGCCCCGCGGGCCAGCAGCAGACCGGTACGGAACACTCGGCTTTCCTCAAGGCATGCCGACGGGAGCCGGTGCCGCACACCCCGGTGTGGTTCATGCGCCAGGCGGGGCGCTCACTCCCCGAATACCGCAAGGTCCGCGAGGGCATCGCGATGCTCGACTCGTGCATGCGGCCCGAGCTGGTCACCGAGATCACCCTTCAGCCCGTGCGCCGCCACAACGTCGACGCCGCCATCTACTTCAGCGACATCGTCGTCCCCCTCAAGGCCATCGGCATCGACCTCGACATCAAGCCCGGCATCGGCCCGGTCGTCGAGAACCCGATCCGCACCCGCGCCGACCTTGAGCAGCTGCGCCCCCTGGAAGCCGGCGACGTCCCGTACGTCACCGAGGCCATCGGCATGCTCGTCCGCGAGCTGGGCGGCACCCCGCTGATCGGCTTCGCCGGTGCGCCCTTCACGCTCGCCAGCTACCTCGTCGAGGGCGGCCCGTCGCGCAATCACGAGCGCACCAAGGCCCTCATGTACGGCGACCCGCAGCTGTGGGCCGACCTCCTGGACCGGCTCGCCGACATCACCGCCACCTTCCTCCAGGTCCAGATCGCGGCCGGGGCGAGCGCGGTGCAGCTCTTCGACTCCTGGGTCGGCGCGCTCTCGCCGGCCGACTACCGCCGCTCCGTGATGCCGGCCTCCGCCAAGGTCTTCCGGGCCGTCGAGGGCCTGGGCGTGCCGCGGATCCACTTCGGTGTCGGCACCGGTGAACTCCTCGGCCTGCTGGGCGAGGCGGGCGCGGACGTCGTCGGCGTCGACTGGCGGGTCCCGCTGGACGAGGCGGCCCGCCGCGTCGGCCCCGGCAAGGCGCTCCAGGGCAACATCGACCCGGCCGTGCTCTTCGCCCCCCGCGAGGCCGTCGAAACCAAGGCCCGTGAGGTCCTCGACGCCGCCGCCGGCCTTGAGGGCCACATCTTCAACCTCGGCCACGGCGTCCTGCCGACCACCGACCCGGACGCGCTGACCCGCCTGGTCGAGTACGTCCACACGCAGACGGCGCGCTAGGGGCGTCTTCCCGATCAGGCCGGACTGATCGAGAAGACACCCCTTAGCGGAACCACTCCCGCCGCCAAGGCGTCGTCAAGATCATGCATGCCTCCGCCGACGCCCCGACAGCCGACCTCGCCGCCGCCTGGCAGCTGGTCGACCACCGCTCCACGGCCGGGACGGCCGATCCGGTCGTCCTCGACTGTGCGCGCCGGCTCGCCGCCGACCCGGGCGGCGAGCACGCCGCCGAGTGGGTCTACGGGTTGCTCTCGATGACCCGCTACCTCGCCACGAGGGCGGATGACACGACGGCCGGGCAGGTCGCGGAGGTGCTGCGGACGGCGGCCGGCGCCCTGGACGGCCCGCCCTGCGACCACCGCAGCCACCCCTACGAAAGCGCCCTGGAGCAGCTCGATTTCGACGAGCTCCAGTTGGCCGGCAGCGCCCCGGACGTGGTGCTCCTCGGCAACGGCACGCCGACCGAGGCGGATCCGGCGTGGCAGGAGCCGGGCACCAAGGAGGAGTACCGCTGCCCGCACGCCGTCGCGGTGTTCGCGCGGATCGCCGCCGAGATCATCGCCCCCGGCTCCCCGCAGGGCATCCCCGAGCACATTCCGCAGCACCACGAGGACTGCATCGAGGACCTCGCGTCGGTCCTGCACGGCTATCCGCGCGGCGGCGTCGAGCCCGCGTACGAGATCTCCGCCGGTGCCGGTCTCCCCGCGCACCCCACCACGGGAGCCCTCGCCGGGCACCTCGCCCTGCTCCGCGCCGGATGCTGGGCAGCCGCGTCCGGGACGATCAGGCCGCGCTGGGTGCTCGACGACATGATCGGGACGCTGGAAGACGCCCTGCGGGAGCTGGCGGGCGCGACCTGTTCCCACGGCGACGGCGTCCACCCCGAGCTCTCCGGCGACCCGGACACCGACGCCGGCACCGGCTACCACCTCCTCACCCCGGGCGGCCGTGCCCTGCTCCAGCGGAGCTACGAGGACGGCATCGAGGACGCCCCGCCCGCCGCCTGGACCTGCCGCGCCCATCTGGAGGCGCTCGCCCGCGACACCCTCGGCCATCTCACCGCGGCCCGCGACCGGTTCTTCGGCGAGCGCCGGACGGCGTACCTGGACGCGGACTGCCTGCGCCCCGACGGGACGTGGGACGCGGCGCGGCTGGCGGGAGTGCTGCGCGGTGCCGCCGGGGGCGAGGAGCGGACCGAGGACCTCGGGCTGTGGGCTGCCCGCCGCTTCGTGGGCGGCTCCGGCACCGCCCACGAGCGGCTCATGCTGTTCCTGACCGTGTGTCACAGCCTGGACCTCGCCTACCCGGACCCGCCGCCGTCCGTCTACCGCGAGCTTCGCCCCGTTCTGGAGAGCGCCGTCGCAGCGCTGCCGGAGACGTGCCCGCACGGGGACGCACACCCGGGAGCGGGGGCCGGTCTGCCCGGCGAGGCCGGTGAGCACCTCGCCCACCTCTGCGCCCCGGAGAGCTTCGCCGCCCCGGAGGGCGCGCGGGAGCCGGACGCCTGGGCCTGTCCCCGGAACCTGGCGCCGCTCGCCGAGGAGTGGCTGGAGTGGTGTGACACCTGGGACGAGGCCGCTGAGGACGGGTACGGCGAGGACGACGACTGAACCGGGGCGGGCGGGCGCCGTACCGCGGCGTCAGGCCCCGGCGGCCCGTACGGCTCCGGCCGCCTTGCGGGCCGCCACCAGGACGGGGTCCCAGACCGGGGAGAACGGCGGGGCGTAGCCGAGGTCGAGGGCGGTCATCCGCTCCACCGTCATACCGGCCGTGAGCGCGACCGCCGCGATGTCCACCCGCTTGCCGGCGCCCTCGCGGCCGACGATCTGCACCCCCAGCAACCGGCCCGTCCGGCGCTCGGCGAGCATCTTGACGTGCATCGGGCGGGCGCCGGGGTAGTAGCCGGCGCGGTTGGTGGCCTCGACGGTCGCCGTGACGAAACGCAGTCCGGCGGCCAGCGCCTCCCGCTCCAGCAGCCCCGTCCGGGCGATCTCCAGATCGCAGACCTTGCTGACGGCCGTGCCGACGACACCGGGGAAGGTGGCATAGCCGCCGCCCACATTGGCTCCGATGACCTGCCCGTGCTTGTTGGCGTGGGTGCCCAGCGCGATATGGCGGGTGCGCCCGGAGACCAGGTCCAGCACCTCCACACAGTCGCCGCCCGCCCAGATGTGGTCCTGGCCGCGGACCCGCATCGCGAGATCGGTGAGCAGCCCGCCGGACTCGCCCAGCGGCAGTCCGGCCGCGGCGGCGAGCGTGGTCTCGGGGCGGACGCCCAGGCCCAGCACGACCACATCCGCCGGGTACTCGCCGTCCTCGGTGGTGACCGCGCGGGCCCGTCCGGCCGTATCCGTCAGCACACCCGTGACGGTCGTCCCGCACACCGTCTCGATGCCCATCCCGCACATCGCCTCATGGACGAGCGCGCCCATGTCCGGGTCCAGGGTGGACATCGGCTGGGCGCTCTGCTCCAGGACGGTGACCTCATAGCCGCGACGGATCAGCGCCTCGGCCATCTCCACGCCGATGTAGCCCGCACCCACGACGACCGCCCGGCGGCCGGACGACGCGTCGAGGGTGTCCAGCAGGGCCTGGCCGTCGTCGAGGGTCTGCACACCGTGCACCCCCGGCGCGTCGATCCCCGGCAGACCGGGGCGGCGCGGCCGCGCGCCGGTCGCCAGCACCAGCTTGTCGAAGCCGGTCCATGACTCCCGGCCGCCGTTGTCCAGCTCCCGGGTACGCACCCGGCCGCGGTCCAGGTCGAGTTCGGTGACCTCGGTACGCATCCGCAGATCGATGTCCCGGGCGCGGTGCTCCTCGGCCGTACGGGCGATCAGCGCGTCCGGGCCGTCGACGTCGCCGCCCACCCAGTACGGGATGCCGCAGGCGGAGTACGAGGTGAAGTGGCCGCGCTCGAAGGCGGTGATCGCCAGCTCGTCGGGCTTGCGCAGCCGGCGTGCCTGCGATGCCGCGGCCATCCCCGCCGCATCGCCCCCGACGACCACCAGCCGCTCCGTCGCCATGCCGGGTGCCCCTTCGCCGTGTGGTGTTCTGTGGTGTGGGTGCTGCGTCGTGTGAGTGCGGTGCCGTGTGGGGCGCCGCAGGCTCCGTGTCCTGGAGGTGCCTGCCCGGTTCGCTACGTTACGGCCCGCTCGGTGTCCGCGGGGGCCGGCCGGGCCCGCGCCGCGCGGCGGACCGGTCGTCCGGCCCGCCGGGGCGGAGGCTCAGCGCTCCAGGACCAGTGCGAGCCCCTGGCCCACGCCGATGCACAGTGCGGCGAGCCCGGTACCCGAGCCCAGGGCGGCGAGTTGGTGGGCGACCGAGCCCGCCAGACGGGCGCCGGACGCGCCCAGCGGGTGGCCGATGGCGATCGCGCCGCCGCGCGGGTTCACCACCGCGGGGTCCAGCTCCGGCCACTGCCCGATACAGCCCAACGCCTGGGCCGCGAACGCCTCGTTGAGCTCGAAGGTGGCCACGTCGTCGAAGCCGCGCCCGGACCGCTCCAGCGCACGCCGTACCGCCTCCACCGGGCCCAGGCCGAACAGCTGCGGCTCGACGCCGGTCACCGCGCTCGCGCGGATACGGGCCAGCGGCTCCCGCCCCGTGGCCCGCAGCCCCTCCTCGTCGACCAGCAGCAGCGCGGCCGCACCGTCGTTGAGCGGCGAGGAGTTCCCGGCGGTGACCGTGCCGCCGGCCGGACGGAACACCGGCTTCAGCTTGGACAGCGACGTCAGGGAGGACGCCTCCCGGATCGCCTCGTCGCGCACCAGGTCCACATCCGGCAGCGGCACTACCTCGGCGTCGTAGGCACCCTCCTGCCAGGCGCGCACCGCCTTCTGGTGGCTGGCCAGCGCGAACACGTCCTGCTGTTCGCGGGTGATGCCGTGCTGGTCGGCGATCAGCTCGGCGCCCTCGCCCAGCGCGACCGTCCACTCCGGCTGCATCCGCGGATTGACCATCCGCCAGCCCAGCGTCGAGGAGAACATCTCCTGATGGCCCGCCGGGTAGGCGCGTTCGGGCTTGCGCAGCACATAGGGCGCCCGGCTCATCGACTCCACACCGCCCGCCACCGCGATATGCGCATCGCCGTGCGCGATGGCGCGGGCCGCCTGGATGACCGCCTCCAGGCCCGACCCGCACAGCCGGTTCACGGTCACGCCGGGGACGGTCACCGGCAGCCCGGCCAGCAGCACCGCCATCCGCGCCACATTGCGGTTGTCCTCGCCCGCGCCGTTCGCATCGCCGAAGCAGACGTCGTCGATCCGCGCCGGATCGAGGTCCGGAGTGCGGTCCACCAGGGCCTTGAGCACATGGGCGGCGAGGTCGTCGGGCCGTACCCCGGCCAGCGCGCCGCCGTACTTGCCGCCGGGGGTCCGTACGGCATCGACGATGTAGACATCCCGTACGCGTGGGTCGGTCATCAGGCGCTGTCCTCGCTGTCCCGGCTCGGCATCGGTGCGGCGGTACGAAGATCGCCCGCCGACCACGAGTCTTTGCCCGTCGCCGCCCGCTGTCAACGGGGCTCCCGGTCACCTTCCGCCGCCGTCCCGGACCCCTCGGCCGGCGCGGCGGCTCCGGGCGCGTCCGCCGCCCGTCCGCCGGCTGCGGGGCGGGCCCGCCGGCCGTCCGCCGCCGGCGCCGCGTCCCAGGCAGCCGGTCGCGGACCAGCCGCCACAGCGCGTACACCAGGCCCGCGGCCACCGCGAAGGGCAGCACCGCGCCGACCGCCACCAGCACCCACCGCACGGCCGTCAGAAAGGCGTGCCAGCCGACAGCGCGTCCCCGAACGACGTCGGCCGGTCGTCGCCCGCACCGCTTCCCGCATGACGTCCCCCTTGAAGTGGCGTGCCGTTGTTGGCCCTTCGACGGGCCGCGGCCCACCGGGGTTGCCGTCCGCGGATCGCGATCCGGTCGCGGTCGTGTCGGTGGGCTCTGAGAGAGTGGAGGCATGAGCGCAGCGCACACCCGTACGGGCCGCGAGCCCGGTCATGCCGTCGTCATCGGTGGAGGCATCTCCGGGCTGGCGGCCGCGCACCGTTTGCTCGAAGGCGGCGCCCGGGTGACCGTCCTGGAGGCGTCCGGCCGGCTCGGCGGGAAGCTGCGCGCCGGTGCGATCGCGGGCGTCCCGGTCGATCTCGGCGCCGAATCGATGCTGGCCAGGCGCCCGGAGGCGGTGGACCTCGCGCGCGAGGTCGGGCTCGGCGACCGTCTTCAGCCGCCCGCCACGGCCAGCGCGTCGCTGTGGACCCGCGGTGCGCTGCGCCCGATGCCCAAGGGGCATGTCATGGGCGTCCCCGGCGATCTCGGTCTGCTCGCCGCCTCCGGGGTGATCTCGCCGGAGGGGATGGCGCGGATCGCCGAGGACGAGACGCTGGCGCGGACCGAGGCCGGCGAGGATGTCGCGGTCGGCGCGTATGTGGCCGCCCGGCTCGGCCGGGAGGTCGTCGACCGGCTCGTCGAGCCGCTGCTCGGCGGTGTCTACGCGGGCGACGCCTACCGCATCTCGATGCGCGCCGCCGTCCCGCAGCTCTTCGAGGCCGCCCGTTCGCAGCGCTCCCTGATCGAGGGCGTACGGGGCATCCAGGCGCGCGCCGCCGCCACCGCACCTCCGGGCGGGCCGGACCGGACCCCACCGGTCTTCATGGGCATCGACGGCGGGATCGGGACGCTGCCGTCCGCCGTCGCCGAGGCCGTCCGCCGGGCCGGCGGCGAGATCCACCTCGGGACCCCCGTCCAGGACCTCCACTGGTCCGGGGGCGACGGCTGGTCCATCCGCCTGGGCGACCGGACGATCACGGCCGACGCGGTCGTCATGGCCACGCCCGCGGGCGCCGCGGCGGGCCTGCTGCGCACCGAGTGCCCCGACGCGGCCGCCGCGCTGGACACCGTCGACTACGCCTCGATGGCGCTGGTCACCATGGCCTTCCGCCGCGCCGACCTGGACCGGGTGCCCGGCGGCAGCGGCTTCCTCGTACCGCCCGTCGACGGCCACCGCATCAAGGCCTCGACCTTCGCCAGCCACAAATGGGGCTGGATCGGCGCCGCCGACCCCGACCTCTTCGTGCTGCGCACCTCCCTCGGCAGGTACCAGGACACCGCCGACCTCCAGCGCGACGACTCCGAACTGGTCGGTCTCTCGCTCGCCGACCTCGGCGCGGCGGTCGGCCTGACCGCCCGCCCGGTGGCGAGCACGGTCACCCGGTGGGAGGGCGGACTGCCCCAGTACGCCGTCGGCCATCTGGAGCGGGTCGCCGGGATCCGCGCGGCCCTCGCCCGGATGCCGGGTGCGCTGCGGGTGTGCGGCGCGGTCTACGACGGCGTCGGCATCCCGGCCTGCATCGGCTCGGCGCGCCGCGCCGCGGACGAGCTGCTCGGCACCCTGACGCCGGACGCCGTCCCCGCCGAGTGAGAATGGACCACATGACAGACGCTTCCACTCCCGCTTCCGCGCCGCAGACCCCCGCGGCGCCCGAGAAGGTGCCGCACGCCGGCAAGAAGGCCAAGGACCTCAACGAGGTCATCCGCTACACCCTCTGGTCCGTGTTCAAGCTGCGCGACGTCCTCCCGGAGGACCGCAGCGGCTACGCCGACGAGGTCGAGGAGCTGTTCGCGCAGCTCGCGGCCAAGGACGTGGTGGTGCGCGGCACCTACGACGTGTCCGGTCTGCGGGCCGACGCGGACCTGATGATCTGGTGGCACTCGGAGAGCTCGGACGCCCTCCAGGAGGCGTACAACCTCTTCCGCCGGACCCGTCTGGGCCGTGCGCTGGAGCCGGTGTGGTCGAACATGGCGCTGCACCGCCCCGCCGAGTTCAACAAGTCGCACATCCCGGCCTTCCTCGCCGACGAGCAGCCGCGCGCCTATGTGAGCGTCTACCCCTTCGTGCGCTCCTACGAGTGGTACCTCCTCCCCGACGAGGACCGCCGCCGGATGCTGGCCGACCACGGCAAGATGGCCCGCGGCTTCCCGGACGTGCGCGCCAACACCGTGCCGTCCTTCTCGCTCGGCGACTACGAGTGGGTGCTGGCCTTCGAGGCCGATGAGCTCTACCGCATCGTCGACCTGATGCGTCATCTGCGCGGCTCCGAGGCGCGGATGCACGTCCGCGAGGAGATCCCGTTCTACACGGGGCGGCGCAAGCCGGTCGCCGAGCTGGTCGCGGGTCTGGCGTAACCGGACGCGCGGGTCCGGCCGGGCGCAGCCGGCCCAGGTCCCCGGACACCGCACCGCGGGCCGCCCCCTCAGGGACGGCCCGCGGCGCTGTGCGGGGGCGGCTACTTCCCGGGCAGGGCGTGCTGGGCCCGGGTCGCCTGCTGGCCCGGCAGCGGCTCCGCGCGCGGGGCGCAGTAGACCTTGTGCGCCGGGATCCTCCCGTGCAGCAGATACGCCTCGGCGTACCTGTTCACACAGGCGTTGTCGTTGAACGCGACGCCGTGGGTGCCCGCGCCGTTCTCGGTGACCAGCGAGGAGCCGGGCAGCCGGCGCTGGAGCTCCAGCGCCCCCCGGTACGGCGTCGCCGCGTCCCGCTCGGCCGCCAGCAGCAGCACCGGCGGCAGCGCACCGGGCTCCGTATGGACATCGAGCGGACCACGCCGCCCATGGAGCGCTTCATCGACCTGGGTCCTGGCCACATGCCCGGCGACATCGGCCAGGTCCCGCCCGGCGGCGGGATGGTCCGCGCGGCGCACCGCGTCATCGAGCTCGGCCGCGGCCGACGCCGGCCGGTCGGGCCAGTAGGCGCACGGCAGATTCATCCAGGCGTTGTCCCAGGTCTCGAACGGGGCGATCCGGGCGATCTCCGTGTTGTCCCGGTTCCAGGTCCGCCAGTCGTGCGGCCAGGGCGCGTCATTGCACTCCACGGCCGTGTAGACGGCGTTGCTGTTCTCGTCGGCGGCGACGCCGGTGTCCCGGGGCAGGGCCTGGGCGATCAGCGGCTTGGGGTTGCCGTGCAGGTACCCCGCGAGCGCCTCGGCGCGCATCGGCCAGAAGGCGTCGTTGTAGCCGGTCTTCAGGAACGCCGACTGGAGCTGGCCGGGGCCGATCTTCCCGTTGAGCGGTGTGCGGCGCAGCTTGCCCGCGGCCTTGTTGTAGGCCTGCTGCACCGCCTTCTTGGTGGTGCCCAGGTGGTACCGGTCGTTGTGCCGGGCGACCCAGCCCAGCCAGTCGCCCCAGCGGCGCTCGAAGGCGATGTCCTGGTCGAGGTTGTTCCGGTACCAGATCTTGTGGGGCGCGGGATTGACCACACTGTCGAAGATCATCCGCCGTACGTGGCCGGGGAACAGCGTCGCGTAGACCGCACCGAAGTACGTCCCGTACGAGGCGCCCATGAACGTCAGCTTCTTCTCGCCGAGCGCGGCCCGCAGCATGTCCAGGTCGCGGGCGTTGTTGACGGAGTTGTAGTACGGCAGGTCCGCGCCGGCCCGGCGGACACAGCCGCGGGCGTACGCCCTGGCCTCCGCCCGCTTCCGGCTCTTGAAGGCGGCATCGGGGTGCATCCGGCTGTCGGTGGGCGCCTTGGCGAACTCCTTGGGGTTCTGGCACGACAGCGGCGCGGAGCGGCCCACACCCCGTGGCGCGTAGCCCACGAAGTCATAGGCACGGGCCACCTTGCGCCACTTGGGCAGCGCCCCGTAGAGCGGGAACTCCATGCTGGACGCGCCGGGGCCGCCGGGGTTGAAGACCAGCGCGCCCTGCCGTTCGCCGCGCGCCGTGGCGCGGATCCGGCTGACGGTGAGGTGGATCTTCTTGCCGTCGGGGCGCGCGTAGTCGAGAGGAACGGTGAGTCGGCCGCACTCGACGGTCGACGGCAGATGCTCCACCGCGGCGCAGCGGCCGAATTCGATGCGGTGCGGAGCGGGTGCGGGTGGCGCGGCGGCGGCCCCCGTGGCGCCGCCTGCCGGGGCAGTGGCGAGGGCGGTCACCAGCAGCGACCCGATGGTGCCGTACAACGCAAGTGCTCTCACTGGCCGTCCCTTCGTGTGTGCATACAAAAGGGATAGTTGGGGCGGCGATTGTCGTTGTAAAGCACCTGGTGCCGGTGTCGGAGGCTATGCCCCGGAAGAGTGGAGCGCGGCGCGCAAGGCGGGATCGGTGAGGGCGGCGGGGCCTCGTAGGGCAAGAGTGACGAGGGAGGCGGGCGTGGCAGGGGCGGCGGGGGAGTGGCCCACGCCGGGCAGTTGCCGCTCGCCGGCGGTGGTGGCCCAGTCGCTGTACGGGTGGAGCTCGAAGCGGGCCACGGCCCAGGTCCCGAGGGTGAGGACCAGCGGCAGCGAGAACCAGGCCAGCAGCAGCCCGGTGTCCGTGCCGGCCGGTGCCATCCAGTAGGACGCGGCGGCGGACAGCAGCACCAGCAGAGCGGCGCCCTGCACCAGGCGGACGGCGCTGCCGACGCCCGGACGGACCGCGGCCGGCACCGCCAGCCCGTCGGTCACCAGCCGGTCGGCCACCTGCCGCACCGCGTCGTCGCCGACCAGGGCGTCCCGTATCGCCGGTATGCGGCGCTGCCCGTCGGGGCCGATCGCGGTGAGGGCGGCGCGCTCGACGGGGTCCTTGCCGACCGGGTCGACGACGGTGGCCCAGCCGGTGTCGGCGAGCAGCAGCCGCCGCTGCTGGGCCATCAGCACCAGCACCACGTCGGCGAGCCGGTGCGGGCCGCCCGCCAGGTAGGCCATTTCGTACAGGGTCAGGCCGGGGCCGCGGCGCGCGGCGGCCTCCGGGACGGTCTCGGGAGCCGACCGCGGGGCCGGCCCGGGGGTGGCGCGGGCCGCGGCGACCGCCGCACGGCAGAGCAGCGCACAGGACAGCACCGCCGCCGAACAGGCGACGAGGAAGAAGAGCAGCCACATGTCGGAGTTTTTATGCGAGGTGCCGCAACGACCGCCACAAGGTTTCTCAGCATGCGGGCAGGTGTCCGCCGGGTTCAGCCGCCCCCGCAGCCTCCACCGCCACAGCCCGACCCGCCCCCGCACGACGAGCCGCCCCCGCAGCCCGACCCGCCGCCGCACGACGAGCCGCCGCTGCCGCACCCGGACCCACCGCCGGACGAGCCGCACCAGGAGCCACCGTCGCTCCCCGAGCCGCCCCCGGAGGCATCGGACGCGGAGCTGCCGGACGACGCGGAGCCGCTGCCCGCCGCGGCCCGCTGCGCCTCCTCGAACTGCTGCCGCAGCAGCTCGTCCGCGATCAGCGCCGTACCGCCGAGCGCCACCACCAGCCCGGCGGGCTGCCAGACGCCGCCCCCGCCCGCTTGTGCCTGCGCCACCTTCGCGGTGTGCAGGGCGAACGACCCCGCCTTCGTGATCCGCCGGGTGAACACCTTCCGGCACACCGATGCCACGATCAGACCGCCGATCAGCGCGGGCGCGGTCGTGACGACCGGCGGCACCGCGAACCCGTCGCCCCCACCGGACCCGGCGACCGAGAGCAGCACACCCACGAAGAAGAGCACCCCGCACGCCGTCATCTGGACGCCCGCCCACCGGCGCCAGCCCCGGCCGAGCTGCGGCCGGCGCAGCAGCCCGCGGGCCGCCAGCCCGTCGCCGACGCCCTGCACCGCCGGGCTGCGCATCGCCGTGGCCCGCAGCGCGGCGAGCGCCCCGCCGGGCGTCCGGGCGATCGCGTCCAGCACCGCCGCCTCGACGGCGTCCCGGGCGAGCGCCTGGCGCACGGTCACCACACCGGGGCCGCCCACGGCCAGCCGGCCGTCCTCGTGCATCCCGGCGAGCGCGGCGTCCACCACCCGCCCGGGGCCGCCGGCCAGGAACGCCATCTCCCACACGTCATGGGCCAGGGCATCGGTCCGCCGGACGGACGGGGTGCGCAGCCGCACCGATACGGTGCCGACGATCAGCAGCAGCGACGAGACGGCGATCCCCGCGTACACCGCCTGGGGGTAGGTCATCGCGGTCACCCCCGTCGCCAGCAGCGCCGCAGGGCGCGCGCCAGCCGGGCCGCGGGCCGCGCGGACAGCGGCTTCGGACCCGCGCGCTCCCGCCACCAGCGGGTCAACTCCCGCCGCGCGACCGGGTCTTCGGGCCGGCCCTGGGCCAGCAGATACGCCGCGAAGTCCAGGGCGTCCTGGCGGTAGCCGCCGCTCATGGGCCGGTTCCGGGCATGGTCCGCGAAGGCGGCCCGGTAGCCGGCGCCGAGGATCTCCGGCAGTTCGGGCGCGACCTTGGCGACCACATCGGCCCGCTTGGCGGCCAGCGCCCGGCTCTGTACCCGCAGCCGGGCGTGGTCGAAGCCCTCGGGGGCGGGCGTCCCGGCGACCAGCGCGGACAGCAGCGCGGTCTGCGCCAGGGCCAGCCGCTGGCGGGCGGCATGGGTGTCGGTGGGGCTGTCCGGCACTCCGGCCTCCACTGCCGGCGCGGTGTCCGGCGCCACCTCAAGCCGCCCGGTCATGGCGGGCCTCCTTCAGCACGGTGCGTATCGCATCGAGTTCACCGGCCAGTTCCCCGCCTTCGGGGAAGTCGTCGTCCCGCTCCAGCAGCACCCCGGGCGGGGTGGTCCGGTCACACAGCGCGGCGAGTACGTCCAGGACGGGCCGGGGCACCGGGTGGGCGTGGCTGTCGTGCCACACCCCGTCGCGCTCCACCCCGCCCGCGACATGGACATAGGCGAGGGCGTCCAGTGGCAGCTCGTCGAGGGCGGTCCGCGGGTCCTCGCCCCGGTTGATGTGGTTCGTGTGGAGGTTGGCGACATCGATCAGCAGCCGCACCCCGGTCCGCTCCACGAGCTCGGCCAGGAACTGCCCCTCGGTCAGCTCCTCGCCCGGCCAGTTGATGAGGGCGGCGATGTTCTCCAGCGCCAGCGGCACCGGCAGGGCGTCCTGGGCGATCCGTACGTTCTCGCACAGCACGTCCAGCGCGTCCCGGGTCCGCGGTACCGGCAGCAGATGCCCGGCTTCCATACGGGGCGAGGCGGTCAGCGGCCCGCCCGCCCGGACGAAGGCGATGTGCTCGGTGACCAGCGGTGCGCCGAGTGCCTCGGCACGCTCGGCGAGTGCGGTCAGCCGGCCGGGGCCCGGACGGTCGGCGCCCCCGAGGCCGAGCGAGACCCCGTGCGGGATCACGGTCGTGCCGCGCTCACGCAACTCCTCCAGGGCGTACGGCAGATGGCCCGGGCAGATGTTCTCCGCGACCACCTCGACCCAGTCCACCCCCGGCAGCTCCGCGATCTCCGCGGCGATTTCCGGCCGCCAGCCGATTCCCGTACCCAGGCGCTCCATGGCTCCCCCTCTTGCTCCGTGGTGTCGTACTCATGCCGCGTGGGGCCCGGCCGAACCCTGCACCGGCCGAGTTCAGAGGTTGATTTGAGCTTCCTCTCAGTCCGTGCGCGACAGCGCCCCACGGGTCGGACCGACGGGCGACTGCGCCAAGTACCCGGCGAGAGTGCCGCGGGTGCGTCGAAGGGTGGCCATCTGCTCGTCCATGGCCGTCATCTCACCTTGGAGGACGGCCCGCAGGTCGGCGCACCAGTCGAACTCCGGTGCTTCCTGCGCCTCCCCCCGGACGCAGGGCAGCACCGAACGGATCACTTCGGTGGACAGGCCCGCGTCCAGCAGGGCGCGTACGCGCCGCACGGTGACGACGGAGTCCTCGTCGTAGTCCCGGTAGCCGTTCTGCTCGCGCCTGACGTCCAGGAGGCCCTGCGCCTCGTAGTACCGCAGCAGTCGTGCCTTGACCCCGGTACGCCGGGACAACTCCCCGATCAGCATGGTGCCCCGCCCGTCGCATCTGAGCTTCGTGATTGACCTTCGCATCGATGTCAAGCCCTAACTTCGTCCACCGGACGGGTATTCCGCACAGGTGCCTGCCTGATGACTGGCTGAAGCTGGAGTGATGCAGGATGTCTTTCGTAGTTCAACGTAACGGCCGGGCGGCGACTGCCGAGGAGCTGACGCCCCTCGCCTTCGCGGGCTACGCCCACTTCACCGCCCTACAGGTCCGGGACGGCCGGGTCCGGGGCCTCGACCTCCACCTGGAGCGGCTGCGGTCCGCCTCCCTGGAGATGTTCGGGCGGGCACTGCCCGACGACCAAGTCCGTACCTACCTGCGGTCGGCGCTGCGGGCCGGCCCGGCCGACCTCTCGCTGATCGCCACGGTCTACTCCCCGGCAGGCGAGTTCACCGTGGCCGGGCCTGATGTGGAGCCTGAGCTGCTGGTCCGTACGGCACCGCCGGCAACCGGCCCCGAGGGACCGCTGGCCCTGGCGGCGGTCGAGCACGAACGGGAACTCCCGGCCGTGAAACATGTCGGCGAGGTGGCCAAGACGTATCGCCTCCGCCAGGCCGTCGAACAGGGATGTGACGATGCGGCCTTCGTCGACCGGCGGGGCCGGCTGAGCGAGGCGACCATTTGGAACCTGGCCTTCTGGGACGGCAACGGCGTGGTGTGGCCTGCCGCCGACATGCTGACCGGCACGATGATGGGCATCATCCGCCGCCAACTGGAACACCTCGGTGTCCCCCAGCGCACCGAGGAAATCTCCCTCGACGACCTGCCCGCGCTGGCCGGAGCGGTCGTCATGAACTCCTGGACCCCGGGAGTCCCGGTCCACCGCATCGGTTCGGTCCCGCTGCCGGACGCCCCGCTCTTCCTGAAGCAGCTGCACCGGGCCTATGAGGCGGAACCTTCCCTGCCGGTGTGAGGGACGGGGCGGGCGTGGTCCTCCCCGCGGGGAACCGCGGGCGGGCACCGCACGCCCATGCCGCTCCCGTATCGCCTCGGGACGCGATGATCACCTACGGCCGTCGTACGCGCGGGAGAGAGGTCAGAAGCGACCGTCCCCCTCGGCCGACAGGGCCCTCCGCAGCGCGGGGTGGTCGGCCACGACCGTGCAGGAACCCGGCGCGATCTCCGTGAACCCCGCGTCCCGCACCACGGGCAGACCACTGCGGGTGAGCGCGTCCCACTCCGCGCCCGCGGCGGACCGCACCGACAGCGGGAACCCGGCCGCGCGCCAGGCCGCCCGCTCCGCCTCGGACAGCTCCCACCAGGCCAACTGCGCGCCGTGCCCGGCCTGCGCCATCTCCTTGCCCGCCGACATCTCCAGCGCGGGGTTGAACCACAGCACCGGCCCGTCGGCGGGCGCCCCGGGCGGCTGCGGATCGTCCAGCTCGGTGCCCGAGACCTGGAGGCGCGCCAGGTCCTTCGGCCAGCCGTCCAGCGGTACCGGCGGGAAGACCCGCACCTCGGCCTCGCGGCCGGTGACCGTGATGCCCGGCAGCGCCGCCGCCCGCCGCCACTCGGCGCGGCGCGCCCGCCGCACCACCTTCCGGATCCGGGCGTCCTGCCAGTCCCGCACCGCCGTGGCCCACTCGCCGTCCCCGGCCGACCGCTCGTCCGACAGCAGCACCAGCACCGCCCGCGCGGCCGTCTCCAGCGCGTCCGTACGCGCCGGCGGGGCCTCCCGCTCGATCCGTACGACGAGCGGAAGCACGAACTGCGGCGCGGCGTCCCGGTCGGTCTCTGCGTGCGCGAAGGGGCTGTCGGCGCTGTTGCCGGCCGGTTCGGCGGTCTCGGTGCTGGTCACCCGCCCAGTCTGCCAGCCGCCACCGACAGCGCCCCCGGCCCGTATCCGGCCCGTAGCCGGCTCCCCGGCCCTCGCCGGGCCACGGTGAGGGCCAACTCCGTTCGTCCGGCGCGCGGTTGGGGTGCGTACGGTCCGGCGCTGAACCCGCCCCCGGGCAGGCACCGGGCGGCCGCTTTGGCTACCGTCGGGGGTCTGGAGCGGCGGGGCCGCCGACAGGCAGCGGAGGTGCCGGTACGTATGAGGCTGGACGGGGTGGGGCGGCGGTACGGGGTGCGCGGTCCCTGGGTACTGCGGGACGTGGACCTCGACGTGCCCGCGCGTGCGCTGGTGCGCGTCGAGGGGACCAACGGCAGTGGGAAGTCCACCCTGCTGCGGCTGCTCGCCGGGATCGACCGGCCCAGCACCGGCCGGATCACCGGCCGCCCGCGCACCGCCTATGTGCCCGAACGCTTCCCGGTCTCCCTCCCCTTCACCGCCGTCGGCTACCTCACCCACCTCGGCCGCATCCACGGTCTTCCCGGACCTGAAGCGACCCGCCGCGGCACCGAGTGGCTGGAACGCTTCGGGGCGGCCGGACATGCGCGGACCCGGCTGGCCGAGCTGTCCAAGGGGACGAGCCAGAAGGTCGCGGTCGCCCAGGCACTGCTCGCCGAGCCCGACCTGCTGGTCCTGGACGAGGCCTGGACCGGTCTGGACGGCGGCGCGCGTGAGGTGCTCGACCGGGCGGTCGCCGAACGGGTCGCGGACGGCGGCACCGTCGTGTTCGTCGACCACGACCCGCAGCGGCTGGCGGGTGCCGCCGACGCCCGCTACCGGGTCGCGGACGGACGGCTGCTGACCCACGAGGAGAGCGGCCCGGCGGCGGCTGCGACGGCCGCGGCCGGCCCCCAGGTGCTCATCGAGGCCGAGGGCGCAGCGGGGAGTCTGCCGGACGCCGGAACGCCGCAGCTGCCCGGTGGGCCGGAGATCGCGCCCGGACCGGACGGGACGACCCGGCTGACGGTGCCGGCCGCCCACTCCGACGCCCTGCTGCGCGCGCTGCTCACCGCCCGTCCGCCCTGGCACATCCGCTCGGTCACCGCGGTCCCGCTGCCGCACGCCGCCGCCCTGCCTGCCACCGACGATTCCCCCGCACCCCATGAGGCGCCGCTCCCGTGATCGCTCTCCTCCGCTATCAGACGGCCCTGCTCGTCGGCTCGCACCGCTGGCTGCCGCCGGTGATCCTCTACGCCGCCTGGCTGGCCATCGGCGTCCAGAGCGGCGAGCCGATCCTCGACGCGTTCGGCTACGCCGCCGGCGGGCTGCTGCCGGCCGGCGTATGGCTGACCCGGGTCTGTGTCACCAACGAGCCGTCGGCCGCCCGGAATTGCGCCGCGGCCGCCGCCGGGCCCGGCCGGGTGCACCTCGCCTGTGTACTGACCGCGGCCGTCACCGGGCTGCTACTGGCACTGGTCGGCACGGCCGTGGTCGTGCTGCTGTCGGACCCGCGCTCCACCGACCTTCGGGTGGCCGTTCCGGTCCCGCCCGCGGCGTTCGCCGGGCTGCTCGCCGCGCTGGTGTGTCTGCTCATGGGCATCGCCATCGGCGCGCTGAGCAACTGGCCGGTGCTGCGCAGCACCGGCTGGAGCATCCCGACGGGTCTGCTCGCCGCCCTGCTGCTGTTGGTGCTGGGCGCCTCGCCCGCCAACGCCGCCGTATCGGGCCTGGTCACCGGCTCCGTCCACGGAACGATCAGCACCCCGTGGCTGCCCCTCGCCGTCACCGGCCTCATCACGGCCGCCGCCACGGCGGCCGCGTGCGCCGTCAGCTCACGGCGGGGCTGAAGGGAAGCCCCGTGGAGGGGGCGCCGGCTCTCCCCCGCCCCCTCCCCCCCTCCCCCTTCGGGGGAGGGGGCGGGGGTGGGTTCGGGGGTGGGGGGAGTGGACCCCGCCGCAACGTCAGCGGAGCCCGGGCCCCGCCGCAGCGTCACTGGTACCAGGACCCCGGCACAGCGTCAGTGATGCCAAGGCCCCGTAACCGCGAATGTCGTCCCCGGCGTGTAGCAGTTGACGTACATCGTGCGGTGGCCGGGCGAGAACGTCACGCCGGCGAACTCGCCCCACTCCGGTTTCTGCGGGGTGCCGATGTTCTGCCGGCCGCGGGCCATCGGGTAGACCTCGCCGCGCCGGGTGAGGCCGAAGACGTGCTGGGCGCCCTCGCCGTCCTCGCAGACCATCAGGCCGCCGCTGGGCGCGAGGCAGATGTTGTCGGGGGATTCGCCGGGCAGTTGGAGGTCGGTGTCCGGGCCGAAGACGACGACCTGGGTGAGCCGCCGCTTCTTCGGGTCGTACTTCCACACCTGTCCGTAGTGGTCGGCCGCCGAGCCGTCCGCGCGGTGGGCGAAGCTGGAGATGAAGTAGACGCAGGAGCCGCCCCAGTAGCAGCCCTCCAGCTTCTGGGCGTGGGTGATGCCCTGGGGGCCGAAGTCCTGGAAGCGGATCGGGGTCTGACGGGCCAGCGGGTCGGGCACATCGACCCAGGTGACGTGGTCGAAGGTGGTGCCGGGCCGCTGGATGGTGGAGAGGTCGGGCACCCCGGGGACGCGCAGCGCCTGGAGGCGGCCGCCGGCCCGGAGCGAACCGCGGCCGCCCCTCGGCTTCTCGGGCAGAAAGCGGTAGAAGAGGCCGAACGGCTTCTCGAAGGCGTCCTCGGTCTCGTAGACGATGCCGGTGCCGGGGTCCACGGCGATCGCCTCGTGCTGGAAGCGGCCCATCGCGGTCAGCGGGACGGCTCCGGTGCGCCGCGGGTCGTAGGGGTCGACCTCGAAGATGAAGCCGTGGTCCTTGGTGTAGTTCTCCTCACCGGCCCGGCGTTCGGTCTCCTCGCAGGTCAGCCAGGTGTTCCAGGGGGTGGGGCCGCCCGCGCAGTTGGTGGAGGTGCCGGCGATGGCAACCCGCTCGGAGAGCACCTTGTTGTCCCGGTCGAGTGCGAGGGCCGTACAGCCGCCCTCGCCACCGGGGTCGTACGTCAGATCACGGACCCGGGGGACGGCCTGACGGGAGTTCGTACGGTTCTCGTGGTTGCGGACCAGGTGGGTGCCGCCGCTGCGGCCGGGGAAGGCCGACATCCCGTCACAGTTGCTGGGGACCTTGCCCTCTCCCGAGTGCAGCGGGTCGCCCTCCCGGGACAGGACCCGGTAGCGGAAGCCCCGGGGGAGGTCGAGCAGACCGTCCGGGTCCGGCACCAGCGGGCCGTAGCCGCGCTGTCCCATGCTCTGGGCGGTCGCGGTTCCCGTGAAGAGCTCCGTGAGGCTTCCGGAGAAGGCGATTCCCGCCCCCAGCGCACCGGTGCGTGCCAGGATCTGACGTCGTGTCGCGGACATGGGCAACTCCCTGTTGGCGGACAGGTGACGTGACCCGCTCGTGTGTACCACGCGGCCGGGCCGCCGGGAACCAGCCCGGCGGGCACCAACCGGGTGTGGCCGCCGTTCCGCCTACCGCGCGTCGGTCACCAGGGAGCCCGCGTCGCGCGCCAGCGCCGTCAGCCGGGAGATCGCCCGGAAATACTTCTTGCGGTAGCCGCCGCGCAGCATCTCGTCGCTGAAGAGCTCGCCGAAGGCCTTGCCGGAGGTCACCACCGGCACCTCACGGTCGTAGAGCCGGTCCGCGAGGACGACCAGCCGCAGCGCCGTGGACTGGTCGGGCACCGCCTGGACGTCGGTGAGGCAGACCGCCTCGATGCCGTCGCACATGGCGCCGTAGCGGCTGGGGTGCACCTTGGACAGATGGTCCAGCAGGGAGGGGAAGTCGTCGAGCGAGGCGCCGGGGGTGCGGTAGGCGGTGCGCGTGACGGTCTCGTCGTCGTACGGGGCGGGCGCCTCGGGCAGACCGCGGTGGCGGTAGTCCTCGCCGTCGATGCGCAGCGGACGGAACTGGGCGCTCAGCCCCTGGATCTCGCGCAGGAAGTCGGCGGCGGCGAACCGGCCCTCGCCGAGCTTGCCGGGGAGGGTGTTGGAGGTGGCGGCCAGCGCCACTCCGGCGTCCACCAGTTTGCCGAGCAGGGTGGAGACCAGGACCGTGTCACCGGGGTCGTCGAGCTCGAACTCGTCGATGCACAGCAGCTTGTGCTCGCCGAGCGTCTTGACGGTCTGCTGGAAGCCGAGCGCGCCGACGAGGTTGGTCAGCTCGACGAAGGTGCCGAAGGCCTTGCGCTCGGCCGGGGCGGGGGTGGCGTGCCACAGGGAGGCGAGCAGATGGGTCTTGCCGACGCCGTAGCCGCCGTCCAGATAGACCCCGCGCGGGCCCTGGGGGGCCGCCGGCTTCCTGGCGAACCAGCGCCGCTTGCCCGCGCCCGCCCGCCCGGCGTCGATACCGTCCGCGAAGTCGCTCAGGACCTGTACGGCCTCGGCCTGGCTGGGCTGCTTCGGGTCCGGGATGTAGGTGTCGAAGCGGGCGCCCTGGAAGCGCGGCGGCGGCACCATCTCGGCGACCAGGCGGTCGGCCGGGACGTGCGGGGCGCGGGCGGTGAGGGCGGCGGGCACCGCGTCGTCACCGCCGGCCGGCGGTCCGGCGGTCGGGTCGGTCTGCGGGGCGGAGGGCTGGGAAGGCGACACAGCCGTCCAGCCTATCGCGTGCGCGGTACCCGCCGGTCCGGTGAGCGAGGCATGTCACACTGCCGCCATGCGACGCCTGTTCCCGCTCCCCGCCCCTCCCGTAACGGCCTCTGACCTCGACGGCAGTGGGGCGGCGACGACCGATCCCACCGACCGCGAGTGGACGCTGGACGAGCTGGCCGAGGCCTATGCGTACCCGGCGGCGGACGACCCGGCGCGCTCCGGGCGCACCGGCTGGCTGCGGGCGAACATGGTGTCCTCCCTGGACGGCGCGGCCCATCACGACGGCCGCTCACAGCCGCTGTCCGGCGCGGCCGACATGCGGATCTTCGGGGTGCTGCGGGGGCTCGCGGACGCCGTGGTGGTGGGGGCGGAGACGGTGCGGCAGGAGGGCTACCGGCCGGGCCGCGCCCGGGAGGCGTTCGCCGCCCGCCGGGCCGCCGCCGGCCAGGGTCCGGCCCCGGCCATCGCCGTGGTGACCGCCGGGCTCGGGCTGGACTTCACCCTGCCCCTGTTCACCGAGCCGCTGGTGCCCACCGTGGTGCTGACCGGTGCGGCGGCGCCGGCGGACCGGGTGGCCGAGGCCCGTGCGGCGGGCGCCGAGGTGCTGTTCGCCGGGGAGGGGCTGGGGGTGGATCCGGCCCGGGTGGCCGGGGTGCTGGCCGGGCGGGGGCATCACCGGCTGCTGACGGAGGGCGGGCCGCGGCTGCTGGGGCAGCTGGTGGCGGCCGGCGCGCTGGACGAGATGTGTCTGTCGCTGGCGCCGGTGGTCGCCCTGGGTGACGCGGCGAGGATCATGAACGGTCCGGCCGTCGCGGTGCCGGAGCGGTTCGCCCTGGCGTCGGTGTTGGAAGAGGCCGGGTTCCTGTTCACTCGCTACCGTCGGTCCTGACAATCAGCGGAACAGCCTGTTCCGCTTAGCTTCCGTTGGGCACACTAAAAGCCAACAGGTCCCGTGTGGTGACGGGGCAGGATGGTGTC
The DNA here is from genome assembly GCF_008704855.1 of Streptomyces platensis. Lineage (NCBI taxonomy): Bacteria > Bacillati > Actinomycetota > Actinomycetes > Kitasatosporales > Streptomycetaceae > Streptomyces > Streptomyces platensis. Next base: position 6,730,765 of record NZ_CP023691.1, read on the forward strand.
TGTCGGGCTCCGTGCCATGCGGCGCCCCGAAGAGAAGAAGGGCGTCCGTCGTGTTCACGAGCGTATTGATGATCGAGAAGCCTCTGACGCCCGCCGACGTGGAGTTTGTGACCACCCTGCACGGCGATGACCGGATCTCGTTCGTCGTGCTCATGCAGCCGCGGGGCAAGCAGGACGTACTGCTGCGGGCCATCGACGACGTCGCCCTCGGCGAGTTCGACGACGCCGTACGGGAGGCCGAGGAGCCGGGCGGCAACCAGGCCGAGGCCCCCGCCGCGCTGGCCCTGGCGCACACCCTCCAGTCGCTGCGCGACGCCGGTTCGGAGGCCGTCGGGCAGGTGGTCGAGGACAAACCGCTGGACCTGCTGCGGTCCATCGTCGACGAGACCGGCGCGGACGAGGTGATCGTGCTGACCACCCCGCACTTCGTCGAGGAGTTCTTCCACCGCGACTGGGCCTCCCGCGCCCGCCACAAGGTCGGCGTCCCGGTGCTCAAGCTCTTCTCGCACGCGGCGGACGACCAGCCTCAGGACACCGCGGGCGGCTGAGGGGCGGTCGGCGCGGAGCCGGACCTCGTGGAGGTCCGGCTCCTGTACGCCGGGGATCGGCCCGCGCGGCGGGAGATCAGCGGCGGATGCCGCGGTGCGGGCGGAGCCGGCCGTCCCGTACCTCGGCGACCTCGTCCGCCGCGTCCAGATGCGCCGGGTCGTGGGTGACCAGCACCGTTGCCGTGGCGCGCTCCTTGGTGAGGGTGCGCAGCAGCGCGAGCACCGCGGCGCCCCGCTCGTGGTCCAGGGCGCTGGTCGGCTCGTCCACCAGCAGCACCGCGGGTTCGTTCATCAGCGCCCGGGCGATGTTGACCCGCTGCCGCTGGCCGCCGGACAGCTGATGCGGCCGCCGGTCCGCCAGCTCCGCCAGGCCGACCGCCGCCAGCAGTTCCCGCGCCCGGGAGCGCGCCGCACGGGGCGGACGGCCGTCCAGATGGGCCATCACCTGGAGCTGTTCGGCGGCCGTCAGTGACGGCAGCAGGTTCGGCTGCTGGAAGACCGTGCCGATGGTGGTGCGGCGCAGCGCCGTCAGCTCCGCGCGGCCGCGTCCCGCCGTGTCGGTGCCGTCGATCACCACCCGTCCGCGGTCCGGGCGGATCAGTGTCGCGGCGACCGCGAGCAGGCTGGACTTCCCGGATCCGGACGGCCCGATCACCGCCGTCAGACCGCCGGCGGGCACGGTCAGCGAGACCCGGTCCAGCGCGGTCAGCCGGGCGTCGCCGTCGGGGTAGGTGAGGGTGACATCGGTCAGTTCGAGGCTCATCGGACACTTCCCAGGGCGGTCAGCGGGTCGACGGAGGTGACGCGGCGGATGGCGAGCGCGGCACCGGCGGCGCCCAGCGCGATCATGATCAGGGCCGGGACCAGCACCGTCGGCGGATCGAGTACGAACGGCACGGTGCCGCCCAGCGCCGCGCCCACCGCCGCCGCCAGGCCGGTACCCAGCGCGGTCCCGGCCACCAGCAGCACGACGGCCTGGCAGAGCGCGTCCCGCAGCAGTGCGCCGGTCGAGGCGCCCAGCGCCTTCAGCACCGCGACATCGCCGCTGCGCTGGATCGTCCACACCGTGAAGAACGCGCCGATGACCAGCGCGGAGATGGCGAACAGAAAGCCGCGCATCAGCTGGAGCGAACCGTTCTCGGCGGTGAAGGAGCCGATGGCCCGTACGGCGTCGTCGGTGGTGACGGTCTTCGTGCCCAGCTCCCGGTCGGCGGCGGCCAGACCGGCCGACCCGGTGGTGGAGAGGGCGAGCACCGTTGCCCCGGCAGGGCCGCCGCCGGGGCCCTTGTCGTGCGCGGCCGGTCCGGAGCCGCCCGCGAGCCGTTGCCAGTCGCCCAGCGACGTCCACACCACCGGGGTGTGGCTGTACATCGCCGTCCCCGACACCGCCGCGACCTCGAAGGTCCGCCCGCCCAGCGTCAGCCGCCCGCCGGCCCGCAGCCCGAGCGACGCGGCGGCCTTCCCGGACAGCACCACCGCACCGTCGGCGACCCGCTCCGGCGCCGGCCGGGACCCGGGCCGCACCCCGAACGCCGACACCGCGGCGGTCCGGCCGCCCGCCTCGGCCCGGGTCGTCGTGATGCCCAGCGGCTCGGCAAGCCGTACGCCCGGCACCCGCGCCCAGGCCCGCACGGTCCGCTCCGGCAGCCGCGAATCGGTGAAAGCGAGCTTGCTGCCGCCGGCGGGCGCCGAGAACACCAGATGGTCGGCCGGCAGTCCGGTGACCGCCGAGGTGTTCTCCCGGCCCAGGCCCGCCGTCAGGCCCGACAGCAGACCCACCAGCACCGTGATCAGCACGATGACGGTGCCCATCAGGGCGAACCGCCCCTTGGCGTATCTCAGGTCTCTCCAGGCGACGAACACGGTCTGCCCTCTTCGGCTCGGGGCGCCGGACCCGACTGCCCGGCGGCTGGTCCCCACCGTCGCCTCCCGGACGGGGCCGCGGCATCGCGCCGGGGAGGGGTCCGCCGGCGCCGAAAGGTGCGTTGCGCGGTCAATCCTTTGGTTGATGCCGCGGGTGAACGGGGCCCTTAGCCTGAAGGGGCCGTGACCGAAGAAGCCGTGACCGCTCACTCCCTCACCCCCGTCCTGCGGGCCCTGCGCAGCTGCCTGCATCTGATGGTGGCCGCGCTGCTCGCGCTCGCCGCCGTACGGGCGGTGGCCGACCGCACCCCGGACGCTCCCGCCGTGCTCGCCGCCGCGGCGGCGCTGTGCGCGCTCTACGTCACCGGCCCCCGGCTGCCCCGGCTGCGCACCTCCACCGGCGCCGCCGCCCTCTGGCTCGCCGCCCTGGGCCTGGTCTGGCTGGTCCTGCTGGCCCTCACCCCGGACGGCGTCTGGGTGGCCTTCCCGCTGTTCTTCGTCCAGCTGCATCTGCTGCCCCGGCGCTGGGCCCTGCCCGCGGTCGCGGCCACCACCCTCGCCGCCATCGCCGGATTCGGCTGGCACACCCACACCCTCAGCGTCGGTACGGTGCTCGGCCCGGCCCTGGGTGCCGCCGTCGCGGTCGCCGTCGTCCTCGGGTACGAAGCCCTCTACCGGGAGAGCGAACAGCGCCGCCGCCTCATCGAGGAGCTCACCGCGACCCGCGGCGAACTGGCCGACGCCGAACACGCCGCCGGTGTGCTCGCCGAACGCGAACGGCTGGCCCGCGAGATCCACGACACCCTCGCGCAGGGCCTGTCCAGCATCCAGCTGCTGCTGCGGGCCGCCGAGCGCGCCCTGCCGGAGCGGCCCGGCAGCGCCCTCGGCCACGTCCGGCAGGCCCGTACCGCCGCCGTCGACAACCTCGCAGAGGCACGCCGCTTCGTGCGCGCGCTCAGCCCGCCCGACCTGGAGGCCGGGTCGCTGCCCGCCGCCCTGGAACGGGTCTGCGCCACCACGGCCCGCGCCTCCGGTCTCGCCGTGCACTGCCAGGTCTCCGGCGCGCCCACCGCCCTGCCCACCCCGTACGAGGCGGCGCTGCTGCGCATCGCCCAGTCCGCGCTCGCCAACACCGTCCGGCACGCCGCCGCGGGCCGCGTCGAGCTGACCCTCAGCTACATGGACACCGAGGTCGCGCTGGACATCGTCGACGACGGCACCGGGTTCGTCCCCGCCGAGGTGCCCGCCCCCGGCTCCGCCGCGGTCCCCGGCACCGGCTTCGGCCTCGCCGCGATGCGCGCCCGGGCTCGCGCCCTCCAGGGCACCCTCGTCGTCGAGTCCGCCCCGGGAGAGGGCACGGCGGTCGCCGTCACCCTGCCCTGCCCCGCGCCCGCGCCCGGCGCCGCACCGGAGGCCGCCTCATGACCGCCACGGACACCCCGGAGCCCCCGGCCTCTCCCGCACGTCCCCGGCGCATCCGGCTGCTGCTCGCCGACGACCATCCCGTGGTCCGCGCCGGGCTGCGCGCCGTCCTGGAGACCGAGGAGGACTTCGAGATCGTCGCCGACGTACCGACCGCCGAGCAGGCCGTCGGTCTGGCCGCACGGCTCGATGTCGACGTGGTCCTCATGGACCTCCAGTTCGGCGGCCGGATGCTCGGCTCACAGGCCACCGCCGCGATCGCCGCCGCCCCCGGCGCCCCGCGCGTCCTCGTCCTGACCACCTTCGACACCGACGCCGACATCCTCGCCGCCATCGAGGCCGGCGCCACCGGCTACCTCCTCAAGGACGCCCCGCCGGAGGAGCTGGCCGCCGCGGTACGCACCGCCGCCGCCGGGAAGTCGGCCCTCGCCCCCACCGTCGCGCTGCGCCTCATGGACCGGATGCGCACCCCCGCCACCGCGCTCTCCCGCCGTGAGACCGAGGTCCTCCAGCTCGTCGCCGACGGCCTGTCGAACGCGGCGATCAGCAAACAGCTCTTCCTCAGCCAGGCGACCGTCAAGTCCCACCTCGTCCATATTTACTCCAAGCTGGGCGTGGACTCCCGTACGTCCGCGGTCGCCGCCGCCACCGCACAGGGCCTGATCCGCCGCTGACCACCGGTCCCGGCGCCGGAGCGGACACCCGGCCGGGGTCCGCGGACCGGTTCTGTCGGTGCCGGGTGCGAGAATCATCGACAGCACGACCGAACGGCAGCACACCGCTCGCGATGATCGACGATCAGGGAGACGCACCATGGCACCCGCCATCCCAGCCTCGATGGACCGGCCGCACTTCATCGGCATCGGCGGAGCCGGTATGTCGGGCATCGCCAAGATCCTTGCGCAGCGCGGCGCCCACGTGGCGGGCAGCGACGCCAAGGATTCCGCGACCGCCCAGGCCCTGCGCGCCCTCGGCGCCACGGTCCACATCGGCCACGCCGCCGGGCATCTCGCCGAGGACGCCACCAGCGTCGTCGTCTCCTCCGCGATCCGCCCCGACAACCCCGAGCTGGCCGCCGCCCATGAGCGCGGCATCCCCGTCGTGCACCGCTCCGACGCCCTCGCCTCCCTCATGGACGGCCTGCGCCCCATCGCGGTGGCGGGCACCCACGGCAAGACGACGACGACCTCCATGCTCGCCGTCTCCCTCGGCGCCCTCGGCCTCAAGCCGTCCTACGCCATCGGCGGCGACCTCGACGCCCCGGGATCCAACGCCGAGCACGGCACCGGCGAGATCTTCGTCGCCGAGGCCGACGAGAGCGACCGCAGCTTCCACAAGTACGCGCCCGAGGTCGCCATCATCCTCAACGTGGAGCTGGACCACCACGCCAACTACGCCTCGATGGACGAGATCTACGAGTCCTTCGAGACCTTCGTCGGCCGCATCCGCCCCGGCGGCACCCTGGTCATCGCCGCCGACCAGCCCGGCGCCCGCGAGCTGACCGAGCGGATCTCCGGCCGCTACGACATCGAGGTCGTCACCTACGGCGAGTCCGAGGACGCCGACGTCCGCATCCTCAAGGTCAACCCCCGCGGCCTGACCAGCGATGTCACCGTCACCCTGACCAGCGGCAAGATCCTCACCTTCACGGTCTCCGTCCCCGGCCGGCACTACGCCCACAACGCGGTCGCCGCGCTGGCCGCCGGCGTCGCCCTGGGTCTCGCGCCGCACAACCTCGCCTCCGCGCTCGGCAAGTACACCGGCGTCAAGCGCCGCCTCCAGCTCAAGGGCGAGGCGGCCGGCGTCCAGGTCATCGACTCCTACGCGCACCACCCCACGGAGATGACCGCCGACCTGGAGGCGATCCGCGGCGCCGCCGAGGGCGCCCGGGTACTGGTCGTCTTCCAGCCGCATCTCTTCTCCCGCACCCAGGAGCTGGGCACGGAGATGGGCCAGGCGCTCGCCCTCGCCGACGCCTCCGTCGTGCTGGACATCTACCCGGCCCGTGAGGACCCGATCCCCGGCATCACCAGCGCCCTGATCATCGACGCCGCGCGCGCCGCGGGCGCCGATGTCACCCCCGAGCACGACCAGGCCGCCGTCCCGGAGGTCATCGCCGGAATGGCGAAGCCCGGTGACCTTGTTCTCACCATGGGCGCGGGCGATGTGACCGACCTCGGCCCCGCCATCCTGTCCCGCCTGGGCAGCTGAGCTGAGGAGGACCCTGATGCCGTACGAGATCGACAAGCCCGACGAGCAGTGGCGCGCCGAGCTGAGCCCCGCGGAGTACCAGGTGCTCCGCCAGGCCGGCACCGAGCCCGCCTTCGTCGGCGAATACACCGACACCAAGACCGAGGGCGTGTACTCCTGCCGCGCCTGCGGTGCCGAGCTCTTCCGCTCCGACACCAAGTTCGAGAGCCACTGCGGCTGGCCGTCCTTCTACGACGCCCGCGACTCCGACGCCGTGGAGCTCATCCCCGACAACTCCCACGGCATGGTGCGGACCGAAGTACGGTGCGCCCGCTGCGGCTCGCACCTCGGGCACGTCTTCGAGGGCGAGGGCTACCCCACCCCCACCGACCAGCGGTACTGCATCAACTCGATCTCGCTGCGGCTGACGGCTGACGAGGACTGACGCGCAACCGGCTGTTGCCGGACCGGAGGATGCCCGCACAGGGAGCCCGCCAAGGGAGCCTTGTGCGGGCATCGGTTTGCCTTGGGGCGGTTGTTTCACGGAGTGATCGCAGGCACCCGTGAGGCCGCCGGCGCACCTTCCACCTCGTACGACGCCCCTAGGATGAACGGCGTACGGTCAACACGACTTGACGGTGCCGGACGGACAGGACAACGGGGAGACAATGACCAGCCCGACCCAGGCCCCAGACCGGACCAGGACCCATGAGCCGCACCCCTACATCGGGGGGCGCAATGCCGCGCTGCGCGCGCTCACCGCGTGGCGGACGGAGCGGCCGGGTACGCCGCGGGTGGTCATCCTGACCGGAAGTCCGGGCACCGGGTGTTCGCGGCTGCTCACGGGGTTTCTGATGCTCTGCGACCCGGAGTACCGCAAGGGGCTCGCGCTGGACGCGCTCGATCCGGCGACCGTGCCTCCGGACTTGCCCGCACCCGCGGTGCCGAGCGTCGCCGGGCTGACGGCATCGCAGACCCTGTGGCTGCTCGCCGATCACTACGAGTTGTCCGCGACCCGCACCGCCGACATCTTCCCCGAACTCGGTCAACTCCCGTTGTCCGGGCGGCCGGTGACGATCGTGGTGCCGGATGTGGACCGGGCCGGTCCGGTGCGGGGGACGGGTGAGCCCGCGCATGTGGTGCGGGACGTGCTGAAGCCCCTCGCCGCCGTCGAGTCCCTACGCCTTCTCGCCGACGTGCCCCGGGAGTTCGCCGTCGAGCTCGCCGAGGGCCTGCCGCCCGGCGTGGCCCGGATCATCGACCTCGACGCACCCGAGTGGGCCGACCCCGAAGGGCTTGTGCGACAGGCCGAGGCGCTGCTCCATCCCCAATTCGGCGCCCCGGAGCTGCCGTTCACGACCGAGCCCGACGCTCGGCGCGCGCTCGCCGAGGTGATCGCCCGGCGCGCGGGAGACGGCGCGGGCAGCCGCCTGACCGTGCATCTCGCCGTGCAGTCGATCCTGATGCACCCGGAGGGGTTCGACCCGGCGGATGCGAGCCAACTGCCCGGCAGTGTCGGCGAAGTGCTCGATCTGCACGCCGAGCGACTCGACATCCACCCCCGCACCCTGCGGCAGATCCTCGCGCCCCTCGCCCTTGCCGAGGGCGACGGACTGCCCGTGCACCTGCTGACCCCGCTCGCCTCCGCCGTCGCCGCACGGGACATGAGCGAGGACATGGCGCGGGGCATGCTGCTCGCCGCCCCCTTCATCCGTCCCATCGAGAGGGCCGGCGAAGGCATCCCCGAGGGCGAACGGACGCTCCTTGGATTGCCGCACCCGGGCATCGGCGAGGCCGTTCGGGCCGGCATTGCGGATGTTCCGGGTGCTCAGGCGCGTATCGCCATGGAGTTGCTGGAGGCCGTACCCGATCAGGACTGGGCGAAGGCAGGGGCGTACGTGCGCGATGACATCGCGGGACACACCCTGGAGGCCGGTTTGCTCCCCCGGCTCCTCACCGACCCCGGCCTGTTCGCCCACGCCGATCCGGTGCGGTTGCGCGCCGCGGTGGAGGCCGTACCCCCGGAGCAGTTGGGCGCGCCGGCGCGCACATATCTGCGTACGGCCCCGCTGCTCACCCGCACCCAGGCACCCGCCACCCTTCGAGCGGCGCTCCTGGAGACCGCGTTCGTCGAAGACGGACTGCCGGAGTACGCGGCGGTGTTGCGCCGCATGGTGCCCGAGCTTCCCTGGCACACCCTGTGGAGCGTGCCGGTCGCCGGGGCCGACGCCGTGACCGTCGGCACACTGCCGCCGTCCGCGGCCGCGTCGGACAGCGCCGCGGAGGCGGCCCCGCTCGCGGTCGCCGTGAGCACGGTGCCTCAAGGCACCCCGGGTTCAAGCCCGTTGAAGGCCGACGATCCCAAGGCCCCGGCCCTGCTGGTGCAGGACCTCGCCACCGGCTCCGTCCTCGATGCCGACCCGACCCGGATCCTGCGCCCCTCGGATGACGAGCGCGCCACGGGGCCGCTCGGGTTCAGCCGCGGCGCCGACTATGTACGCGTCTGGCGTCGCGGCGAGCAGAAGGGCGCTGAGAAGATCGTCACGGCCCTGATCTCCGCCACGCCCTTCACGGGAACCGACCTTTCCCTCGACGGCATCCTCCTCGTGGCCACGGCGAGCGGTGTGAAGGCGTTGCGGCTCCGACCGGCGCAGCCCTACGCCACGACCGCCCGGCGCTCCGTACTCGCCCCCCGGGCAGCCGAGCCCGAGCCCGCACAGGCCCCCGAGCCCCAGCCGGCAGCCGCACAGGCTCCACAAGCCCCCGGGCCCGATGCCCACCCGACCGCCTGACACCCACCCACCGCAGACCGTTAGCCTCAAAGCCTCAAAGGCCCGAAGCCTTTCGAAGGCGCCCGCATCAGACCGCCTGCACCCAGGCCCACTCGGACGAGGACCGCGGAGCGTGCCGGGCATCGACCCCGGCCGCACCGGCCCCGTCCACCCGAAGACTCAAAGGGAGTTCCCGTGATCAGCCAGGAGCAGGCGCTCGCGACCGCCGAGGGGTGGCTCAACCCCGAGGGACAGGAGCGCCGTGAGGTGCGGATGCAGGAGTTCGACCTGGGCTGGGTGGTGTGGGCCGTGGCCCCGCCGATCGAGCGTGACCCGGTCACGGGCAAGCGCCGGCCGCCGGCCACGATCGGCCACTCCTGCGGTGTGGTCGACCGCCGCACTGGCGAGCTGAGCACCTGGCCGTCCGTGCCGGTCGAGGAGGTCGTGCGGAGGTATCAGCAAGAGCACGGTGACGGTCAGGAGACCGCGCCGCCCGCGCAGCCGCCGGTCACCGGCCCCGGCAACACCACGGTCCTCACCTATGTCGACCCGAGCACCGGCGAGGAGACCAGCCTCGTCAAGAACTCCGCCCCCGGAGAGCCGCACTCCGAGTACCAGGCTCTGGTGGAGGTCGAAGACCTCGGCGTCCCCGCGAAGAACGTGGTCGCGATCCACACCGACCTCAGCTCCAGCCTGCTCCCCGGCGGGTACCCGGGCATGCTGCTCGGCCGTCGCTTCCCCAACGCCCGGTTCTCCTGCACGCATGAGTACGGAGTGCGGGGCGAGGAGCGCGCCCAGGCGATCACCGGGCTGATCCAGCACGTCGAGAAGGTGCACCAGATCGCGGGACAGCAGCCGCCGCCCCGGCCGCACCGGGCGCCGGTGCCGACCGACGTCGAGCCGGCCGAGCCGCTCAGCGATGCTGCCCTGGGCCGCGAGCTGACGGAGGCCTTCGGCGCCGACGACGTACATCGCTACGACGCCGACGACGTGGCGGGCACCCCGCTCCCCGAGGCCGCCAAGGCCACGCTGACATGGGCCGGGCTTCCGACCGTCGTCCCGTTCTTCTTCACGGCCGACAGCCCGGAGGCGGAGCTTCCGGCCGGCCTGTTCGGCAATGCCGCCGCGCACCTGCGCGAGGTCGGCTCCCAGGCGAGCGCCGACACCCTCGCGTTCCTGGAGGGCCACGTCAGGATCGGCACCGACGGGATCGCTCTGATCACCGTCCAGTGCACGGGGTCCGATCTGGAGGGTGAGCCGGTCGGCCAGCTCTGGGCCGTCACTCCGGAAACCGGCGCGGGCCGCCGTGTCAACGCCTCCGTGTCCGCGTTCGCCCGCTCCCTCGCGCTCCTGGACACCACACGCGAGGAGATGATCGCGCTCGACCCGGTCATGGCGGGCAAGGCCGTCGCCGACTTCCAGGAGCAGCTCGTCGCCATCGACGCATCGGCCCTGGACGACCCGAGGAACTGGTGGTCGGTGATCGTCGAGCAGATGTGGCACGGGTTGTTCTGACCGACCCCCATCGCCTTGGTGGCGTGGCGCGTTGCCGACAATGCGCCACGCCTCTTCGCGTAGGTACGCATGCGAGGTCTTTGGAGGACGAGAAGTGAGTAGTCGCGACATCATTGCTCTCTGGCACGGGATTCAGCGACGTACCGAGAGCGCCAGATTCTCGGTGCAGGACATCAACAGGGATTCCGACGCATCGGTCAGGGCCCTGCTCGTGACCGTCGCCACCGAAGTGCAGCGTCACACCCTCCGCCTGGGTGAGACCTTCCCGGTGGGCGATGAGACGTGGCGGCTCGCAGAGTTGACGGGTTGGCCGAGCGAGGACGACTGGACCGTGGTGCTGCGCCGCGTCGCGGCTGCCCCGGCCTGAGAGTACGTAACGGACGCGCCTAATCGGACGGCAAGGACGGCCGAGACAGCCAAGACGGGGGAGGAGTACCGGAACATGGGCCGGCGCTACGAAGTGGACGGTTACACCGCCGAGTTGGACGACGGCTTCCAGGTCATCTACCGCAATCCACGCGGCAAGAAGCTTCAGCAGATACCCGACTGGCTCGCGGACAGCGAAGGCGTACGCCGGCTGTACCGGCTGCGGCGGGCGCTGACCGGGCACCGCAGGCAGGCGCGTGTGCAGGCCGAAGCCTGGGCCACCGCAGGTACGCGCGTGCCCATGGCTCTCGCCGAGTCCGACCCCGTATGGCGCGAGGCATTCGACGACGCCGGTGTCGAGCCGGTGGCAGACCCGCCGCCCGCGCCGGATGCCGACGAGGCGGCGCTGATCGCGCGGACGTACGTCCACCCCGACGACCACACCATGACGCTTCTCCTGAGGGCCTCCTTCGCACGCCACTGGGATGCGTTTGTGGCATCGCAGGAGGACTGGGCGCTCACGGACACCTTCGCCACCGGCATCCGGGTTCCCGGAGACACCGAACCCACGTTTCCCGAGCGGCTGATGGCGGCGCACCCCGGCCGGGAGCAGGAGGCCCTGGAGGCGGTCTACGCCTTCGGCTGGAGCCTCTGGGGAAGCCCGACTCTCTACAAGTCCCTCTTGGACGGCGACTTGGCGCACCTGGCCGCGACGGCACCCAGGTTCCTCCCCGCCGTCCTCGACGAACTCGCCGACATGTGCCTGAAGGCGGGCGGAAAGCACCAGGAGCACGCCACCGGGTACTTCACACGCGCCAGGAACGCCGAGCGTGAGCAGCACACCAAGCCCGACGAGCGATGGCTTGACGCGCGATACGCCACCTTCGCTGACCATGGAGCGCTGGCGACCGGGGCGGTACGCGCGCGTGCCAAGGAGCTGGCTCCCCGTGGCGCAGTGGTCTCGCCGGACCAGCTCCGGCGCTTCCGCGACGTACTGGTGCGACGCGTACACACGCCCCACGACCTGTATCCGGGCATGGCCGCGGATCTGCGCAAGGTGGCCCGGGCGGCGGGAGCGAATCCCGAGTCCGAAGTGGCCGCACTGCTCGCGGACATCGTGCCGAGGACCGGGCTGTGCGCGGGCGACACGGACAAGTTCTGGGCCGACGCCCTGAAGGGGAAGGCCCTGGAGCTGCTGGTCGAGCGACGCCCGGAGACGGTGCACGACGTACTGCGGCTGATCCCTGACGACGCGAACGGTACGGAGGACTGGCTGTCGCTGCTCCGACGCAGCGGCGCCCTGGCCCTGTTGACGGGCGAGCACCCGGGACTCCCCGCCGGTGAGGCCGCCCGTCTGCTGCACGACTTCCTCGCGAGCGAACCGACGTCGCGGGTGCGCAGTGACGAGCTGTACGACCTGGCGGTGCGCCTCGCCCCACGCCTGGCCGCCGACGCTGTTCCGGTGCGCCTGCCGTATCCCGCGCCCGGCCGCAGGCGGGCTCCCATCCCGCTCGACCTGGCGGACGAACTCCTCGCACACGGGGTGCCGTTGGCCGACCCGCCGCCGAAACTGGGCAGCCCGGGCGCCGCCCACATGGTCGTGAACCGGCGCCCGCACCTGAGCCGGCTGCTCGCCGACCCCCGCTTCGCCCGCGAGCTGCGCAGCGCGCTTCACGCCGAACTCGAGCTGGAAGGGTTGCCGGAGGCGGGGGTGTCCTACCACCGTCACTATCGCCCGCACCGGGACGCGGAACGCAACAGCTGGCGCAGCACCCCGGGCATCTGCCGCACACCCCTGGGCCGTGAGGTGCTGCGCGCCTGGCGGGACCGCCAGCGCGAACGCCTGCGCGCAGGCCCCGACCTGAACGGGCTCGTGCGCGTGCTCGCCCCCTTCGTGCACATCGGCGGGGTCGTCGACGAGCTGTTCAAGGACGAGGCGGCGGCACGGGAGTTCGCGGCCGTGGACGTGGTGGCGCTGGTCCTGGCCGACCTTCCGACCGAGGCCGACCGCCCAGCGATCGAAGGGCTGATGGCCACGATGGGCCCCGAGGACCTGATCGGCACCAGGCCCATGCCGGATCTGCGTACACGGATCGATGAGACCTTCCCCGACCTGTCCGAGTTGCAGGTTGCCCAGGCCTGGAAGGCGCTCCAGACGGGGGTCAACTGCCAGGAGGGGCTGAGGCGTCTTGTCGCCCGCCTCTCCGGCTGATCGACGTCACTCGTTGTGGAGTACGTATGCCCAGGCGGGCTGGTTGCCGCCCTGCTCCTCGACATCTTCCAGCTCCCCGAGGACCCAGTACGGGAGCTGCCCCCGTTCGGCGACCGGGGGCAGAATGCTCCGGGTGCGCAGCCCTGTGACCCACAGCACCACCATGGTGAGGAAGTTGTCGAGGCTGTGCGCGGCGGGAAGAGCGGCGAGATACTCCTCGTCGGGCCCGGTCGGGACGCGCAGGATGTGTCCGGTGGGGCCGTCGATGACGAGCTTGGCGCCCATCCACTTGCCGATCTGGAAAAAGGGACCGGTTTCGGCAACGGGCTCGATCCCTTCGGGCCAGCAGGGGAGTTCGTCGAGAACGTCGGACTCCCAGTCCCCGCAGGGGAAGATCCCCATGCCTCCTTCGTCCCACATGTACGGCAGCCCGAACTCCAGGAGAAGTTCGCGCGTCGCCCCGTGGGTGAGGCCATCCGGGAGATCCTCGGCCTCGATGGGAAAGATGTCGTCCTCGCCGAACAGATCGATGAGGTCCTCGCGACCCGGAGCCGGCGCATCGAGCGGACTGCTCAGGCCCGCGTCCGCGTAACTATCGCTCAGAGGCTGCTGCCGCGCGCCGAAATCGGAGATGTCCACGCCCCGCGCGGGCTGAAGGGCGATCAGTCCCAAATCGCCGCCAAAGACGACGACTTCATGTACGGCCAGTGGCTCGCAGGGCAGCACAAAAGCGCTGTCCCTTCGGCGGGGGGACGACGAGGCGAACAACTCCTGAACACGCTCAGGTGATGCGGAGTCGTCCCCGGGTGAGTCGGGCCAGGCGAGATCCGCACGATTCTCCTCCGGAATCTCGGCGTTTTCCCAAGGCTCTGCGACACGGTCTCCCGTTTCCGCGTCCCGGATCGAGACATACGACTGCTGTTCCCCGTCCTCCGTCCGCCGCTGCAAACCGGCGATGGCGGCTCGTCCCCGCCATCGCACTTCCGCCGTCGCGGCGAACTTTCCGGCCCGGAGAAAGCGTGCGTGATATCCACCCGGCGGGCGCCAATGTGCCCATTTGACTCGCCAGGGCAGTGCAACGCCTGAGGAGGCCACACCCGACGCGAATGCGTGATCCCCGCGCGAGAAGGCCATCAAGTGCAGCCACGCGGCCCACTCCGTCTGGTGCTGTGGCGTGACTCCCCACCCCCACAGATGAAGCGCGTCGGCGGCGGCTGTGTTTCCGGGGATGAGGAAGGTGATGCTTCGTGCCGCGTCCATGAGCGCCGTTTGCGGCAGATTGGCGATGACACGTCCGTCCTGAAGGACTTCGTCGTACATTCCCGCCTGTACGGCGTGCATGGCGAGCCCGGTGGCGGCATACAGGCCGACGGCACCGTGCCTGGCCCACCCCTCTGGGTGGCGAAAACCCGGAGCCGAGTCCATCAGCCAAGCAACCACATGCCTATGGACACGAGAGGGTTCGGCAGAGTCGATCTCCCGACGCAAGGTCTCGGCCAGGTTCTCGTCGACAAAGGAAACCCCGAGAGGTCCGAGCCGAACAATTCCGGGCTCTTCCCTCGCGAATGCGGTGAGTTCGTCTTCGGATGCCGCTTCACCGCTCAGCCCGGCGACAAGTTGGGCCCAGACGGGAAGCGGTACCAAGCGGGGCTCGGCCAGTGCCAACGCCCGCACGGCAACGGACGCTGTTGCCGCCGGCCGAGGTTCGATGGCCGTCGCGGACAGCCGAAACACCGCCCTGGGATCAACGCGGGCCGGAAGCAACTCGGGAACCACATGGGCCACTACGGCCAATTGGCCACGTGCCAGCCACGGAAGAGTCTGGGTCACCAGCCGCTCGGGCTCGTACGACCGCCGTGTCGGCCCGGCACGATGGGCGTTGACGACCAGCAGCAACCGCTCCTCGGGCCACGAGCCGAGCGCGAAACGCCAGTCGTCCCGCTTGTCCGCGGACAGATCGACTCCGAGCGCTTTAAGGGCCTGCTGCATGACCTGCTCGGCAGTGAGACCGGTGGCGTCGACGACCACACTGCCGGGCACGTGCTCGTGCGTCTCCCGCATGACGGCCGACGCGTCATGGCCGTCCGCAGCGACAAGAAAGGCCACTTGGCCACCGCGCCCACCCGCACGCCACCATGCGCCGACGCGACCGGCGATCTCTTCCTCCGGGATTCCGGGGGTGTCGGTGGTTGGCTCGGGCACGGTGCCCCTCCTCAGTTGCGCGATGACTCGTCGACCCTAGGTGTGGCCGCGTGCGAAGGGACTGGGCCATTGCTGTCGCGTGCTCCGGGCCGGCGGTGTGGCCCAGAAGCGGGCGGTGGCGGTATCAGGCCGGGGCAGGCGTGACGCGGCGCAGCACCACGGTCCAGTCCTCGTCGCTCGGCCAACCCGTCAATTCGGCGAGTTTCCATGTCTCGTCGCGCACGGGGAAGGTCTCACCAATGCGGAGGGTGTGATGCTGCACTTCGGTGGCGACGACCCTGAGCAGAACCCTGACCGAGGCGTCGGGCTCTCTGTAGATATCGTTCACTGCGAAGCTCGCGTTCCCGGTATTTCGCTGAATCCCGTGCCAGAGGCCAATCGTGTCGGCACTACTCACTTCTCATCCTCCAGAGACGCGTACTGGTTGCTGCAGTATTTCATGAATTCCTTGATGGTCAGCGGCTGGGGATCGTCCTCGTTGTGCGGATTGCGCAACTGAATCAGGCCCTTGTCGTCGACCGAGACGATCTCGTAGGCGTGGGAACTCAGGAGGCCCTTCTCCATCTTGTTCTCCACGCCCGTGCCTCTCGGTTGGGTGCCGATAACGACCGGTCTGCCGCTTTCCGTGAGTTCCCGCAGGTGGGCCAGGAGTTGCTTTTCCGGGCTGCGGCCGTTCATGTCGTAGTTCGTCGGGAAATCGTGGTTCTCCGACGTACGTCCGGTGAGCTGGGCGAGCAGCTCGGCACGGTCGCCGGATGTGGAGCCCTGGCCGATACGGGAGTAGCCCGTCAGCAGGTTGTCGTCGAAGTCCCTGTTGCGGGGCAACTGCGACTGGTGCTCGCGCTTCTTGTCGTCCCAGAACTGGTCCAGGCCCGCGATGGCCTTCTCCATGATCGCCGGCCAGGCCACACCCACCCCGTTGGCGTCGGCGTAGGCGGTGGTGTTGGGGAAGTCGCTGTACACGGGCACGTCGGGAGTGACCCGCACGGTCAGGATGCGCCCGGTCGGAGCCTGGTTGCCGTAGTTGTTGCGCGCGACCTCGTGGAAGCGGACCTCATAGTTGCCGTCCTCCGTCTCCCGGATCATGTCCTGGAGAAGATCCGGGTACCTGCTCGCGAGGGCGCCCAGGGTGGCGATGATGCCGCAGTCGCCGATGGCACCCTGCTGCGTCTGCTCACGCGACGGAGGACCGTCGAACAGCGGCACGCGCGTCCCGTCGGGACGGTCCAGCGGAGTGCCGTAAACGTCGGGCTGGAACTCCGGCAGCTTCTTGTGGTTGCCGAAGCGCGGCTGGTCCACCTCAGTGGTGATCTCGGTGGGCTCGACCGGGCCTGACCCGGTCATGGACTGCCAGATCTGCTTGAACCGGCCACGCTTTTCCGGCTGGCTGTCCGAGGCGGGGGAGCCCTCGCGAGGCTCGCCGTCGGACGGGTTCGGGGCGCCGGCCTGCTCGCTCGCCCCCGTGGCGCCGGTAGTGGGGCGCGGGGGCTCTCCCACGCCCGCGAGTCCGGTGTCCGTCTGCGGAACGTCGCGGTTTGAGCGCTGCGAGTCCGCCGGTGCGGAGGTTCCGTTGCCCGCAGTCCCGTTGTCCACCGGGGAGTTGACGCTCGCGAGGCGCCCCGAAGGTGTGCCCTCGCTGTCGGTCGGAGGGGTGGTCGGCGTGCCGGCCGGGTCCGCCGGGGGCCTGCGGTCCGTGCCTGCGGGGCCGGCGGGGGGCCTGCGGTCTGTGCCGGCCGGGTCCGACGGGGGTGTGCGGTGGGGGTCCGTGGGATGGGATGGGCCCGACTGAGGTGCCTGGGTGGGCGGTGTGTTCTGGTCGGGCGTGGGGGCCTGCGGTGTGTTCTGGCCCTGGTTCGCCAGTGCCTGGGCCAATTCGTTGACGAATTTCAGGTGCTGCTTGATCTCCGCGTCTTGGATGTGCTGGTTCGGCGTGCGGTACCTGCCGAGCGCAGTCCTGATTTGCGAATCGGTCTTGCCTTCCTCGTCCCGCAGCCTGCCCGGCTCGGCCGCCTTCAGCTTCTTGAGTTCCGGGTCCGCTCGATAGGTCGTGCTGTAGTAGACGGGAACACCGTTCATCGCCTGGGAATCGTTGATCGCCTTGGAGCAGTTGGCGTGGCCGGTGGGATGACCGGATTCGGTGGTGGGCAGGCCACAAGGCTCACGTTCGGTGTAGAGGCCCTTGACCTCGACCTTGGCCTGCTCCTGAGCTGCCCGATTCTCGTTGAGCTGGTCGATCCAATTGAGGATGTGGGACTCGGAGTGCCGCGGATTGGCGCCGTCCACGGCAGGGGGAACCGACGAATCGACGATGTAGTGACTTTCCTTGGTGTCCGGGTCGACAACTTCCACGACCGCGTAATTCTTGCCGGAGAGGTCGGGCGCATTGCGCTCCGTCTCCTCTAGCAGCCGCTTGAGGTCCTCCACATCCCGAAGGACCGTCCCGTCCGGGTGCGATGCGAGTTCACGTCGCCAGGCAGCCGCTGATTCGTGGAACTTTCCGTCGCCGTACGCGTCGTTGTTCGCGGCCCGGTCAGGGCTCATGCCAACGGCGTTGTTGGCATGGAAGGACTGACTGATGCGGGCCAGAGTGGCGATCGCGGCGTACCGCTGGCCGTCGTTCATCTGCGACCACGTGGGATCGAGATGCTTCCGAAGATCGCTGTCGGTGAAGTTTGTCGACGGCATCGGAACATTCCGGTGCGCCGTCATCGCTGCCTTGTGGGCGGCCTCAGCCTGAGGGAGAGCCTGCTGGGCATGGGCGAGCCGCTGATCCGCCGCCGTCCGCTTGGCCTGCGCCGCCTGCTTCGCGGCGTCGGTCTTGGCTTTCCGCTCCGCGGTCGCCGCCCTGGTCCGCTCTGCCTTGGCGTCGGTGACTTCCTTGATCGCCTTGTCGTAGTCCTGCCGGGCTTCCCGCACGCGCTGCGCCGACACCGCGTGCGCCTGGCGGCGATCGATGGATTCCCGCAGTACGTCGGCCAAGGGCACTCGCACCTGGGGCGGGTCGCCTTGCGGCTGGGCCCACTGCTGCATCTGTGCCCGGACCGGGTCCAGACCGATCCGATGGACGTCGTGCGCGTCTCGAAGGTCGCCCTGTGCCTTGTCCGGAGGAAGGTTCGCCTGCGAATCGGTCCGTCCTTCCGGGTCGGGAAGGCTCTGGTTGCGCCGCTCGCGAGTGGCTTCCGCGCTGGGGTCGTTGGACTCAGGGGGCGAACCGGCCGGGCGCTGGGGCGCTGTGTGGTCGGTATCGGCAGGTGTGGTCTGGCTCTGGTGTTGCGTGGTGGGCCGGGTGGTGGTGTCGACGGGGCGACGGTTGGCGTCCAGCGGGATCGCGAAGACGCCGTTGTTGCCGCTGTGGAGCGGGGTGGTGCTGCTCTGGCCCGTCTGCGGGTCGGCGTAGACGATCTGGCCGTTGTGGTTGACCACGTTCCAGGCGTGGGCACGGCCGTCGGTGTTCTGGGTGATGATCACGGCCTGTGAGCCGTGGCCCTCGTTGAGGAGGGTGGTCTCCAGGTTGTTGTACGCGTCGCGGCCGTCGCCGAAGTCATCGAACTCGGCGCCCAGGGCGCTTTCGATACGGTCACGGCCGTTGGGCTCGGGAGTGTCGGCGGGGGTGCCGTCCCCATTCGGGCTGCGACGGGCGGCGACCGTGGGGTTGCCCGCGTACGACTCGACGAACGCCAGTGATCCGTCGGGGCAGTTGACGTCGCGACCGGACTCGTCGGGGTTCTGACCGCGGATGTCGTCGACCCAGGTGCCCTCGCGCGGGTCAGGGGCCTGCTGGAACGAGCCGTCCTCGTTGCGCGGGAAGCCCTCCTGCTGCGCGCGGTGGTCGGCGTCGGTGGGGTCGTCGTAACCATCCGGCGGACCGGAGGGGCGCGTGGCGGTGGACGGGAAGACCGGTTCCCTCGACTCCGATTGCTGGTCGGTGTCTTGAGGGTTCTGGGTGTCGTGGGTGTCGTGGGTGTCCTGGGAATCCTGAGGGTCTTGGGATTCCTGGTTGTCCTGCGTGTCCTCCGTGCCCTGCGCGTTGTCGGGCTGCGGACTGTCCTGGTCCGTCGCGTCCGAGTCCTGGGTCGCTTCCGAGTCCCGGTCCGTGGTGGAGTCCGTGTCCGGGGCGGGCTCGGATACCCGATCCGGGTTGTTGGACGCCTGCGTGGGGTGCGTGTCCGGGGTGGTGTGCGTGTCCGCAGAGGTGTTCTCGTTCTGCGGTGACGTCGTCTCCGGGGTCGGCGTCGTTTCGGGGGCCGGTGTCGTCTCCGGCGTGGTGGAGGATTCCGGGGTCGTCGACGGTGATGCGGTGTCGGTGCTGCTGTCGTTCGCGTTCTGGGTGGACGGTTGAGGCGTCGACGGGGTCAGGAAGTACGGCGTGATCGGATTCCGATTGGCGTCCAGTGGGGTGTAGAAGACCTCTTGGGCGCCCAGGTGAATCGGAGTCTCGCTGACGACGCCTGTTTGCGCGTCGACGAACAGGACCTGACCGTTGTGGTTGACAGCGGCGAAGGCATGGCCGCCACCGCCGGGCCAGTTGACGCCGATCACGGCTGCCGAGCCGTGCCCGGCCTGCGACAGCTCGTAGGCGATACGTGCGTACGGGTTGGGATGGTCCTTGCCCGCGAACGTGCTGGGTGCGCCGGCCCAACGCGCCTGGTTGTCGACCGAGTCGCGCTCCGCGGAATAGGTGTTCAGGCTGCCGTCCGCATTGAGGTCCAGGGTGCGCGGGGCGGACACCGTCGGGCGGCCGAACCATGTCTCGAGGAACGAGCGGGTGCAGTCGGCGCAGTTGTTGGACCGGCCGGGCACCCCCACGCCGCCGTCGTTCTGCAGACCGGCCCAGTTTCCCTGCCGCGGGTCCGCGTACACCTGCGGGGTGCCGTCGGGGTTCCTCGGGTGGGCGTTCTCAAGATCCTGCTGATGGGCGGGGTCGGGTGTGGTCAGGCCTTCGAACGGGACGTTCAGGCCGTCACGGATGTCCGAAAGGTTGTCTGCCTGGGGCGGAGGCAGAGGCGCCGTGGGCTGCTCGGGCGCGCTGTCGTCAGCGAGGGGCTGGTTCTGATCGGGCGTCTGGTGGGCGGCGTCCGGCTGCTGACTGTCCGGCTGTTGAGGGTTCGGTGCCGGCATCCCCTGGTCGTTCGGCGCGGAAGTGGGGGACTCGGCCGGTGACTGCTGGTCCGTCGGACGGTTCGTCGGCTGCTCGCCGCGGGGCGGCGTGGTCGGGTGCCCAGGCGTCTCGGTGCGCGGCGTGTCAGTGCGTGGTGGTGTGGTGGGGCGGCTGGGCGTTTCGGTACGCGGCGTGTCAGTGCGCGGCTGCGTGGTCGGGCGGCTCGGTGTCCCGCTGTGCGGCGTCTCGGTGCGCGGCGGCGATGCGGGACGGTTCTGCTGAGTGTCCCGCGACGGCGTGGTGGGCCTGGTGCTCGGCTGTTCCGTACGCGGCGTCGTGGCGCTGGGCGTGGTGGCCCGCCGTGTCGTCGTGGGGTTGCCTGCCGCCGGCGCCTGCGTCGGGATGGGGCCGGCCGCCGGTGGTGGCATGGCACCCGGGGTCGACGTTGAGGGCGTCCCGGACGACGGGGCCGCCTGCTGCGGGATGCCCGCCTCACCGTGCTGTGTACCGGGGGTCGGGGGCGCCGCCGTGGCGGTGGTGCTCATGAGGCCGACGTTTTCGTCGTCCGGGTCATGCGGGGTCGGTGTCGACGGTGTCGGCGCGTGGCCCTGACCAGGGCTGGGGTGTGCGGTGGGCGTGTTGCCGGGCATGGCGCCGCTCGGCATGGACACCCGGCCGCTGCCCTGGTTCTGGTTGTCGTTGTTGCCGTCGTGGGAGTCGCCCGGCATGGGGCCCTGGGCCGGTGCGGGCATGGTGGTGACCGCGTCGCGGTCGACCTGGTGCACGCCCGGTTCGGGGCGGGAGTGGTCGGGAGCCGGGGCCGGCGCGGCCTCGGGGCCGTCTGCCTCCGGCGGCGGGGACGGCATGGGCGCGGGCTCGGTGTTGCGCGGGTCCGGCATCGACGCGCCCTGCTCCGGGGTCTGGACGTCGACGCCTTCCGGGCGGCTCGGGCGAGCGCTGTCCGGAGTGGTGTCCGGCGCCGAGGAGCCATCGGCATCCGGCGTGGTGCCCGGGGCCTCGATGGGTGAGGAGTTGGCGGGCATCGACGGTTCGTTGCCCGGTGCGGTGCTCGGCGGGGCGTCCGGTGTGCTGTCCGGACGGGCGGAGTCAGGGGTGGTGTCGGGGGCCGGACCGCCCTCGGCGTCCGGCCTCGTCGTGGCGGACGGCGTGGGCGAGTCCGGAGACGAGTCAGGAGTGGACGATTCGTCGCCCCCAGGACGACTGATGCTGTCGTTGTATGCCTGGGTGCCCACGTCGAAGGGGCTGGGTGCGTCGGAGCCACGGCTTGGTGAGGACGAGGGCGACGAGGGGTCCGACGAGTCCGGGCTGCCGGTGCTGTCCGTGCTGCTGTGGGACGGCGTACTTGAGGAAGACGAGGGCGAACTCGAAGCCGACGGGCCATCGGACGACGAGGACGGGCTCGACGAAGAGCTGTCCGAACCGCTCGACGGAGACGAGGACGACGGACCGCCGATATCCGGTGCCCTGCGCCCGGAGTCGCCGCTGCTGGAACTCGGCGAACTACTGGAACTCGGGGAGTTGCTCGACGAACTGCTGTCGTTCGACGACGAGTTGGACGAGCTCGGCGAGTTCGACGAATGTGCGGAGCTGGGGGAATTGCCGGACGAACTGCTGTCGCTGGACGATGAGTTGCTGGCTGACGACGAATCGTTGGAGTCCGACGTGCTGTCGTTGCCGGAGTCCGATGCGCCGTCGCCATCGCCGCCGCCGTCGTGTCCGCTGTTGGTGAGCCCGTGGCGGGCGCCATGCCCCGCGCGGGAGCCGGCACCGTCGCGCAGGGACTCGCCGAAGGTGGAGCCGGAGTTCTTCAGGGCATCCTTGCCCTCTTCGTAACCCTTCTTGGCGGTGCGGCCCAGGTCGTAGCCCGACTGCTTGCCGAAGTTCTGCTCGACGGTCTGGGCGACCACGTCGGAGACCATGGCTTCCAGAGCGGAGACAAAGGGTTCCTTGGCGGTCTCCAACACCGCCTGCAAGATTTGTTGGGCTATCTCCTTGAGGAGTTTGCGCAGGATCATCCGCGTGGCGGCGGCCGCGCCCATCGCGCCGAGCTCGGACAGACCCAGGGTGAAGGGAGCGGCGGCCTGGGCCGCGATGATCTCGATCGCCAGGATGATCAACTGGGCGATCACCGCCACTTTCAGCCCGATGATGAGCATCGCCGCGGCGTCCATGCAGATGGCGATCAGCTCGGCGCCCTGGCGGGCGTCGTCGAAGTAGCCCGAGCTGCCGCCGAACTTCTCCCAGGTCTTGTTGAAGCCCTCGATGGAGTCGCCGGCGTTCTCGGCGAGGACGTTGCCGGCGGCACTTACGCCACGGGCCTGGAGGCTCTCCACATCAGCGGCGAACTGGCGCCAGGTATTGGCGCACTCCATCATCTTGTCTTCGTTGCCTGTGGGCCATTCGAAGCCACACATCTCGAGAACCCACTCAAGTGCGTTCGGCAGCATCAAAGCCATGACGAAGAACCCCCGTTGTCGCCCATGTAATTCGTGTCGTCCCGGCCCTGTGAGCCGACCGACCCCCTCCGCCTCACCGTTGGCGGAAGGGCCCTGCTTCTCTGCTGCTCAGGCGGCAGCCCTAGCTATTGGACCGGCGCAGGCTGCGGTACAGCTCGATCGCGGAGTCCGGCGGAAAGTTGGGGACATAGGTGACGGCTCCGTCGCTTTTGGAGATCACCATGTGACTGCCACCCAACGGCGCCTGAGTGCCGGGCGGCGGTGGGGGCATGACGGCGTGGATGAGGAAGCCGATGTCGAACTCCACCACGTACAACGGCGCCGGGTTTCCTTCCAGGTCCAGTACTTCGAACCGGGTGCGAGCGGCAGCCAGTGCCTCTTCGGCAGTGGCGGGGACGGGCTGTACCGGTTGGGGCGCGTCGGGATGCGACACGGACTCTCTCCTGTCAGAGAAGGGGCGGCGGCTGTGGGTCAGGCGTGGTCATGCGAGGGAACTCGGAGGTGAAGCGAGCCAGTTGGCTGTCACTTGCTCGCGGGCTTCAGGATCCGCACCTCGCCGCCGAACTGGTTCTCCGGCTTGTGCTCCTTGATCAGAGCGTCGTTGAAGTCCTCGTTCTCCGCATGGTTCTTCGCCATCCGCCCCAACGCCTTGCCGATTTCGTTGAGCTTGGTGGCAAGGTGCTCCATCGAGTCCGTCATGCCGTCGCGCAGGCCTTCGTAGACCACGCCGAACTTCTCGCCGAGCTCGTCGTCACCCCACGGTGGGGTGCCTTCCTTGTCGCTCAGGGTCGTCAGGCCCTTCCAGGCGTCCTGCGCGACACTTGAGACCGTCGTCTCCTTCGGCGCTCCGCCTCCGCCGCCTCCACCGTCACCCTGCGCGGCCAGGCCGTTCTTCAGCCTGGTGGTCGCCTGGTAGAAATCCCTGCCGATCTCGGAGAAGTTCTTCCCCTCGGTCTTGAGCATCTCCGGATTGGTCTTGAAACCGTCGCCCATCACGTGCCCCCGTTCACCAACCGGCATCATCGACTGCCGGTTCACGTCCATTTTCTGTTTGTGTCAGCGTTCCAGAGGCGCTGACAAGCCCTCAACCCCTGGGTGTCACCGTGCTGTCCCGGGAGCGCCCGGCCGAGACACCTGCCGGGCGCGGCCGATCTCGGTCATGGGATCCCCCTTCGAGCCCGGAGGGCCCTTCGCGCACGCCGAAAGCGGCCTTCGCACTCGCTACACCTGCTACAACCGTTGACGAGCTTATCCAGCCAACCTTTTGGACCGCTAACCCGGGCGCATCCGCGCACCGCTGGCCGCGCTCCCGCACCTCTCCCGTCCCGGTCCTGCCCCCAGCGGTCCACGGGCGGGCCGTCCTGATCCGGCCGCCATCCGGCCGCCGGACCGCCGCCGTCCGGATCAGCGGCAGGTGAGCTGAGGGTCGCCCCAGTCGGCGTGGTCGGAGTTGTTGCCGTTGCCGCCATCGTTGACCACGAGCCGCAGCTGGCTGCCGCCGGAGAGGTCCGCGGTGAGGCGCTTGGCGGGCTGGTCGACGGTCATCAGCCCGCTGTCGGCGACCAAGGTGGTGTCCCGGTAGACCTGGAAGACCACGGAGCCGTTCGCGCCCACCTCGTCATCGAGGCCCACATCCACGGTGAGGGCGGAGCAGGAGCCGCCGAGGTTGTAGAGGAGCTGGCTTTCGGCGTGGGCGCCCAGCCCCTGCGGGTAGGTGGCTCCCTGGATGGTGAGGGGATGGCCGTCGATGCTGCTGTTCACCCGCGTGGGCGCGAAGCTGTCGCTGCTGGCGATCCACTGCCGGGCGGTCAGCGATGTGGTGTGGGCCGGCGGCTTGTTCTTGTGGCCTGGGCGCGACTTTGTGGGCGACGGCTTCTTCGGCGACGGGTGCTGCGGCTTCGGATGCTTCGAGGCCGCGCTGCGGGTGGGGTCCGGGGAGCCGGACGCCGAACGGGACGCGCTCGGCGAGCCCTTGGGGGAGGGGTTCGGCGAGTGGCCCGGAGCGGGCGCCGAGGTGTGTCCGGACGGTGTGGTGCCGCCGGCCTCGGTATCGTGCCGCGCCGGGCCGAACAGCGGGCCGGCGGCTATCGCGACACCGGCCAGGACGGCCACGGCGACCGCGAGCACGGTGATCCGCGCCGGTGAGAACCGCGTCCGCCGGGGCTTGTCCGGCGCGGCGGACGGGACCGTCCCCGAGAAGCTCATACCGGCCGTGGGCCCGCCGCCGGCGCCGGCCGGCCGCCCGTCCCCGGCCGTGGTCGCCCACCCGTCCGCGGGGCCGGGGCCTTCCCCCGGCTGGGCGGCCAGCCAGGACGCGAAGTCGTCGCGCAGCTCGGTGTTCCGGGAGTGCTGGTGCCAGGCGGCGGCGGTGTGGCGTACCGCCGCCAGCAGGCTGTCCCGCCAGGCCGCGTCGGAAGTCTCTTCCGGGCCGGGGGAGTGCAGGACGCCGTTGATGGCTTCCTTCGTCAGATCGGCTGCCGCCTGGGAGGACCGGCAGCAGCTGCGGGCGTAGGCCAGTACGGCGGCGTAGTGCCGGCGGTGGAACTCGTTGAGGGCTTCCTCGCCCGTCCCGGCCGCGCCGTCCGGAACCGGGCCGCCATACGGGCCGGCTGACAGTCGGCCACCGGGCTCGGCCGCCGCACGGATACGCCGGACCAGCTCGGTGTCGGAGGGCGCGGTCCCACCGGTGGTGTCGCAGTGCTCTTGCATGAGTGGGCTGATGACCCTTCAACGTCCTGACGGGCCATGAAAAATACCCCAAGGAGGACGGATGCCCGGCGGCCGGTGCGTCATTTGACAACCGGACGGGCCGCGGGGGCTCCCGCCACCACTCCCCGCGGCCGTCCCGTCACACCATTTCCACGATCGCCGTCACCACCAGCCCCGAACCGACGAGCCACCGGCCGCTGAATTCGGTGAGTTCCCTGCCGTCGACCACGGGCCCGGGGACGAGCAGTTGCGCGGTGAAGGTGGCGTTCGTCGGGTCGAAGGTGAGCAGCGCCTCCTCGAAGTCGAGCCAGCGGCGGGTGAGGGGGAACCACGCCTTGTAGACGCTCTCCTTCGCGCTGAACACCAGGCGGTCCCAGCAGACTTCGGGCTGGAGCGCGGCCAGCCGGCGGATCTGGTCGCGCTCCTCGGGGAGGGTGACGAGGTCGAGCACCCCGGGGTCGTTCAGCGGCAGATTGGGCTCCGCGTCCAGGCCGATGGTCCGTACCTCTCCCGCGCGGGCCACCGCCACGGCGCGGTAGCCGGCGCAGTGCGTCATGGCGCCGACGACGCCGTCCGGCCACTGGGGCTCCCGGTGGGGGCCGGGCAGCAGGGGCGCGGGGGCGAAGCCCAGCTCGGCCAGGGCCCGGCGGGCGCAGCCGCGTACGGTGCCGAACTCCCGCTGCCGCTTGGGCACGGCGTTGGCCACCTGCGCCCACTCCTCGGGGAACATCTCGGACAGCGGCGCGTCATCGAAGGTCTCGGCGGTCCGGACCGGGGCCGGCAGCAGTTTCTCGATCATGCGGGGCTCCCGGGGGTGCCGGAGGCGACCGTGGCGGGCACGGGCAGGATCTGGACCGGGCGGCCCGGCGCGGCGGCCCGGCGCTGCCACTCCCGCGGATAGCCGAGCGAGACCTCCTGGTGCGGTACGCCGTCCAGCGTCAGCAGCCGCGGGATGTGGAGATGGCCGTACACGACCGCGGCGGCACGGAACCGGCGCGGCCAGTCCGCGGTCGACTCCGTACCGCACCACAGCGCGAAGTCCGGGTACCACAGAGGCCGGGTGGGCTCGCGCACCACCGGCCAGTGGTTGACGAGCACGGTGGGCAGCTCCTCCGGAACGGCGGCGAGCCGGGCCTCGGTTTCGGCCACCCGCGCCCGGCACCACGCCTCGCGGGTCGGATACGGGTCCGGATGCAGGAAGTGCTCGTCGGTGCAGACCACTCCGGCCTTCTCGGCCCGGGCGAGCGCCTCCTTCTTGGACGTCGTCCCCGGCTGTCGGAAGGTGTAGTCGTAGAGGAGGAACAGCGGTGCGATGACGACCGGACCGCCGGCGCCTTCCCACACCGGATACGGGTCCTCGGGAGTGAGCACGCCCAACTCCCGGCAGATGTCCACCAGATGCTCGTAGCGTTCCACGCCGCGCAGCTGCACCGGGTCCTGGGCCGGGGTCCACAGCTCGTGATTGCCGGGCACCCACACCACCTGGGCGAACCGGCTGCTGAGCAGTGACAGCGCCCAGCGGATGTCGGAGACGAACTCCCCGACGTCACCGGCGACCAGCAGCCAGTCGTCCTCGGACTCGGGTCTTAACCCCTCGACGATGTCGCGGTTCTCCTTGTAGCGGACGTGCAGATCGCTGACGGCCACCAATCTGCCGCGGCCGCCGCCGTGCGGGGAACCGGCGGCGGGCCCGGCGGCGCCGGGTGTGGGGGTGCGGATCTCGTAGGTCATCTTCGAAGTAAAGACGGTGCGGGCGCGAGAGTGAAGCGCGGACCGGACGGCCGTGCCCTGCGTCACCGTCCTGGCGGCGGTGCGGCCGGCCGGCCGTCGGTGCCGGTGGCGGTGTCGCCGCGGCGGATGCGGGTGGCCAGCCAGAGGTCGAAACGGTCGTCGGGGTCGTCGAGGCGGCGGCCGGTGAGGTCCATGGCCTTGTCGAGGCGGTTGCGGACGGTGTGCCGGTGGACGCCGAGGCGCCGGCTGGTGGCATCCCAGGCGCCGCCGGTCTCCAGCCAGGCAGCGAGGGTGGCGGTCAACTCCTCGCCGTTGTCCGCGAGATCGAGCGGGCCGAGCACGGTGTCGGCGTAGCCGTGCAGCGTACGGCGGTCGCCCAGGTCGAGCAGCAGCCGGCTGGCCTGGCTCTGCCGGGCCTCCGCGGGCTCGCCGCTCGACCGGCTGACGGCGAGCAGCCCGGTCGCCTGGCGCACGGACACCCGTACCGCTTCGGGGGCGGTGGCCGGGCCGATACCGGCCGGGCAGCCCGGGGCGAAGCGGGCGAGCACATCGCGGATGTCCAGATCCTCGCCGACCACCGCCTCGATGACCGTGCCCGGCGCCCCGTCCACCACCCTGACCAGGCCACCGGGCATCGCCAGCGCCAGATCGGCGGCCATCTCCTGCGCGGCGCCGTCCGGAGCCCCGGCCCCGGCCCCCGGCGCGGCGGAGGCCCCACGATCGCCCGCGCCACCCCCCGCCGCCACCACGACGCCCCGCACCCGCTCGGCCGTCAGCCCCACCGACCGCAGCATGTCCCGGGCCCGCCCGGCGGCCGGGTCCTCCGCCGCCAGCAGCTCGGACAGCAGTGCCGACCTGCGGCGGCGCTCCGGCTCATCGCGCAGGTGACGCCGCTCCAGCTCCAAGGAGAGCAGCGAGACCAGTCCGGGCACGACCGAACGGGCGGCGTCGTCCGGGCGGCCGGTGAGCAGCAGCAGCCCCCGCAGCCGGCGCGCCCCCAGCGGCTGCACCTCCAGCTGCTGCCCGGCGGCCGTGCTGGACGCGCTGCCGCGCAGTCCGCGCGCGGCGACCCGTTCGATCAGGTCCCGGGCCGGTGCCGGCGGCGTCCGCTGCGCCCGCTCACCCGCCGCGAGCAGCCGCCCCAGCGGGTCGAACACCGCCGCGCCGACCCCGGTGGCGGCCGTCCACTCCGCCAGCATCGGCCGCAGCCCGTCGCCGGTCGCCGCGGCCGTCAGCCGCCGCTGGGTCGCGAACGCCCGCTGGAGCCGTTCACGCTGCTCCTCGGCCCGGGCCTCGAAGACCGCCTTGGTGACGGCGATGAACGGCACCCCGTCCGGCACCGTCAGCAGCGGCAGCCCGGCCTCCCCGGCCGCGGTCACCAGCGGCTCCGGCGCCTCCTGGTACGGCAGCCCCTGCCCCAGACCGAGCGCCAGACAGGCCGCCCCGCCCTCGGCCACGTCCCGCACGTACGCCCGGCAGGCGGCCGGCTCCCGCGGCAGCAACAGGCCGATGGTCATGAGGAGTTCGCCGCCCTGGAGCCACTTTCCCGGCGCCGGCAGATCCGAGACCGTCGCCGCTTCGATCGTGCGGGCCAGCAGCGGCGGCGGCACGTCGTAGGTGACCGACAGCCGGAGATCGGGCCGGGCCAGCAGATCGGAGATATGCAGGGGCATAGCCACAGTGTCCAGCAGCGGGCCCCGCGATGGACACTCGGGCGCTCGCCTGACCCGCGTGACCTGCGGGTTCGGGCGGCCGGGGGACGGCGCGGCCGACCGGCGGCGGCAGCTGTGCGGAGCGCCGTCCGGGGCCGGAATCCACGCCCGTCCCGCGGATGAGCGCGGGCCCGGTGGGCCGTTATGGTCGAGGGTGTGGGGAAGCGGGGAACCCTCCCCGCTTCGCGACCCGACGAAGGGACGTGAGCTCGGTATGCAGGCGGCGTTTCTGGTGGCTCCCGAGGGCACCGAAGAGGTCGAGCTGACCCGGCCGTGGCAGGCGGTGACCGACGCGGGCGGCGGCCCGACGCTGGTCTCCACCCACGCGGGCAAGGTGCAGGCGTTCCACCACCTGGACAAGGCGGACACCTTCCCCGTCGATCTGACGGTGGACGAGGCGACCGCGGCGGACTTCGACGGACTGGTGCTGCCCGGCGGGGTCGCCAACCCGGACGCCCTGCGGCTGGACCGGCGGGCCGTGGCGTTCATCAAGTCCTTCTTCGACGCCGGACGGCCGGTGGCCGCGATCTGCCATGCGCCGTGGACGCTGATCGAGGCCGATGTGGTGCGTGGCCGCACCCTGACCTCCTGGCCGAGCCTGCGGACCGACATCCGGAACGCGGGCGGCACCTGGGTCGACGAGCAGGTCAAGATCTGCACCGCCGGACCGAACACCCTGATCACCAGCCGGAAGCCGGCCGATCTGGAGGCCTTCTGCGCGGCGTTCGTCTCGGAGTTCTCGCACTGAGCGCCGCTTAGGGCCCCAGCACCACCGCCGATTCCGGAGGGAGCCGCAGCACCCCGTCCGTGTCGGGGAGCCGGGCGCCGGGCCAGCCGGCCAGGGCCTGGAGCCCGGCGCCGCCGTCGCCCACGGGGATGGCGGCCGTGGTGTCCGGCGCGAGATTGACCGCCACCCGTAGCGGACCGCGCCGCAGCAGGAGCCAGCGGGCCGCCTCGTCGTAGTGGACGGCGGTGTGCCGCGGGTCGGGGTCGGTCAGCGGGGGCAGCTCATGGCGGAGCGTCAGCAGGGTGCGATGCCAGGCCAGCAGTGCGGTGTGCGGCTCCCGGGCCGGTTCGGTCCAGTCCAGGACGCAGCGGTCGCGGGTCGCCGGGTCCTGCGGGTCGGGCCAGTCCCCGGCGTCACCGGCCCACTCGTGCGCGGTGAACTCGCGCCGCCGCCCCTCCCGTACGGCCTCCGCCAGCTCCGGATCCTGGTGATCGGTGAAGTACTGCCACGGGGTGGTCGCGCCCCACTCCTCGCCCATGAACAGCATCGGGGTGAACGGCGCACACAGCACCAGGGTGGCGGCGCAGGCGAGCAGGCCGGGGGAGAGGCCGGCGGCGAGCCGGTCGCCGAGCGCGCGGTTGCCGATCTGGTCGTGCGTCTGGGCGTAGGCCAGCAGCCGGTACGCGGGCGTGACCCGCAGATCGAGCGGTGCGCCGTGCCGCCGCCCGCGGAAGGCGGAGTACGTACCGTCGTGGAAGAAGCCGCCGGTCAGCGTCTTGGCGAGGGCGGCGAGCGGGGCCCGCGCGAAGTCGGCGTAATAGCCCTGGGATTCGCCGGTGAGCGCGGTGTGCAGGGCGTGATGGAAGTCGTCGTTCCACTGGGCGTGCAGCCCCTGTCCGCCGTCCGCCCGGGGCGCGGTGGTGCGCGGATCGTTGAGATCGGACTCGGCGACCAGGAACAGCGGGCGCCGCAGCCGCCCGGCCAGTGCGTCGACGGCGGCGGACAGTGCGGCCAGGAAGTGCGGGGAGCGGTCGTCGTGCAGGGCGTGCACGGCGTCCAGCCGCAGTCCGTCGAGCCGGTAGTCGCGCAGCCAGGAGAGCGCACTGCTGAGGAAGTAGGCGCGCACCTCGTCGGAACCGGGGGCGTCGAGATTGACCGCCGCGCCCCACGGGGTCTGATGGGTGTCGGTGAAGTACGGCCCGAACGCCGGGAGAGGGTTGCCGGAGGGGCCGAGGTGGTTGTGCACCACGTCGAGCACGACCCCCAGTCCGTGCTCGTGCGCCGTGTCCACGAACCGTTTGAGCCCGTCCGGCCCGCCGTACGGTTCGTGCACAGCCCAGGGCGCGACTCCGTCGTAGCCCCACCCATGGGTGCCGGGGAACGGGCAGACCGGCATCAGGGAGACATGGGTGATGCCCAGGTCGGCGAGGTGCCGCAGCCGCGCGGCGGCGGCGTCGAAGGTGCCCTCGGGGGTGTAGGTCCCGATGTGCAGTTCGTAGAGGACCGCGCCGGGCAGCGGGCGGCCCGGCCAGGGATGCCGCCAGCCGAACCGGTCGTGTTCGACGACCGCGGCGGGCCCGCCGGGGCCCTCCGGCAGCCGGGCGGCCCGTGGATCGGGCAGCGGCGGCCCGCCGTCCAGCCGGAAGGCGTACCGGTCCCCGTCCCGGGCCGGTGCCTCGGCCCGCCACCAGCCCGCGCGGGCGGCGTCGCGCTCCATCGGGACCGGCGGCTCGCCCGCCCGGTTCCCCGCCCACTGGAGAGCGACCCGCCCGGCCTGTGGCGCCCACACCTCGAACAGCACGGCCGTCCTCCTTCGTTCGGTCCCGGCCCCCGACGAAAGCACGCCGCCGCGCCGCCCGACAGTCCGACGTGGCGCTGCGGAGCCACATCACGCCATCCGCTGGGCCGTTCCGGCGAGCCGCGGGCCCGGCCGCAGCGCTCTGCGCAGCCACATCGCCTGGACAGCGGCTCGTGGTCGCCGGAGAATCCCGGTATGACTTCGCTCGAGTTCCCTGCACGTCCGGCGCGGCCGTCGGACGCCGACCGGGAACGTGCCCTCGATCTGCTGCGTGACGGCGCGGCGCAGGGACGGTTGTCCCAGGACACCTTCCTGCGGCGCCTGGAACTCGTCCTGACCGCTCAACAGCAGTCCGAACTCGACCTGGTCACCGCTGACTTGGCGAGCCATGGCGCAGTCCAGGGCGTGGTGCTGCGGATGGTGGGACGGGTGTCCGCCTTCCACCTCCGGGTGCGCCGCGCCTGGCGTACGGAGCGGCTGCCGAAGCTGCTGCTGCCCGAGCCGGGCCCGCTCCCGCTGCTCATAGGGCGGGCTCCCGGTTCCGGTCTGCGTCTCAACCACGAGACGGTCTCCCGTGCGCACGCCGAACTCCGCAGCGCCGGCAAGGGCTGGCTGCTGCGCGACCTCGGCTCCACCAACGGCACCTGCGTCAACGGCCGCCGGGTGGTGGGCGAGGTGCCGGTCGGCCCCGGGGACCACATCAGGTTCGGCCAGGTGGATTACGTCCTGACGGAGCGCTGAGCGCGTCGGAGGGACCGGGCCGCGCGGGCTGCCCCGGCCCGCTCCCGCCCGGCAGCCGCCGCCTCACCGGGGCCCGCCCTGCCGCGGTGCCGCGTTCCCCCGCACCGGACGGTCGCCCGAGGGTGCGGACGTCCACACCCCCTCGCCGTGCGTCAGTCCGGGCAACAGCCCCTGGAACTCCTGGACATGGCGTGCCGGGAGGACGCCGCTGACCAGCCAGGAGTGCCGGCCGCCGGTGGTCTCCGCGAACTCGGCGCCCAGCGCCGCGAGACGGGCGGTGACCGGCGCCAGCGCGGCGGGCGGGATGTCCGCCTCGAAGGCGTGATACGGCTCGTACACCCGGTGCCGGCCCGCTCCAGGGCGCGCCGCAGCACCCGGGGAGTGACCGTACGGAAGTCCCCGGCGGTGCTGAGCGGGCCGACGAAACCGGACCGGGTCAGCACCACGCGGCAGTCCGTCACCGCCAGACCGCGCGGTCCGTGCCGCAGGGTCGCGTGCACCGTCTCCTCGATGGCCTGGTGGAAGCCGTGCGGCAGGGCGCCCAGTTCGGTCTCATAGGCGAAGACCGGGCCGGAGTGCCGGGCGCCCGGCTCGACCCGCAGTCCGACCGTGGCCCAGGGCCCGGTGTGGCCGCGCCGGGCGATCTCGTGGCAGGCCTCGCCGACCCCGCACGGCCGCTCGACACAGGCCCGCTCAGTGCTGGTGCAGCCCCCGCCCCGCCAGCGTCAGAAACGCCTCGCCGACCGCCTCCGACAGCGTCGGATGGGCGTGGATGTGCTGGGCGACATCGGCCGGTTCGGCGTCCCAGCCCACGATCAGCTGGCTCTCCGCGATCATCTCCGAGACATGTGGCCCGACGAGATGGACGCCGAGCACCGTGCCAGTGGCCTCGCCGCCCGCACCGTCCGCCGCCGCGATCACCTTCACCATGCCGCCCTGGCCGTGCACCATGCCCTTGGCGGTGGCGGCCAGCGGCATGGTGTTCACCTTGATGTCCAGGCCGCCGGCGCGGGCCTCGGCCTCGGTCCGGCCGACCGACGCGGTCTGCGGCGAGGAGTACGTCACCCGTGGCACGGCCGCGTAGTCCACCGCCCGCGACGGCAGGCCCGCCAGCGTCTCGGCCACCAACAGGCCCTCCGCGAAGGACGCATGGGCCAGGCCCGGGGACGGCGGCGGCAGCAGATCGCCGACCACATGGATGCCCGGGACGGCGGTCTCCAGCCGTGACCAGTCCGCCGGGGCGACGAACCCCCGCCCGTCCGCCGCCAGCCCGGCTGCCGCCAGATCCAGCCCGTCCGTCACCGGGGCCCGCCCCACCGCGACCAGCAGCCGCTCGGCCTCGATCACCAGCTCCTCGCCCTTCGGGGTGCGCACGGTGGCCCGCACCCCGTCCGGCAGCAGCTCGGTACCGGTGAGCGCCGAGCCCGTACGGACCGCGATACCGCGCTTCTTCAGTCCGCGCGCCAGATGGCGGCCCACGTCCTCGTCCTCCATCGGAAGCAGCCGCCCGGCCGCCTCGGCGAGGGTGACCTCGGCCCCCATGGAGCGGTGGAAGGACGCGTACTCGACGCCGATCGCCCCGCCGCCCAAAACGAGGACGGACGCCGGAAGTCCGGCCGCGAACAGTGCGTCGTCGCTGGTCACCACCCGTCGGCCGTCCGCGGCCAGGCCCGGCAGCATCTTCGGCCGGGAGCCGGTGGCCAGCACGATGCCGCGCCGCGCGGTGAACTCCCCGGCGTCCTCGACGTGGACCGTACGGGGCCCGGTCAGCCGCGCGGTGCCCTTGAGGACCCGCACCCCCGCCGTCCGCAAGTGCCCGGCCACCCCCTGGTGGTTGCGGGCGACGATGGTGTCGCGGGTGGCCACCAGGGCCGGCCAGTCCAGGGAGTCGACGGTGGCCTTGACGCCCCACCGTTCGCGGGCCTCCGCGATGCCGTCCACCAACTCGGCCGCGTGCAGCATGGCCTTGCTGGGGATGCAGCCGCGGTGCAGACAGGTGCCGCCGATCAGCTCGCGTTCGGCCAGCACCACCCGCAGCCCCAGGGACGCGGCGCGCAGGGCGGTGCTGTAGCCGCCGGTGCCGCCGCCGATGACGATGACGTCCGTCGTGTTCGGGTCTGTCTC
Source organism: Streptomyces platensis (assembly GCF_008704855.1). Lineage (NCBI taxonomy): Bacteria > Bacillati > Actinomycetota > Actinomycetes > Kitasatosporales > Streptomycetaceae > Streptomyces > Streptomyces platensis. The sequence continues at coordinate 6,764,971 of NZ_CP023691.1, forward strand.
ACTCATGCGTTCAGACTCCGCCCACCTGCGGTGATGAGTCCAAGGCAATGTTTCCATGGAGGTGATGAAGAACCTTCATGAGGCGGGGCTTCCCGCACGGCAGGCCCTGGGGCATCGGGAGGGGCGGGCATGAGTCTGCGGCAGATGGAGTACCTCGTCGCGGTCGTGGAGCAGGAGTCCTTCACCCGCGCCGCCGAGGCGCTGCATGTCACCCAGTCCGCGCTGTCGCACCAGATCAAGGCGCTGGAGCGGACGGTCGGCGGCCCGCTGCTGGAGCGGATGCCGCGCGGGGTACGGCTGACCGCGATGGGCCGGGCCTACTTCCCGCACGCCCAGCTCGCCGTCCGCAGCGCCCGGCAGGCCCGCCGCGCCGCCCTCGCGGCGGGCGGTGCGGAAAGCGGCGAACTGCATATCGCGACGGTGCACGCCCAGGCGGTCGGCGTGCTCCCGGAGGTCTGTGCCCGCTGGGCCCGCGCCCGTCCGGGCGTCCGTCTGGTGCTCCATGAGTACGCCACCACCGAGGAGTTGGACGATCAGATGGCCCGCGGTGTCGCGGATCTGGCGCTCGGGCCGCGCCCCAAGGACTGGCCGGGACCGGTCACCGTCGTGGGCCAGGAGCGGATGGTGCTGGTCGTCCCGCACGGTGACCCGCTCGCCGCCCGGGAGTCGGTCCGCCTCGCAGAGCTGGCGGACCGCCCGTGGGTGCGGTGCAGCCTGGAGCCGGTCGTCGACGGGCGGCGCTGGCTGGACCGGGAGTGTGAACGGGCCGGCTTCACCCCGCGGACCGCCGTCCGCACCCAGCACAGCTCCACGGCCGTCCGGATGGCCTCGGCGGGCGTCGGCGTGCTGCTGACCGCCGCCCATGAACTCCGCGGCCTCGACTGTGCGGTCGTGCCCACCGACCCGCCCTGGCACCGCGACATCACCGTCTTCTCCCGGGTCGAACCGACCGGCGCGGCCGCGGAGTTCACGGAGCTGCTGCGCACGGTGGGCTGCGGGGAGGGGCAGCCGGACGCGACGAACTGACGCCACGTCACTCGTGTCACTCGCGGACGAACAGCGCCACCGGTGACTCCGCCAGCAGGTCGCTCAGCCCCACCACCGCGCCGCCCGGCAGCTCGCGCCCGGTCAGCAGCTCGCGCCAGGGGCCCTCCGACGGCAGCCGCAGCAGGGTGTCCCACCAGCCGCCGGTCTCCACCAGCCGCAGCGACAGCCGGGTCACCACCGTCAGCACCCGCCCGCCGCGGCAGAACGCCACACAGTGCTCGGCCGCCGGGCCCTCCCCGTACACCGGCTCGTACGAGGCCGCCGCGCCGAACCACTGCGGATGCTCGCGCCGCAGCCGCAGCGCCGCGGCGGTCAGCCGGAGCTTCTCACCGGACAGATCCCCCGGCGGGCTCCCGGCGTCCAGCGCGGTGAGCAGCTCGGGGCGAAAACGGGCCGGCCGCCGGTTGTCCGGGTCGACCAGCGCGGCATAGCCGAGCTCGGTGCCCTGATAGAGGTCGGGGACGCCCGGCATGGTGAGCTGGAGCAGCGTCGCGCCCAGCACATTCGCGCGGACGAACGGGGCGAGCTCCCCGTCCAGCGCGGCGAGCGGGGCGGCCGCGGGACCACAGGGCCCGTTACGGACGAACTCCTCGACGGCGTCCTCGTAGCCCGCGCTCCGCTCCGTCCACGAGGTGCGCAGCCCGGCCTCCCGCGCGGCCTTGAGCACCGCGGGCGCCACCCGCTCCGCCGCCTCGCCGTCACCGGCCGCACCCAGGCCGAACGCGGTCTGCCAGGCCAGCCACGACACCATCGGGTCCGCCGGGCCGAACCCGTCCACCGCGCTCGCCGTGCGGCCGCACACCGCGTCGTCGCCCATCGCCCCGAGCACATCCCGCCACCGGTCCGGGCACTCCGACAGCACCGCGATCCGCGCCCGTACATCGGCGCTGCGCTTGGTGTCGTGGGTGGAGAGCACGGTGCCGGACGCCGGGCGGTCCCGCTGGAGCCGGGCGCAGTACGCATGGAACACCTCCGGGGCGAGCGCCGGCTCCCCCGGACCCCCGCCGACCTCGCACGCCGACAGCAGCACCGGATAGCGGTAGAAGGCGGTGTCCTCCACGGATTTGGCGTGCAGCGCGGACGCGGTCTGCGCGAACCGCGCGGTGAAGTCGGCGCAGTCCGTGCCGTCGTGCTCCGGGGGGTCGGTCAGCAGGCCGAGCGCCAGATCGCGGATCAGATCGACCGCCCGCGCCTCCTCGGGCACCCGGAAGGCGGTACGCGCCTGCGCCGCCGCCGCGTCCAGCATGGCCGCGTCCTGATCGGCCCGTGTCGGATCCGCGGCATAGGGGCGGTAGACCGGCAGCCGCACCAGCAGCTCACGAAGGGCGTGCCGCAGCGCCCAGGTCGCATGGTCGCCCGGCCCGGGGGCGCGGGCGCTGATCCGCGCCGCGGTCCGCACCAGCCGTTCGATCTCGGTGGCCAGATCGTGGGTGACGACCTCGTACGCGGCCCGGCGCACCGTCTCCTCCCAGTCGCCGCCCTCGTCGGCCAGCGGGGTGACGAAGTCCCGGTAGTGGGAGAACAGCCGTCCGGCGCCCTGGGGGCAGACGAACAGCCCGTCGATGTGCCGCAGGGCGTCGTAGCCGGTGGTGCCCGCACAGGCCCAGCTGTCCGGGAGACGCTCGTCGCCGGTGAGGATCTTCTCCACCACCGTCCAGCGGCCGCCGGTCCGCTCGTGCAGCCGGGCCAGATAGCCGCCGGGGTCCGCCAGACCGTCCGGGTGGTCGATGCGCAGCCCGTCGATGACGCCCTCAGCCATCAGCCGCAGCACCGTGCCATGGGTCGCCTCGAACACCTCGGGGTCCTCGACGCGCACCCCGATCAGCTCCGAAATGGTGAAGAAGCGGCGGTAGTTCAGCTCGCTGCGGGCCAGCCGCCACCAGGCGAGGCGGTACCACTGGGCCTCCAGGAGGCGGTCCGGCGGCAGCTTCTCGGTCCCGGGGCGCAGCGGGAAGGCATGCCCGTGGTAGCGCAGCACCTCGCCCTCGACGCGGAAGTGCCGCCGCTCCTCGCCGATCCGGCCGCCGAGCACCGGCAGCAGCAGCCGTCCGCCGTGCGCCGCGCCCCAGTCGATGTCGAACCAGCGCGCGTACGGGGACGCCGGGCCGTCCCGCAGCACCTGCCACAGCGGCCCGTTCAGCGACATCGGCTCCGGCACCGCCATATGGTTCGGCACCAGGTCGACGACGAGCCCGAGGCCGTGCGCGCGGGCCGTCGCCGCCAGCGCCCGCAGCCCGGTCTCGCCGCCCAGCTCGGCCCGTACGGCCGTGTGGTCGACCACGTCGTAGCCGTGTGTGGAGCCCGGCACCGCCTCCAGCACCGGAGAGAGGTGCAGATGGGAGATGCCGAGCGCGGCCAGATGCGGGACGGCCCGCTCGGCGGCGGCGAACGGGAAGTCCGGCTGTAGTTGCAGCCGGTAGGTGGCGGTCGGCGACGGACTTGAGGGCTGCGTCATGGGAACACCCGTACCCCGCTGGCGGCCCGTTGTGTCATCTCCCTCCCGCATGGGTGTCGTTGTTTCCTCCGACGGAGTGGGCTCCGGGGTCCGGGCCCTTCGTAGGTCCGGTCCATGGGGCGCGCGGCGGGCCGCCGGTTAGCGTCGGGCGATGACCGCTGCCACCGCCGCTTTCCGCCGGGTGCTCGCGCTGGGCGGGCCGCTGCTGCCCGTCGTCTCCTTCCTCGGGACGACCGCCTGGTCCACACCGCGCTGTCCTTCGAAGGCACCCTGGACGGGTGTCGTTCGTACTCGGTCCGGCGCTGGTGGGGCTGTCCGCCACGGTGGCCCACCCGGCCGTGGCGCTCGCTCTGGCCGCGCTGCTGCTCGCGGTCTGCGGCTCGGCGTTCGCACTGCATCCCACGGCCGCGGCGCTACGGCCCACGGGCGAGGCGCTGCGGCCCACGGGCGAGGCGCTGCGGCCCACGGGCGAGGCGCTGCGGCCCACGGGCGCCGGTGCCGGGCCCGATCCGGACCGCCCCCGCGGCCGGCGCCCCGCCGCCCGGCCCGCCCGCGCCCGGATGCCCCGTGCGGTGCACGCCATGCGCGCCTCGATGGCGTTGCAGGGCGCCCTCTTCGGTGCCTGCCAGTCCGGCATCACGGCACTCACCGCGGACCTGCACCGGCCCGCCCAGGCCGGGCTGGTCTATGCCGCGATGGGCGTGATGAGCGCGGTCGCCGGGCTCTCGCTGGCGGCGGTGCCCGCCCGGATCGGGCTGCCGGTCCGCTGGCGGGCGGCCGCCGTGGCGCTGACCGCGCTGTCCGTGCCGCTGTTGTTCGTACGGTCCCTGGGGGCGCTCTACCTGGCCGTCGTGGTCCTCGGCGCGGCCTTCGCCCCGCATCTGATCACGCTGTTCGGTCTCACCGAACGGCTGGTGCCGGCCGCCCGGCTCGCCGAATCGATGGCCTTCCTGACCAGCGCGGTGGTCGGCGGCCAGGCACTGTCCCTGGCCGCCTCCGGCCGGCTCGCCGAGGCCTACGGCCCGTCCGCCGCCTTCGCGGTGGCCGTCGGCGCCGCCGTCCTGATCCTCGGCCTGGCCCTGACCACCCGGGCCACGGACCGCCCGGCCGCCGCGGTCAGGCCGGCCGCTGGAGCACCAGCAGGCTCCGTCCGATGAGCGTCAGCCGGTCGCCGGCCTTCACCTTGGCGCCGCCGCCGTCCGCCACCGCCTGCGGCCGGTCGGTGTCCACCACGACCTGCCACTGCCGGCCGAGGTGCTCGGGAACCCTGAACTCCTTCTCCTGGTCGTGGGCGTTGAACATCAGCAGGAACGAGTCGTCGGTGACCGGCTCGCCCCGGGGGCCCGGCTCGGAGATCGAGCTGCCGTTGAGGAACACCGTCAGCGCCTTGGCATGCACCGACTGCCAGTCGCGCGGCCCCATCTCCTCGCCGCCCGCCGTGAACCAGGCGATGTCGGACAGCTCGTCATGGGCGCCCTCCGCCGGGTGGCCCTGGAAGAACCGCCGGCGCCGGAACACCGGATGGTCCCGCCGCAGCCACACCATCTGCCGCACGAACGCCAGCAGCGCCAGCTGCTCCGCGTCCGCGTCCGCCGCCTCGTCCGAACCGTCCGCCTCGTCCGGCCCGTCCGCGTCGTCGGGCTCCCCGGCGCCCGCGCCCCGCCCCCGCTCCGGCCAGCGCACCCACGACAGCTCGTTGTCCTGGCAGTAGGCGTTGTTGTTGCCGTCCTGGCTGCGCCCGAACTCGTCGCCGTGGCTGAGCATCGGCACGCCCTGCGACAGCATCAGCGTGGCCAGGAAGTTGCGCATCTGCCGCGCCCGCAGCCGCCGCACCCCGGGATCGTCGGTCGGCCCCTCGGCACCGCAGTTCCAAGACCGGTTGAAACGCTCACCGTCCCGGTTGTCCTCGCCGTTGGCCTCGTTGTGCTTCTCGTTGTACGCGACCAGATCGTGCAGCGTGAAGCCGTCATGGCAGGTCACGAAGTTCACCGAGGCCAGCGGCCGCCGCCCGTCCTCCTGGTAGAGGTCCGACGAGCCCGTCAGCCGGGAGCCGAACTCCGCCAGGGTGCGCGGTTCGCCCCGCCACAGGTCCCGCACGGTGTCCCGGTACTTCCCGTTCCACTCGGTCCACAGCGGCGGGAAGTTCCCCACCTGGTAGCCGCCCTCACCGACGTCCCACGGCTCGGCGATCAGCTTCACCTGGCTGACGACCGGGTCCTGGTGCACCAGATCGAAGAACGACGACAGCCGGTCCACCTCGTGGAACTGGCGGGCCAGCGTCGCCGCCAGATCGAAGCGGAAGCCGTCCACCCGCATTTCCTGCACCCAGTAGCGCAGCGAGTCCATCACCAGCTGGAGCACATGCGGGCTGCGCATCAGCAGCGAATTCCCGGTGCCCGTGGTGTCCATGTAGTACTGCCTGTCGTCCGACAGCCGGTAGTAGGAGGCGTTGTCCAGGCCCCGGAACGACAGCGTCGGGCCCAGATGGCTGCCCTCGGCGGTGTGGTTGTAGACCACATCGAGGATCACCTCGATCCCGGCCTGGTGCAGCGCCCGCACCGCCGTCTTGAACTCCAGCACCTGCTGCCCGCGGTCGCCCCAGGACGCATAGGCGTTGTGCGGGGCGAAGAAGCCGATGGTGTTGTAGCCCCAGTAGTTCGTCAGCCCCGCGTCCACCAGCCGGTGGTCCTGGACGAACTGGTGCACCGGCATCAGCTCCAGCGCGGTCACCCCGAGCTTGGTGAGGTGGTCGATGACCGCCGGATGCGCCAGCGCGGCATAGGTGCCGCGCAGCTCCTCGGGGAGCTCCGGATGGCGCATCGTCAGGCCCTTCACATGGGCCTCGTAGAGCACCGTCTCGTGATACGCGGTGCGCGGCGGGCGGTCGTCACCCCAGTCGAAGTACGGATTGACCACGACCGACGCCATGGTGTGCGGCGCCGAGTCCAGGTCGTTGCGCACCTCAGGCCGCCCGAAGTGGTAGCCGTAGACGGCCTCGTTCCAGTCGATCCGGCCGCTCATGGCGCGGGCGTACGGGTCGAGCAGCAGCTTCGCCGAATTGCAGCGCTGCCCCCGCTCCGGCTCGTACGGACCGTGCGCCCGGAAGCCGTAACGCTGCCCCGGCATCACCCCCGGAAGATACGCGTGCCGCACATTGGCGTCGCTCTCGCGCAGCTCGACGGCGGTCTCCGAACCGTCGTCGTGCAGCAGACACAGTTCGATGCGCTTCGCGGCTTCGGAGAACACCGCGAAGTTGGTGCCCGCCCCGTCATAGGTGGCACCCAGCGGATACATCTGTCCCGGCCAGACCTGCATGGGTAGACTCTTCCACTTTCTTCTCGGGCGCTGCGGCGACTCCACGACACACATCCGCGGAACGGTGCGAAATCCTTCCCCTCATCTGTCGCAACTTTTCGTACACAAAGGCTTTTTCGCGAGATCTCCGCTGAATGGTGGCAACCGGTCGCGATGTCGCATCGTCCTACAGGTCGCCCTACAGGTGGTCCTATCGGAGGACCGACCGGGGGAGCCGACATGCGTGTCACGAGGATGTGACAGCAGGGGGGAACCGTGCGCCATCTGATGCACCGCCACCTGGGCAAAGCCGTCGCGGGCGCCGCCGTCGCCCTGACCGGCACGGCCGCCATGGTCGCGATCACCTTGCCGTCCGACGCCGGCGCCACCGGCGGTACGGACCCCCGGAGCCGGCCCGCCGCGGCCGCCCCGGGACGCGACCAGGGGCCGCCGCCACCCGGCGTCGTGGAGAAAGCCCCCGCGGAGGGGCAGCGCGGCCGGGGGCGGGACCCGCTCACCGACGACGAACTCCGCCGCGCCCAGGATCTGGCGCTGGCGCCCACCCGGCGCGGCGCCGCCGCCGACGTCACCGGACGGCCCGGGCCCGAACGCCTCACCACCGACCTGGCCGAACTCACCCCCGCGGAGACCGGGCTCGCCGACCCGCCGCGCCGGGCGCTGGTCTCCTTCTACGACTACAAGAGCGACAGCTACCTCACCAAGACCGTCAACCTCACGACCTCGAAGGTCGAGTCGACGGACACCCAGCACGGTGTCCAGCCGCCGCCCAGCCATGCCGAGGCCGTCGAGGCGGCCCGGCTGCTGATCGCCGCCCCGCTGGGCTCCGGGCTCCGCCAGGACTACCGCGACGCCACCGGGCACGACCTCACCGGGCCCGACCCGCTCTCCGTCACCGGCTTCGTCTACCGCGGCCGCGCCGAAGGCGACGCGCCGGGCGCCCTCGGCGACTGCGGGGAACACCGCTGCATCCGCCTCTTCATCAAGGTCAAGAACGGCCGGTGGATCGACACCCGCCGCTTCGTGATCGACCTCAGTGCCCGCACCGTCGCCCGTCTCGGCTGACCGCCGCCACCGACCGCACTCCACCTCACCGGAGCCCGCCTTGCCCGGAAGACGCACCCCTGCCACCCGCCGCCCGCACCGACGCGCCGCGGTCCTCGCCGCCGTCCCCCTGCTGCTCGCCACGGCCGCCCTGACGACCGGCCCGGCCGCCCAGGCCGCCCCCGGGGCCCCCGCCGCACCCGCGCCCACCCCCAACTGCGGCGCCGCCCACCGCATCACCCAGACGTTGGACGGCGGCACCGTCTGGCGCATGTGCTGGCACTACGAGGGCAACGCCGGGCTCGTCCTGGACGACGTCTCCTACCAGCCCAAGGGCGAACGCACCCCGGTCAAGGTGCTCACCACCGCCAAGCTCGCCCAGATCCACGTCCCCTACGACGACGGCCGGAACGAATTCGACGACCTCACCGGCCAGGGCTTCGCCCAGGGCCTCCAGAAGCTCGACCCCGCCGAATGCCCCGGCGGCACCCTCAAGACCGTCCGGGTACCCGGCGCCTATGACCCCGCGCACCCCGACGTCAGCGGCCTGTGCGCCACCACCCGCGCCCGCGGTCACGCCTACCGCATGGGCCCTTACCCCGGTGAGCGCGCCAAGATCTACCAGCTCCAGGGCAAGGACCTGCTGCTCTACACCGTCAACAAGGTCGGCTGGTACGAATACATCAGCGAATGGCGGTTCTCCGGCGACGGCGCCATGACCGTGCAGGTCGGCGCCACCGGCACCCTCTCACCCGGCGACTACGACGCCGGGGACGGCCGGGGCGCCCCGCTCGGCAAGGGGGCCAAGGACTACGCCACCAGCCACAGCCACAATGTCTTCTGGCGGCTCAACTTCGGCCTGGGCGGCTCCGCCGCCAACAAGGTCGAGCAGTTCGACTCCGCCACCACCGTCCGGTCCGGGGGCCGCACCCCCACCATCCGCACCACCCGCACGCCGGTCACCAAGGAGCTGGCCGGCGACGCCGGTCCGCTGCGCTGGTGGCGGATGGTGGGCGCGGGCCGCAACAAGGACGGCCACCCCCGCTCCTACGAGATCGTCCCCGGGCCGACCACCAAATACAGCGGGCGCAGTTACACCACACATGACGTCTATTTCACCGAGTACAACAAATGTGAGCAGTTCGCCAGCAACAACCTGGCCAACTGCGGAGCCCGGGCCGGCAAGAGCGTCGACACCTGGGTCAACGGCCAGCCGCTGAAACACCCCATCGCGTGGGTCAACATCGGGTTCCACCACATCGCCAGGGACGAGGACCAGGAGCCGATGCCCGTGCACTGGCAGGGCTTCCAGCTGGTCCCACGCGATGTCACGGCTATGAATCCGCTCACTCCGCCCCCGCTGTCCGGGCACAACGGGCACTATGGATAAGGGGAGTTGATAACCGACTCGATCCATCCTGCTGCACCGCCTCCCGCACCGCAGTAGTCTGCCTTGATCGTTGGCACGGGGGTTCGGAAGGCGGTGGCAGGTGAGCGGCGGGCTGGAGTTGCCCCCTGGTGACGAGAGTCATGAGGGCCATGAAGGCGGCTCCGTCGACGCACCGCCCGGCGCGGTGTCCCTGGCACGACCGCTGGAGATCGGCGCTGAGCTGGACTGGGGCGCCGACGCCTGGAGCGAGGTGCGTACCCGCGCCCGCCGGGCCGGCCGCGCCTACATCTGGCTGAATCTCGTCGAGCAACGGCTGCGGGCCGTCGTCGCCGCCGTCCTGCGGCCCATCTACGAACCGGTGCACGGCGACGAATGGGTCATCGCCGCGGCCGGCCCCGCCGGTCAGGAGTGGGTGCAGCGCGCGGTCGCCGTCCGCGAGGTCAGCCGCCGCAAGGGCTACCTCCTCGACCCCGCCGACGACAACATCGTCAGCTTTCTGACCCTGCCGCAACTCCGCGAACTGATGGTCCAGCACTGGCCCTGCTTCGAGCCCTACTTCGACGACCGCCGCGATGTCGAGCTGGCCCTCGACGAACTGGAGGTCGCCCGCAACATCGTCTCCCGCAACCGCGCCCTGTCCGAGACGGTCCTCGCCCAGGCCGAGCGCGCCTCCGCCCGTCTCCTGGACATCCTCGGCTCCGGCGTCGGCACCCGGATCTCCGGACGGCTGCCGATCGACGCGGTGGAGGACCTGGTCGGCGACCGCTACGCCGATGTCATCGGGGTGCACTCCGACCGGGTGCGGCTCCAGCGCCAGCTCCCCGCCGAGGACCTCTTCGGCGACGCCCGCCGGCTCGACGCCGTCGGCATAGGCCTCAACCTCCTCGTCCAGAACTACTCCGGCCGCCGCCTGGTCCGGCTCGCCGAATCCGGCTGCCGCGTCCGGCTGCTCTTCCTCAACCCGGCCAGCAGCGCGGTCCGCCGCCGGGAGCGCGAAATCGGCCTGAAGAAGGGCGAGATGAGCCGCTCCATCGAGATGAACATCCTCCATATGCGGCGGGTCCGGGCCCGGCTGCGCGACCCCGGCGCCTTCGAGATCCAGGTCTTCGACGAGACCCCGCGCTTCACCGCCTACCTCGTCGACGGCGACGGTCCCGACGGTGTGGCCGTGGTCCAGCCCTACCTGCGCAAGAGCCGCGGAATGGAATCCCCCGTTCTCGTCCTGCGCGGCGGCGGCCGGGAGGTCGTCCGCCAGGACGCCCCGCACACCCGCGACGGCGACCACGGTCTCTTCGAGACCTACCGCGAGGAATTCGAGAGCATGTGGGCGGATTCGCGGCCGGTTTCCTGAACCGGACGCGCCGCCCCCGTCACCCACGGGGGCGGCAGCCGCCGTACTACGGGGCCCCCGGCACCGCGGGCCGGCCCCCGACTACCGTGAGGCAATGCACTTCCGTGTACTCGCCCCCCTGGACGTGCGGTCCGCCGACGGCCGCCCCGCCCCTGTCCCGGAGACGAAGGTACGCGCCCTGCTCGCCGCGCTGCTGGCGCACCACGGCCGCCCCGTCTCCACGGCCCGGCTCATCGCACACCTCTGGGGCCCGCGGCCGCCCGCCCATCCCACGGCCTCCCTCCAGAGCAAGGTCTCGCAGCTCCGCCGCGCCCTGGACACCGCGGAGCCCGGCGCCCGGAACCTGCTGACGGCGACCCCGCCCGGCTACCGGCTGGACATCGCCGCCGACGCACTGGACGCCGGCCGCTTCACGGCACTGACCGGCCGCGCCCACGCCGCCGCCACGGCCCGGGAGCGGGCCGAACTGCTCGGCGAGGCCCTGGAATTGTGGCACGGCCCCGCGTTCGCCGGCTTCGCGGACAGCGACCTGGTGCGCCCGGTGGCCGAGAGCCTGGAGGAGCAGCGGCTGACCGCCCTGGAGGAACGGGCCGCGGCCCGCCTGGAACTGGGCGAGCATGCCCCGCTGACCGCCGAGCTGGCCGGTCTGGTGGCCCGGCACCCGCTCCGCGAACGGCTGCGCGCCCTCCAGCTGACCGCCCTGTACCGGGCCGGCCGGCAGAGCGAGGCACTCACCGCCTACGGCGAGATCCGGGCGCGGCTGGCCGACGAACTGGGCGTGGACCCCGGCCCCGAACTTACCGCGGTGTACCAGGCGATCCTCCGCCAGGAGCCATGGCGGCCGCCCGGCGAAGGCGCACGGCACGACGGCGGCGCATCCCGCTCCGACGACCGCGCGACGGCGCCCCTCGCCACCGCCCCGCCGCCCGGCCCCCGCCCCCGCACCAACCTCCCCACGCCCCTCACCGCACTCCTCGGCCGCCAGGACGCCGTACACCGGATCGAGGCGCTCCTCCCGGACACCCGCCTGGTGACGCTCACCGGCCCCGGTGGCGTGGGCAAGACCCGCCTCGCCCTGGAGATCGCGGGCCGGCTGGCCGACTCCTTCCCGGACGGTGTCCGGCTCGTCGAACTGGCCGCGCTGAGCCGCCCGGACGACCCCGCGCGGGGCGCCGGGAGCAAGCGCACCGCGGCCGAGGTGGCCGAGGCGGTGCTGGCCGTACTGGGCACCCGGGAGGGCGCCTCGACCGGACCGGTGGCCGAGCGCCTCGTCGGCGCGGTACGCGGCAAGCGCCTGCTGCTCGTCCTGGACAACTGTGAGCACCTCGTCGAGGCGGCCGCGGAGGTCACCGCCGCACTCCTCGCCGCCGCACCGGACCTCCGCGTCCTGGTGACCAGCCAGGAATCGCTGGGCCTGACGGGCGAGACGCTGTGGCCCGTACCGCCGCTGGAACCGGCCGGCGCCATCGAGCTGTTCACGGCCCGCGCGAGCGCCGCCGACCCCGGCTTCGCCCTCGACGCCGACGACACGGCCGCCGTGGCGGAGATCTGCCGCCGCCTGGACGGCATCCCGCTCGCCCTGGAGCTGGCCGCCACCCGGGTACGGGCGCTGGGCGTACGGGAGCTGAGCGCGCGGCTGGACGACCGGTTCCGGCTGCTGGCGACCGGCCGGCGCGGGGTCCCGCCCCGCCAGCAGACCCTGCGCGCAATGATCGACTGGAGCTGGGAGCTGCTGCCCGCCGCCGAACGCGCCGTGCTGCGCCGGCTCGCCGTCCACGCGGACGGCTGCACGCTGGAGGCCGCCGAAACGGTCTGCGCGGGCGACGGCGTGCACCGGGACGAGGTGCTGGATCTGCTGGCCCGTCTCGTGGACCGCTCCCTGGTGGCGGTGGCCCGCACGCCGTACGGGCCCCGCTACCGGCTCCTGGAAACGGTCGCCACCTACTGCCTCGAACGCCTCCGCGAGGCCGGCGAGCTGACCGCCGTACGCCGGAGCCATCACCGCCACTACACCGAACTGGCCGAGCGCGCCGCCCCGTTGCTCTACGGGCCGGACCAGCGCGCCTGGCTGGAGCGGCTCGACCAGGAGACGGCGAACCTGCGGGACGCCCTGGACGGCTCGGTCCGGGACGGCGCCGCGGACCGTGCGCTGCGCCTGGTCAACGCGCTGGCCTGGTACTGGTTTCTGCGCGGCCGGCTCGCGGAGGCGGGCCGCTCGCTCACCGCGGCCCTCGCCGCGTACGGGGCGCGCCCGGAGACGTCGCCGGACGCCGGGGACCCGGCAGCCGAGGGGCGCCGATTGCGGGCCGCCGCCTGGCAGGTCGGGATGGCCTCGCTGGCGGGCGATGACGTCGACCCCGTGGAGCAGGCCACCGCCGTGCTCCGGCAGTACGGGACCCATGACGACCCGGCCGGCCGGGCCTGGGCCCAATGGTTCCTGGGGTTCGCCCAGGTCGGCCTGGGCGACCCGGCGGTGGCGGGGGAGCGGGTGGCGCACTCGCTGGCCGCCTTCCGGGCCCTGGGCGACCGCTGGGGCACCGCCGCGGCGCTGAGCAGCCGCGCCCAGGGGACCGGTGGCGGGGACCTCCGGTCCCGGCTCCGCGACGCCGAGGAGAGCGCCGCGCTCTTCCGTGAACTGGGCGACCGCTGGGGCCAGTTGCAGGCCGCCGATGTGCTCGCCGCCCTCGCGGAGATCACCGGTGACTACGCGCGCGCGGCCCGGCTCCACCAGGACGGGCTGCGGATCGCCGAGGAGCTCGGCCTCTGGATCCAGGCCTCGTACAAGCTCTCCGGACTGGGCCGGATCGCGCTGCTGACCGGAGATCTGCCGGCCGCCCGCGACTTCCACGAGCGGGGCAGGCGGCTGGCCGCGGAACAGTCCCATCTGCGGGGCGAGATGTTCGCCGAATGCGGACTCGCCCTCGGCGCCCGGAGAGAGGGCCGCCTCGACGACGCCGAGGCGCATCTGCTGCCCTGGCTGAAGTGGTGCCTCGGCCGCGACGGCGACCCCGGTACCGCGTTCGTCCTGGGCGAGCTCGGCTTCCTCGCCGAACTGCGGGGCGACGCGGAGACCGCCCGCCGCCACCATCTGGACGGCTTCGCGGCGGCCCATGCCACCGCCGACCGGCGCGCCGTCGCGCTGGCCCTGGAGGGGCTGGCCGGCGTGGCGGCCCTGACCGGGCGGTGCGCCGTCGCGGCCCGGCTGTTGGGGTGCGCGGCCGCGGCCCGCGCCGCCGCGGGGGCACCCCAGCCCGCCGCGGAGCGCGGTGATGTGGCACGGAGCACGGCCACGGCACGCCGGAGCCTGGGCGCCGCGGCGTTCGAGGCGGCGTACGCGAGCGGCGCGGGCGTGACACCGGAGGTGCTGGTGAAGGAGGCGATGGGAGACGCGGGGGAGGGCAACGGGGAACGGGAGTAGGGGGTAATTCGGAGGAATGGGAGAAAGGGGAGAGGGAGGAGAAAGCGGGGCAGGGGCGGCCAGGTGAGAAGACCGGCCGCCGGGTGGGGAAGAGGGGCGGCCGGTGAGAACTACGGCGTCCCCGTGATCCCCCCGTCGACCCGCAGCTCGATCCCGTTGACATAGTCCGCGAGCGGGCTCGCCAGGTAGGCGACCGCGGCCGCGATGTCCGACGGGCGCCCCAGCCGTCCGCTCGGATTCGGCGCATACTCCGCGACGAGGTCCGCCTCGTCCGGTCCGCCCTCGGGTTCACCCCGGCGGCCGTCGTCCTCGGCGGACCGTTCCTCGAACATCCGGTACATGGAGGGCGTGACGATCACCCCCGGGCTCACACAGTTCGCGGTGACCCCGGTCCCGGCGAGGTGCCGGGCCAGGCTGGTGGTCATGTTCACCACGGCGGCCTTGGCGGCGGAGTACGTCACCATGTGGGGCAGTGGTGTCCGTACCGCCCGGCTGCCGATGGTGATCACCCGGCCCCAGCCGTGGGCGCGCAGCGACGGCAGCAGCGTCTGGCTGACCCGCACGGTCGGCAGCACATTCCCCTCGAAGGCGGCCCGCCAGTCGGACGGCCGGGAGCTCTCCCAGTCGTGCTCGGCGAACGGACCGGCATTGTTGACCAGGATGTGGGCACCGAAGTCCCGTGCGGTGAGGGCGACCTGCTCGGCGATGCCCGGTTCCGTCAGATCGCCGAGCACCACTTCGGCCCGCACGCCACGGGCCGCGACCTGCTCGGCGACGGCCGCCGCGGCCCCCGCGTTCCGCCCGTGGACGAGGACGTCACACCCCTCGTCCGCCAGCGTCTCGGCGATCGTGGCGCCGATGCCCGCACTGCTGCCCGTCACCAGCGCCGCGTGTCCTGCCAGCCGTAGGTCCATGGCGGTCAGCCTAGGGCGTGTCCGCAATGTCCCGCCCTCCGGGCGGACGACGGGGCTTTGCGGACACGCCCTGGAGGTGCGGGGGACGGGTGGGGCCCCTGCCGCGACAGGCCGTCGGCCGATTGTCAGTGGTGCGTGCGAGAGTGGGCGAACAACGGGGGAAGTACCACCGAAGGAGGCCGCATGAGCGGGTGCAGCACGGGGATTCCCCCGGCCGAGGGCCGGGGGTTCGTCATGGAGGGGTGCGCGCCGCGCGAGTGCGAGGCCGGGCGAAGTGAGGTTTCGGCATGAGTTGGCATCAGGGGCTGCTGGTCAGCTTCGATCTGGAGACCACAGGCACCGACGTCGAACAGGACCGCATCGTCACCGCGGCCCTGCTCCGGCTGGAGGGGGACGGCCGGCCGGCCGCCAAGCTGACCTGGCTGCTCGATCCAGGTGTGCCGATTCCCGACGAGGCAGCGGCCATTCACGGCATTTCCACCGCATATGTCCAAGAGCACGGGCGTCCGCCGACGACCGCCATAGAGGAGATCACCGAGGCGCTGGCCGATGCCTTGCGCGCGGAGATCCCGCTGGTGGTGATGAATGCGCGCTATGACCTCTCGCTGCTGGACCGCGAGTGCCGCCGCCACGGCCTGCGGACCCTGACCGAACGCCTGGGGCACGCCCCCGCACCGGTCATCGACCCCCTCGTCCTGGACAAGCATGTGGACCGCTACCGCAAGGGGAAGCGTGCCCTCCAGGCACTCTGCGGCCATTACGGCGTCCGGCTCGACGGCGCACACGAAGCGGGCGCCGACGCGGCGGCCGCGGCCGGCGTCGCCCGGCGCATCGGGGAGAAGTACCCGGCCGTCGCCCTCCCGTCACCCCGTGCGCTGCACACCCTCCAGGAACAGGCGGCCGCCGAACAAGCCGCCTCGTTCCAGGCGTATTTGCGGCGCTCCGGTGACCCCCGGGCGATAGTCGAGCCGGCCTGGCCGCTGATCCCGTACCAGGCCGGCGCCTGAGCGAGAGCCGCCCGCCCGGGCCGCAAGGGCCGGGCCCGTCAGGCCGCCCCGCTCAGAAGGGATACCACCGCACCGTCGCGTCCTTGTCGCGCAGTGAGGCGATCCGGCGCAGGAACTCCTTGTGTGCCGCCGGGTTTCCGGGCGCGTGCTGGGACACCCAGGCGCAGCTCGCCGTCTCCCGCGACCCGCGCAACACGGCGCAGCCCTCCCAGTCCCGGACATCCCAGCCGTAGACGGACACAAAAGTGTCGTAGGCGTCGGCGGTCAGGCCGTAGCGGTCCCGGCTGAGCGCCATCACGACCAAGTCGTGTTCCCGCAGATCGGAGGAGAACGTTTCCAGGTCGACCAGCACCGGGCCGTCGGGCCCGACATGAATATTGCGGGCCAGCGCGTCGCCGTGGATGGGGCCGCGGGGCAGATGCGGTTCCAGGGCCGTGGCGGCGGCCGCGAAAGCGTCCCGCCGCCCGCGCAGATACTCCGCGTCCGAGGCCGACACGGCGTCGCCGGCCAGCCGCAGCCAGCGCTCGACACCGCCGAGCAGTTCGCGGCGGGGGAGCGCGAACGGCGGCTCCGGCAGCGCGTGCACGAGCTTCAGCAGCGCGGCGAGATCGTCCGGACCGGCCGGGCGGACGGCCTCCGGCAGCCGCTGCCAGTAGGTCACGGGATGTCCGTCCGCCAGCGTCGCCACGGGCTCCGCGGCCCGTACGGCCGGCACGCCCTCGGCGGCCAGCCACTGCGCCACGCCCAGCTCCCGCTCGGCGCGCTCCAGGAGTTCGGCGCTGCGGCCCACCCGTACGACCGGTCCGTGGTCGCCGAGGGCGAAGACGGCGTTCTCGCCGAGCGAGAGCAGTGCGGCGTCGGCGGCCGCCTCGGGGTGCCCGGCCGCGGCCAGCACGTCCCGGGCGCGCTCCTCCGTGAAGGGGGCGGGGCTCGGTTCGGTCATCGGGATGCCTCCTGGTGCATGGACGCGACCAGTGTCGCAGGTAGGAGCCGCGGCCCCGGCCGGAAGGCATCCGGTGCGGGGGGTTCCGCGCCGGAATCGGCCGGGGACCTTGACGGGGGTGCCGGCCGTCACGACGATGACGGCGGCCGGGAACGGCCGACGGGGAAGAGGGGGAGCGATGGCAGCAGTGCCAACGGCGGGGGCATACGGGGGCAGACCGTCCGGACCGCGTCGTGCGGAGCCGCTCCCATGACCCTGGCGACCGCACCCCGGCGGCCCACCGCACCGGCCGCGGACCGCGCCGCCCGGCCCCGGCGCGACCTGGGTGCCTGGTTCCTCGTGCTGCCCGCGCTGCTGCCGATCCTGGTGCTGAGCGTGGGGCCGCTGCTGTACGGCATCGGGCTGGCGTTCACCGACGCCCAGTCGGGCCGGACCCAGGCCACCCGCTTCGTGGGGCTGCTGAACTTCTCCGATCTGTTCCAGGACTCGCTGTTCTGGGACTCGTTCCGGATCGGCCTGATATGGGCCTTCGGCGTCACCGTCCCGCAGTTCCTCCTCGCCCTCGGCCTGGCCCTGCTGCTCCACCTCGATCTGCGGCTGCGCTGGCTGGCCCGGGCGCTCGCGATCATCCCGTGGGCGATGCCCGAGGTCGTCGTCGGCATCATGTGGCGGCTGGTCTACCACCCGGACGCCGGCATCCTGAACGAGACCCTGCGCGACCTGGGCCTGTCCGGAGCCGGCGACGGCCGGGACTGGCTGAGCGGGCTGGCCACCGCGCTGCCCGCGGTCATCGTCGTCGGCGTCTGGGCCGGAATGCCACAGACCACCGTCACGTTGCTGGCCGGTCTCCAGAACGTCCCCCGCGAACTGCACGAGGCCGCCTCCATGGACGGCGCGGGCGCCTGGCGCCGTTTCCGCACCGTCACCTGGCCCGCGCTCCGGCCCATCGCCCTCGCCGTCACCGCGCTCAACTTCATCTGGAATTTCAATTCCTTCGCCCTGGTCTTCGTCCTGACCGACGGCGGCCCCGGCGGCCGGACCCGCCTGCCGATGCTCTTCGCCTACGAAGAGGCCTTCCGCTACGGGCAGTTCGGCTACGCCGCCACGATGGGCCTGGCGATGGTCGCGGTGATCTCGGTCCTGCTGGCCCTCTATCTGGTCGGCCGACTGAAGGGGGACGACGACCGGTGAACGCCACCGAACGGGCCGACGGCAGCCGCCGCGGGGGCGGCCCGCCGGACGCGGGAAACGTCCGCACCCCACGCCGTAAGGGCACCCACCTCGCTCCCCGCCGAACCGCCACCCGCACCGGCCAGTACGCCGCCCTCCTCGGCTATCTCGCCTTCCTGGCCTTCCCGTTCCTCTGGCTGCTCTCCACCGCCTTCAAGCCCCCGCGGGAACTGGCCGGCCTGCACCCCACCTGGATCCCCGAGGCGCCGACCCTCGACAACTTCCGGCAGGCCTTCGCGCAGCAGCCGCTGGCGGCGGCCGCGGGCAACAGCCTGCTGGCCGCGGCGGTCTCCGCCCTGCTGGCCATCCTGCTGGCGACCCCGATGGCGTATGTCCTGGCCCGGGTCCGCAACCGCCTCTCGCGGGCGGCCACCGGCTGGGTCGTGATCAGCCAGGCCTTCCCGCTGGTACTGGTGATCATCCCGCTGTTCCTGATCCTGAAGGGGCTCCATCTGGTGGACTCCCGGATCGGTTTGATCATGGTCTATGTGGTGTGGTCGCTGCCCTTCGCCCTCTGGATGCTGACCGGCTATGTCCGGTCCGTACCACGGGAGTTGGAGGAGGCGGCGGCGATGGACGGCGCCGGCCGGCTCCGTACGCTGGTCTCGGTCACCGCTCCGCTGCTCGCGCCCGGCATCGTCGCCACCGCGCTGTTCGCCTTCATCACCGCCTGGAACGAGTTCTTCTTCGCCCTGGTCCTGCTCAAGTCCCCGGAGAAACAGACACTGCCGGTCGTGCTGACCCACTTCCTCGGGGCCGAGGGCGTCGCCGACCTCGGCCCGCTCGCCGCCGCCGCGCTCCTCGCCACCCTCCCGAGCCTGCTGCTCTTCGCCGTCATCCAGCGGCGGATCACCGGCGGGATGCTCGCCGGGGCGGTGAAGAGCTGATGCGTCACGACCCTGCGCCCGGCCGCCGTGTCACCCGGCGGGGCCTGCTCGCCGCGGCGGCCGCGCTCCCGGCCGCGGCTCTGCTGCCGGGCTGTTCCGACGGTCGCCGGCGGCCGGCCGGTGGGCGGATCACCCTGCGCTTCCAGTCGCTGGCCTGGCAGCAGGACTCACTCAAGGCCAACAAACAGCTGGTCGCCGAATGGAACCGGCAACACCCCGACATCCGGGTGCAGTACGTCCAGGGTGCCTGGCCCACCGTCCATGACCAGCTGCTGACCTCCTTCGAGGGCGGCGAGGCCCCGGACATCATCCACGACGCCTCCGACGACCTCGCGGACTTCGCCTACGGCGGCGACCTCGCCGACCTGACGGCCCTCCTCCCGCCGCGCCTCAAACGCGACATCCCGCAGCGGAGCTGGGAGACCGGCACCTTCGACGGCCGCATCCACGGCGTCCCGTTTCTCCAGGAACCGCGGGTGCTGATCGCCAACCGCGCCGAGCTGCACCGCTCCGGCGTCCGTATCCCCACCCCCGAACACCCCTGGACCTGGCAGGAGTTCGAGGAGGCGGCCCAGCGGCTGACCCGCGGCAGCACCTACGGCGTCGCCTGGCCGCTGAAGGAACCCGTCTCCGCCACCCTCAACCTCGCCCTGTCCACGGGCGGCCAGATCTTCCACCGCCGCCGCGACGGCAAGGTGGAGGTGCGCTTCGACGCCGTCGACCAGAGGGTGCCGCGCACCATCCATGACCAGGTCAACGTCGACCGCAGTGCCTCCCGTACGACGCTGGGCATGGGCGGCTCCGACACCCTTCCCGGCTTCTTCGCCGGGCGCTACGCGATGGTGCCGCTCGGCTTCTCCTACCGTCAGCAGATCGCCCAGCAGGCGCCCAGGGGCTTCGACTGGACGGTGCTGCCCGCCCCCAAGGGCACCGCCCTGGACCAGGGCGTGAGCCCGCAGACCCTGTCGATCGCCGAGGACTGCCCGTACAAGGAGGAGGCGATGGCCTTCATCGACTTCTTCCTCAGCCCGCCGAACATGGTCCGGCTCGCCCTGGGCGACTGGCTGCTGCCGACGGGGCAGGAGGCGCTGAAGGATCCGGCCCTACGGGTCGCCAGATACGACTGGGCGACCGGCACCGCACTGGCGGACTCGCTGCGTTCCGCCCCGGCCCAGTCCGTCCGCGGATATCCGGAATGGAAGGACAAGATCGCCACCCCGGGCCTCCAGGAGTACTACAGCGGTGCCATCGGCCTCGACACCCTGCGAAAGCGGCTGGTCGAGGACGGCAATCCGGTGCTGGCCCGCTATCAGCGCTGAAGCGCACACGGAGGCTCATCGACGCTGAAGTGCGCGCGAAGTCCTTTGGTGCCGAAGGGTGCCGAAGTGTGCGCGGGGCCTTTATCTGCGCACGGTCCCGAGTCCGCTGTCGGCGGCTCACCGGAGCTGCCGGTACGGCGCCAACTGCCCTTGCTTCACTCCGCATTGGGTGACCTGCATCTCGCACCCACCGGGGCGTGCGTCACCGGCATCGCCCACCGCCCCGGCTCGCCGTTCACTGCCCCGCCACCTTCTATTGCGTGAACGTAAACGGAGTTGAGTCCCTCCGGTTCAACTCCTGGGCCACTTTGACCACTTCTGAAACATTTCCCATTTCAGTGCCCTTGTTGCTTATCTCACACGCTCCAGCTGGCCTTGAATTGAACTCATCAATCAGACAGGGTTTCGAGCCAGCCCGACGCAGATCTTCCGGTCTGTTCGGGCTATTGCGCAACGCTTTCCCCCCACACCACGAACGAGGAGAATCCTCGCAATGGCTCACAAGCGTTCCAGCAAGAAGCGGCTTGTCACGGCGATATCCGCCGCTGTTGCCGCCACTGGTATCGCCGCCGTCACCGCGGTCACCGCGGGCGCGTCCCCGGCCGCCGAAGGCAAGATCTACGGAGCCGAGGCGAAGGGCGCCGTGAACGGCAGCTACATCGTCATGATGAAGAAGGGCATCCGTACCGCGGAGAGCGGTGACCTGGCCGACAAGTACGGCGGCGAGGTCAAGCGGAAGTACTCCTCCGCCATCGACGGCTTCTCGGCGACCGGTCTGAGCACCGAAGAGGCCAAGCAGCTCGCCGCCGACCCGGCCGTCGACAAGGTTGTCCAGAACAAGAAGTTCCACATCGACGGCGCCCAGGCCAACCCGCCGTCGTGGGGCCTGGACCGCATCGACCAGGCGGACACCAAGGGCGACAAGAAGTACAACTACCCCGACAGCGCGGGTGAGGGCGTCACCGCCTACGTCATCGACACCGGCGTCCACATCAAGCACAAGGACTTCGGCGGCCGGGCGTCGTGCGGCTTCAACGCCATCGACGGCAGCGACAAGGCCGAGGACGACAACGGCCACGGCACGCACGTCGCGGGCACCATCGGCGGTACCGAGCACGGCGTCGCCAAGAAGGCCAAGATCGTTGGCGTCAAGGTCCTGGACGGTGAGGGCTCCGGCACCACCGAGCAGGTCGTCGCGGGCATCGACTGGGTCACCAAGAACCACAAGGGTCCCTCGGTCGCCAACATGTCGCTGGGTGGCGGCGCGGACGAGGCACTCGACGCGGCCGTGAAGAAGGCCATCGACGCCGGTGTCACCTTCGCCGTCGCGGCGGGCAACGAGTCCTCCGACGCGGGCCAGGGCTCCCCGTCGCGGGTGAAGGAAGCCATCACCGTGGCCTCCAGCACCAAGGACGACGAGCAGTCCGACTTCTCCAACTTCGGCAAGGTGGTCGACCTTTACGCCCCCGGCTCCGACATCACCTCGGACTGGAACACCGGCGACGACGCCACCAAGACGATCTCCGGCACGTCCATGGCGACCCCGCATGTCGTCGGTGCCGCCGCGGTCTACCTGGCCGGTCACAAGGACGCCAAGCCGGCCGACGTGGAGAAGGCCCTGACCGACGGCGCCACGCCCGACAAGATCACGAACCCGAGCGAGGGCACGCCCAACAAGCTGCTGAAGGTCGTCAAGTAATCACCTGACTCCCTCAGCTTCCACACGCCGGCCGCCGCGCTCGCCCCCACGGGGCGCGGCGGCCGGCGCCGTTGTGCGCTCCGCCGCGCTGCGTTCGGACGGTTCCAACGCCCCTCCGCGGCCGCCGAAGCGACCTCCGGCGTAGACACTGTCTACTGCCATGCGGTAGACAGTGTCTATGAGTGATCAAGACGCGGCGGGCCTGCGCGCCCGTTTGGTGCAGGCCGGCATCGATCTGCTGACCGAAAAGGGCGTGCAGGCCCTGTCGTTGCGGGAGATCGCCCGCCGGGCCGGGGTCTCCCACGGGGCCCCGCGGCGCCACTTCCCCACCCATCTGTCCCTGCTGTCCGCCATCGCCCGCCAGGGCTTCGCCGATCTGGCCGACCAGGTCGCGACGCACATCGACGGCCACCGGACGGATCCCCGCGCCCAGCTCATGGCCCTGGGGCGCGGCTACCTCGACTTCGCGCTGACCCACCGCGGCATGTTCGAGCTGATGTTCCGTCATGACCTGCTGGAGAGCAACCATCTCGGCCTCCGGGAAACCAGCCTGCCGCTCTTCCGGACACTCGTCGACCTCGTCTCCCGGGCACGGCCGCAGTCCGTTCTGCCCCCGCCGGTCGTCGCGGGCGCCCTGTGGAGCAATCTGCACGGCATCGCCCAGCTCTGGAGGTGGGGGAGCCTGCAACTCGCCACGGGAGCCGACGAGGTCGAGCCGCTGCTCCGGGCCGCCCTGGACGCGCACCTCGGGCCGGCCGGCCGATGACCACCCGACGCCTGCAACGCCTCGTCCTCACCGGCAGTGTCACCGGGGCCGTGATCGTCGCCCTGGACGGCACCGTACTCACCGTGGCGCAACCCGCCCTCCAACGGGATCTGCACGCCTCATTCGGGCAGGTCCAGTGGACCAGCACCGGCTATCTCATCGCCGTGGCGAGCCTGCTGGTCTTCGCCGGCCGGCTCGGTGACCGCTACGGCCACCAACAGCTCTTCGCCCTCGGGATCCTGGGCTTCGGCGCCACCTCGGCGGCCATCGGCCTGGCCCCCGGCGTCGGCTGGGTGATCGCACTACGGGTGGCCCAGGGCATCTTCGGCGCCCTCCTGCAACCCGCCACCCTGGGCATGCTCCGCGCCACCTATCCCCCCGACCGACTCGGCATGCCCCTCGCCCTGCGCACCAGCGCCATCGGGCTGGCGGCCGCCGCCGGACCGGTTCTCGGCGGCGCGCTGGTCGCGCATTGGGGATGGCGGGCGGTCTTCTTCCTCAATGTGGTGCCGGCGTGTCTGATGGGGGGGTTGGCGTTGGTTGTTCGGAGGGCTGCTCTTGCCCCCGCCCCCGCCCCCGCCCCCGCCCCCATCCCTCCCTCCGCCTCCGCCTCCTCTTTCGCGCCCGGGGAGGCATCCGCCGGCGGCGCCGGTCCCACCGCCGCCGGCCCCACCACCACTGGCGGCGCCCGCCCCGCAGGTGGCCTCGACCTACCCGGTGCCTGTCTCCTCGCGCTGGCCCTGGTGAGTCTCGTGCACACCCTCGTCGCCCTTCCGGAAACCGGTTGGACGGTGGTCACCGCACTGGGCGGAGTTGCGGCCGCGTTCGCCTGCGGTGCCTTCATCCGGCACGAGCGCCGCACCGCGAGCCCGCTGGTCCCCCTCTCCGTGGTCGGTTCGACCACCATTGCCTCGGCCCTTGCCGTCCTCCTCTCCGCGTCAGCGGCCCTGTTCGGCACGCTGTTCGTCAGCACCTACTTCCTTCAGGACGTCCTCGCGCTGGACCCGCTGGAGAGCGGTCTGCGCGTGCTGCCCCTGGCCGTGCTGATGGTGCTGAGCGCCCCGGCCTCGGCCGTACTACAGCGCCGGTACGGCCCCCGCCGGACGACCGTGACGGCGATGACTCTCCTCACCCTCGGCATCCTCGCGCTGTCCCAACTCGACCGGAACTCGACGGCACCGGCCATCGGCGCGGGCTTCCTCCTACTGGGCGCCGGCTTCGGCACGGTAATGGTCACGGCGACGGCCGTCATCGTGCGCCACGTGCCCACGGCTCACGCCGGAGTAGCGGGCGGCCTCCAGCAAACCGCGATGAACATCGGCCCGACCCTGGGCGTAGCCACCGCCACCGTGCTGGTGACTCTCACGGCCCCCGCCACCACGGGCGACCACTCACCCGGCGCACCACACTGGACCGCCGAAGCCTTCCTCTCCGCGATGGGCCCCACCCTCCTGACCCTGGCGGCCGTCGCCGCAACCGGCGCTATGGCCGCGGTCAAGCTCCCGCGCAGCACCACGGCCGACGGTGATTCCCGGCAGCCGCCCGCAGTCGGCGGCGTGCGTGATCGCGACCTGTCCGAAGTATCCGAAGCAACCTGCCATGACGTCCGGTGACTGACCCGTCGACAACCAACCTCCTATTCCTCGGGGCCGCACGCCCGCCTTCCCGCGAGCGGCGTGTGACTCCGGCGCAGGCAGCCAGCCCCTCGGGACGCCACCAAGTCCCCGATGTCGAGCGGGCCCGGACTTCGTGCCAGGACGTGTCACCTCCGCTCCGATCACCTCCGCCGAGCACCGAGCTCCGTCCTGGGGCTCGATGCCTCCCAGCTAAGGTTCCGTTCCTCGATCGGCCCGCGCGGCTCTACGGAGAGTCGCCCCCCCTCCCGCCACCACCTGATGGCGGGTGGGGACACTCCGTACGCCCATCAACGTCGCGGCCGGTGTCAGCCGCCTGCGAGCGCCGTCCGTACCGGCGCTGTGTCGGCCCGGCCCTTCTCGTACACCGTGAGTCCCCGTGCCAGATGGAGAGGCACCAGCAGCAGTTCCACGATGAGGGCCTTCCAGGCGTAGACGAGGTTGACGGCCTTGGTCGCGTAGACGCAGGGGATGTTCAACAGGACGGTGAAGAAAGGGAGTTTGCGGCGGTGGGCGGCGTAGAGGAGTGGCGGTGTTGTCAGGAGAAGTTCGGCGCCGGCCCACCACGCGAAGGCCAGAGCGGGTGGCTGGTCGGTTGTTGCGGTGAGGAGGAAGGGCGTCGCCCACCACAGGGGTGCGGTGAGGATCTCCAGGAGGGCGAGCAGCACCCAGACCGCCAGTAGGGGTTTGTGCAGGATCAGCCGCCCGAGGTGGAGCCGGACGTTCTGACAGAAGCCCGCCATCCAGCGCCAGACCTGTTTGCGGAGGTAGGTGAGGTCTTCCGGGTCGGCGGCCAGGGCGACGGCGTCGGAGACGTAGACCGCGCGTCTGCCCGCGATCTGCTGGGACCACGTGTAGTCCATGTCCTCGACGATGGTTCGTTCCGGGAAGCCGCCGAAGGCAATCAGGTCGTCGCGTCGGAAGACGGAGCAGCAACCCGAGCAGACCATGGGGCTGTTGGCGCGGGCCTGGATGGGGCGGTGCCAATGGAAGCCGAAGAGATATTCGGTGGAGCGCCCGCGTTCCCAGAGTGTGCGGGTGTGGCGGGTGCGGACGGTGCCTGCGGCGACCGAGACGCCGGGGTCGTCGAAGACCGGCAGGACGGTCTCGATGTAGTCCGGCGCGAGGACGGTGTCGGCGTCCACGGCCAGTACGAGGTCGGTGGTGCATTGCGGCAGGGCGTAGTTCTGCGCCTTGGCCTTGCTGCCGAGATTGTGTGGCGGCCGCAGGACGGTCACCCCATGTGAGGCTGCCACCTCACCCGTGCGGTCCGTGGATGCGTCGTCCACTACCAAGACCCGGTCAGGCGGGACGGTTTGAGATGCGAGGGACTCCAGCGTGGCCGGCAGTCCCTCCTCCTCGTTGTGTGCGGGCACGATGACGGTGATGGTGTGCATGTCGTTCTCCCCCTGTCTTACGGATCGCGCTGACTACGACGGTGAGCAGTCCGATCACGCCGTAGACGATGGTGCTGATGCCGATGAACGGCAGTCCTCCGTGCATGTCACCGACGGTAGGGGGGGTTGCGCCCGGCGTGGTTCCGGAGGATCCCTCCTGTGGATAACTCGAGCGATGAGAGGGCGCACCGACGGGACGGAGTGCCGGCGCCTCGGCGGCGATGGAATGACGGACGGCACGCACATGTTCGGCCCGGTGCTCGGGGATGTCGCGAAGCAGGTCTACGGGCGGGCGGAGCGCGGCTGACGCCGGCCGGCGCGGGTAGTTCGTCGGTCGCGTCCAGCGAGCTGATTCCGCCGCGAGAGGTGGAGAGGGATCGCACGAGCGGCAGACTGGCCGCATGACCCCATCGGATCCCAAAGCTGACCTTCGCTTCTACCTTCAGTCCGCCCGCGATGCCCTGCTGTGGAAGCTCGACGGGCTCTCGGAGTACGACATTCGCCGCCCGCTGACGCCGACCGGCACCAATCTCCTGGGACTGGTGAAACACGTGGCCAGTGTGGAGCTGGGTTACCTCGGCGACACCTTCGGACGGCCGTCCGGTGAGCCGCTGCCCTGGCTCGAAGATGCTGCCGAGACCAACGCCGATATGTGGGTCACCGCCGACGAGTCACGCGCGTACATCGTCGAGCTCTACCGCCGGGCGTGGGCGCACGCGGACGCGACGATCGACGCGCTGGCACTGGACACGATCGGCACGGTGCCGTGGTGGCCCAGCGGCAAGGACGAGGTGACGTTGCATCATGCTGTGGTGCGGGTGATTGCCGATACGCACCGGCACGCCGGTCATGCCGACATCCTCCGGGAACTCATGGACGGCGCCGTGGGGATGAACGAGGGCAACGACAGCATGGCGTCAAGCGATTCGGCCTGGTGGGAGAAGTATCGCAGCCGACTGGAGCGGGCCGCTCAGGAAGCGGACCGGGACGCGTAAGTTCAGACCTGACCGGGATGGCCGGCCGACCGCCACGGCGGCCGGCCATCCGCCGACGCAGGCAGCGCCGGCGGGCCGCGCCAGCGGGCAGTCGAAGCGCGCAGCCAGCCGGCCTCGGCGGCCTCCTCTCGTCGGCCGCGGCCATGCCCCTCCCTACGACACCCTCTCCGCCACCACCGATGCCGCCTGCGCGATCAGCGCGTCGTCATACTTCGCGTCCTTCTGGGTGCGGTTCGACAGGATCGCTACGACGATGGGGGCGGCGTGGGGTGGCCAGACCACGGCGATGTCGTTGCGGGTGCCGTAGGTGCTGCCGGCGCCGGTCTTGTCGCCGACGAGCCAGGTTTTGGGCATACCGGCCTTGATGAGCTTCGCTCCGGTGGTGTTGGTCCGGAGCCACTTGGCGAGCTGTGCGCGTTCGCGCCGGGGCAGGGTGTCCCCGAGGACGAAGGAGCGCAGGTCCTTGGCGAAGGCCCGGGGTGTGGTCGTGTCCCTGGTGTCGTTCGGGGACCAGTCGTTGAGTTCCGGCTCGTGGCGGACCATCCGGGTGGTGTGGTCGCCCAGCTTCTCCAGTACGGCGTCGAGTCCCTTGGGGCCGCCGATCGAGTCGAACAGCAGATTGGCGGCGGTGTTGTCGCTGTAGCGGACGGCGGCATCACACAGGGCGCGCAGGGTCATCCCGGTGTCGACGTGTTTCTCGGAGACGGGGGAGTGGGGGACCAGGTCGTCGCGGGAGTAGGTGATCACCTTGTCCATGCCGGGCAGTGAGTACTTTTGCAGCACTGCGCCGGCGGCCAGGGCCTTGAAGGTGGAGGCGTGGGCGAAGCGTTCGTCCTGGTGGTAGGTGATCTCGCGGCCCGTGCCGGTGTTGATCGCGTAGACGCCGAGCCGGGCATCGAATTTTCGCTCAAGGTCCTTGAATGCCTGGGCGGATGACTTCGGTGCCGCGTCCGTGTCTGCTGCCTTCGTGGTGGGGGAGGAGGCGGCCGGGGCGCCGCAGGCGGTGAGCGGGACGAGGGTGAGGGCGGCGAGCGCGCCGATGACCAGGCGCCGGGCTCGGGTGTGGGGCATGTCAGATCCTTTGGGAATCCCGGGCGCGCGAGGCGTACGGGCAGAGTGATGGGTGGCGGCCCTGTTCCCGGGCCTCGATTGCCGTGATCAGCCTGGCGTTCCGGCATCTATGCAGTCCAATGCGCTCATGAGGGTTTCCATGCCGAAATCGCATAGGGTGCAGCTCGTGGATCTGGTGGGAGCGTGTCGTGCGTTTGTCAGCGTGAGCGAGCGCGGCAGTTTCACCGTCGGAGCGGCCGCCGCGCGGATGTCGCAGTCGGTGGCCAGCCGTCGTGTCGCCGCCCTTGAGGAACGCTTCGGTGAGCGGCTTTTCGAGCGAACGGCGCGGCGGGCCGTGCTCACGCCCTTCGGCCGGGACATGCTGCCGGCCGCCAGACAGCTGGTGCTCGCGGCCGATGTGCTGCAACACGAGGCGGAGACGGCCAAGCTCAAGCCGTGGCGGCTCGCGGTGCCCGACATCTGCTCCACCGCCGGTCTCGCCCGCCTCATCGCCGACGCACGAGGGCACGGCGTCACCCTCGATCTCCGCGCCGCGGCACCGGCGGAGCGGGCCGAGCTGCTGCACTCACAGCAGGTGCGTGCCGCCCTGCTCGCGGTCCCGCGGGACGAGGCGACCTGGTCGGTGCCGCTCGGGCTCGCCGGCGCGCAGGATCCGGGAGGGAAGCGTCTCTATGTCGAGACGCTGCGCATGGGGCGCGCCGCGTTCGGCGAGCCCCGCCGTATCTGGATCCAGCCGGAGGACGATGTGCCGCATATCCGTGACCCGTTGACGCGGCTGCGCGATGCCGTCGGGCTGCGGCCCGCCCAGCTCGTCGTCGCGGCCGACCACACGACCGCCGCGGCGGAGGTGCTGTGCTCACGCGATGTGCTGCTCTGCTCGCCCGCACAGGCCCGGGAACTCGCCCTGCACTGGCGTCCCGTCGGCGAGATCGCACTCACCCGGGGGTTCGCCCTGGCCACCGCCGTGGCCGGCCACCCGGACCATATCCGTGCGCGTCTGGGGGACGACATCGCCCGCTGCCTCGGCGCCGACGAGGGCGCCGACGAGACCGTGGAGACGCCCGGGGCGGTGGTGACATGAGCACCGAGGCACTGCTGCGCGAGATGCGTCAGCGGCTGCGCGACGGCGGCCTGCACGGCTGCTTTCTCGTCCGGGACCTGCATACGGGACAGGAGCTGGGCATCGAGCCGGACACCCAGCTGCCCGCCGCCTCCCTGGTGAAGATCCCGCTGGCGCTGGCCACACTGGAACGCATCCGGCGGGGCGAGCTCGACGGATCGACGATGCTCACGGTGGAACCCGGGCGGATCACCACGCCCGGTCCGACCGGGCTGAGCCGTTTCCGTCATCCGGTCCGGATCGCGATCGATGACCTGCTCTACCTCAGCACCTGTGTGAGCGACGGGACGGCCGCGGACGCGCTGTTCGCCCTCACTCCGCCTGCTCAAGTAGCCCAGATCATGCGGGAGTTCGGGCTTCAGGGCATCTCCGTCCGGCACACCACGCGCGAGCTGAGCGAGACCCCCGTGGAACGCTTCGATGCCGCGGAGGCCCATCTCGCCTACGCGCTGGCCATCGAGGCCGGTACCAGCGGCCGCGGCCACCGGGTGCCGCAGCTCGATGTGACCCGCGCGAACTCCGGCAGCGCGCGCTCGTACGTCGAACTCCTCCAGGCACTGTGGACACCGTCGGAGATCCCTTCGGAGGTGGCCGGCCGCGTCCGCGGCCTCATGGCGGACAATCTGCTGCGGCAGCGCATCGCCCCGGACTTCAGCTCGGACGCCTCCATCTGGTCCTCCAAGACGGGCACCCTCCTCAACCTCCGCCACGAAGTCGGTGTGGTCGAGCACTCCGACGGCCAGACCTTCGCCGTCGCCGTCCTCACCGAGTCACTCGTCCCGGCCGGCACCCAACCCGATGCCGACGCCGTCATGGCGCACGTCGCCCGCACCCTCCGCGATCACCTCCGGCAGCTTTAGGGCGCGCCCTTGGGGCCGCCCCCCGGGGCGCCGTCCCGGCCCGGCGCCCCGGGACCGTACTCGGTGAGCAGCAGGGCGATGTCGTCGGCCCGGTACGAGGAGCGCCGGGCGTTGTGCAGCAGCCGGTCGGCAAGTTCGTCCAGGGAGTCCGCGCGGGCATGTGCCAGGGAGGAGCGGAGGCGGTCGATCCCCACGTCGATATCGGCCCCGGGCTCCTCGACCAGGCCGTCCGTGTACAGGGCGAGGACGGATCCCGGCGGCAGGTCGACCGGAGTGGTGGGATAGGCGCTGGTGCGCTCCACCCCGAGGAGCGGGCCGATGCCGAGGTCGAGGACCTCGGTCGTCCCGTCGGGGCGGCGGAGCAGCGGCGGGGGGTGGCCGGCGGTGACGGCGTGGGCGTGGTGGGTGTCGGCGGCCACCTGGAGGTAGCAGCAGCTGGCCAGCAGCCCGGGGTCGAGGTCGAAAAGGGTGCGGTTGACGCCCGCCATCACCTCGCCGGGCGTATGGCTCACGGCCGTGAACGCCCGTACGGCGCTGCGGAGTTGGGCCATGGTGGCCGCGGCGGCGATGCTGTGCCCCTGTACGTCGCCGATGATGAGCGCGACCCCCTTACCGGTGGGGATGGCGTCGTACCAGTCGCCGCCGATGTCCATCCCGCTGGTGCCGGGCAGATAGCGCGCGACGGTGCGGATGCCGGGAATCACGGGCAGCCGGTGCGGCAGCAGCGCCTGCTGGAGGCCGCGGGCAATGGCGAACTCCGAGTCGTAGAGCTTCGCGCGTTCCAGAGCCTGGGCGATCAGCCCGGCGAGGGCGGTGAGCACGCCCCGGTCCTTCTCGGTGAACCGGTGGTTGCTGTCGAAGCCGAGCACGCAGGTGCCGACCGGGTGGCTGGAGGCGATCAGCGGCAGATACGCCCAGGAGTTCACCTCGCCGGTGGGGGCGCCCGGGTAGTTCCGGGTGAGCTCCTGCCGCGATTCGATGAAGAGCGGAGCGCCCGCGGTCAGGGCTTCCGTACCGGGCAGCCGGGCGTGCAGCGGTGCGCCCTCCAGCCCGTCGAGGAAGTCTTCGTGGCGCCCGGTGTGGAAAAGGCGGTGCATCGTTCCGTTGCGGACCACGTAGATGGCCAGCTGCTGGCCTCCGAAGGCGGGAAGGAGCTGGTCGGAGACGACTTCGCAGACCTGGCGGGTGGTGACCGCCTCGGTGAGCGCGCTGCCGAGCTGGAGGACGTGGTGCATCACTCCCAGCCGCGTCGGGGTGGCGGCGGTGGCCGGTTCGGCCGCGGAGGCGGGTGGTGCCGACGTCGAGGGGGGCTGGCCGAGGGGCACCACCCGGCCGGTCACACCGTCCGCTTCCGGATGGAGCGAGAAGGCGAGCCAGTGGTCGGGCGCCTGGCAGGCGAGGAAGGAGGCCGGCGCCTGCGAGATCATCGCGGACCGGTGCCGGGACTCGACGTCGGGATCGGCCAGCCAGGGCAGCGCGTCCCACAGCACCTGCCCCAGCAGCTCGTCGCCGGACACGTCCAGCTGCCGCAGGGCGGTGTGGTTGGCGTAGGTGACCCGCCCGTCGGGGGCGAGGGAGAACAGTCCGTCCCGCAGCCGTTCGACCGCGGCGACGGCCGCGCTGCCGGCCCGGCTGTCGACGACCGCGCCCACCAGCTGGCGGCGGGCCGGCCCGTCGCCGGCCTCCAGGACGCGGGCCCACAGCTCGACCGTGCGGTAGCCCTCGCCGTCGCCCCCGCGCTCCCGTACGCGCAGGCGCCGCGCGGTGATCCGGCGGCCCCTGGCGGCTGCCTCCCGGGCCGCGGACAGGAAGGCGGCGAGATCGCCGGGGTGCAGGCAGGCGGCCAGCGAGGTGGCCTGACCGTCGAAGGCACGGGGGTCGAGACCGAAGATCGCGCAGAGCTCGTCGTCCCCGCGGAAGGTGCCGGAGCCGAGGTCCCAGCCGAACAGGCCGACCCGTACGGCCGTGGCGGAGGGCGCCGGGATCTCGAGGGGCACCGTCTCCGGGGCGCATTCCACCGGATCGCCGGTACGGGCGCGGAGCGCGGCCAGCGCACTCCCGAGCCGGCCGGCGACGGTCCGTACGTGGCGGCGCCGGGCCCGGGACAGCCCTTCGCTGCCGGGGGTCGCCGCCCAGACGACCGCCAGCGCGCCGAAGGTCTCCCCGGCCGCGCCCACCGGCACGGAGCAGGAGCCGAAGGCGTACGGCAGTGCCACCGCGAGCTGCGGATAGCGGCGCATGGTCTCCTCGGCGTTGGCCAGGTGGACGGTGCGCCCGGAGCGGTACGCCGTGGCGAGCGGGATGGGGCTGCTCACCGGGATGAGGCGCCAGCCACCCAGCAGGGAGGGCGGCGCCCCGTACGCCGCGGCGAGCACGATCGACCGGCGGTCGCGGGAGCGGAGAAAGACGCTGCCCGCGTACGCGCCGGTTCCTTCGACGGCTTCGACGGCGGCCGCGGCGAGCAGATCCGCGCGCTCCGCCGTCTCGCCGACGGTCATCCCGCGCATACCTCCAGTGTGCGCAGGTGTCGGCCCGGCGGCCCAGAGCGGCAACCCAGCGAGAGGAACAGGTCACAGCCTGCACCCGCCCGGCGCGCCGGGGCGCCCTCCGGCCTTCGCCGTGCCCGTACCTGTTTCTGCCTTCCCACGGCCTCTGCCTTTGGGCAGAGGCGGCTCACCCTCAAGAAGCAGGGAAGCCCCGTGCGGAGCCCTCGATAATCGTCGTCATGTCCTCCAGTGCCCCGCCCGCGACCGAGCCCGCCGTCTCCCGAAGCCTCTTCGCGGGGCCGGGGGAGCAGGGGCGGTGGCTGGTGTGGCGGGCGGCGGTCGAGGCGGTCACGGCCGCGGCGCTGGTGCTGTTCGTCCACGAGGCGGAGTCGGCGGTCGAGGACCGGCTGGTGGGGGAGGCCGCGGGCCTGGCGGTTCTCGGCATTGTTCTGGTGCTGATGCGGCGCCGTTTTCCGGCGGCCTGTGTGGTCGGGCTGGCGGCGCTGATGGGGGCGGTGCCCTCGGTGGCACTGCTGACCGCGGTGGCCTCCTACACCGCGACCCGGCAGCTGAGGACGTCTCGGCAGCGGGTCGGGGTGCTGCTCGGGGCGGCCGCTCTGACGATGCTGATCGACGCGGTGTGCGCGCCCGCGCTGGGGGTGGGCAGCAGCCCGTTCGGCCTGGCGCTGGGGGCGGTGCTCGCCGTCAGCACGGTCGTGGTGCCGGGGCTGGTGGGTACCGCTGCCGGTCAGCAGGGCCGGCTGCTGCGGGCGCTGCGGGAGCGGGCGGCCGCCGCCGAGGAGGCGCGGCGGCTGGCGGAGAGCGAGTCCCGGATGCGCGAGCGGTCGCGGATCGCCGCGGAGATGCACGATCTGGTCGGGCACCGGCTGAGCCTGGTCTCCCTGCACGCGGGCGGGCTGGAGATGGCACTGGAGAAGGCGGCGCCCGAACTGCGGGACGAGGCAGCCGTGGTGCGCCGGGCCACCCGGGACGCGATGCAGGAGCTGCGGGAGGCGCTCGGGGTCCTCGGCCCGCTGGAGAGCGATACCGGCACCGGCGCGCTGACCGACGCGACGGGCACCCGCGCGGACATCGAGGCGCTGGTCGAGGAGTCGCGCAGGGGCGGCATTCCCGTCGAGCTGTGCTGGGAGGGGGCGGACCTCGACGCCCGGCCGGCCCGGGTGCGGCGGGCGGTGCACCGGGTGGTGCGCGAGGCGCTCACCAATGTGCACCGGTACGCGGCCGGGGCGCATGTGACCGTTGCCGTACGCCACACCGGCGAGCGGGTGACGGTGCGGGTGCGCAACGGCGTGCCGCCCACCCGGCCCGCCGCCCCGACGGGGCTCGGCTCCGGACGCGGGCTGGCCGGGCTGCGGGAGCGGGTGGCCCTGCTCGGCGGAGAACTGGAGGCCGCGCGGACGCCCGGTGGCGGCTTCGCGGTCGCCGCCGACCTCCCCGCCGACCCCGGGCCCGGCGCCGAGACCGCGGACGTGCGAGCGGACGCCGACGCTCCGGCGGTCGCCGACGAGCCCGCCGGCCGGCTCTCCGCCCTCCAGCGGCGCGTCGCCGGTGCCGTCATCGGGCTGCTCGGCCTGACCGGGGTGGGTGTGATGGTGCTGTTCGGGGTCCTGCTGGTGGACCGTTCACGGTATGACCTCGCGCACGAGAGCCCCGAACAACCCCGGGTGGGAATGACGAAGGAGCAGGTGAAGAAGGCCGTGCCACCGGACGACGAGTCCTCGCGCGCGGCCGCCGAGGGGCACGAACCGCCACGGCCACGTGCCGCCACCGAGTGCCTGTATCCGTACGCGAGCGAGCGCCCCGAGGGCGGCCGGCTGCCCATCGTCCGCTACTGCTTCCGGTCCGACACCCTGATCGCGATCGACCGCTTCACCGTTCCGATGGTGACCGAACCTCATAGTGGGAGCACGACGCATGACTGACCACGCCAACTCCGCGGTCCCCGGGCCGGGTTCCCCGATCCGGGTGCTGCTCGCCGACGACGAGGAGATGGTCCGGCACGGCGTCCGGCTCATCCTCCGGCACGCCGAGGGCATCGAGGTGGTGGGGGAGGCGCCCAACGGTGCCGAGGCCGTCCGGCTCGCCGCCGAGGCCCGGCCCGATGTGGTGCTCCTCGACGTCCGCATGCCCGTACTCGACGGGCTCGCCGCCGTCGAACCGCTCGCCGCCCTGGACCCCGCGCCGCAGGTGGTCATGCTCACCACCTTCGGCGACGAGGAGAACGTCCTGCGGGCGTTGCGGGCGGGCGCCACCGGCTTCCTGCTCAAGGACGAGGGACCGCAGGAGCTGATCCGCGCGGTACGGGCGGCCGCCGCGGGGGACGCGGTGCTCTCGCCCGGTGTCACCGGGACCGTCGTCCGGCGGATGCTCAGCGGCGGCGCGCCCCGCGTCCCCGACCGCCGGGTGGTGGGGCTGACGGACCGGGAGCGGGAGGTGCTGGTGATGCTGGGCGAGGGGCTGTCGAACCTGGAGATCGGCACCCGGCTGGGCATCGGGGTGGGGACGGTCAAGACCCACGTCGGCTCGATCCTGGGGAAGACGGGGTGTGGCAGCCGGGTGCAGGTGGCGCTGCTGGCGCACCAGGCCGGACTCATGGGCTGAAGGGCGGTCCGGGCCGGACGGCTCGCACTCCCGGGCCCCTCCGGCTCTCCCTTAGGGGAGAGGCGCCGTGGTCCGTGCGGGCGAGGGAGCCGCCGTCTCTCCGCCCTTGGACAGGCGGTGTATTCCCGACCTGAGGGCGACGGATCGGGGGGTGTGCCGCGGCCACGATGGTCGGGAGTCCCGCACCCCTTCCAGGAGTCCCCATGGCACAGCCCGCACCCCCGCCCACCGGCCTACGGGCGTCCGGCGTCGCCGCCCGCGCGACGGAGCTGACCAAGGTCTACGGCGCGGGCGAGACCCGCGTCGTGGCCCTCGACGCGGTCTCCGTGGAGTTCGGGCGCGGCCGGTTCACCGCGATCATGGGACCGTCCGGCTCGGGCAAGTCCACGCTGATGCACTGCATGGCCGGGCTCGACTCCTTCTCCGGGGGCTCGGCCCGGATCGCCGACACCGAACTGTCCCGCCTGGGCGACCGCCGGCTCACCAGGCTCCGCCGGGAGAAGGTCGGCTTCGTCTTCCAGTCCTTCAACCTGCTGCCCACGCTGAACGCCCTGGAGAACATCACGCTGCCGATGGACATCGCCGGCCGCACGCCCGACCAGGAGTGGCTGGAGCTGATCGTGGGGACCCTCGGCCTGTCCGGGCGGCTGCGGCACCGCCCCTCGCAGCTCTCCGGCGGCCAGCAGCAACGCGTCGCCGTGGCCCGCGCGCTGGCCGGACGACCCGAGATCATCTTCGCGGACGAGCCGACCGGCAACCTCGACTCCCGGTCCGGCGCGGAACTCCTGGACTTCCTGCGGGCATCGGTACGCGAGCTGGGACAGACGGTCGTGATGGTCACGCATGACCCGGTGGCCGCCTCCTACGCGGACCGGGTGGTCTTCCTCGCCGACGGGCGGCTCACCGACGATCTGCCCGCCCCCACCCCCGAGGCCGTCCTCGACCGGATGCGGCACTTCGACGCCGAGGGACGCAAGACCTGACGCGGCCGCCACTCCGCCCCGTATTCCGCCGCCGCCCCCTCGCACCTCTCCGGGACTGGATCGACCATGCTGCGTACCGCCCTGCGCAACGTCCTTGCGCACAAAGCCCGCTTGCTCATGACCGCGCTCGCCGTCCTGCTCGGTGTCGCGTTCGTCTCCGGCACCCTCGTCTTCGGCGACACCGTCGCCCACGCCTTCCGCAGCGCCTCCGCCGAAAGCCTCCGGGGCGTGGCCGTCTCCGTGCGGACGGCGGAGGCCGGCACCGCCCCCGATACGGCCGGCGGCGGTGAAGCCCCCGCCCCCGGCACATCAGGCAACGGGGACCCCCGGCGGACCACCGCCCTCGACACCGCGCTGGCCCGGAAGATCGGTCAACTGCCCGGCGTCGCCTCGGTACGCCCCACCGTCCACGGCGAGGCCACCGTGGCCGGAAAGGACGGCCGCCCGGTCAGCGCCGACAGCGTCCGGCAGCACCTCGCCACCAACTACGTACCGGGCAAGGACGGCAAGGACAGTCACTATCCGCTGACGGCGGGCCGCGGCCCCGCCGCCGCGGACGAGCTGGCCCTCGATGCCAGGACCGCCGAGAAGGCCGGCTACCGCCTCGGTGACACCATCCGCTTCGCCCTCGACGGGCCGGTCCTGACGAAGAAGCTGGTCGGCGTCGTCTCCACCGACGACCCGCGGGTCACCGCCGGCGGCACCCTCACGCTCTTCGACACCCGGACCGCACAGCAACTGTTCCTCCACCCCGGCGCGTTCGACGAGCTCGCGGTCGCGGCCCGGAACGGTACGGACGAGCACGCGCTGACCGAACAGGTGCGGGCGCTGCTCCCCGCGAAGGGCGTCCAGGCCCTCAGCGGCGCCGAACTGGCCGTCGAACAGTCCGCCCAGATCGCCCGGAACACCCAGTCCCTCACCAAGACGCTGCTGGTCTTCGCCGGCATCGCGCTGTTCGTGGGCGCGTTCCTCATCGCCAACACCTTCACCATGCTCATTGCCCAGCGCAGCCGCGATATCGCGCTGATGCGGGCCGTGGGCGCCTCACGCCGCCAGGTCGTACGCGCCGTCCTCATCGAGGCCGCCCTCCTCGGCCTCGTCGCCTCCGCCGCCGGATTCGCGCTCGGCCTCGGCATCGCCACCGCCCTGCGCCCGCTGCTCAACACCACGGGCGCCGGACTGCCCGACGGACCGCTGGTCATCACGCCCGCGGCCCCGCTGTCCGCACTCGCGGTCGGCGTCGTCGTCACCGTGCTGGCCGCCTGGCTGCCGTCCCGCAAGGCCGCGAAGATCGCCCCCGTAACGGCGCTCAACAGCGTCGACCAGGCACCGCCCGCCCGCGCCCTGAGGGTCCGCAATGTGCTCGGCACCCTGCTCACCGGGGCCGGAGTGCTGGTGATGCTGTACGTCTCCACGCTCAGGACGAGCAAGGAGTCGAACCTGATGTGCGCGATGCTCGGCTCCGCCCTCACCCTCGGCGGTGTGATCGTGCTGGCCCCGCTGCTCTCCCGGCCGCTGATCACCCTGGCCGGCAAGGTCACCACCCGCCTCTGCGGCGTCAGCGGCAAGCTCGCCAAGGAGAACGCGCTGCGCAACCCGCGCCGTACGGCCGCCACCGCCTCGGCCCTGATGATCGGGCTCGCCCTGATCACCGGACTGACCGTCGGTGGCCACTCCGCCCAGCGCGCCATGGCCAAGGAGGCCACCGAGGGCCTGACCGCCGACTACAAGGTCACCAACAGCACCGTACGCGGCCTCGACAAGGACACCGCCGCCAAGATCGCCCGGATCCCCGGAGTCGCCGCGGCCGCCCCCGTCACCTCCGCCGGGCTCGACACCCAGGGCACGTACGCCGTGCTGACCGGCACCGACCCGACGGTGTTCGGCAAGGCCGCGCGGCTCGACGTCCGGGCCGGTTCGCTGCGCGACCTCGGCAGCGGAAAGATCGCGGTCTCGGACGCGTTCGCCCGGCGGACCGGCCTCGGCGTCGGCGACACCCTAGACGCCGAGCTGGGCTCCGGCGCGACCGGCAAGACGCAGCGGAAGACGCTGGCCGTCGTCGCCGTCTACGCCAAGACCCGCGCCGCCGACGACGCACTGGGCACCCTGGCCGACGTCCTCCCGTACGCGGGCTCCCAGGAGCTGGAAAAAGTGCTGGTCAAGGCCGAACCCGGCAAGGCCGCCGGCCTCGAACGGAAGATCCGCGCCGCGCTCGGCGACAACCCCTTGCTGAAGGTCCGCAGCCCGGAACAGCTCATCCAGGAGAACAACGGCCCCGTCACCACGGTCCTCAACATGCTGTACGGGCTCCTCGGCATGGCCGTCGTCATCGCGGTGCTCGGCGTCGTCAACACCCTGGCCATGTCGGTCTTCGAGCGCACCCGCGAGCTCGGGATGCTGCGCGCCATCGGCCTCGACCGCTCCGGCGTCAAGCGGATGGTCCGTCTGGAGTCGGTGGTGATCTCGCTGTTCGGAGCCGTACTCGGAATCGCCACCGGCACCTTCCTGGCCTGGGCCGGAGGCGGTCTGACCACCTCCTCCATGCAGGAGTACGAAATGGTCCTCCCCTGGGGAAGGCTGGCACTCTTCCCCGCCCTGGCACTGGCCATCGGCGTCCTCGCCGCCATCTGGCCGGCCCGCCGCGCGGCCGGCCTGAACATGCTGCGCGCGATCCAGCCGCGCTGAGCCAGGACGATCGGCTGCCGCGTGCTCGGCGCCGGCCTGATCATCGCCGGCAGATCAGCTGTCTCGTAGCGTCCTGACGACCGCGACGGCCTGATCCAGCAAGTCGATGGGACAGCCCCAGTAGTCACCGAACTCCTCAGTGATACTGCCTCAGTTGTCCCGGCCGTTCGAAGTAGAAGCCCCGCGGCCCCTCCGGCTCACCGGTGCCCCCGCAGAGGCATGGCGCGGGCCGTCCTTCGACCAGCTTGCTGCCGTTGATCACAGGCTTGCCGTCAAAGCGGCGGCCGGCGAAGCCGAAGATGTGCGTTCCCCGGCCCAGCCGCATCATTCCCGCGGTGACCCCCGCCGCCGGAACGGGCAGGCCACCAGCCACGAGACGGACGAGAAGGAAGAGGTTCCGCTTTTCCCGCGCGGCAGGGCCGGTCCACAGCGCGACGATGACCGCCGCCTCCTCCTGGTCCGGAATGCAGCCCCGCACGTAATACGGCTGGGCCAACGGCGCGTCCGTGTAGTGCCGGAGCGCAGCGGCAACGGCCCGCTGCGCCCGGGAAAGACACGAAGACGAACAGATCACTGGCTGCCCTTGGACGGACACGTCTTGCTGTACCCCCATGCAGTAGTGGATATCGATGACAGCAATGATCCCTGCCCGCCGGGGCCGGGGTAACGCTCCATCGGGTCCGGCGCCTCGGTATGCGGGCGCGTTGACCTCACCACGGGGATTCCCAGGCGTCGGCTCCGAAGGTGCCTTTGACATCGGAGGCGATGGTCGTGGGGTCCACCGTGGCGTGGAGGGCGTAGACGGTGGTCTTGCGTGCGCCACGGACGCTGAGGTGTACGGGGCTGTCGCCAGGGTGGTCCGCGAGGATGCGCCGGAGCTCTTTGACGGACTGTTCGGTGATGCGGTGCGCGGGGAGCGCGAGCCGAACGGGGGGCCTGCGGCCGTGCTCGGCGGAGGAGATGTCGAGGACGGTGAGTTCTCTGCCGAACATATTCACTGTTCCGTCCCGGTCTTCGATTTTGCCCCTGACGGAGATGACGTTGTCCTCGGCCAGTGCGTGCTGGACGAGTTGGTAGGCGGCGGGGAAGAACAGGACCTCCATGGCGGCGTCGCGGTCGGCGAGGGTGACGATGGCCCAGGCGTTGCCCTGTTTGGTCATCTTGCGCTGGATGCCGGTGATCAGGCCGGAGAGCCGCACATCTCCCGTGCTGCGGCCGGAGGCCAGCAGTTCGGCGATAGAGCAGTCGCGTGCACCGGAGAGCACGTGCTCGGCACCGTCCAGCGGATGGGCGGAGACGTAGAGGCCGAGCATTTCGCGTTCGGTGGCGAGGAGTTGCCGACGGGGCCATTCCGTGTCGTCGAGGGGGAAGTCGAGTCCGAAGGCGGGTTCGCCGCCGCTTTCCGCGGCCAGATCGGCGAAGAGGTCGTCCTGTCCGAAGCTCGCTGCTTTCTTCACCGGGGTGATGGCGTCGATGGCTTCCTCGTGGATGGCCGTGAGGCCCTTGCGGGTGTGGTTCAGGGAGTCGAAGGTGCCGGCCTTGATGAGGGATTCCACGGCTCTCTTGTTCAGCGCGGGCAGGTCGACTTTGTCGAGGAAGTCGGCGAAGGAGGTGAACTTCCCCTGAACTCGGTGGGCTTCGACGATCGCGTCGATGACGTGGTCGCCGACGTTGCGCACCGACCGCAGCCCGAAGCGCACGTCGTCGCCGACGGCGGTGAATTCGGCGACGGATTCGTTCGCGTCGGGCTGGAGGACCCGTACGCCGTTCTTGCGTGCGTCGGCGAGATAGACGGCGGCCTTGTCCTTGTCGTCGCCGACGGAGGTGAGCAGGGCCGCCATGTACTCGGCCGGGTAGTTGGCCTTGAGGTAGGCGGTCCAATAGGAGACGAGGCCGTAACCGGCGGTGTGGGACTTGTTGAACGCGTAGCCGGAGAACGGAAGCATGACGTCCCACAAGGCCTTGACGGCTTCCTCGCTGTAGCCGTTGTCCCGCATGCCGGCATGGAACTTGTCCCACTCCGCGGCCAGCACCTCGGGCTTCTTCTTGCCCATCGCACGGCGCAGCAGGTCGGCCCCGCCGAGGGTGTAGCCGGCCAGCTCCCGGGCGATGGCCATGATCTGCTCCTGGTAGACGAGCAGGTGGAAGGTGTTGCCGAGGATGGGCTCCAGTGCGTCCTTCAGCTCGGGGTGGATGGGGGTGATGTCCTGGCGGCCGGTCTTGCGGTGGGCGTAGTTGGTGTGGGCGTTGGCCGCCATCGGACCGGGCCGGTAGAGGGCGTTGACCGCGGCGATGTCCTCGAACCGGGTGGGTTCCATCTGCTTCAGCAGTACGCGCATACCGCCGCCGTCGAGCTGGAAGACGCCGAAGGTGTTGCCCTCGGCCAGCAGCCGGTAGGTCGTGGCGTCGTCCAGCGGGATGACCGTGGCGGAGGAGTCCCCGTCCAGGGGATCCACCGTGGTCAGACTGATGCCGCGGTTCTCGCGGATGTTCTCGATGGCCTGGTCGATGACGCCGAGGTTCCGCAGCCCGAGGAAGTCCATCTTGATCAGGCCCATGGCCTCACAGGACGGATAGTCGAAACCGGTGATCTTCACGCCGTCCGAGGCGCGCATGTGCAGGGGGATGCGGTCCGTGAGCGTCGTCTTGGACAGGATCACCGCGGCCGCGTGCACCCCGGTGCCGCGGGTCAGGCCCTCGACCCCGCGGGCGGTGTCGATGACGCGCCGCACGTCCGGTTCGCTGTCGTACATCTGCCGGATCTCCGCGGCCTCACCGTACCGTTGGTGGGAGGAGTCGAAGATGACGGCAAGGGGAGCGGACTTGCCGTTCTGGTCCGGCGGGAGCGCCTTGGTGATGCGTTCTCCGTGGGAGAACGGATAGCCGAGAATGCGCGAGGAGTCCTTGATGGCGTTCTTGGCCTTGATCTTGCCGAAGGTGTTCACCATGGCGGTGTATTTCTCGCCGTACTTCTCGGTGACGTAGCGGACCATCCGGTCCCGCTGACGGTCGTCGAAGTCGAGGTCCACATCCGGTGGGTTGATGCGCTCGGGATTCAGGAACCGTTCGAAGAGCAGACCGTGTTCCAAGGGGCACAGCTCGGTGATGCGGGTGGCGTAGGCGACGATCGACCCGGTCGCCGAGCCCCGTCCGGGACCGAGCGGGATCCTGTTCTCCCGGGCGTGGCGGCAGATATCCGCCACGACGAGGAAGTAGGAGCTGAAGCCCATGGGGCCGATGACCGACATCTCGGTCTCGAAGCGCTCCAGAATGTGTGGGGGGACCGGGTCGCCGTAGCGCATGGCCAGGCCCTTGCGCACCTCCTTGCGCAGCCACGATTCCTGGGTCTCCGCCTCGGGTACGTCCGGGAACCGCGGCATCTCGTCGACATAGTCGAAAACTTCGTCGTAGGACTCGACGCGCTCGGCGACCAGCAGAGTGTTGTCACAGGCTTCCGGGAGTTCGGAGAAAAGGCCGCGCATCTCCGCGGCGGTCTTGAGGTAGTAGCCGGATCCGTTGAAGCGGAAGCGGTTCGGGGCGTCCTTGTTCTTGCCCACGCCGATGCACAGCAGACTGTCGTGGGCGTCGGCCTGGTCCTCGGTGACGTAGTGCGCGTCGTTGGTGGCCAGGAGCGGGATATCGAGATCCCTGGCCAGGCGCAGCAGCCCCTGGCGGACATCACGTTCGATGTCCAGGCCGTGGTCCATCAGCTCCAGGAAGTAGTTCTCCTTCCCGAAGATGTCCTGGTAGGCGCCCGCGGCCGCCCGGGCCTCGTCGTACTGATGCAGCCGCAGCCGGGTCTGGATCTCTCCCGACGGACAGCCGGTGGTGGCGATGACGCCGTCCGGCCTCTCGGCGATCAATTCCCGGTCCATACGCGGCTTGCCGGCGGGGAACTGGCCCTCATAGCTGGCCTGGGTGCTGAGCCAGAACAGATTCCGCAGCCCCTGGACGTTCCGCGCCCACATGGTCATGTGGGTGAAGCGGCCACCACCGGAAACATCCTTCGAGCCCTCGCCGTCCTCGCTCATGGCGCGACGGCCGCCCGGCCCCCAGAACTCCTGCTTCCGGACGAAACGCGAGGACGGCGCGACGTACGCCTCGATGCCGATGACCGGTTTGACGCCCTCGAAGCCCTTCGCGACCTGCGCGAACTCATAGGCACCGAACATGTTGCCGTGATCGCTCATGGCGATCGCCGGCATCCTCTGGCGGGCCACCTCACGGAACATCGGCGTCAGCTTCTGCGCGCCGTCCAGCATCGAGTACTCGGTGTGGTTGTGCAGATGGACGAAGGAATCCGGCATGAGCGGGGTCACCTCCAGGGGCACAGGGGAAGCCCCGACCGGCCCGGAACGCGGGCGTGGACACGTTCCGTGGCCGAACCACCGGCTCGGCGGCGGGGCGAACAGCCGTCGCGGTGCGGACGCGCCGAAGCGACCACCCGAACGCCGCTACACGAGGCAATTGCTCAGCTCACAGCGGCGAAGCGCGACCTCCCGGCCGCCGGGGCGATCGAGGCTTCTGCGCAACCGCACGTTGACCCCAGACATGAAAGCGGGGGTGCACAACGGAATCAAACAACCATTTCGACGTCACCAACAACGGATGGTTGTACTCGTGCGATGGCGGCGGCGTGGCTCGCACCGCCGCGCCGGCGGACCCACCGCCATCCGGGCCCGGCCGACCGCCGCCTGTTCCGCTGTCGGGGTGGTCGTCGGTGGCGGGTCGTGCCGCTGCGGCGGGAGCGGGTGGGGCAGCAGCACGATGGGCAGCGCTGCGCCGCCGTGACCGGCACGGCTGCCGGCGGTCACCTCTGGGAGATGTCGGCGCTGACGATCGCGCCGTCGGACACCGTGTAGGTGCCTTGGTACACCCGTACCGAACCGTCGGTCTGGGTTGCGTGGAGGACGGCGCTGACCTGGCCGGAACTGCCGTCGTTCACCGCGCTGAGCTCGATGCTCGACGTGGTGCCGAAGCCCGACTTCCACTCCGAGTAGGAGGAGCCCCCGATGTTCTTGCCGCCGAGGTCCCAGGCCGCGGAGAAGTCGCCGGCGTTGATGTCCCGGTAGTACTCCTCCACGACCGTGCTCGCGTCGTCGGGGGACGGTGAGACGTCCGACGGGGTGGGCGAGGGGAGGTCGGTCGGCGGCAGGGTCTCGGTGTAGGTGGGCGCCGTGGAGTAGAGGTCGGTCGGGGGCGGGGAACCGAGGGCCGGGTCCGGGGTGGGGCTGGTCGAGGAGAGGGCGCCGACCGTTTCCCCGTCCGAGGAGCCGTCGGACGAGGAGAGCACGATGGCGGTCGCCCCGCCCGCCACGATCAGGGCCGCCAC
Source organism: Streptomyces platensis (assembly GCF_008704855.1). Lineage (NCBI taxonomy): Bacteria > Bacillati > Actinomycetota > Actinomycetes > Kitasatosporales > Streptomycetaceae > Streptomyces > Streptomyces platensis. The sequence continues at coordinate 6,808,938 of NZ_CP023691.1, forward strand.
CACCCACAGCAGCCACTGCGGGAGGATGGTGGGCCCCACGCGGACGTAGCCGTACCCGGTGTCCCCTACGGGCTGACGGGTGCCGGCGGGCGCCCCGGACTCGCGTGGCGTACCGCAGCTCGGACAGAACGTCGCGGCGGCATCCTCATGGAGCGCGCCGCAGTGCGTGCAGGACGGCATGGTCATCTCCCCCCGTTGTCCCTGGTGTTCCCGGTCCCGGCCCTCGCGTCGGACCGGCTACAGCCCGTGAATCGCCTCTTCGATCGCCACCGCCAGCGTGACCAGGGCGGTGAAACCCGGCACGGCGCCCACGAGCGCCCTGGCGAAGACCTTCAGCTTGCCCTTGCGCGGTGCCTCCGAAGTGGCCTCCTCGCGGGCGTCCTCGGCGGCCTCGATCAGGTCGTCCCGTTCCGGGTGCTCGGACCGGCCGAGCTCGTCGATCAGCCGGGTGAGCAGCGTGTCGAGGTCCTGGGGCTGCGGCTGCGCCCCGTCGCCGTACTGAGTCAGCCCGCTGTCCCGGACCTCCGCCCTGGCATTCTTGCCGCTGGCCACGGCGCTGCCGACGACATTCGAGCCGCCGGTGGCGATGATCCCGTCGTTCCTGCGCATGTGTATTCCTCACTTCTGCTTGGCTTTTCAGTCCAACTTGAGCAGCGGGATCTTGTGGATGATGTTCATCGCGGTCCGGGACCGGTCGCCGGAGGCGACCGCGCTGGAATCCACCCGCGATCCGTGGGACGCGATGATGCCGTTGTTGATGATGGTCTGCTGACGCTGGATCAGCTCACCCGCGTCGATACCGCGTGCTTCGGCGAATTCGACGAGTGCGTCCAGGACCCGCTTTTCCACCGTCTTCAGGACCATGCCGCTGTCGGCCTTCTGGAAATGCCGCTGGTGGTTTTTGGCCGCGGCTTCCCGGCGGACGCTCTGCCGCGCCCCGTAGTCGAACCGCCGCAGCCTGGTGATCAGTTTGTGCTGACGGCGCCGCCGCCGGGACATCCAGGAGTCCGGGGCGAATCCCGCGATCGCGCGCACGGGGGAGGCCAGCAGAATGAAGAAGGTGCTGACCGCGGTCTCCGAGACCAGCTTGGTGAGCTCGCCCACGGCCGGCCGGGGCATCAGGGTGTCGATGATCCGGTAGCGGTCCAGCAGCGGGAACAGCACCGTCGGGACAGCTTCCACGAAGAGATTGGAGTCCGACCGCACAAAGCGCAGAAAGAGCGAGGTGACCAACTCGCCGCCCCAGCCGGTGGAGTGCACGGCCAGATACGGGCGGGCACCTTCCTCGGGTGTCCGCTTCAGCGTGTCCATCTGGGCGAACGGAATCCGGGACAGGGGCCGGCCGAGGGGATCCGGCAGAAAGCGGGTGTCTCCCAGGAGGGTCGAACCCTCGACGAAGAGCCGCTCCTCGATCTCCAGGCAGGGCAGCGCCAGCGTGCCGACCCGTTCGGCGATATGGGCGTAGAGCTCCGTCACATCGAATTCCTCCGGCTCGCCTTCCGGCCGGCCGGAGGTGGTGACGTCGAAGGTCAGGGACCATGAATCGAGTTCGGTCCCGTAGCCGATGAACGGTGAATAGCCGCTGTACGTGGTGACGTTCCCGTCGGCGTAATCGCCGATCTGGCGCAGGCGCGTCGAGATGTCGTTGTTGAGTGGCGGCGGTGCGGCCGCCGGGTCGAAACGGTCCGGGCGAAGGCTCTGGAGATGGCGCCCGTACTTCGTGGAGAGCTCGAAGGAGAACACCGTCACCCAGGACAGGAAGAGCACCAGCAGGGTGAGCCCGCCCTCGACGGCCACGAACGCGAAGACGAAGGCCAGCACGAACAGCACGGCGAGCACGAGATCCCGGCTGTGCCGGCGTGCGTTGGCCAGATAGGCGTGCCGCAGCACCACGGGGATATCGCACGCCGGGGCCGCCGCCACCCCGAGATGGGGTTCGGCGGCGACCTGTTTGATGAGCGATCCGGCGTAGGCGCGGTCCAGGTAGGCGGCCGCACACAGGTATCTGGTCAGGTCCCGGCCGTTGCCCCAGCGCGGGACGGTGGCGCGGCGGTCGGCCGGCCGCTGCGCGAGCGGCACCGTCTTCGCGGCAGGCGGTGGAGCACCGGCGGGCTGCTGCTGCGGCAGCGTCACGGTCGCCTCGCCGGCCTCCAGGGCGGCACCGCATGTGCTGCAGAACGCGGCCCCCGGAGCGGTACCCCGGCCACACCCGGGGCATGTCGTCGTATGCGTCATCGCTTCCCCCCACATGAGCCCGGCTCACGTCCAACAAGTGCACCACAAGAGGATTCTGAGACCTTGTCGGAGTCACTCTTTGAGGCTGGACCGTTACAGATCCGGAACGGAGGGGGAGTCGGGCCGGTGCCTAGGGTTCGGCCCTGATGTGTCCGTCAGTTCGGCGCTGCTTGGCGCGGTGGGCGAGCACATCGAAGATCCGTTGCCACGCCGGTGATGCCTCGATGACCCGGGAGAAAGCCAGCGAGGTGTTCCCTTGCTCGCTGCTGTCCCGCGCGTGGTCGATCTCCCAGTTGTCCAGCTCATCGATGAGCTGGTCCACGCGGGGATCGTGCGGATCCCAGTCGACTGACTGATCGCAGGCGAGATACAGCCGCGTCGTCTCGGGGTCGTCGAAGCTGGCGGCCTTGTCCCTTATCGCCTGCGGCATGGACTCCGGGTCCAGTGCCTGCATCAGGATCCACACGTCCCGTTCGAGCCGTACCGTCCGTTCGCTGACCCCGAGACTGCGCATCCGGTTCAGGTTGGCGACCACCCCGGCAGGCAGGACGAGCTCTTCGCCGCCGGCCAATGCGTTGATCCGGCGGCGGTGCTCGGTGAGTTGGTCGATCTTGCGCTGCAATTCCGCGTCGATGTCGTCGACGGCCGCGGCGAACTCGGCCGGCTGCGCGTGCAGCAGCGCGTCGATACGGGCCAGTGGCACCCCGGCTTCGGCGAGTGTCCTGATCCGGATGAGATCCACCGCCGCTTGCGCGCTGTAGCGGCGGTAGCCGGAGCGGTCGCGTTCGGGTTCCGGCAGCAGGCCGACGTGGTGGTAGTGGCGAACGGCGCGTACGGTCACGCCGGCGGTCGCCGCGAGCTGGCCGATCGTGAGCATCGTTCACCTCCGGTCTTCGGGGATCCTGGCCGGGCCGAGTCTAAGACCTGGTCCCGCAAGGCGGTCCCCACCTGTGTGACGCACTCGGCCGGTGCCGCTACCGGGTCGTTTCCGTCCAGGTGACCGGCAGTTCGTGGACGCCGTAGATGTTCATGTCGGTCCTGAGTTTCACCTCGTCGGCGGGGATGGCGAGCTGGAGGGTCGGGAAGCGGCGCAGCAGTCCGTCGAATCCGGCGCGCATCTCGATACGGGCCAGTTGCTGGCCCAGGCACTGGTGGATGCCGTGGCCGAAGGAGAGGTGTCCGCGGGCCTTGCGGTGGATGTCCAAGGTGTCGGGGTGGTCGAAGCGCTGCGGGTCGTGGTTGGCGGCCAGCAGCGACACGACGACGGTCGAGCCCTTGCCGATGGTTTCCCCGCCGAGTTCGATGTCCTCCGTGGCGTAGCGATAGAAGATGTCGGCGACGGACAGGTAACGCATGAGTTCCTCGACGGCATCGGGGATCAGGTCCGGGGCGGCGCGGAGTTCGGCCAGCTGCTCGGGGTGCTCCAGGAGCGCGAAGGTGCCCAGGGCCAGCATGTTGGCGGTGGTCTCGTGGCCCGCGAGCAGCAGCAGGAAGGCGATGCCGGTCAGTTCCTCGATGGTGAGGTCGTCATGGCGGGCCAGGTCGGACAGGATGTCTTCGCCGGGTTCGGCCCGTTTGCGCATGACCAGTTCGGCGAGGTACGTCATCATCGCGCCGTACGCGGCCATCTTCTCGTCCAGCGGCTGGTCCTTGACCAGGAACTTGGCGGAGTTGACCTGGAAGTTCTCCCGGTCCTCGTAAGGGACACCGAGCAGTTCGCAGATGACCAGCGAGGGCACCGGCAGCGCGAACTCCTTGACCAGGTCGACCGGCGGGGCCAGACGCGCCATCTCGTCCAGTTGCCGCTCGGTGATCTCGACGATGTGCTCTTCGAGCTGTTTCATGCGTCTGACGGTGAAAGCGCCGGTCAGCTTGCGCCGCAGCCGGGTGTGGTCCGGCGGGTCCATGGCGACGAACAGGCCCGGCACCTGCGGGGACGGTTCGGTGGCGGCGGGTATGCCCGGGGTCTCGTACGGCACATGGACGATGCCGAGGTCCTGGCGGGAGCTGAACCGGGTGTCGGCCAGGAGCTGGCGGACCGCGTCGTAGCCGGTGACGAGCCAGCCCTCATGACCGTCAGGGAAGACCAGGGGACTGACCGGGCGTGCGTCGCGCAGCCGGGTGATCTGGCGGGGCGGGTCGAAGGGGCCCGCATCGCGCTCCATGGGGAGGCCGTGCGGGATGGCGGCCATTTCACTCATCGGATGTCCTTTCGCGGCGGCCGTTGTGACCACGTCGTCATGCGGCCAAGGCTCCAACCCTGACGCACGGTCAAGGTCAACCCTTCCGTCGCAGCGGCCCGGTTTGGGTGCTTCCGTGCCGAGGGAGAGCCCGCCGGCCGTGCTGTGGGATGCCGGCGGTCACTTCGCCCTGCCCGCAGGCCAGTTGGGCGCAGACGCCGCACCGATGGGGGCGCTACGCACGGCGTGCGCGGGTAGTCTCGCGCTGGTACGGCGCCGGGCGTGGGCGAGGTGCCCCGGCCGGGGAGCGGCACCGAACAGCCTCCGAGCAGCGACTGACCGAAGCGGTGGTATCCATGGCAGACCATGACCTGACCGGTTTCGAGCGCGGCACCTTCACCCATGACGGCACCACGCACCGGATTCTGCGGCGCGGTACGGGCCCCGCCGTGATCGTGCTGGCGGAGATACCGGGAATCACGCCCAAGGTTCTGGAGTTCGCGGAACGGGTGGCCGCGATCGGCTGTACCGCCGTGCTCCCGGTGCTCTTCGGAAGACCCGGCCGGGATGCCGATCCCGCCCACATCGGCCGGCTGAAGGCCGGACTCTATATGGCCTCGTCCATAGGGAAGGTGTGCGTCAGCCGGGAGTTCACCGTGCTGGCCACCGGGAAATCATCCCGCGTGGTGACCTGGCTGCGGGCTCTGGCCGCGCAGGAGCACGAGCGGTGCGGCGGCCCCGGCGTCGGGGCCGTCGGTATGTGTCTCACCGGTGGCTTCGCGCTCGCCATGGCCGCCGACGAGCGCCTTCTGGCCCCCGTCCTGTCCCAGCCGTCGCTGCCGCTGGCCCTCACCAGGAGCCGGGCCGGTGGCATCGATATCTCCGCCGGGGACCTCGCCACCGTCCGGGGGCGCTGTGAGCGCGAGGGCCTGCGGGTTGTCGGACTCCGGTTCTGCGGGGACCGGCTGGTGCCGGGGGACCGGTTCGACTTTCTGCGCCGCGAACTCGGCGAGGCGTTCACCGCCGTCGAACTGGACGACTCCGCCGCGAACCCGCGCGCCGTGACGGCGCCGCACTCCGTACTGACCGAGCACCTCATCGACGAGCCCGGCCAGCCGACCCGCGCGGCACTGGACGAGGTGCTCGACCTCTTCCGTACGCGGTTGCTGGGGCAGCGGCACGGTCCGGCCGTGGAAGCGCCGGCCGTTGAGGTGGAGGGCGAGCTCTGAGCGGTCCCGGCGGGCCGTCGCTCCGCTGAGGGGGCTCGTGGTGCTGCGACGGGACCCGCCGGCGGCGGCACGGGGGCAGGGGAGCAGGGGGCAGGGGACCCGCACGCGCCGGGCCTCAGCCGTTGCCGGCCTCCGGGAGCGGAAGGCCCTGCGGGTCGGCGAGGAAGGCCGCCACCAGCGGGCCGGCCTGGGCGCGGCACTCCTGGAAGTAGGCGTGGCGGGCGCCGGTGAAGAGGTGCATCCGGGCCCGGGGGATACGGGCGGCGAGCAGCGGGGCGTTGGCCGCGGGGGTGAGCCGGTCCTGATCGCCGTGCAGCACCAGGGTGGGGGCCGTGATGTGGGGGAGGGCGTCCCAGGCGTCGTGCTCGTTGCTGGCGACCAGGTGCCCCCGGCGGGCGTGCGGGGGCATGCCGGGGTCGCCGAGCGTGGTGTACGGGCCGGGATGGTCCGCCAGCCAGGCGGGGGAGTACATCAGGTCGAGGAGGGCCTGCCGCGACATCGCCGGATCGGCCTGGGCCAGGGCGCGCCGTACCGCGGTGTCGCGCTCCTGCGCCCGGGGTCCGCCGGGTGAGGTGCAGCCGAGGACGAGGCGGCGGACCCGGTCCGGGTGGCGGGCGGCGATCCACTGGGCGACGCGGCCACCCATGGAGGTCCCGTACACATCGGCCCGCTCGACACCCAGGTCGTCCAGGACCGCGATCAGGTCGCCGGCGAACAGCTGGGTGGAGTAAGGCCCGCCGGGCTTTCCGCTGGCGCCGGTGCCGCGGTAGTCCATGGTGACCGTGCTGTGGGTGGTGTGGAAGTCCTCGCGCACACCGTCCCACCAGTGGTGATTGTTCGCCTGTCCCGCGAGGAGCACCAACGGGCGTCCGGAGCCGTGCCGTTGATAGGCCAGCACGGTGCCGTCCTGGGCGCGGGTCGAGGCGTGCAGCTGCTGAGTGTCGTCGGTCATGCCGTTCCTCGGGTGGGCGACGTCGTCGGCGATGCCCACGCCGGCGGTCAGCGGTCAGCGGGGCTGCCCGGCGCCGGAGAGCTTACGGCCTGACACCGGCCGCCGCCCACACCAGGGGCGGCGGCCTCGCGCATTCCGGCGGGTCGGACCCGCCCTCTCTACCGGGGCCCGCAGGCCGTCGCGGGCACCCTCGCCGGGGCCGGCGCCCCGCCGTTCAGCTCCGCCAGCGCCCCGTCCAACGCCTCGATGAGATAGTCCTGCTGATGGTGCGTCAGCATTGGATGGCAGGGCAGATTGAGATGCTGCTCGAACCAGCTGCGTTCGGCGACCGGGCACTCGCCGCGCAGATGCCCGCGGTGGCGCCACTGCGGCAGCAGATGCTGCGGGAAGTAGCGCAGCTGGATCTCCACGCCCCTGCGGTCCAGGGCCAGGACGAGCCGGTCGCGCAGCTCCTGATGGTCGGCGAGGCAGGTGTAGAGGTGGTAGGAGTGGACGCTGTGCGCGGGCGCCGACTGCGGGGTGAGGAACGGGTAGCGGGCGAGCACCTCGTCCAGCCGCTCGGCGAGCGCGCGCCGCCGTGCCACGGCGGTCTCGACACCCGCGAGCTGGGCCTGTCCGAGTGCCGCGACCCCCTCCGGCATCGTCGCGTCACTGCCGGGCCGTCCGCCGACGCGCTGAAGGGGCATGGCGTACGAGGTCCCCGCCAGCCCGGCCGGCTCCGGCTGAAGGTGCGCGGTCCGGGCGTCCCGGTCGGGGGCGCGCAGCCGGCGCAGCCGCTCCGCCCAGTCGTCCCGGTCGCAGGTGATCAGACCGCCCTCGCCCAGCGCGGTGCCCGACTTGGCGTTCCGGAGGCTGAAGGTGGCGAGGTCCGCCAGGGATCCGGGGCTCCGGCCGCGGTAGCGGGCGCCCAGCGCATGCACACAGTCCTCCAGCACCAGGAAGCCGTGCCGCCGGGCCAGGGCCATCACCGTGTCCATCTCGGCGGGGCAGCCGCCGTAGTGCACCAGCAGCAGGGCCCGGGTGCGCGGGGTGATCAGCGCCTCCAGCGCGGCCGGGTCGAGGTTGAGGGTGGTGGGGTCGATATCGCAGAACCTGACCCGTACGTCGTGGTCGAGCAGCGGCTGGACGGTGGCGCGGTGGGTCTGCGGGGTGGCGATCACCTCGTCGCCGGGCGCCAGATCGAGCATCCGGATCGCCATCTGGAGGGCGACCGCACCGCTGTTCACCGAGATCGCGTGCCGGCTGCCGACCGAGGCGGCGAAGGAGCGCTCGAACCGTTCACGCCGGACGCCGGCCGGTATCGGTGTGCTCTCGTGGACGAGCTCGGCCAGCACGGCGGCCTCGGTGTCGGTCGACAGGCTGCCCCGCTTCCCCCAGGGCACGAGGTAACTCTTGTCCAGCATCGGTTCCCCCCGAATGGTCTGTGGTGCACCGAAGAGGTGCAGTCCTATGACAGTCGAGGGGCGGACGCCGGTGAAGAGTCAGCGGCGGTCAGCAAGGTCAGTTAGGTCAGCTTCCCGCGGGCGGCGGCGCCGTGCTGCCGCGCGGGACGAGTTCGGTCGGCAGCACGATATGACGCCGGTGCGCGCCGTCGACGTCCTCGATCACCGACCGGGCCAGGTGCACGGCGGTGCGCCCGATCTCGGCGGCGGGCTGGGCCAGCGTCGTCAGGCCCAGGACCCCGGCCATGACATGGTCGTCGAACCCCATGACCGAAACCCGCCCGGGGACCGGGACGTTGGCCTCCCGCAGCGCCGCCAGCAGCCGGAACGCGAAGTCGTCGGTCTCGGCGAACAGCGCGGTCGGCGGGTCCTGGAGGCTCAGCAGCCGCCCCACCGCCGCGCCCATCCCGCTGCCCTTCCAGCCCGGCACGCTCATGATGAGCGCGTCGTCCCGCTCCAGACCCGCGTCGGCAAGGGCCCGCAGATGCCCGGCGAGCCGGTTCTTGCTGCTCCAGGCGAAGCCGGTCTCGTCGGATGTCTGGAGGAAGGCGATCCGGCGGTGCCCGAGGTTGATCAGATGGCGGGTGCCCCGCAGCGCGGCGTCCGCGTCGTCCACATAGACACTGGGGCGCCCCTCGGCGTGCTGGCTGACGAAGACGAGCGGCATGCCCAGGCCGTCCAGGCGGGCCCGCTCGGCGGGGGTGAGCGCGAAGCTCACCACGAGCAGTGCGTCGGCGTTGCGGCGGGCGGGCAACCGGTCGAAGAAATCGGCGCGTTCGCGCACATCGGCCACGCTGTAGACCAGCAGGTCGAGACCCGCCTCGCGCAGCGCGGGCGCCATACCGGCCAGCGCCGCGCTCAGGAACCACGTTTCCAGGTGCGGGGTGAGGACGGCGACCCGTCCGGTGCGGCCGGTCACGAGACTGGAGGCGCTGCGGGTGATCGCGAAGGAGAGCTCGCGGGCCGCCGCCTCCACGCGGGCGCGTGTGGTGTCCGAGACCGTGGACAGTCCGCGCAGCGTGCGCGAAACGGTGGATACCGAAACCCCCGCCCGATGGGCCACATCGGCCATCGTGGCCTCGCTCTGAGCTGAGGACATGCCGGGACGCTAGCACAAAAAGACGATGACAGCGTTGCCAGAAGATCCCGACCAGAAATCTGTCGTTCACGAGCCGTTGACCTCACGACAAGGCCACTTCTAGCCTGCAAGCGCTGTCATCGAAGGCAGCCAAGACGTGAGGAGCACTCATGGCCTTGCGCCGCAGAACCCTGCTCGCGGGCGGTCTCGCCGCCGGAGCCGGGCTCACCAGCGGTTGCGCGGGCAAGCCCTTGGACAGCCTGCTGACCCAGGCCGCCCACGTCCCGCGTACCCCGGCCACCCTCGTCTGGTGGGTGTCCGAAATCCCCTCCCGGAACGGCCCGGTGGTGGCCGACCTGATCATCCGGGCCTTCGAACGCCGCCATCCGCACCTCCGGGTCCGGAAATCGAACGCCCTCAGCACCACCGACGGCAATCGCGCCGCGGTCACCACCCAGCTCGCGGGGGCCTCACCCACCCCCGACGTCTACCTCGGTGACACCACCTGGCCGGCCCAGTTCGGCGCCAACTCCCTTGCCCTGCCCGTGCAGACGCTGCTGCCCAAGGACTTCTGGTCGGACTATCCGGCGGCCCTGCGCCGGGTCAGCGAGTACCGCGGAACCGTGTACGCGCTGCCCTTCTTCACCGACAACTCCTTCCTCTTCTACCGGAAGGACCTGCTGGCCAAGCACGGTCTGCCGGTGCCGCGCACCTGGGAGGAGCTGCTGCGCACGGCGCGCCGGATCCAACGGGCCGGCGACGCCGCCTACGGCTTCCTCTGGCAGGCCTCCGTATCGGAGTCGCTGACCTGCAATGTCACCGAGTTCCTGGCCGATGCCCAGGCCCCCGTACTGGACCGGGCGGGGCGGGTGGCGCTGAGCGGACCGGGCGCGGAGCGGGCCTTCGCGCTGATGCGGGAGTTCACCGAGACCGGTGTCACGCCCCGTACGGTCACCACCTACGCGGAAGCGGACTCCCAGGACGCCTTCACCGGCGGCCGCGGCGTCTTTCTGCGCAACTGGTCCTACGCCTGGGGCAACGCGGCCGACCGCTCGGTCTCCAAGGTGGCCGGCCGGGTCGGCGTCGTGCCCCGCCCCGGCTTCGACGGTGACGGTCCGCGCGGGGTGAGCTGTGCCGGCGGCTGGAGCAATTTCGTCAATCCCAACTCCCAGCATCTCGGGGCCGCGGTCGCCTTCGCCCGCTTCTGCGCCGGAGAAGAGGCGCAGATGATCCTGCTGAAGCACGCCGGGGTGATTCCGGCACTCGACGACGTACTGACCCGGCCGGAGGCCCGCCGGGTCGGCGATCCCACGCTCACCCGGGCCAGGGAACTGCGCCTGGTCGCCCGGCCGGTGCAGACCCCCTACTACCCCCAGGTCAGCAAGGCGCTCTACACCCAGGCCAACGCGGTGACCGGCGGCCGGGCCACGCCCGCCCAGGCCGTGCGCGCGGCCCGTGCCGACATCCGGACCGCGCTGGAAGGCAGGGCGCTGTGAATGCCGTGACCTCGTCCGCGACCGTCCCCCGGAGCCCGGCCCCGCCGCCGGCCGGACCGCGTACCGGGCCCGTGCCGCGCGGCGGCGGCCCGGCCCGGGTGAGCCGCCGCAAGCGGGCCCGCACCGGCTGGTTCTTCGCCTCGCCGGCGCTGCTCACCATCGCCGCCGTGACGGTCTTCCCGGTGCTCTTCTCGGTGGTGCTCAGCTTCGCCGATGTCCGCCTGGAGTACGGCGGGTTCCGGCTGCTGTCCCTGACGGGCGACCATTACGCCGCCGTGCTGAGCAGCCCGGAATGGCGCCATGCGCTCCTCTTCACCTTCGGCTTCACCGCGGTGACCGTCCTGCTGGAGCTGGTGCTCGGCACCGCGGCGGCGCTCGTACTGGAACGGCTGGGAGCCGCCCGCGGCTGGGTGCTGGCGGTCCTGCTGCTGCCCTGGGCTCTGATCAATGTCGTCGCCGCCCAGTTGTGGGGATATCTCTTCAACGGCACCTACGGCGGGCTGACCTGGCTCTTCGAGCAGATCCTCGGCCATCAGCCGGACATCCTCGGGCAGCCCGCCTCCGCCATGGGCGCCATGGTGGTGGTCGATGTATGGAAGACCACGCCCTTTGTCGCGATTGTCGTTCTCGCCGGGCTGATGCTGATCCCCGGGGATGTCTACGAGGCGGCGGAGATCGACGGCGCCGGCGCCTGGACGACGTTCTGGAAGGTGACCCTGCCGCAGCTGCGGCCGATCATGGCCATCGCGGTCCTCTTCCGTATCCTCCAGGCCTTTGGCATCTTCGACCTGCCGTTCGTCCTGACCCAGGGCGGACCGGGAACCGCCACCGAATCCCTGGCGATCCTCGGCTACAAAACGCTCTTCCAGAACCTCGACATCGGCCGGGGCGCGGCGGTGGCCACCACCTCCGCGGTCATCGTGATCGGCTGCTGTCTGCTCTTCCTGCGGGTCTTCCGGACGCAGGCCGACGAAGGAGGGCGGGCATGAACCGCCGTACACCGGCGTCCGGTATCCGCCGGTACCTCAACGCCGTCAACCTCGGTGGTCTGGCGATGGTCGTGCTGTCGACCCTGCCGCTCTACTGGATGATCGCGTCGTCCTTCAAGGGGCCGGGCGAGATCAGCGCCGCCCCGCCCGGCCTGGTGCCGGAGTCGGCGACGCTCGGCAACTACGCGGAGGCGTTCGTCCGCAACGGCATCGGCCGCTATCTGCTCAACAGCGTGCTGGTGTCCTCGGTTTCCACGGTCGCCGTGCTGGGGCTGTCCTTCTTCGCGGGGTACGCCCTGGCCCGCACCCCGCTGCGCGGCCGCGGCGCCATCATGACGACGCTGCTGATGCTGTCCGTCTTCCCGCCGATCGCGCTGGTCGTCCCGCTGTTCCTGCTGGAGCGGCAACTGGGGCTGCTGAACAGCTACGCGGGCCTGATCGTGCCCTATGTCGCGCTCAATCTGCCGTTCGCCATCTGGATCATGCGCAACTACCTGGTCGGTATCCCCCGTGAGCTGGAGGAGGCGGCCACCGTCGACGGCGCGGGGCCGCTGCGCACCGTCCTGACCGTGATCGCGCCGCTGGCCCGGCCGGGGCTGTTCACCGCGGGCATCTTCACCTTCACCGCGACCTGGGCGGAGTTCCTGCTGGCGCTGACCTTCAACAGTGAGGACGGCCACCGCACCGTCCCGGTCGGGATCGCCCTGTTCACCAGCCAGTACACGGTCCCCTACGGGACGCTGTTCGCGGGGGCCGTGGCGGCCACCGTCCCGATCGGCGTCCTGGTCATGATCTTCCGCCGCTCGATCGTCTCGGGCATGACCTCAGGGGCGGTGAAGGGATGATCCCGGCCCCCGCGCCGGCCGCCTCCGCCGCACCCGACCCGGCGCCGCGCAGCGCCGTGCCCTCGCCCAGCTACCGCTGGAAGGGGCCCCACCCCAGCTACGACTGGGAGCTGCCCCCATGCGTCCGCTACCGCCCGGAAAGGCCTCCACGTGACCTCTCAGCGCCTCGACTCCGCCCGCGACACCACCGACTGGTGGCGGCAGGCCGTCGTCTACCAGGTGTACCCGCGCAGCTTCGCCGACTCCGACGGCGACGGCATCGGTGACCTCCCCGGCATCACCTCCCGGCTGGCCTACCTCGCCGGCCTCGGCGTGGACGCCGTCTGGCTGAGCCCCTTCTACCCCTCGGAGCTGGCCGACGGCGGCTATGACGTCGCCGACTACCGCGATGTCGACCCGCGGCTGGGCACCCTCGACGACTTCGACGCCATGGTGGCCGAGGCACACCGCCTGGGCCTCAAGGTGATGGTGGACATCGTGCCCAACCACTCCTCCCACCAGCACCAGTGGTTCCAGGAGGCGCTGCGCGCCGAGCCCGGATCCGCCGCGCGGGAGCGCTATGTCTTCCGCGAGGGCAAGGGCGAGCACGGTGAACTGCCGCCCACCGACTGGATCTCCTGCTTCGGCGGCCCCGCCTGGACCCGGCTGCCGGACGGCTGGTGGTACCTGCACCTCTTCGCCCCCGAGCAGCCCGACTTCAACTGGGACAACCCCGAGGTCCGCGCGGACTTCCGGCAGACCCTGCGCTTCTGGTCCGACCGCGGGGTCGACGGCTTCCGGGTCGATGTGGCCCACGGTCTGGCGAAGGATCTGGCCGCGCCGCTCCGCGACATCGGCACGATCGGCAACTACCGGCCGGAGGACCTGCCCGAGGACGGCAGCCACCCCTTCTGGGACCGGGACGAGGTGCACGACATCTTCCGGGACTGGCGCAAGGTCTTCAACGAGTACGACCCGCCCCGGATCGCCGTCGCCGAGGCCTGGGTGCGCAACTCCCGCCGCACCGCCTACGCCACCCCGCAGGAGCTCGGCCAGGCCTTCAACTTCGACTTCCTGAGGGCCTCGCTGGACGCGCCGGAGCTGCGCGCCTCCATCGACACCGCGCTCGCCGACGCGCGGGCGGCCGGGGCCACCGCGACCTGGGTGCTCTCCAACCACGATGTGATCCGGCACGCCTCCCGCTACGGCCTCCCGGACGACCGCGACGAGGAGGCCTGGCTGCTCTCCGACGGCCAGGAGCCCGTCCTGGACCGGGAGTTCGGCCTGCGCCGGGCGCTGGCCGCGACCCTGCTGATGCTGGCGCTGCCCGGCTCGGCGTACGTCTACCAGGGCGAGGAACTGGGCCTTCCCGAAGTCGCCGAGCTCTCCCGCGACAGCCTCCAGGACCCGGTGTGGACCCGGAGCGGCGGTGCGCTGAAGGGGCGGGACGGCTGCCGGGTGCCGCTGCCGTGGCGGCGCGAGGGCAGCTCGTACGGATTCGGCAGCGGCGGCTCCTGGCTGCCGCAGCCCCAGGGCTGGGGCGCGCTGTCCGTCGAGGCACAGGACGGGGTGGCGTCCGCACCCCTGGAGCTCTACCGCACGGCGCTGGCCACCCGCCGCCGGCTGGTGGGCGACGAGGCGCTGGAATGGGCCGACGGGACGACGGACCCGGGCACCCTGCACTTCCGCCGCTCGGGCGGCTGGGAGTGTGTGGCCAACCTGTCGGACGAGCCCCGGCCGTTGCCGGCCGCTGAGCTGCTGCTGAGTTCAGCGCCGGTCACCGGCGGCCAGCTGCCTCCGTGGACCACGGTCTGGCTGCGCACCACGCGCTGAACCGCCGCGCCCCGGGGGCCGGTCAGGCGCTCAGCGCCGTCAGGTCCCCTCGGGCGGGCGCCAGGACCGCCCCGTCGTAGCGCCGCACCAGCAGCCGGGCCAGTTCGGGCGCCGGGCCGAGGACGGGGGCGAGGAGGTCGGCGCGGGCCTCGCGGGCACCGGCCGCGATCCGGTCCGGGAGGAAACCGGGCGCGATGACGTACGGCGCCACCGCCACCCGCCGGACGCCCTCGGCCCGCAGTGCCCGCACGGCGTCCGCGGTGCGGGGCAGAGATGCGGAGGCGAACGCAGGTCGCACGGCACACCAGCCAGCGGTGTGCCACCACTCCCGCGCGATTTCAGCGAGCACTGCGCCCGCCTCCGGGTCGGAAGAGCCCGCCGAGGCCAGCACGACCCCGGTCGAGCGGCGGTCACCGGGCCGCAGCCCGGCCTCCGCCAGCCGGCGCTCCAGCGCGGCGGTCAGCAGGGACGACGGGCCCAGCACCTCGGCCTGACGGATGGTCAGCAGCGGCAGCCGTGCGGCCGCCTCCCGCAGTACCGCCGGGATATCGGACTTGGCGTGGAAGGCCCGGGTCAGCAGGAGCGGCAGCGCCACCACGTCCCTGACCCCCTCGGCCGACAGGCGCTCCAGCACCCTTGGCACCCGGGGGGCGTTGAAGTCGAGATAGCCGACCTCGACGCGCAGCCCCGGCCGCAGCGCCCGGACCCGCGCACAGAGCGCGGAGACGGTCGCCGCGTGCCGCGGGTCGCGGCTGCCGTGGGCGATGACGAGGAGAGTGGGGCGGGTATCCATGGTCAGCTCTTCACCAGGAGGCCGCGGCTGCGCAGCACCCGGCGTTCGACGGGAGCGAAGATCAGCAGCTCGATGCCGATACCGACGATGAGGATGAGCAGGATCGCGGACAGCACCCAGGACATGTCCTGGAGCTCCCGGCCCTGCTCCAGCAGCTGGCCCAGACCGGTGCCCAGATCGGGCGCGTTCACGATGAGCTCGGCGGCCATCAGGGAACGCCAGGAGAACGCCCAGCCCTGCTTGAGCCCGGCGATATAGCCCGGCAGCGCGGCCGGCAGCAGCACATGCCGGACCCCGGCGAGGCCGGTGGCGCCGATGGTGCGGCCCGCCCGCAGGTAGAGCGGGGAGATCTGGTCGACGCCCGCCACCAGGCCGTTGGCGATGGACGGGACCGCGCCGAGCAGCACCACCGTGTAGATCGTGGCGTCGCTCAGCCCGAACCAGATGATCGCGGCCGGGACCCAGGCGACCGAGGGCAGCGACTGGAGCCCGCTCAGGATCGGCCCGATCGCGGCCCGGACGGCCTTGACCTGGGCGACGATCAGACCGAGCGCCGTGCCGAGGACCACCGAGGCCAGAAAGCCGAGGGCGCCGCGGGACACGCTGGTCCACACGAAGCTCAGCAGCGTGCCCTCCAGCCACTTCTGCTGGAGCGAGCGGCCGACGTCGACGGGGCTCGGCAGCAGGTAGTGCGGCTTGAGCGCGAAGTGGTAGGCGAGCTGCCACAGGGCCAGCACGATCGCGATGGCGACCAGCGGGGGGAACGCCTTCGAGGCGGCGGTACGCAGCCACGGCTGCCGGTCGACGACCCTGGATTCCAGGGCGTCGAGCCCGGCCTCCAGACCGGCGATGTCGCCGGAGCCGTCCCCCTCGGCGGCGGTGGCCGGGGCCTTGGTCTCAGTGCTGGCCATGACGGCGGATCTCCCCACGGAGCTGTTCGGTGATCTCGATGGAAAGGTCGGCGACCGCGGCGTCCTCGATACGGCGCGGCTGCGGGATGTCCACCCGCCACTCCCGCGCGATCCGGCCCGGACGGGAGGACAGCAGGACCACCCGCTCGGCCAGCCGCACCGCCTCGCGGACGTTGTGGGTGACGAAGAGGACCGACAGGTTCGTCTCGCGCCAGATCCGGGTCAGCTCGTCGTGCAGCACATCCCGGGTGATCGCGTCGAGCGCCGCGAACGGCTCGTCCATCAGCAGCAGTTGGCTGTCCTGGGCGAGCGCACGGGCCATCGCGACCCGCTGGCGCATCCCGCCCGACAGCTCGTGCACCCGCTTGCCGTGGGCGCCCTTGAGCCGGACGAGTTCGAGCAGCCGCTCGGCCTCCTCGCGGCGCTCCGCGCGCGGCACCCCGCGCAGCCGCAGCGCCAGTTCGATGTTGCGGCCCGCGGTCAGCCACGGAAACAGCGCATGCTCCTGGAACATCAGGGCCGGCCGGCCGCCCGGTGTCTCGATGGCCCCGGCGGACGGCGCGTCGAGCCCGGCCACGAGGTTGAGGAGGGTGGACTTGCCGCAGCCCGAGGCCCCCAGGAGGCAGACGAATTCGCCGGGCGCCACATCGATGCTGATGTCGTCCAGGACATGCTGCTGTGCGCCGGTGCGGCCGAACGACTTCGAGACATGGTCGATGCGGGCCGCGTACGGCACGGTGGTGCCCGTGTCCGCCGTGGCGGGCTGCTGCTTGGTGAGCGTGGTGGTCGTCATCGGTGTCACCTCCTGGGGGAGTGCGGTGCGGTGGGCGGGGCTACTTGCTGCCGAGTCCGGCGTCGTCGACCGGCTTCTTGCCCTCGGACCGGAGCACCTTGTTCAGCAGGGTGAGGTCGTAGATGCCCTTGAGGTCGGGCTTCTTGAGCAGGCCCGCCTTGACGCCGTGGTCGGCCTCCTGCTGGAGGGTGGCGGCCAGCGGGTCATCGGTGACATCGACGTTCTTGAACGCCGGGTCGATGACGTTCTGCGGCAGTGCCTTGCCGGCCACGCTCGGGGAGGCGAGCTTGTCGTTGAGGGCCTTCTTCGCCTCGGCCGGGTGCGAGCGGATCCAGGCGTTGGTCTTCACCGAGGCCCGCAGCACCGCCTCGACGGCCTTCGGGTGCTCCTTGAGGAATTTCTGCGAGACGATCATGTTCGTGATGACGAACTTGCCGTCCTTCCAGAGCTTCTTCTCGTCCAGGAGCGTCTTGCCGCCCTCGGCGACGAGCTTGGAAGCGGTGGGCTCGGGCACCCAGGCACCGTCGATGCCGCCCTGCTGGAAGACCGTGGGTGTCACCTTGTTGTCGGTGCGCTGGACGGTGACATCACCCTTGCCGGTGGTGGGGTCGACCTTGTACCCCTTGCCGGCCAGGTAGTTGAGCAGCGCGACATCCTGGGTGTTGCCCAGCTGCGGGGTCGCGATCGTCTTGCCCTTGAGGTCGCCCAGGCTCTTGACCTTCTTGGGGTTGACCACCAGCGAGACACCGCCGGAGGCCGAGCCGGAAATGATCTTCAGGCTCTTGCCGTGCGACTTGGCGTAGCCGTTGATCGCGGGGGAGGGGCCGATCCAGCCGATGTCGATGGCGCCCGAGTTGAGCGCCTCGATCTCCGCGGGGCCCGCGTTGAAGGGGGCGGTCTTGACCTCGGTGCCGCCCAGTTCCTTCTGGAACGTGCCGTTCTGGAGGCCGATCAGGGGAGTCGCATGGGTGGTGTTGCCGAAGAACCCGATCGTGAGGTGATCGAGCCCGTCGGTCCTGGGGCCCTTGGGGGCGACCCCGGCCGCGGTGTCCTTCTTGGCCTGGGAGCCGTAGCCGCAGGCGCCCAGCGCCCCTACCAGGAGCGGGACGGTGACGGCGGCCGCCAGCAGGCGGTGACGAACGGCAGACACGGGAGGTGGTCCTCTCGGAGGGCCGGGCGGTGCGCGCCCGCTAAGGCGCGCCCGGCGAAGCTGTGGATCTTCGGAAGGGAGGTGCGGGGGATACGGAGCCGGGCATCGTCAGCGCACACATCGGCCGACTCCGCCCTGCCCGCTGCCCAGGGCGCCGCTGCCGATGCGGCCGCCCTCCTTCGCGAAGGTCGCGAACATGTCCTGGTGCATGCTCAGAAGTCCCATCCCTCGTCGTCCGCCGTCCCGGCCGCGGCGGTCTCTTCGGCCGCCTCCGCGAAGGCGCTGCCCGCCATGCCCGCGGTCAGCGTCGTCCCGTCGGACGGGTCGATCAGCAGGAAGGAGCCGGTGCGGCGGGAGTCGGCGTAGGCGTCCAGCGCCAGCGGCTCCGCGGTGCGCAGCACGATCCGCCCGATGTCGTTGGCGGCCAGCTCACCGGGCGCCGGGTGCTGGGAGAGGTCGTCCAGGGTCAGCCGGGACGGGATGTCCTTGACGATCGCCTTGACCGTGCGGGTGGTGTGCTTGAGCAGCACCCGCCGGCCGACGGTCAGCGGACGGTCCGCCACATGGCAGACGGTCGCCTCGATGTCCTGCGAGACACCCGGCGCGATGGCCGTCGGGGCGATCAGGTCGCCGCGCGAGACGTCGATGTCGTCGGCGAGCCGGACGGTGACCGACTGCGGCGCCCAGGCGACGTCCACGGCCTGGCCGAGCGCGTCGATCGCCTCGATGGTGCTCGTCCGGCCCGAGGGCAGCACGGTGACGGCGTCGCCGACGCGCAGCACACCGGAGGCGATCTGGCCCGCGTAGCCGCGGTAGTCGGGGTGTTCGGCGGTCTGCGGACGGATCACGTACTGGACCGGGAAGCGGCCGGGGTCGTCCGACGGGTCGGCGACGACGGCGACGGTCTCCAGGTGCTCCAGCACGGTCGGGCCGCCGTACCAGTCCATATTGGCGGACGGCGTCACGACGTTGTCGCCGGCCAGCGCCGAGATCGGGATCGCGGTGATCTCCGGGACGCCCAGCGAGGCCGCGTAGGTCGTGAACTCCTCGGCGATGGCGGCGAAGACGGGCTCGGCGTAGTCGACCAGGTCCATCTTGTTGACGGCCAGGACGACATGCGGGACGCGCAGCAGGGCGGCCACCGCGGCGTGCCGGCGGGTCTGCTCGACGACACCGTTGCGGGCGTCGACCAGCACCACGGCCAGCTCGGCGGTGGAGGCGCCGGTGACCATGTTGCGGGTGTACTGCACATGCCCGGGGGTGTCCGCCAGGATGAAGCGGCGGCGCGGGGTGGCGAAGTAGCGGTAGGCGACATCGATGGTGATGCCCTGCTCGCGCTCGGCGCGCAGCCCGTCGGTCAGCAGCGCCAGGTCGGGCGTCTCCTGCCCGCGGTTGCGGGAGGCGTGCTCGACGGCCTCCAGCTGGTCGGCGAGCACCGACTTGGAGTCGTGCAGCAGCCGCCCCACCAGGGTGGACTTGCCGTCGTCGACGGATCCGGCGGTGGCGAAACGCAGCAGCGAGGTGGCACCCGCGGCAACGGCGTCGATCGCGCTCGTGGTCGTGCTCATGGTTAGAAGTACCCCTCGCGCTTGCGGTCCTCCATGGCGGCCTCGGACATCTTGTCGTCGGCCCTCGTTGCGCCCCGCTCGGTCAGCCGGGACGCGGCGATCTCCGTGATCACGGCCTCGATGGTGTCCGCGTCGGAGTCGACGGCGCCGGTGCAGGACATGTCGCCGACCGTGCGGTAGCGCACCTGCCGGGTCTCCAGGCTCTCGCCGTCCTTGGGGCCGCCCCACTCACCGGGCGACAGCCACATGCCGTTGCGGGCGAAGACCTCACGCTCGTGGGCGTAGTAGATGGCGGGCAGCTCGATCTTCTCGCGGGCTATGTACTGCCACACGTCCAGCTCGGTCCAGTTGGACAGCGGGAAGACCCGGACATGCTCACCGGGGGAGTGCTTGCCGTTGTAGAGCTGCCACAGCTCGGGACGCTGCCGGCGCGGGTCCCAGCCGCCGAATTCGTCGCGCAGCGAGAACACCCGCTCCTTGGCGCGCGCCTTCTCCTCGTCCCGGCGGCCGCCGCCGAAGACCGCGTCGAAGCGGCCCTTGTCGATGGCGTCCAGCAGCGGGACGGTCTGGAGCGGGTTACGGGTGCCGTCGGGGCGCTCGCGCAGCTCACCGCGGTCGATGAAGTCCTGTACGGAGGCGACGTGCAGCCGCAGTCCGTGCCGCTCCACCGTGCGGTCGCGGTAGTCGAGGACCTCGGGGAAGTTGTGCCCGGTGTCGACGTGCAGCAGCGAGAACGGCACCGCGGCCGGCGCGAACGCCTTCAGCGCCAGATGCAGCATGACGATGGAGTCCTTGCCACCGGAGAACAGGATCACCGGCCGCTCGAACTCCCCCGCCACCTCACGGAAGATGTGCACCGCCTCGGACTCCAGCGCGTCCAGGTGCGACAGCGCGTAGGGGTTGTCGAGGTCGTCGGTCACGGCAGCGGTGGTGGTCATGCCAGTCCCCTTTCGGTGAGCAGCGTGTGCAGCGCCGCCGCGGACTCCTGCACGGTCTGGGTGTGCGACTCCAGGCGCAGATCGGGCGACTCGGGAGCCTCGTACGGGTCGTCCACGCCGGTGAGCCCGGAGATCTCGCCCGCCGCCTGCTTGGCGTACAGGCCCTTCACATCCCGCTCGGAGCACACCTCGACGGGCGTGGCCACATGCACCTCCAGGTAGGCGGTGCCCTCGCTCTGGTGGCGCTTGCGCACCGCCTCGCGGCTCTCCGTGTACGGCGCGATCACCGGCACCAGCGCCTTGACGCCGTTGCTCGCCAGCAGCTCGGCCACGAAACCGATGCGCTGGACGTTGGTGTGCCGGTCCGCGCGGCTGAAGCCCAGTCCCGCGGACAGGAACTCGCGGATCTCGTCACCGTCGAGCACCTCGACCCGGTGGCCCTCGCCGCGCAGCCGGCCGGCCAGCTCGTGCGCGAGGGTCGTCTTGCCCGCGCTCGGCAGACCGGTCAGCCAGATCGTGGCGCCCGTCATGGATATCTCCTGATGCTCTGTCATCAGTGCAGCCCGCACTCGGTCTTGTTGCTGCCGGCCCAGCGGCCGGCCCTGGCGTCCTCGCCCTCCAGCACCCGGCGGGTGCAGGGCGCGCAGCCGACGGAGGCGTAGCCGTCCGTCAGCAGCGGGTTGGTGAGCACCCCGTGCTCGGCCACGTACGCGTCCACGTCGGCCTGCGTCCAGCGGGCGATCGGCGACACCTTGACCTTCTGACGCTTCGGGTCCCAGCCGACGACCGGGGTGTTCGCCCGGGTCGGCGACTCGTCCCGGCGCAGCCCCGTCGCCCAGGCGTCGTAGCCGGCCAGGCCCTCTTCGAGGGGCTTGACCTTCCGCAGCGCGCAGCACAGGTCGGGGTCGCGGTCGTGCAGCTTCGGGCCGTACTCGGCGTCCTGCTCGGCCACCGTCTGCACCGGGGTCAGGGTGAGCAGGTTGACGTCCATCACCTCGGCCACCGCATCGCGGGTCCCGAGGGTCTCGGGGAAGTGGTAGCCGGTGTCGAGGAAGACCACGTCCACGCCGGGGAACGCCCGCGACGCCAGATGCGCGACGACCGCGTCCTCCATCGAGGAGGTGACGCAGAAGCGCGGACCGAAGGTCTCGGCGGCCCACGTGAGGATCGCCAGTGCGGGCGCGTCCTCCAGGTCACGGCCCGCCTGCTCGGCGAGCTGCTTCAGGTCGGCAGCGTTGGTCACGACGTACCTCCGTCGGAAGCGGAAGGGGACTGGCCGGTGGCTCCCGGGGCCAGCAGGCCCAGGAACTTCAGCCGGAACGCGCGGCTGCAGGACCGGCATTCCCAGGCTCCATGGCCTTCCTCGGAGGGCAGCAGGTCCTCATCGCCGCAGTACGGGCAGTAGAACGGCGCCGCTCGCTCACTCACTTGAGGGCACCCTCTTCCGCCCGGGCCGCCCAGGTGGCGAACCGCTCGCCCTCCTCGCGCTGTGCCTCGAAGTTGCGCAGCACCCGCTCGACGTAGTCGGGGAGTTCATCGGCGGTGACCTTCAGGCCGCGGACCTTGCGGCCGAAGCCGGCCTCCAGGCCCAGCGCGCCGCCCAGGTGCACCTGGTAGCCCTCGACCTGGTTGCCCTCGTCGTCCAGGACCAGCTGGCCCTTGAGACCGATGTCCGCGACCTGGATACGGGCGCAGGCGTTCGGGCAGCC
Organism: Streptomyces platensis; assembly: GCF_008704855.1. NCBI lineage: Bacteria > Bacillati > Actinomycetota > Actinomycetes > Kitasatosporales > Streptomycetaceae > Streptomyces > Streptomyces platensis. The sequence continues at coordinate 6,831,058 of NZ_CP023691.1, forward strand.
GTTGAGGTTGATGGTGACCGGCTCCTGGAAGTCCGGCATCCGCCGCTCCAGCTCGTCGATCAGCGAGGCGCCGCGGCCCTTGGTCTCGACGATCGCGAGCTTGCAGAACTCGATGCCGGTGCAGGCCATCGTGCCGCGCCGGAACGGTGAGGGGGTGACCTGGAAGTCCAGCGCCTCCAGCCCGGCGACCAGCGAGTCGACCTGGTCCTGCGTCACATCGAGGATGAGCATCTTCTGCTCGACGGTGGTACGCAGCCGGTCCGAGCCGTGCGCGGCGGCCAGTTCGGCGATCTTGGTGAGGGTGGTGCCGTCGACCCGGCCGACGCGCGGGGCGAAGCCCACGTAGAAGCGGCCGTCCTGCTGCTGGTGCACCCCGATGTGGTCGCGCCACTTGGACGCCGGCTCCTCGGGCGCGGGGCCGTCGGCCAGCTTGCGCTGGAGGTACTCGTCCTCCAGCACCTGGCGGAACTTCTCCGGGCCCCAGTCGGCCATCAGGAACTTCAGCCGGGCGCGGGTGCGCAGCCGGCGGTAGCCGTAGTCACGGAAGATGCCGACGACACCGGCCCAGACGTCCGCGACCTCGTCCAGCGGCACCCAGGTGCCCAGGCGCTGGGCGAGCTTGGGGTTGGTGGACAGCCCGCCGCCGACCCAGAGGTCGAAGCCGGGGCCGTGCTCGGGGTGGACGACGCCGACGAAGGCCACGTCGTTGATCTCGTGGACCACGTCCTGCACCGGCGAGCCGGAGATCGCGGTCTTGAACTTGCGCGGCAGGTTGGAGAATTCCTTGCTGCCGATGTAGCGCTCGTGGATCTCGTCGACGGCCGGGGTGCCGTCGATGATCTCGTCCGCCGCGATCCCGGCCACCGGGGAACCGATGATCACGCGCGGGCAGTCACCGCACGCCTCGGTCGTGGAGAGCCCGACGGCCTCCAGCTTCTCCCAGATGGCGGGGACGTCCTCGATGCGGATCCAGTGCAGCTGGATGTTCTGCCGGTCGGTGATGTCCGCGGTGCCGCGGGCGTACTCCTCGGAGACCTCGCCGATGGCGCGCAGCTGGGCCACGCTCAGCCGTCCGCCGTCGATGCGCACCCGCAGCATGAAGTGCTTGTCGTCCAGCTCCTCGGGCTCCAGGACCGCGGTCTTGCCGCCATCGATCCCGGGCTTGCGCTGGGTGTACAGCCCCCACCAACGCATCCGCCCGCGCAGGTCGTTGGGGTCGATCGAGTCGAAACCGGCCTTGGAGTAGATCGTCTCAATGCGTGTCCGCACATTGAGACCGTCATCGTCCTTCTTGAACTGCTCGTTGCCGTTGAGCGGCGTGAAGTGGCCAACGGCCCACTGGCCCTCACCGCGGTGGCGTCCGGCCTTGCGGCGGGTCGTGGCAGCTGCGGGGACTTCGGAGGAGGCGGCCATGGGTGTACGTCCTTCTGGGCGGGCTCAAGGGATCGGGACCGGTCGCCGGGCACCACGACGACCTGCGCGGACACACCGAAAGGCGGCGCGTGGCAACGCGTCGGGGAGGTCTGCGGGTCAAGGGGTGCCGGCGCGTCCGCGACGATGGGGACGGCGAGAAATGCGGTGCTGCTGGGTGCTGCCCGGGGCCGAAGGCCCTGGTGGATGCGACCTCAGCCCGCCCGACAAATGGCGCTGGACATGCGGCCGAGGTCGACGTGCCGCCGACTCACCAAGGCAATTCCAGCTCGAGACATGACGGAAGCCTGGCACGCCGCTCTCCGGCCAGTCCACCGTTATCCAGAATTTGGACACCTCCGTCCCGCATCGCGAGACAGTGTGTTGTCGGTCACTCCCCGGCAGGGTCGCTGGTCGTGAGCGGACCCGCACCGGGCCAGGGCCCGGGGGCAGCGGTCTCGGGCTCCTCGTCGACCGTGGTCTCGTACAGCCGGAAGCCGCGCCGCTGGTAGTTGGCCATCGCATGCGGGCCGTCCAGGCTGCAGGTGTGCACCCACACCCGCTTGGTCGGCGCCCGCCCCGGCCACCGTTCGGCCAGGTCCCAGGCCCGCTCGATTCCATACGCGAGCAGATACCCGCCGATCCGGCGCCCCCGGAATGCCGGGAGGAGTCCGAAGTAGCTGATCTCCACGGAGCCGTCCGCCGCGCCCGTCAGCTCGATGAACCCGGCGGGCGTGCCGCGCTCGTACGCCACCCAGGTCTCCACCCCCGGCTGCCCGAGGAACTCCGCCCACTGGGTGTACGGCCAGGTCAGCCGGTCGGTCCAGGTGATGTCCCCACCGACCGCCGTATAGAGGAAGCGGCTGAATTCGGGCGACGGCACCTCGGCTCGGGCGATACGGACGCCCTGCTCGGCCGGCGGCTCCTGGGCGGGGGAGGCGTCGGCGGGCGAGGTCTGTTCGAGGTACCAGGTGGTGACCGAGAGGCTCATGGGGCCAGGACATCACACCGGGCCCGGGGCGGGCGCCGGTCCGGCGGGGGGAAGTGAGGGGGCCGAACGGACGGCGGCGGCGGACCGTCCCGGATCGTGAGACGCCGGTTCACTTCGTGGGGCGTGGCCGGGCCGCCGGGCCTCCCCCGCTCCCCGGGGTCACCGACCCGGCGGGTGTCCCTGGCCGGATCCCGTCATCCGGGCGAAGACCACCACATTGCCCGCGTAACCGGAGCCCGCCGCATAGGGGCCGCCGCAGGTCAGGACCCGCAGTTCGGGGCGTCCGGTGGTGCCGTAGACCTTCCGGGAGGGGAACTTCCGCTTGTCGAAGACCTGGATGCCGTAGACCTCGAAGACCGCGGTCCGTCCGTCCTCGCGGGTCACCCGGATCGTCCGGCCCTTCTCCAGGGCGCCCAGCCCGTAGAAGACCGCGGGCCCGCTGCGGCTGTCGACGTGGCCGACGAGGACGGCGGTGCCGTTCTCCCCCGGGGTCGGGGCGTTCGCGTACCAGCCCGCCAGCCCGGGGTCCCCGGCCGGCGGGGCCGTGATGCGGCCGTTCCCGTCCAGGCCCAGCGGCACCAGCGGAGCCGATACATCGAGCGATGGAATCGCCACCCGGGAGGGGGCGGAACGGGGCAGCGGCGGTGGTGGGGGGCCGTCGGGCGGGAGGTCGCCGGGGAAGAGCGCCGAACCGGCTCCGGGCTGCGGCGGCCCCGCCGCCTCCCCGGTCAGGCCCTGCCGCACCATGCCGAGGCCGACGAGAGCGACCAGCGCCAGCACGCCCCACCGGGGCCGATGCGGCACCGCGGGATTCCTGGGCGCCGCTTCCGGCGGGCCTGGCGGGCTCATCACTCACCTCCCGTGGCCGCGTGCCCGGCAGCGAACGGTCCGCGGTCGGCACGCACGCCGGTGCACACCCCCTAGGGTCTGTCCGCCCCCGGCCCCGCAGCGACAACAGTCGGCCGAACGGGTGGCGGCGCCGAAGCAGCGCGCCGCGCGCCCGCTCCACCGTGCCCAGGGCCGCTCGGCGGACGGGCGCTCCCTGGAACGCCGCCCGCCGTACGGCCCCGTACGGCCCGCTACTCCTCGTGGAACACCGCACCGGCCAGCCGCTCGACCTGGTCCGGGTCCGGGGCCCAGCAATAGAGCATCACCTCGTCCGCGCCGACCTCCCGGCAGGTGGCCACCGCCTCGCGGATCTGCGCCCCTGTGGTGAGCAGGCCGTTCACCACGTGGTCGGCGAAGCTGTGCGGGGCGTAGTAGGCGCGCACCTCCGCGCGGGCGCGGTCGAGGGTCGGCTTCGGGCCGAGCGCGACATTGACCTGGGCCAGCAGCCGCGGCCGGCCCGTACGGCCGGCCCGGTCCCAGGCGTCCTCCACCTGACGGAAGAGTCCGCCGATCTGGCGGGGCGGCAGTGCGGCGCCGAGAAAGCCGTCGCCCCAGCGGGCCACCCGCTCCATCACGGCGGGTACGAACCCACCGAACAGCACCTCGGGCCCGCCGGGCCGCGCCGGGGCGGGGCCGATCGGGCCGACGTCCGCGGAGAGCGGCTCACCGGACCAGAGGCGCCGCAGCGTCGCCATCTGCGTATCGAGCCGGCGGCCGCGGGTGCGGAGGTCGACGCCGGCGGCCAGATAGTCGTCCTCGCGGCCGCCGATGCCGATGCCGAGGGTGAAGCGGGAGCCGGAGAGCAGATCGAGGGTGGCGGCCTGCTTGGCGAGCAGCGCCGTGCGGTGCAGCGGGGCGAGCAGCACCTCGGTCTGGAGCCGGATCCGGGAGGTGGCGCCGGCCAGGGTGGCCAGCGTGATCAGCGGCTCGGGGTTGTCGAACACCAGCCGGTCGAGGAGGGCGACGGTGCTGAACGGGGTGGCTTCGGCGCGCCGGGCCCAGCTCAGCAGCTGGGTGGGGTCGCCGATGGGAAGGCCAAGGCCTACGGACATGGTGGTGTCCTCCAGAAGGGCATGCGGGCATGCGGAATCACGGATTGTCGTGTCGCCCGCTCGTTCGGCTCCGCGCGTGCGGTACGCGCGGGCTGCTCCCGTTCTGCGACGGCCTTCTGGAGAGCTGATTCAGAGCGCCGTCACCTTACGAGAGGGCGGCACGGCACCGCATCCGGTTTTTCCGCCCGGTCGGTCGGCCGCTCCTTCAGCCCCGCCAACCACCGCCGCCGCGCCGCTCCCTCAGCCCCGGCGCGCCGCCGCCACCGCGGGCGCCAGCGACTGCGGCAGCAGATGCACGGGCTGCGGCGGCAGCCGGAGCTCCACCTCCACCCCGTCGGCGAAACGGTAGGGCCGGTGCGCCAGCACACTCGCGAGATGGCGGCGCAGCCGGGACAGCTCGGCGCGCACCGTGACCGTACGGCTGTCGTCGCCGAACAGGTCCCGGGCGAGTTCGGCGGCGCTGCGACCCTGCGGATGCGCGGCGAGCACGAACAGCAGCTCGGCATGGCGCGGGGTCAGCTCGTGCGACCAGCTGCCGGCCGGTCCGCTGACGGTGACCGTCGAGCCGTCCCGGCCGCTGACGTCCAGCACCACCCGGCTGGGCCCGGTGTCCCGCTCCTGCTGCCCGATACGGATCAGCCAGCCGCCGGGCAGCGGCTCCAGGGTGCACATGCCGTAGCGCGGCAGCCACAACGGCCCGGCCTCGGGCGACTTGGGCAGCGCCACCCGGTCCGGCGGGGTCAGGCCCGTCACCCCCACGACCCAGCCGTGCGGGTCGACGGCCAGCGCCCGTCCGCCGATCCGTGCCAGCACCGGCGCCGCGCTCGACCGCAGCCGTTCCAGGGTGCGGTGATGACGGGTGCGCAGCTCGCCCTCGGCGAGCCGGGCGACCGCGGACACCAGCGAGAGGGTGGTGGGGTGGAAGCCGGGCGCCGGGCCGCTGACGTCCACCGTGCCCAACAGCCGCCCGTCGCGCGGGTCGTGGAGCGGCGCCGCGGCACAGGTCCACTGGTGGTGGCTGCGGACGAAGTGCTCCGCGGAGTGCACCAGCACCGGCCGGCGGGCGACCAGGGCGATGCCGATGGCGTTGGTGCCGACGACGCCCTCCCGCCAGTCGGCGCCCTTGTCGAAGCCCAGCCGGTCGGCCATCCGGCGGACCGGCGCGCTGCCCTCCCGCCACAGCACCCGGCCCTCGGCGTCGGTGACCACCATGATCTGCTGCGCGGCATCGGCCGCCGCCAGCAGCCCCTCGTTCAGCACCGGCAGCACCGGGCTCAGCCGGGACATCTGCCGACGGTGCTCCAACTCCGCGACGGGCAGCGGGTTTTGCTGCTGCTCCCCGTCCGGGTCCACGCCCGAGACCCGCACCCGGCGCCAGGACTCACCGATGACCGCGCGGGGCGACGGGGCGTCCGACGGTGTCTCGCCCGCGAGTGCGGCCTCCCGGACCGTGGCGAGGCGGTGGGCGGTCACACGGATGTCCTGGGCCGACCAGATGGCACTGTCGATCGGTCTGTCGCTCACACTGCTCTCCGTTGCGCACTGTCCCCGGGTGCTGCCCGTCGTGCCGTCACCAGGCCGTCCTGGAAGGGCCATTGTTCAGGTCCGGACCGGCGCACTGCAACGGACTGCAACCGTTGTGGCCTATGACGCGTTCCCGGGAATCTTGGCGGAGCGGCCGATGGTGCCCCGCCACCGCGGGTTCGCCGGACACCCGTCGGGGAACCACCGGTGAGGGCCGGGATGCCATCGGCCGCCGTGCGATGTCGGCAGTGCGGGGGAGGGGGCGCACCATGAGGGCTGCTGCCCCGCGTGTCGTGGTGATCGGAGCCGACGAGGGAACCCGCATCGTGCGGGCGGCCCGGCTGGCGGAGCACTACGGGATTCCCCGGCTGCCCGCGGTCGATCTGCTGATCCGGCGTCAGCGGCTGCCCGCCGACGGCTATGTCGTCGACGGCGCCCCGCAACTCCTCGACCGGGTGGCCGGCACCGGCGGTCTGCTGCCCGCGCTGGCCTTTGCCGACCTCGTGGTCCTGCTGCACGGTGCGGACTGGAGCGGCGCCGACGAGGCCTGCCGGGTGCTGCGCTACTACGAGGCGCGCGGGGTGCTGGTGGAGTTCCCGCCGGACGCACCGGACGGCGATCTCGTCGTGGCCATCGATGCCGCGGTGCGCGGGCGCGGCACAGACCCGCCGGAGCGCCCCGGCGGCCCCTGAGACCGGGGAGCGGTGCCGGGTCGGCGCGGCACCGCTCCCTGACCGGCGCGGCGGCGGTAACCCCCTGTCCCCGTCGTTCCGTCGGGCCGACGGCCCGGAAGCGACGGGGAGCCGCCGCCGCGTCGCTGCACCGGTCCGGCCGGCGGGGACTCAGCGGTCGACCATCGGCCGGGCCGGCGGCGGCTCAGCAGTCGATCACCGGCCGGGCCCGCTCCACCACCGCCGCGAGATCCAGGGTGTGCGGCAGCGTGCCGAACGCCGCGCCCGCGTCGCCGCCCAGCCGGGAGGCGCAGAACGCGTCCGAGACCTCGGACGGTGCGTGGCGCACCAGCAGCGACCCCTGGAGCACCAGCGCCATCCGCTCCACCAGCCGCCGGGCCCGTGCCTCGATGCCCTCCAGGTCGGCGAGTTCGGTGAGCATCCCCTTGATCGCCCGGTCCAGCCGGTGGTCCGCGCCGCGCGCCGCCCCGACCTCGGTCAGGAACGCGTTCAGCGCCTCGGGTTCGCGCCGCAGGGCCCGCAGGACGTCCAGCGCCTGGACATTGCCGGCGCCCTCCCAGATCGAGTTGAGCGGCGCCTCCCGCAGCAGCCGCGGCAGCCCCGACTCCTCGACATAGCCGTTCCCGCCCAGACACTCCAGCGCCTCCGCCACCATCGGCGTGCACCGCTTGGTCACCCAGTACTTCGCCGCCGGGACCGCCAGCCGCAGAAAGTGCCGGTCCTGCTCGGTACCGCCGTCGTACGCGGCCGCCAGCCGCAGCGCGAGCGTGGTCGCCGCCTCCGACTCCAGCGCCAGATCGGCCAGCACATTGCGCATCAGCGGCTTGTCGATCAGCCGGCCGCCGAACGCCTCCCGGTGGGCGCTGTGGTGAACGGCCTGGGTCACCGCCTGCCGCATCACCGCCGCGGACGCGCTGACACAGTCCAGCCGGGTCGCCGCGACCATCTCGATGATCGTCGCCACCCCGCGCCCCTCCTCGCCGACCCGGCGGGCCCAGCTCCGCCCGTCGAACTCGACCTCCGCCGAGGCGTTCGAGCGGTTGCCGAGCTTGTCCTTGAGCCGCTGGATGCGGAAGGCGTTACGGGTGCCGTCCGGCAGCACCCGCGGCAGCAGAAAGCAGGTGAGCCCTCCGGGGGCCTGGGCCAGCACCAGGAAGGCGTCCGACATCGGCGCCGAACAGAACCACTTGTGTCCGGTCAGCACATACTCGCCGGGTGCGGCCAGCGGCTCGGCGCGGGTGGTGTTGGCCCGTACGTCGCTGCCGCCCTGCTTCTCCGTCATGGCCATCCCGGCCAGCGCGCCGCCCTTCTCGGCGACCGGCCGCAGCTCCTGCTCGTACACCGGGGAGGTCAGCAGCGGCTCCCATTCGGCCGCCAGCTCCGGCTCGGCGCGCAGCGCGGGTACCGCCGCATGGGTCATCGACACCGGGCAGCCGTGCCCCGCCTCGGCCTGCGTCCACACGATGAAGCCGGCGGTGCGGCGGACATGGCCGTCCGGCCGGGACCAGGCGCCGGTCAGACCGGCCGTGACGGCGTGGCCGAGCAGCCGGTGCCAGGCCGGGTGGAACTCCACCTCGTCGATGCGGTGGCCGAAGCGGTCATGGGTGCGCAGCACCGGTGGATGCCGGTCGGCCTGTTCGGCCCAGTGCTGGGCGTGCGCGGAGCCGGCCGCCTTGCCCAGCGTGCCCAGTTCTTCGCGCACCTCGTCGAGCCGCTCGGCGGCGATGTAGCGGGTGACGCCCTCGGTGAGGGCCGGGTCGTTCGCGAAGACGTCGTAGCCGACCAGCGGCGGGGGCTGGTTCGTGACCGTGTGAGTGGTGGCTGCCATGCCGGATACGGTAAGGAGGTGCAGCCGGAGAACGAACCAACCGAGCGGCCCGCGGGCCGTCTGATCAAGGCCCGCGCGCTGTACCGCAACGTTTCCAAGCGCCGGCTGGCCTGGCTCCTGCTCAAGGACACCGTCAACTCCTGCATGAAGTACCGGGTCACCGGGCTGGCCGCGGAGGCCGCGTTCTGGAGTCTGCTGTCGTTGCCGCCGCTGATCCTGGGTCTTCTGGGTGTGCTCGGCTATACGGACGCCTGGATCGGCCACGACACCATCGAAAGTGTCCGGCAGCGCATCCTCGAAGGCGCGGGCACCGTGCTGTCCGACAAGGGCGTGAACGAGATCGCCCGGCCGCTGCTCAACGATGTCTTCACCGGCCGCCGCCCGGACGTCATCTCCTTCGGCTTCGCCATCGCCCTGTGGTCCGGCTCCCGGGCGATGAACGTCTTCGTCGACACCATCACGATCATGTACGGGCTCGACGGGCGGCGCGGCATCGTCAGGACCCGGCTGCTGGCGTTCGTGCTCTACCTCGCCGCGCTGCTGGTCGGCGCCGTCGCGCTGCCGCTGATGGTGGCCGGGCCCGACACCGTCGTGAGCTGGCTGCCGGCCAGCGAGCATGTCATCCGGGCGCTGTACTGGCCGGTCGTCCTGCTGCTGTCGGTCGCCTTCCTCACCACCCTCTATCACGCCTCCGTACCGGTCCGTTCGCCCTGGCCGGAGGACATTCCCGGCGCGGTGGTCGCCCTCGGCATGTGGCTGCTCGGCAGCTTCCTGCTGCGGCTCTACCTCACCTCGACGGTCGAGGGGCCCACGATCTACGGCTCGCTGGCCGCGCCGGTCGCCGTGCTGCTGTGGATCGGGGTGTCCGCCTTCGCGGTGCTGGTCGGGGCCGCGATGAATGCCTCGCTCGACCGGGTGTGGCCGTCGGTCGCCACGGCCGCGGCGCGCGAGGAGATCGCCCGGCGGATGGCCGCGAAGACCGGAGCGACGGCGGACACCGGCGATGCGGACGGTGCCGGGGCGGGCGGTGACGGCCGCGGTGACGGCCGCGGGGACGGCGACCAGAGCCGGGGCGCCGGCGACGGCTGCGACGGCTGATCCGGCGTGCCACCCGTCCGGCCGCATACGGCCGCGGTGCGCCGCGCGCGCCGGCACGGGAAGCCGTGCGCGAGCCATTGACACTCACGGAACCCGGGCAGATGATCCTTGCCGACCGTTCGGCGAACGAAAGTTCACCAGGCGAACATCCTGCTGGTATCGCACCGTGATCCGTGAATCCGAGGTCCCCATGTCTCCCATCGGCATGCCCCCCGCCGGTCTCCCGCCCTCCGCCGCCCGCGGCCACACCTTCCGTTCCGTCGCGCCCGTCCTGGCGCTGTGCTGGCTCGCCGTGTTCTTCGACGGAATGGACGTCAGCATCTACGGGGCCGTCATGCCGCATATGCTCGACGACCCCGGATTCGGCCTCACCCCCGCGGTGGCCGGCACGATCGGCAGCTGGGTCACCCTCGGCATGCTGATCGGCGCGCTCGGCACCGGCACCCTCACCGACTGGCTCGGCCGCCGCCCCGTCCTCGTCGCCGGGGTGCTGGTGTTCTCCGCCGGTTCGGCGGCGTGCGCGCTCGCCGGCACGCCCGGCCTGTTCGGCGCCGGACGCTTCCTCGCCGGTCTGGGGCTCGGCGGTCTGATGCCCATCTGCCTGTCGATGGTGATGGAGTTCGCGCCGCGCGGCCGGGCCGCCCTCGCCACCGGCCTGCTGATGACCTCGTACCACGCGGGCGCCATGTGCGCGACGGTCCTGGGTCTGACGCTCGCCCCCACGCACGGCTGGCGCTGGGTGTTCTGGGTCGGCGCCCTGCCCGCGTTCGTCGCCGCCCCGCTGCTGCTGCGCCTGCTGCCGGAGTCGCCCGGTGTGCTGCTCGCCAAGGGCCGTACCGCCGAGGCCGCGGCGGTCGCCGGCCGCTACGGCATGGCCCCTCCGGTCCTCGCCGACGCGCCGGCCCAGGGCGCCAGGGGCCGCCTCGCCTCGGTCCTCGCCCTCTTCCGCCCCGGCGTCCGCCTGGCCACCCCGCTGCTGTGGCTCGCCTCGTTCTGCGGCCTTCTCCTGGTGTACGGCGTCAGTACCTGGCTGCCGCAGATGATGCGCGCCTCCGGGTACGGCCTCTCGTCCTCGGTCAGCTTCCTGTTCATCATCAACGCGGGCGGCATCGCCGGCCTGCTGATCGCGGGCCGCCTCGCCGACCGCTACGGCCCGGTCAGGATCTCCGCCCTCTGGTTCCTGCTGACCGCCGCCGGCGCCCTGCTCCTCGGGGCGCGGCTGCCGCTCGGTGCCACCTATGTGGTCGTCGCCGTCACCGGCGTCTGGCTCTTCAGCGCGCAGGTGATGGTGTACGCGGCGACCCATCGCGTCTATCCGCCCGCCGAACGGGCCACCGGCCTCGGCTGGGTCACCGGCATCGGCCGCACCGGCGCGGTCGTCGGCCCCTGGCTCGGCGGCGTCCTCGCGGCGTCCGCCAACAGTCAACTCGGCTTCACCGCCTTCGCGCTGGCCGGTCTGCTGGGTGCGCTCGCCATCGGCTCGGTGCCGCTCGCCCGGCGCCTCGGCCGCCCGTCGGCGACCGTACCGGCGCCGGAGGTGACCGGTATGGAGCGCTGAACGGGAGGAGAGGCGCCGCCTCGTGTCACCTCCGCGCGCCCCGGTGCGCCGACGCTCCCGGCGCGGCGTGCCGGCCTCCTCATATCCCTTTCCGCCACCCGGAGTTGTGTGGAGCGGCGGTGCGTCGACTATTCTCGTGCAACGTACGGGAATAGGTGAGGGGAAGACATGACGCCATACACGCAGGACGTCGCACCGCGGTCCCACTGGGCCGCACCGTCCGGGAAGCCGCCGCTGTCCTCGCGGATGATGCGGGCGACCTGGCGCGGACTCCCGGCCACACAGCACGACATCGGCTGGGAACCGGGCCTTGAGGTGCCGGCCGCGGACGGCAGCCTCCTGCGCACGGACCACTACTTCCCCCGTACGAAGGGCGACTTCCCCACCCTGCTCGTGCGCTCGCCCTACGGCAGGGGCCTGCCCTGGTCACCCCTCTTCGGTGTGCTCTTCGCCGAACAGGGCTTCCATGTGGTCCTCCAGAGCTGTCGCGGCACCGCCGGGTCGGGCGGCCGGTTCGACCTGTGGCGCAACGAGGCCGCCGACGCGCAGGCCGCGGTGTCCTGGCTGCGGCAGCAGCCCTGGTTCACCGGAAACCTCGGCACGATCGGCCCCAGCTACCTGGGCTATGTCCAGTGGGCGCTCGCCCTGGACCCGCCACCGGAGCTGAAGGCGATGGTGATCCAGGTCGGACTGCACGACCCCCATGCCCTCTTCCACACGGGCGGCGGGTTCCTCCTGGAGAACGCCCTCGCCGTCGGCGTCGGCATGACCTACCAGCACCAGGGGATGCTGCCCCTCGCGCGGCGGGCGCTGCGCCTCCAGCGCCGGCTGCGCGAGATCACCGGCGCGCGGCCGCTGCGCCGGGCCTATGAGTCCGCCCTCGGAGAAGTGCCCTGGCTGGACGGCGCGATGACCCACCCGGACGCCGACGACCCGTACTGGGACGGTGCGTCCGTGGCGGAGGCGGCGCAACGGCTGAGCGTGCCCACCTGTCTGATCGCCGGGTGGCACGACGCGCTGGCCGGCCAGAACTTCGAGCAGTTCGCCCGGCTCCGGCGGGCCGGCTGCGAGTCCTCGCTGCTCGTCGGCCCCTGGACGCACACCTCCGCGATGCAACAGGGCTGGCCCGTGGTCTTCGCCGAGAGCCTCGCCTGGCTGCGCGCGCACCTGTGCGACGACCCCGCCGGGCTGCGCCCCACCCCCATACGTGTCCATGTCGGCGGTGAGGACGCCTGGCGGGATCTCGACGACTGGCCGCCGCACGCCGCCACCACCGCCTGGTTCGCCGGGGAGAACGGCGTGCTCAGCGGGCAATCCCCGGAGGCGGAAGGCCCGTTGGCGTCCTTCCGCTACGACCCGGCCGATCCCACCCCGTCCGTGGGCGGGCCGCTGCTCTCCCGCGCTTCCGGTGCCCGCGACAACGGCACCCTGGAGGCGCGGGACGACGTCCTGACGTTCACCGGTCCGCCGCTGACCGAGCCGGTCGACGTGCTCGGCCCGGTCTCCGCGCGGCTGCGGATCGCCACCGACACCGGCCACGCCGAGGTCTTCGCCCGCCTCTGCGACGTGGACGCCCGGGGCCGTTCCACCAATGTCTGCGACGGGCTGATGCGGGTGCGCACGAGCGGGGTGACCCCCTCGGAGGTCACCGTGGCGATGGGCGCCACCGCCCACCGCTTCGCCGCCGGTCACCGGATACGCCTCCAGATCAGCGGCGGCGCCCATCCGCGCTACGCCCGCAGCCCCGGCACGGGGGAATCGTCCGTCGAGGCCACCCACCTCCAGCCGGTCCACCTCACGGTGTACTCGGGGTCGGCCCTGACGCTGCCTCAGGAGACCCCGTAGGGGAGGGCCGGGGCGGTCACCGCACCGGAATCCGGGCGTACCGCCCCGCCACCCACAGATCCGCCTCGATGCCGGCGGCGGCGGTGCGCAGCGCGGGCAGCAGGGCCTCGCGGGCCTCGTCGGGGGTGCGACGGGCCGCGTGGGTGGAGACGTTGACGGCGGCGACCACCCGGCCGGTGCGGTCGTGGACGGGGACGGCGAGCGAGCGCAGGCCCTCTTCGAGCTCCTCGTCGACCAGGGCGTAGCCCGCCGAGTGGGCCTCTTCCAGGAGCGCGCCGAGGCGTTCGGGGTCGGTCACGGTGTGGCGGGTGAGCGGCTCCGGGCGCAGGCGGGCCAGCCGGGCGGAGCGCTCGGCCGGGGGCAGGCCGGCGAGCAGCACCCGGCCCATGGAGGTCGGATACGCCGGAAAACGGGTGCCCAGCGTGATGTTGACGCTCATGATGCGCACGGTGGGGACCCGGGCGACGTACTGGATGTCGTCGCCCGCGAGGACCGCCATCGAGGCGGAGTCGTGCACCCGCTCGACCAGCGAGGCGAGATGCGGGAGGGCGATATCGGGCAGGGTGAGGCCCGCGAGGTGGGCGAAGCCCAGCTCCAGCACCTTCGGCGTGGGGCGGAAGAGCTTCCCGTCGGTGGTGAGGTAGCCGAGGTGTTCCAGGGTGAGCAGGGCGCGGCGGGCGGTGGCGCGGGCCAGGCCGGTGGCCTCCGCCACGGCGGTGAGCGGGAGCGCCGCGCGGCCGGTGCCGAACGCGGTGAGGGTGATCAGCCCGCGGGCCATCGATTCGACGAATTCCGGGCCCAGTTCCTGCTTGGACGCGCGCATCCAGGCGGCGTGGGACGGGCCGGGGGCTGCCTCGGAGGCCGGGCCTTCCTGGGGTGCCCGTAGCGCGTCCTCCATGGCGGAGACCGTCTCGCGCAGCCGGGGGAGTACCGCGCCGGGCAGCGCGTCCGCGCTCAGCCGGCTGGTGTGGCTGACGACGCTGAGCGCACAGACCGGGCGGCCGTCGGCGTCCCGGACGGGCACCGCCACGGCCACCAGCCCCGGCTCGATGAGCTGATCGTCCAGGGACCAGCCGGCGGTGCGCGCGGCGGCCACCCGCGCCACGAAGTCCGCGGCCGAGGCGGCGCCGGCGGCCCCGTCCCCGGCGCGCCGCGGCGGAACGGCCGGGAAGCCCGCGTCCGTCGGATCGGCCGCCCGGCGCGCCCGCCACCGCTGCCAGTCCGCCTCGTCCCACCCGTCCGCGAACAGCGCGCCCGGCGCGCCCCGCTCGGCGGGCAGCAGATCGCCGATGCGGAACGCCAGCGACATGGCGCGGCGGCGGGTCGCCTGGTGGACGAAGCGCACCCCGTCGCCGTCCGGCACCGCCAGCGACACCGACTCGTCCAGCTCATCGGCCAGCCGGTCGGCGAGCGGGCCGAGCCGGTCGGGGAGTTCGCAGGCGGCGAGGTAGGCGTTGCCCAGCTCCAGCAGGCGTGGTGCGAGCACCGCGTCCCGGCCCTCGGTCCGTACGTAGCCGAGCCGGGTGAGGGTGCTCAGTACCCGGTCCACGGTCGAGCGGGCGAGGCCGGTATCGCGCACCAGGTCGCCGACGGACCGCCGGCCGCCGCCGGTCGCCAGCTCCCGCAGCACGGACAGGCTGCGCATCAGCGGCCCGACCGCCTCCGGTGGCGGCGGCGCTGACGGGTCGGTGGCGGCGGGGTGGGTCATGGCCTCTCCCTGGTGCGTCGATCTCGTCGGAACCGTACCCGGCGCACCGTTGACAGGGCCGGGGGCCGGGGCCAGACTCAGGACGGTGACATTATGAACTTAAGTTCACTGTGCGAACAACCTGCTGCGGGGCGGCTCGTGAGGCCAGGCCCCGGGATGACCCGAGGGTGAGGACATGGCCGACATCCGTTCCCTGCACGAGGCCGTCGCGGAGCTGATCCATGACGGCGACACCGTGGCGCTGGAGGGGTTCACCCACCTCATCCCGTTCGCCGCCGCGCACGAGATCATCCGTCAGGGCCTCAAGGACCTCACGCTCGCCCGGATGACCCCCGATGTCGTCTACGACCAGCTGATCGGCGCGGGCGCGGCCCGGAAGCTGGTCTTCTCCTGGGGCGGTAACCCGGGCGTCGGTTCGCTGCACCGCTTCCGGGACGCGGTCGAGCACGGCTGGCCCGCCCCGCTGGAGATCGACGAGCACAGCCACGCCGGGATGGCCAACCGCTACGCCGCGGGCGCGGCCCGGCTCCCGTTCGCGGTGCTCCGCGGCTACCGCGGCAGCGACATCCCGGCCCGTACGCCCACGGTCTCCACCGTCGTCTGCCCGTTCACCGGCGAGGAACTGGCCGCCGTCGCCGCCCTCAACCCGGATGTCACGGTCATCCACGCACAGCAGGCCGACCGGGCCGGCAACGTCCAGCTGTGGGGCCTGACCGGGGTGCAGAAGGAGGCGGCACTCGCCGCCCGGCGCGTCCTGGTCACCGTCGAGGAGATCGTCGGCACCCTGGAGCCGCGCCCCGGCTCCGTCGTCCTGCCCACCTGGGTCGTCGACGCGGTCGCGCTCGTCCCCGGCGGTGCCCATCCCTCATACGCGGCCGGCTATTCGGTCCGGGACAACGCCTACTACCGGGAGTGGGACGGCATCGCACGGGACCGGGCGGCGTTCGGGCGGTGGCTGGCGGAGTGTGTGCGGGGGGAGGGGAGTTCGGCGCGGGGGGCGGCCGTGGGGGACGCGGGCGCGGGGGACAGGGACGGGGCCGGGGCCGCCGTCGCCGTTCCGGCCGCCTCCCCGGAGCGCGCCCCCGGCTCCGCCCCGGAGGATGCCCCCGACTCCACCCCCGCGACCGCCCCCGACTGCACCCCCGACGAGCTGATGGAGGTCAACGCCGCCCGTGCGCTCGCGGGGGCGCGGTCCTGCTTCGTCGGTATCGGGCTGCCCAGTACGGCCGCCAACCTCGCCCGCCGTACGGTCAATCCGGATCTGGTGCTGGTCTACGAGTCCGGCACCCTCGGCTCCAAGCCGACCCGGCTGCCGCTGTCCATCGGGGACGGCGAACTGGCCGACACCGCGGACTCGGTGGTGTCGGTGCCGGAGATGTTCAACTACTGGCTCCAGGGCGGCCGGATCGATGTCGGCTTCCTCGGCGCCGCGCAGGTCGACCGGTTCGCCAATATCAACACCACCGTCGTCGACCGCGGCCCCGGCCGGCCCGAGGGACGGTTGCCCGGCGCGGGCGGCGCCCCCGAAATCGCCGCCAACTGCGGGCAGGTGCTGATGGTCCTGCGGCACAGCCGCCGTAACTTCGTCGGGACGCTGGACTTCGTGACCACCCTCGGCCACGGTGCCGGCCCCGGCGACCGGGCGGCGCTCGGACTGCCCGGCGCCGGTCCGACGGCCGTCATCACCGACCTCGGCGTCCTGCGCCCCGACCCGGACACCGCGGAACTCGTCCTCACCGAGCTGCACCCGGGAGTGACGGCCGATCAGGTCCGGGCGGCCACCGGCTGGGACCTCAGGGAGGCCGACCGGATCGGCGTCACCGCCCCGCCCACCCCCGCCGAACTCGCCGCCCTGCGGGCCCTGAAGGCGGCCGCCGCGGACGAACCACCCCACCGCTCCGGCAAGGACGCCTGATGCCCCCCGGCCGCCCGGGGACGTCGCAGTGCCCGCCGACGCATCCCCGCCGCCCCGGTGCCACGGCGACCGCCCCGCAATGCCGCCGCCCCCGTCCGGCCGCCCCGCCCGCCCCCCACCGCCGGGAGATACCCCCATGGCCCTGACACCGCCCACCCCGCCCACTCCCTCCGACGGCGCTCCCGCCCCGGCGGCCGCGGCCGTTACCGCACCCCCGCCCCGGCCCGCGCCCGCCGCCCCGCCGCTCCCCACCCAGGCCGACATCAGCCGGGAGATCGCCGCCCGGCACACCGCCGCCGAACGGGACCGGGCAGCGGGCGCACCGGCCCCGCACCACCCCGCCCGGGACTTCGCCCCCTACCGCAGCAGCACCGCCCGCCACCCCCACCGTGCGCCGGTGGAGATCGACCACCTCGCCGACCCGGAGGCCGTGGAGCTCGGCGGCCCCGCCTTCGGCGTCACGGACGTCACCGACCTGGACGCCGACCTGACCCGGCAGCACACCGGCGAACCGCTCGGCGAACGCATCACCGTCACCGGCCGCGTCCTGGACCGCAGCGGCCGCCCCGTACGCGGCCAGCTCGTCGAGATCTGGCAGGCCAACGCCGCCGGCCGGTACGCCCACCAGCGGGATCAGCATCCGGCCCCGCTCGACCCGCACTTCACCGGAGTCGGCCGCTGTCTGACCGATGACGCGGGCCGGTACGCGTTCACCACCGTCAAACCCGGCGCCTACCCCTGGCGCAACCACCACAACGCCTGGCGCCCGGCCCATATCCACTTCTCGCTCTTCGGATCGGCCTTCACCCAGCGGCTGATCACCCAGATGTACTTCCCCGGCGATCCGCTCTTCCCCTACGACCCGATCCTCGCCTCGGTCACCGACCCCACGGCCCGCGCCCGCCTGGTGGCCACCTACGATCATGAACTGACCGTCCCCGAAAGGTCCTTGGGCTACCGCTGGGACGTGGTCCTGGACGGCCCGTCCGCCACCTGGATCGAGGAGGGCCGCTGATGCCCCGCGCCACCACCCGCCACGACCCGGCCGGCACCCCGGCCGGCGCCCCTGCCGGGCCGCTCGCCCCGACCCCCGCACAGACCATCGGCCCGTTTTACGGCTACGCCCTCCCGTTCCCCGGTGGCGAGCAAGTCGCCCCGGCCGGCCACCCCGGCACGGTCACCGTGCACGGCTGCGTACGGGACGGGGAGGGCGCCCCGGTGCCGGACGCGCTGCTGGAGTTCTGGCAGGCGGGACCGGACGGCGGCCGTACGGGCGCGCCCGGTTCGCTGCGCCGGGACCCGGCCACCGGTGCGGTCCTCGGCCGCAACGGGGTGGACTTCACCGGCTTCGGCCGGGTCCCCACCGACGCCGACGGACGCTATGCCGTCCACACCCGGCCGGCCACCGCCCCCGCCGGGCAACCGGACGCCGCCCCCTACCTCGCCGTGTGCGTCTTCGCCCGCGGCCTGCTCCACCACCTGTTCACCCGCGTCTACTTCCCCGAGCACCCGGCGGACCGGCCCACCGACCCGCTGCTCGCGCGGCTGCCCGCGGCGCGCGCGGACACCCTGCTCGCCCGCCCCGACGGCCCCGGCCGGTACCGCTTCGACATCCGGTTGCAGCGGTCGGCCGACGGCGCACACGAGGAGACGGTCTTCCTTGCCTACCGATGACCTGCCGTGGAGCGCACCGGACCCGGCGGCCCAACAGCCGGACGAAGCAGCCGACGTGGGGCTGCTCGCGCCGTCCTGGGCCGGCTCCGCCGTGGCCGCCGCCACCGGTGACACCGGATATCTGCGGGCCCTGCTCGACGCCGAGGCCGCGCTGACCCGTGCCCAGGCCGCCCTGGGACTCGCACCGGAGGCGGCGGCCGCCGCCGTCACCGCCGCGGCCGCCGAAACCCACCGCTACGACCCCCGGGCCCTCGCCCTGCGCGCCCGCGCCGCCGGCAACCCCGTGGTCCCGCTCGTCGCCGACCTCACGGCCGCCGTCGCCGCCCGCGACCCCGAGGCCGCCGCCTACGTCCACCGGGGCGCCACCAGCCAGGACATCCTGGACACCGCCACGATGCTGGTCTGCGCCCGCGCCCTGGACACCGTGCTGCCGGACCTCACCCGCACCGCCGCCGCGCTGCGCCGGACCGCCGCCGAGCACCGCGACACCCCCCTGGCGGGCCGCACCCTCACCCAGCACGCGGTGCCGACCACCTTCGGCCTCAAGGCCGCGGGCTGGCGCAGCCTGGTGCTCGACGCCCATGACCGGCTGGCGTCTGTCCGGGCCGCGCTGCCGGTGCAACTGGGCGGCGCGGCCGGCACCCTGGCGGCCTTCCATGCCTACGCGGAGGCCGACGGCGCGCCGCCCACTCCCGACCTGGGGAGCCGGCTCCTCGCCCGCTACGCCGCCGAGACCGGACTCGCCGCACCGGCCCTGCCCTGGCACACCCTGCGCACCCCGGTCGCCGATCTCGCCGGTGCGCTGGCCTTCACCGCGGGCGCCCTCGGCAAGGCGGCCGCCGATGTCCTCACCCTTTCCCGCACGGAGCTCGGCGAACTCACCGAGGGCAGCGGCGGCTCCTCCTCCGCCATGCCGCACAAGACCAACCCGGTGCGCGCCACCCTGATCGCGGCCGCCGCCCGGCAGGTCCCGGGGCTCGCCGCGGTGCTGTACGGCTCGCTGGCCGCCGAGGACGAACGCCCGGCCGGCGCCTGGCACGCCGAATGGCAGCCGCTGCGCGACGCCCTGCGGCTGACCGGCGGCGCGGCCCGGGACGCCGCCGAACTGACGGCGGAGCTGCGCGTCCACCCGCACCGTATGCGGCAGAACCTCGACGCGACCGGCGGTCTGGTCGTCACCGAACGGCTGGTCGCCGCCCTCACCGCGCTGACCGGCCGCGCCGAGGCCCGCCGCCTCCTGGACACGGCGGCCCGGCGCACCGCGGAGCGGGGCATCGCGCTCCCGGCGGCGCTGGACGAGGTGCTGCACGAGGCACCGCCCGCGGCCCGTGACGAGGACCGGCCCGCCCCGCCCGGCGACCCGGCCACCCCGCGCGAGGCCCCGGCCGCCCTGCCCGAGGCCCCTGCCCTGTCCCCGTCGCGGCTGCGTCAACTCCTCGATCCCACCGGCTACCTGGGCTCCGCCGGTGCCCTCGTGGACCGTGCACTGGAACGCACCGAGCACCACCCACAGGAGTCCGCATGACCCACCCGCCCGTCACCCCGCTCCCGCACCACACCGAGGACGGCCCCGAAGACGCCCCGCCGCTCCTCCTGGGCCCCTCGCTCGGCACCTCGCTCGCCGTCTGGGACCCCCAACTCCCGTCCCTGGCACGGCACCACCGCGTCATCCGCTGGGACCTCCCCGGCCACGGCGGCACGCCCGCCGAGGTGCTGGGTGCCGGGCCCGCCCCCACCACCATCCCCGGCCTGGCCCGGCTGGTGCTCGGCCTCGCCGACGCCCTCGGCATCGACCGGTTCGCCTACGCCGGGATCTCGCTCGGCGGCGCCGTCGGGGCCTGGCTCGCCGCCCACCACCCCGAGCGGATCGCCTCGCTCGCCCTGCTCTGCTCCTCCGCCCGGTTCGGCGAGCCGGCGGGCTGGCACGAACGGGCCGCGCTGGTACGGGAAGCGGGGCTCGGCCCGATCGCCGACGCCGCCGCGAGCCGCTGGTTCACCCCGGCCTTCGCCGACGCCCCGCAGGCGCAGGCGCTGGTCGAGGGGGTGCGCCGGTCGGTGACGCCCGCCGGGTACGCGGCCTGCTGTGACGCCCTCGCCGCCTACGATCTGCGCGCCGCTCTGGCCCGGATCACCGCCCCCACGCTCGTCGTCGCGGGCCGCGAGGACCCGGCCACCCCGCCCGCGCACGCCCGCGAACTCGCCGACGGCATCTCGGACGCCCGCCTGCTGGAACTGTCCGGCGCCGCCCATCTCGCCAACGTGGAACGCCCCGCCCCGGTGCGGGACGCCCTCCTCGGCCACCTCGCGGCACACCCGGACAACGGCTCCCCGGCCGCGGCCCCGAGCCCCGGCGCACCCGCACCCCACCCCGCGGAAGGAACGGCGCTGTGACCCACCCCCAGCACACCACGGTCGGCATCATCGGCGGCGGCCCCGCCGGACTGCTGCTCGCGCGGCTGCTGCACCGCTCCGGAATCGACTGCGTCGTCCTGGAGAGCCGCGACCGCTCCTATGTCGAACGGCGCCAGCGCGCGGGCATCCTGGAACAGGGCACCGTCGATGTGCTCCGCGCCTGCGGGGCGGGGGAGCGGATGGACCGGGAGGGTTTGGCCCACGACGGCATCGAGCTGCGCTGGAACCGGCGCGCCCACCGCCTCGACTTCCCCGCGCTGACCGGCGGCCGCCGGGTGCGGGTCTACGCCCAGACGGAAGTCGTGAAGGACCTGATCGCCCTCCAGCTCGCGGACGGGCCACCGCTGCTGTTCGGGGCGCAGGCACGCGCCGTGACGGGCGCGGACACCGGCCGGCCCGCCATCCGCTACCACCACCAGGGCCGCGAGCAGACCCTGACCTGCGACTACGTCGTGGGCTGCGACGGCTTCCACGGTGTGGCCCGGGAGGCCGTACCGGAGCGCGTCCGCCGTACCTACACCCGCAGCTACCCCTACTCCTGGCTCGGGGTGCTCGCCGAGGCCCCGCCCTCCCACGACGAGCTGATCTACGCCCACTCCGCACGCGGCTTCGCGCTGTTCAGCATGCGTACGCCGACCGTCAGCCGGCTCTACCTCCAGGTCCCCAACGGCACCGACCCGGCCGACTGGCCCGACGACCGCATCTGGGACGAACTGGAGGCCCGCGGCGCGATCGACGGCCCCTGGAAACCCGCGCGCGGTCCGCTCAGCGCCAAGGCCGTCCTGCCGATGCGGAGTTCGGTCACCGAACCGATGCGGTACGGGCGGGTCCTGCTGGCCGGTGACGCGGCGCACATCGTGCCGCCCACCGGGGCCAAGGGCCTCAACCTGGCCGTCGCCGATGTCACCGTCCTGGCCCGCGCCCTCGACCGGTTGCACCGCACCGGCTCCACGGAGCTGCTCGACGCCTACTCCGACACCTGTCTGCGCCGGGTCTGGCGCGCCGAACACTTCTCGGCCTTCATGACGACGACCCTGCACACCGCCCCGGACCAGAGCCCGTTCGACACCCGGCTTCAGCACTCCCAGCTCGACCGGATCGCCGACTCGCCGCATGCCGCCGCGGAGCTGGCGGAGAACTACACGGGGCTGCCGCTGATATGAAGGCCGTTCACCGGCTCTGCCGGTAGCGGACCAGCAGCATCGCCGCGTCATCGTGCAGCGGTCCCTCGACATGCTCGACCAGGTCCTCCCGCACCGCGCGCAGCGCGGCCTCCGGGTCGGGGTCCTTGAGCAGCGCGGCGCGTTCGTCGAGGGGGTAGAAGCGGTCCGCCGCGTCGCGGGCCTCGGTGACGCCGTCGGTGTAGAAGAGCAGCTGGTCGCCGGGGGTGAACGGCACCTCGTAGGGGACCGGGGCGGCGGCGCCGTGCAGGGTCAGGCCGAGCGGCAGGGCGCGGTCGGGCGGCGCGGCGAAGCCGACCGTGCCGTCCGGGCGGACGACCAGCGGCGCCGGATGGCCGAAGTTCAGCAGGGTGGCCCGCGGACCGTCACCGATCTCGGCGAGCACGGCCGTGACGAACCGTTCGCCGGACAGATGGCGGTTCAGCGCCCGTTCGACCCGCTCGCCGACGGCCGGCAGATCCGGTTCGTCGTGCGCCGCCTCCCGGAACGCCCCCAGCACCACCGCCGCGCTCTCCACGGCCTCCAGGCCCTTGCCCTGCACATCGCCGACGATGATCCGCACCCCGGCGGGCGAAGTCACCACCTCGTACAGATCACCGCCTATCCGGGCCTCGGCCACCGCCGAGGTGTACGAGACCGCGATCCGCAGCGGGCCCGCGCCGCGCGGCACCGGGCGCAGCAGCACCCGCTGGGCGACCTCGGCGATCGAGCGGACGCTGGCCAGTTCGGCCTCCCGTCGCTGCCGCATCACCGCGGCGGCCACCCCGGCCGCCGTGACCCCGGCCACCGACAGCAGGGCGGTCGGACCGCGCCGGCTCTCGAACAGCCCGCTGTGGACGCCCATACCGAGGCAGAGCACGGACGCCGTCAGGCCGACCACAGCAGTCCGCCGCCAGCCGCCGACGAGCCCCGCGAACGCCGGGCCCAGCGACACCAGTGGCAGAAAGCCGACGCCCGGGCCCGCGGTGAGATCGACCGTGGTGACCACGGCCATGACCGCGTACGGGAGCACGGCCAGCGCACGGGAGCCGGTCCGCCGCTCCCCCTTCTCCACGGTCAAGGTGTTCTCCGACGGTGTGTAGCTGAGGTGATCGGGCAAGAGGGCCGCCGGCCGTCGGAATGTCCGAAAGCGGCCCCCGGCCCCCGACCTGAGCATAGGCACCATATGCCGTACCGAAATACCTCGAATGCGTGCTGTTACCGAATCGCAGTGGCCCCGCACGGCCGGACAGCACCCCCGCCGGACGGGCCGCGGATCTTACGGACCCATGACACGACGTCCCGAAAGCGGGCCGGAACCCGCTGTCGCGCCTAGCGTCACCGGCATGCGTGTACTGGTCACCGGCGGCGCCGGATTCATCGGATCGCAGGTCGTCGAGGCGCTCCTGGCGCACGGGCACGAACCCGTCGTCCTCGACGCGCTGCTGCCCTCGGCGCACCCCGCTCCCCCGCCCCCGCGCCCGGGGGAGCGGCGCATCGTCGCCGACGTACGGGACCGGACGGCCGTCGACGCCGCCCTGCGGGGTGTGCACGCGGTCTGCCACCAGGCGGCGATGGTGGGCCTCGGCAAGGACTTCGCCGATGCGCCCGACTACGTGGGCTGCAACGACCTGGGCACGGCGGTGCTGCTGGCCGCGATGGCCGCGGCCGGGGTGCGGAAGCTGGTCCTCGCCGGGTCGATGGTGGTCTACGGAGAGGGCCGCTACTCCTGTGCCCGCCACGGGGTGGTGCGGCCCGGTCCGCGGGCGGTGGCCGAGCTGGACGCCGGGAGGTTCGAACCCCGCTGTCCGGACTGCGGCGCCGAGTTGCGGCCCGGCATGGTCGGCGAGGACGCCCCCACCGACCCGCGCAACGTCTACGCGGCCACCAAGCTCACCCAGGAACATCTGGCCGCCTCCTGGGCACGCGCCACCGGCGGCCGGGCCGTCGCGCTGCGCTACCACAACGTCTACGGCCCCGGGATGCCGCGCGACACCCCGTACGCCGGGGTCGCCTCGTTCTTCCGCTCCGCGCTGGCCCGAGGCGAGTCGCCGACGGTCTACGAGGACGGCGGCCAGCGGCGGGACTTCGTCCATGTCCGGGATGTCGCGACGGCCAACGTCGTGGCGCTGGAAGCCTTGCCGGACCGGCCCGCGGGCGCCCTGACCGCCTACAACACGGGCAGCGGAGTACCGCACACCGTCGGCGAGATGGCCCGGACCCTGGCCGCGGCGTGCGGTGGTCCGGCGCCCGTGGTGACGGGGGAGTACCGGCTCGGCGACGTACGGCACATCACCGCCTCCTCGCACCGGATCGCCGAGGACCTCGGCTGGCGCGCGGCCACCGGATTCGCGGCGGGGATGACGGAGTTCGCCCGCGAGGGCATGCGGGCGGCCCCGGCGGGATGACCCGCACGCCCTCCCGGCCGCCACCGTCCAGGCCCGTGAACCCCTGAACTCTCCTCTTCCGCTTCTGATACGCAGGTGAACGCGTGACCCACTTCCCACCCCCCGTCCCCCGGCCCGCCCCGGTGGACGTCGTCCTGCCCTGTCTCGACGAGGCCGCCGCGCTGCCCTGGGTGCTGGCCCGTATCCCGGCCGGCTGGCGGGCGATCGTCGTCGACAACGGCTCCACCGACGGCTCCGCCGAGGTAGCCCGCGGCCTCGGCGCCACCGTGGTGCACGAGCCGCGCCGCGGCTTCGGCGCCGCCTGCCACGCCGGACTGCTCGCCGCCGACGCCGACATCGTCTGCTTCTGCGACTGCGACGCCTCCCTCGACCCCGCTCTCCTCACCCCCTTCGTCGACGCGGTCCGGCACGGCGCCAGCGATCTGGTGCTGGGCCGCCGCCGGCCCCAGGGCCGCGGCGCCTGGCCGCCGCACGCGCGGGCCGGCAACGCCGTACTGGCCCGGATGCTGCGCCGCCGCACCGGACTCCGCCTGCACGACCTCGGCCCGCTGCGCGCCGCCCGGCGCACCGCGCTGCTCGGACTCGGCCTCACCGACCGCCGCAGCGGCTACCCCCTCCAGATGGTCGTCCGGGCCGCCGACGCCGGCTGGCGCGTCGAGGAGCGCGCGGTGCCCTACCGGCCGCGCACCGGCCGTTCGAAGGTCACCGGCACCTGGCGCGGCACCTGGCACGCGGTGCGCGATATGCGCGCCGTTCTCCAGCAGCCGCCGTTCGCACCCCGCACGGAGGAGACGGCCCGATGATCCTTCCCGCAGCCGCTGCGGCGCCGACCGGTCCCACCACCCTCCTGGTCATCGCCAAAGAACCGGTCCCCGGCCGGGTCAAGACCCGGCTCACCCCGCCCTACACCCCGGACGAGGCCGCCCAGTTGGCCGAGGCCGCGCTGTACGACACCCTCCAGGCCGTACGCGCCATGCCCGCCCGGCGGCGGGTCGTCGTCCTCGACGGCCGCCCCGGAAACTGGCTGCCGGCCGGCTTCGACGTCCGGCCGCAGTGCCCCGGCGGCCTCGACGAGCGACTTGCCGCGGCCTTCGCCGACAGCACGGGCCCGACCCTGCTCATCGGCATGGACACCCCCCAGGTCACCCCGCAACTCCTCGCCCCGGCACTGGAGTCAGGTGCCTGGGACGACTGCGACGCCTGGTTCGGACCGGCCGAGGACGGCGGCTTCTGGGCGCTCGGCCTGGCCGTCCCCGACCCCCGGCTGCTGCGCGGCGTACCCATGTCCACCGACCGCACCGGCGCCGCCCAGCGCGCCCGGCTGACCGCCGCCGGACTCCGGGTACGGCACCTGCCGCCGCTGCGCGATGTCGACACCGCGGACGACGCACACCACGTCGCGGCCGCCGCCCCCGCCGGCCGCTTCGCCGCCACCCTGGCCCGGCTGACCCCGGTCACCGCACGATGAGCACCACCGTGTCGCCCACGACACCCACCGACCGGCGCGACACCGTCTCCTGGGGCGCGGACCCGTACGCCGACGCGCTGCGCAGCGGCCGCGGCCCGCTCTTCCTGCGCCGCAGTGACGGCTGGCTGCTGCCCCTGGAGGTCGAGCGCTGGTGCGCGGGGCCGGACGCCGCCGATCTGTCGGCGCTGCGCCGCTGCGCGGGCAGCGTCCTCGACATCGGCTGCGGACCCGGCCGGCTGGTCGCCGCGCTCGCCGCGCAGGGCCGCCGGGCCCTCGGCATCGACGTCAGCGCGGCCGCGGTGGCCCGCACCTACGCCATCGGCGGCACCGCACTGCACCGCTCGGTCTTCGACACCCTCCCGGGAGAGGGGGCCTGGGACACCGCCCTGCTCCTCGACGGCAACATCGGCATCGGCGGCGACCCGCACGCCCTCCTCACCCGCACCGCCGAACTGCTCGCCCCGCACGGACTGCTCATCGTGGAGACCACCCCGGCAGACGTCGACGAACGGGTCCAGGTCCGGGTCGAGGACGGCTCCCACACCCCCCGCCCCCCGGACGCCCACTTCCCCTGGGCCCGCGTAGGCACCCCCGCCCTCCTCCGCTACGCCTCCGCCAGCCCCTGGACCCCCATCGAACAGTGGACCGTCCCGCACCCGACCGCCCAGTCCCCAGACACCGAACGCTGCTTCGTGGCGCTGCGGCGTGGCGGTTGGTGAGGAGCGCGAGACGTTCGAGGCGGGGTTTGCACCGGCGCGGCCGAACCCGTTCGGCCGCGCCGGTGCGGAAACCCCGCCAACTCCGGCCAACTCCCGTGCATCCCTGGGAACTTGACGCACCCGCCAGTAGCATCCGGCCGGCCCGTAGCACGCCGCCCGAGCAGCCCCCCTCGAAAGGGTCTCCTGCATGCGCCTGACCTCCCGCGTCGCCCCCGCCGCCCTCGCCGTGGCCGCCCTCCTGCTCGGCGTCCTCCCCGCGCAGGCCCGGGCCCACCCCGACCGCGCCCCCGGCCGCACGCCCGACCGGGTCACGGTCGGTGACCGCACCTACATCGCCGACGGCCAGGGCCGCGCGCTCCAGTGGCGCGGCTTCAACCTCGCCGACAAGAACAGCCGAGGCACCCACGCGTTCGCCGACATCCACGAGAGCGACCTCAAAGGCATGGCCGCCCGGGGCTTCAACCTCGCGCGCCTCGCGTTCTTCTGGGACGACCTCGAACCCACCCCCGGGCACTACGACCGCGGCTACCTCACCAAGATGCGCCGCATCCTCGACTGGGCCGACCGCTACCACATCAAGGTCATCCTCGACGCCCACCAGGACGTCTACGGACCCCACTTCGGCTCCCGCGGCGTCCCCGACTGGGCCACCCGCGACGAGGGGCTGCCGTTCGAGCCGATACCCGACGACTGGTTCTCCGAATACTTCGAGCCCTCCGTACAGACCGCCTTCGACCATCTGTACAAGGACGCCGACTTCCGCGCCGCGCACGCCCGTATGTGGATGACGGTCGCCGCCGCCCTGGGCAGGCACCCGGCGTTGCTCGGCTACGACCTGATGAATGAGCCGTTCGCGAAGTTCCTCGAAGGCGAAGACCTCCCCGCCGCCGCGGCCCGCTTCGAGGCCACCGAGCTCACCGAGCTGTGGAACCGTCTCGCCCGGGCGATCCGCCTGGTCGACCACAGGTCGTGGGTATTCGTCGAACCCACCGTCATCGTCGGTCTCGGCGTCCCGACCCGGCTGGGCCACATCGACGACCCGCACGCCGGCTACGCCCCGCACTTCTACGAGACCGCGATGGAAACCGGCGCCGACTACGACCCCGACGGCACCTTCATCCCCGCCTTCGAGGCCGCGATCAGCGACTACCCGACCCGTCAGCGCATGCCGGTGATCGTGGGGGAGTGGGGCGGCAACCCCTACGTTCCGCACGCAAGCCAGTTCGTCACCGACATGACGGCCTCCATGGACCGCTTCTCCAGTGGCTGGACGTGGTGGCAGTGGTGCCGGGGCGGCGGCTACTGCTTCCTCGACCAGACAGGCGCCCCGAAGCCCAACGCCCAACTGCTCGTCCAGCCGTACGCGCGGGCGGTCGCGGGCGACCCGCTCACCTTCGCGTACGCCCCGGCCACCCGCACCTACACGCTCACCTTCCGCACCCGCGAAAACGCCGAGGGCCCCACCCGGATCACCGTGCCCAGGGACACCTACCCAGGCGGCTACCGCGTCCATGTCCAGGGCAGCAAGGCCAGTTGGCACGACCACGACCAGACCGTCACCGTGCACACCCACGGCCGGGCCGGAGCCACCTACAGGGTCACGATCAGCCCGAGGTAGCCACTCGTTCGGCGAACGGCACGCGCCGCTATGGTGTGCCGATGTCGTCGATCAAGCAGTTCCAAGTCACCTTTGACTGCGCAGAACCTGAGCGCGTCGCTCGCTTCTGGTGCGAGGTGTTGGGGTACGTCGTACCGCCGCCGCCGGAGGGGTTTGCCACGTGGGGCGATTTCGACCGCTCGCTGCCGCCTGAGCAGCAGGGTGCCGCGTTTGCCTGCATTGATCCCTCAGGTGTGGGCCCGCGGCTGTTCTTCCAGCGCGTCCCCGAAGGCAAGGTCGTCAAGAATCGGGTGCATCTTGACGTGCGGGTCGGCACCGGGCTCGTGGGTGAAGAGCGCCTGGCCGCACTGGAGGCCGAGTGCGCACGGCTGGTGGCGCTGGGCGCGGTACACGTGCGCACACTGCATGCCGATGGCGTGAACGAGTCGTGCATCCCGATGCAGGACATCGAGGGCAACGAGTTCTGCCTCGACTGAGGGAAAAGGCGGGACACGGTGTGCCGGCGCGCCCTCGATCCGTCCGCCAAATCTGACGGATCGATGACGCCCCCGCCGCCACCCGCCCGTTGCCGCCCGCCGGCGCCTAGCGTGCGGGCGTGACCTCCTGTGCAACCCCCCGTGTGACCTCGGAAGAACGCGCCGGGCGCCGCCTCGATCTGGTGGCCGCCGCGGCCGCTGCACTGCTCGTTGTGGCCGCTGCCGTCGTCGGTACCGTCATCGAGCGCGCCAACGGCAGCCTGCATGTCAACTGGCCCCCGCTGTACGCCTCGTGGTCCCCGCATCTGGGGCCCGGTACCCCCGCCGCAGTCGTGATCGCCGTCCTCGTGATCGTCCACGGGCCGCCGCTCGCCGCCCGGTTGCCCTGGCGGCGCCTCGTCGTCCTGGGCTGGGCGGGCTCCCTGGCCTGGACCGGGGCGCTGGCGATGATCGATGGCTGGCGGACGGGGATAGCCGGCCGGCTCACCACCGCCTACGAGTACCTGACCGTCATCGACCGTTTCGACGACCTCGGGCCGGCCCTGCGCGACTTCACCCACCACATCCTCAACAACGCGCCGGACCACTGGCCCGCCCATGTCGCCGGGCATCCGCCGGCCGCCGTGCTCACCTTCGTCGGTCTGGACCGCATCGGGCTGGGCGGGGGCGGCTGGGCCGGCCTCTGGTGTCTGATCGTCGGCACATCCGCCGTGGCCGCGGTGCTGATCACGGTGCGGGCGCTCGCCGGTGAGCCGCTCGCCCGCCGGGCCGCGCCGTTCCTCGTCCTGGTCCCTTCGGCGGTCTGGGTGGGCACCTCGGCGGACGGCTATTTCGCGGCCGTCGCCGCCTGGTCGCTGGCGCTGCTCGCCCTCGCCGCCACCCGCCGCACTCTCCCCCAGCTATCGCTGGGAGGTGCCCCCATCCCGGCCGCCGCCGCCCTGGCCTCCGGGCTCCTCTTCGGCCTGACCTGCTATCTCTCCTACGGGCTCACCCTGATCGCGCTGATCGCCGCCGCGGTGCTGTGGCTGACCCGGACCGTCCGCCCGCTGCCCCTCGTGGCGGCCGGCGCCGCAGCCGTCGCCGTCGCCTTCACCGTGGCCGGTTTTTCCTGGTGGGAGGGGTACCTCCTGCTGGTCGAGCGCTACTACCAGGGCGCCGCCGCGGTCCGCCCGTACGCGTACTGGGTATGGGGCAATCTCGCCTGCACCGTCCTGATCATCGGGCCCGCGACGGTGGCCGCGCTGCGCCGCGCGCTCGCGGCCGCCCCCGCCGCCGGGCGCGGCCTCCGCCCGTCCGCCGGGCCGCTGCGGGACCCCGCCGACCGGCTGGTCGTCCTCGTGCTGGCCGCGCTGTTCGCCCTGCTCGTCGCCGACCTCTCCGGGATGAGCAAGGCGGAGACCGAACGGATCTGGCTCCCGTTCGCCGCCTGGCTGCCGGCCGCCTGCGCCCTGCTGCCCGCCACCCGCCGACGGGCATGGCTGACCGCCCAGGCAGTACTCGCACTCCTGCTCAACCACCTTCTCCACACCGGATGGTGACGGTGCGTCAGGGCATCGAGAAGGGAATCAGGCGAGGTAGGGGCGGGTCGAGTTCACCCGGCCGGGGCGCAGGATCCGGATCGGGCCGCGGTTGCAGGAGGGGCAGTCGGCGCGGGTCAGCGGGGAGGCGACACGGACGCCCCGGGTGAAGTAGTCGGCGCGCCGGTGGCCGGCCAGATCCGTGGTGTGCCGGATCTCGTACTCCTCTTCCCACCCGTGTCCGCAGTGCAGACAGA
Source organism: Streptomyces platensis (assembly GCF_008704855.1). NCBI lineage: Bacteria > Bacillati > Actinomycetota > Actinomycetes > Kitasatosporales > Streptomycetaceae > Streptomyces > Streptomyces platensis. The sequence goes on from NZ_CP023691.1 coordinate 6,861,276, forward strand.
CGAACGCATACGCCTCGTGAACCGTCTCGGTGTCCCGTTCCATGATCACCACACCCTTTCCCCGGGCCACGGCGCTCCCACCAGGACCGGATGCCTGCCGCACCTCCCATTATCGCGCTCGGCCACGGGGATGGCGGGTGCAGATTTCCGATCCGTGCAGAAGCCGCCGCAGGGCTCGTGACCAGGCACGATGTGGGCGTCGGGACCCGGCAGCTGTCTCTCCGGCCATGATCAGGAGGGACGGAACCCAGTTGCCGGTTACCAGGGGGCAGGGGATCAGGCTGCCGGCGAGGTGAGCTGTCGGCAGAGCAGCTCGTGGGCGAGCTGCACCGTCGTCAGCAGGTCCTCGCGGGTCGTGCCGAGGTTGGCCCGCACGGACAATCCGTGCACGACCGATTGCACGAGTCCGGTCAGGGCCGCCGCGTCGGTCCCGGCGACGAGTTGCCCGTCCCTCCCCGCTCGCTCGATGCGCGTGAGGAGGGCCCGCTCGTTCCAGCCGTGCAGTTCTGCGTAGTAGGCGCTGATGTCGAGTGTGCGCGTGCTGTCGGTCATCGCGGCGCTGCTGAGCAGGCAGCCTGGATGGGCGTCACTTGGCCGGGTGAACTCGTCGACCGAGTCGGTGAGGAGGCGGTCGATGACGGTCCGGAGATCCTTCTCGGTGACGGCCTGCCGGTAGATCTCCCGGTAGCGCTCGGCGTAGGTCCGCACCGTTTCCTCGAACAGCCCGGCCTTGCTGCCGAAGGCGGCGTAGAGGCTGGAGGTCGAGAGTCCGAGGGCCGCGGTGAGGTCGCGGGTCGACGTCCCGGAGTAGCCGCGCCGCCAGAAGAGGCGGGCGGCGTCGAGGATCGCGCGGTCGCGGTCGAAGGCTCGTGGTCGTCCACGGGTTGGTTGGGACACCCTTGCATTGTAGAGCGCTTGCTCCATAATCACTTTATGGAGCAAACGATTCAGAATCAGAAGAAGTGGTCGGTCGGCGGAGGCAGTTGGGTCACGGCCGATGTGTACGGGGAGCCGGACGCTCCCGGTCTCGTCGTCGTCCCGGGCGCGATGAGCGACGCACACGCGTGGCGTCATGTCGCGACCGCCGTCGACGCCTGGCCCTCGGTGACGGTCGTCAACCGCCGGGGCCGTACCCCCTCGGGGCCGCTGACCGACGGCTACTCGCTGCGCACGGAGGTCGAGGACCTCGGCCTGATCCTCGACGAGTGCGCGGGCACACAGGCGCTCTTCGGCTGGAGCTACGGCGGCCTGATCGCGCTGTTGGCCGCCAACGACAGCTCACTGCGCCAGGTGATCGCCTACGAGCCGGTGATACGGCCGTTCGGCAGTCACGTGCTGCCGGACCTGAAGGCCGCCGAGGAGAAGGCGGACTGGGAGGCCACCGCCGAGATCGTGAACCGGCGGATCGCCGGCCTCGACGCGGCGCAGGTCGAGACTCTGCGGGCCGACCGTCAAGGATGGGCGGACTTGCAGCGTCTGAGCAGGCCGGCGCACGCCGAGCTCGCCGCGCTCAACGCGGCGCCGCCACCGCACGAGTTGGCACGCCGGGCGGACCGTGCCGACCTGATCGTCGGCCAGTGCAACCACGGGACGGCCCCCTACGGCACGTCGTTCGATGACGTCCGGCAGCGCGTCGCCCGTGCCACCCGTACCGAAGTCCACGTACTCCCCGGTCAGGGGCACATGGCCCACCTCCAGGCCCCGGCAGAGCTCGGCCATCTGCTCAACGGCCTCGCGACGGCCCGATGAGCAACCCTGCCGACGCCGGGGCCTCGTACCACTGGGGTCTGTCCCTCCGGTCGTGAGCGGAGAGACAGAACCCCGGCCCGAAACCCCGGCCCGGTCTCAGCTCCGGTTCTGTCCCAGCGCCTGGTACACCGCCCTGACCAGCCCGGCGTTGCGCGGGTCCTGGCCCGTCGTGCCACCGCCGTACTTGTTCATGGTGTACGCGTACGACAGCCGGTTCTCCGGATCGGCGAAGGCGAAGGAGCCGCCCGCGCCACCGTGTCCGAACGCCCGTGGATTGGGACCCGCCTGGCCCTGGTGGTTGAGCATGTAGCCCAGCCCCCACCGGTGTTCGTACCCCGCCGGCGCGAGCGCATCGATCGTCAGATCACGCTCACCCGGCCGGCTCTGCGACCGGCGCATCGCCTCCAGGGTGCCGCGCCGCACGAGCGTGCCGGCCGCCAGCGCGCCGTAGACCGTGGCCAGCCCGTGCGCACCGGCATGGGCGTTGCCCGCCGGGATCTCGGCCGACCGGTAGGCGGCGCTGTTGACATCGCCGGTGGGGATGTAGGTCAGTGCCAGCATCACGATGGCCAGCGGATGGTCGGCGAGCGACCGGAACGGCGGCTTCGGCGCACCGGGGAACTGCTCGGCGAGACGCGCCTCGTCCAGCTGCCCGACCATGTCGGCGCAGCGGGCATGCTCCTCGGCAGGGGTGCCGATGAATACCCGCGCCCCCAGCGGCCCGGTGATCTCGCTGCGCAGGAACGCGCCGAGGGACTGCCCGGTGATCCGCCGTACGACCTCGCCCACGAGATATCCGAAGGTCACCGCGTGATAGCCCTGCGCGGTGCCCGGCTCCCACCACGGCGGGGTGGCCGCAAGGATGGCGCACACCCGGTCCCAGTCGTACGCGTGCCCGGCGGGCAGCGGCTCGCGGGGCGCGATCAGACCGGCCCGGTGGCTGAGCAGCCAGAGCACGGGTATGTCCTCCTTGCCGGCCTGCCCGAACTCGGGCCAGTAGCGGCTCACCGGCGCATCGAGGTTCAACTCGCCCCGGTCCACGAGGAGATGGGCACACAGCGCGGTCATTCCCTTGGACGTCGAGTAGACATTGACCAGTGTGTCGCGCTCCCAGGGGCGGGTCCCGGCCGCGTCCGCGTGGCCGCCCCACAGGTCCACCACCGCCTCGCCGTCCACCGTCACCGCGACCGCCGCGCCGACATCACCGTGCTCGCTGAAGTTCCGCTCGAACGCGTCCCGTACGCCGGCGAATTCCGGTGCGCAGTGGCCGCTGACGGTGGCTGGCTCCACGGTGGTCTCCTCGCGTCGTCCCGGTGCGGTCATCCCGTGCCTCCGTACGTGCGTACGGCGTTCCGTACGGATGATCCGTCCAGGTCGATGCCCGTGGCAACGATGTGCGGCCGGACGGCTCAGCGGCGCGTGTCCGGGGGCGTGAGGAGGGCTGGCGAGCCGTCGGCCGGGGGCACGCGCGGCGCGGCGGACGCGGCGCCGGGGTCGTTTCGGCAGCTCAGCGGCGATACGTGGGCGACCGGCAACCGGTGGGGCCGGGCCCGGCGATGGCGGGGGAGGGGCGGGACGAGCGGTCCGGGGAGGGGAGGCGCGTGGCTGGATTCCGCCGTGGGCGAGAGCCGTCGGCCGCCTGGCTCGGGCTCGCGCCATGGCCATCCTGACGGCGGGGGAGGGCGGCGGATGACCTTTTGTCACCCGGGTGCCCGAGGAGGGCCCGGCCTTCTTCGTCGGGCTGCGGGTCGGCGGCTCGGAGCTGGGCATCGTGACGGACCAAAGCGTCGAGACCGGCACCCCGACCCGGATCCTGCTCAGCATCGCCGTCCAGGACGTCGATGCGCTTCTGGACCGGGTCGGGCCGCTCGGCGGAACGGTGCGGGGCCCGGCCAACGACATGCCTTGGGGGCAGCGGGTCGCCCATATCCAGGACCGGACGGCAACGCGGTCAACCTCACCCAGCCGGTCTGACCGGGGTGGCGGCCACCCAGGACGGGAGAGGGCCGGTCCAGCCAGGCCGGCGGCAGGCCAGGACGGGAGGCGGCCGGTCCTGACGGGACGCGGTGGCCGGTCCCGCCCGGCCCGCTGCCCACCCGTCGGGGCCCGCCGTGCCACCCCGACCGGTCAGTTCTGGTTCTTCTCCAAGGCGTTGACGTACGCGGCCATGAAGTGGTCCCGGACACCGTCGGAGGCGGGTGCGAGCAGGTCGGCGGTGAGGCCCCGGGCGCGGTCGACCAGGCCGCTGAGCAGCGGCATGGTGTGGTGGAGGGCGCCCTTTGCGTCGATGTAGCGCAGTGCGGAGACATGGTGGAAGGCGGGCTCCGGGGGGAGCTGCGGCACGATGTCGTTGTTGTTGACGAAGCGGTACATGCGGTCGGAGAAGGCCGTGTTGAACTCCTTGGACAGCTGCCGGTCGCAGGTGCGCGGCTGGCCGAAGGTGTAGACACCGTTGGCCGTCACATGCGGCTCCTCGAAATGCAGCCGCGCGCCGGCCAGCATCGCCAGCGCCCCGCCGAGGCTGTGGCCGGTGAACCACACCGTCTGGCGGTTGTCGCGGAAGGCGTCGATGGCGGCGCGGACCTGCGGCCAGACGGACTCCAGCGCCTCCCCGAAGCCGTAGTGGACATAGCCCCTGCCGCCGGGACCGGGCCACGGCGGCGTGGTGGCGTCGGACAGCCAGTCGCGCAGTTTCACCGGCTCGGTGCCCCGGAAGCTGGTGATGATCATGCTGTGCCCGCCGAGGGTGTACGCCTGGGTGTCCTCCAGCGGGAACGGTGGGCGGAACGTGGTGTGGTGGTGGCGCACCCGGTCGAAGCCCCATTCCCGGGCGGTGGCTTCGATGGTCTGCTCGTCCTTGTAGGCGAGCTCGGAGGCGCGCGCCATACAGAGCGCATGGCGGACGGTGTAGCCGGTGGCTTTCTGGTCGATCGTGGCACTGGTCAACGAGGGCTCCTCTGGCTGGGGTCGACGATGGCTGCTGCGAGGGCCGAGCGCTGCGCCTGAGACCGCTCCGATCACAGAACGCACGCGCTGACTACGCAGCGTAATCTCCCGATCGGGTGGCATGCGGGTGCCGCCCGTTCAAACCACTCGTTCGTGCCTCCGGTCGCACACACCGGGCCGCCGGGCGAGCCTGGAAGCGTTCAGCCCCCGGAGGAAGGCCCACAACGGAAGGCCCCACAGTGAACAGCGCGGATCAGGCGTCACACGCGAAACATGTATCGGCCGAGGTGATGGTGGAGCTGGAGAGCTGCGCGACGCAGGACGCGCACGCCGTCTTCAGCGCGCTGCGCACCACCTTCAGCTCCGACCGGGCGGCGGACGATGTGCCCGAGGAGGTGGCCGGGGCCGGTTCGACCGTGTGGACCTCGACCTTCGACGTGAGTGAGCGCAAGGCCGCGGCCGAGCCGCGCCGGCTGACCGCGCCCGTCATGGTCAGCCTCCAGGGCGGCTACTGGGCGGTCGACCAGCTGTGCAAGGGCCTGGAGTCCGCGTTCGCCGTCCATGTCCTCGGGACGGCCGCCGGTGACCAGGAGAAGGAAGTCGAGTTGCGGCTGGAGACCCGTTAGCGGTCGCAGGCGCTTCTGAGGCGACGAGGCCACCACGGTCACGGCGCAGGACATGGCCCAGGTGCACGACAGCCGCCCCCGCGGCCCGGATCGGAAGGCATGAGCGAGTGGAGCCCAACCATCATCCGCCGGAGCCCGGCGGAGCGCCGTCGGCGGACGGTCACCAGTCCTCGCTGGTGCTGCACATCAACGGAGTGACGCAGACGCTGACCGTGGACCACCGCACCACGCTTCTGGACCTGCTCCGCGAACGCCTCGGTCTGACCGGTGCCAAGAAGGGCTGCGATCACGGCCAGTGCGGCGCGTGCACCGTGCTCGTCGACGGGCGGCGCGCCAACAGCTGTCTGCTGCCGGCCGTGGCCCAGGACGGGCGGCAGATCACCACGGTCGAGGGCCTCGCCGAAGGGGAGCGGCTGCACCCTCTTCAGCAGGCCTTCCTGGAACGGGACGCCCTCCAGTGCGGCTACTGCACCCCCGGCCAGATCTGTTCGGCCGTCGGGGTGCTGGCCGAGGTGGCGGCCGGCTTTCCGTCCCACGTCACCCCGCCCACCGCGGACCCCGCCACCCCGGTCGAGCTCACCGACGACGAGATCCGCGAGCGGATGAGCGGCAACCTGTGCCGCTGCGGCGCCTATCCGCGGATCGTCGAAGCGGTCCGGGAGGCGGCGCAGTGAAACCGTTCGGGTATCTGCGGGCGACCAGCGTCGAGGAGGCCGTACGGGCCGCGGCCGGGCAGCCCGGCGCCCGTTTTCTCGGCGGCGGTACCAACCTCGTCGACCTGATGAAGCTGGGGGTGGAGACGCCGCAGCTGCTCATCGACGTCACCCGGCTGCCGCTCGACCGGATCGAGGAGCTGCCGGACGGCGGACTGCGGATCGGCGCGCTGGTGCGCAACAGCGATCTCGCCGCGGCGGCCGCCGTCCGCGTCCGCTACCCGGCCCTGTCGCAGGCGCTGCTGGCCGGCGCCTCGGGGCAGCTGCGGAACATCGCGACCACCGGCGGCAATCTGCTGCAGCGCACCCGGTGCCTGTACTTCCAGGACATCTCCAAGCCCTGTAACAAGCGCGCCCCCGGCACCGGCTGCCCGGCCCGCGAGGGGGTGCACCGCGATCTCGCCGTACTGGGCCACTCCGACCACTGCGTCGCCACCCAGCCGTCGGACATGGCGGTGGCGCTGGCCGCCCTCGACGCCGAGGTGCTGCTGCACGGCCCCGACGGGGAGCGCACCGTGCCGGTGACCGACTTCCACCGGCTGCCCGGTGACAGCCCGGAGCGGGACACCGAGATCCGGCCCGGCGAACTGATCACCGCCGTCCGGCTCCCGCCGGCCGCCCCCGGTACCCGCTCGCGCTACCGCAAGGCCCGCGACCGCGCCTCGTACGCCTTCGCCCTGGCCTCCGTCGCCGCCGTACTGGAGGTGCGGGACGGCACCGTACGGCACGCCGCCCTCGCGTTCGGCGGGCTCGCGCACCGGCCGTGGCGCGCCCGCGCCGCCGAAGAGGTGCTGCACGGCGCGCCCGCCACCGAGGACACCTTCGCCCGTGCCGCCGACGCCGAACTCGGCGCCGCCCGGCCGCTGCGCGACAACGGCTTCAAGGTCACGCTCGCCCGCAATCTGGCCGTCGGCGTACTGGCCGGACTGGCCGCCCCCGACGACGACCACTGACCACACCACGACCACCAGGACGCCCCTGCCTCCTCCGCCCCAGCCCCCGATCCAAGGACGCGCGCCATGAGCCCCGACTCGTTCCCGCTCGGCCCTCTCCCGTACCCCCTGGGCGCCCCGCTCGTCCGCCGGGAAGGCCGGGAGAAGGTCACCGGCACCGCCCGGTACGCGGCCGAACACACCCCGCCGGGCTGCGCCTACGCCTGGCCGGTGCCCGCAACCGTCGCCCGCGGCCGGGTGATCGCCGTGGACACCGCGGCGGCGCTCGCCCTGCCGGGGGTGTACACGGTGCTGACGCACGAGAACGCGCCCCGCCTCGCGGCTGCCGCCGATCCGACGCTGTGGGTCCTCCAGGACGACCGGGTCCCGCACCGCGGCTGGTATGTCGCCCTCGCCGTCGCCGACAGTCTCGAAACCGCCCGCGCCGCCGCCGGGGCCGTCCGTGTCCGCTACGAAACCGCCGCGCATGACGTCCTGCTGACCGCCGGTCACCCCCGGATGTACGACGCGGAGACCGCCAACGGCGGCTATCCGGGAACCCGTGAACGCGGCGACTTCGAGGGGGCGTTCGCTGCCGCCCCCGTCACCCTCGACGCCACGTACACCGTGCCGCCGCTGCACAATCACCCCATGGAGCCGCACGCCTCCACCGCCTGGTGGAGCGACGGCCATCTGACCGTCCACGACTCCAGCCAGGGCGCCACCAGGGTCTGCGAGGACCTCGCCGCGCTGTTCCGGCTGGACCGGAGCGAGGTCACCGTGGTCTCCGAGCACGTCGGCGGCGGCTTCGGCGCCAAGGGGACGCCCCGCCCCCAGGTCGTCCTGGCCGCGATGGCCGCCCGCCACACCGGGCACCCGGTCAAACTGTCCCTGCCGCGCCGGCAGCTGCCGGCGGTCGTCGGCCACCGCGCACCCACCGTTCAGCGGCTGCGCCTCGGCGCGGGCGACGACGGCGTCCTCACCGCCCTCGCCCATGAGGCCGCCACGCACACCTCCACCGTCACGGAGTTCGTCGAGCAGGCCGCGGTCCCGGGGCGCGTCATGTACACCTCGCCGAACAGCCGCACCGTGCACCGTGTCGTCCCGCTCGACGTACCGACGCCCTCCTGGATGCGCGCACCGGGCGAGGCCCCCGGGATGTACGCCCTGGAGTCGGCCGTCGACGAACTCGCCGTCCTCCTGGACATCGACCCCGTCGACCTGCGGATGCGCAACGAGCCGGACACCGAGCCGGACAGCGACCGCGCCTTCAGCAGCCGCCATCTGGTCGGCTGTCTGCGGGAGGGCGCGGAGCGCTTCGGCTGGCTGCCCCGGGACCGCCGGCCCGGAGTCCGCCGCGAGGGCGATCTGCTGGTGGGCACCGGCGTCGCGTCCGCCACCTACCCGGTCTACATCGCCGCCTCCTCCGCCGAGGCGCACGCCGCCACCGACGGCAGTTACCGCATCCGGGTGAACGCCACCGACATCGGCACCGGCGCCCGCACCGTGCTCGCGCAGCTCGCCGCCGGTGTACTGGCGGTGCCCGAGGAGCGGATCCGGATCGAGATCGGCAGCAGCGATCTGCCGCCCGCGATGCTGGCCGGCGGTTCCGCGGGCACCGCGTCCTGGGGCTGGGCCGTCCACAAGGCCTGTACGGCGCTGCGGCACCGGCTGCGGGACCACGTCGGACCGCTCCCGGCCGACGGGCTGACGGCCGCCGCCGACACCCGCCGGGAGACGGCCGAGGGCTCCCCGTACGCGCGGCACGCCTTCGGCGCCACCTTTGCCGAGGTCCAGGTCGACACCGTCACGGGAGAGGTCCGGACGCGGCGGCTGCTGGGTGTCTACGCGGCCGGCCGCATCCTCAACTCCCGTACGGCGCGCTCCCAGTTCATCGGCGGTATGACCATGGGGCTGGGGATGGCGCTCATGGAGGGCAGCGTGCTGGATCCCGCGTTCGGTGACTTCGCCGAGTGCGATCTGGCCTCGTACCACGTTCCGGCCTGCGCCGACGTGCCGCTGATCGAGGCGCACTGGCTGGAGGAGGAGGACCCCCACCTCAACCCCATGGGCAGCAAGGGCATCGGGGAGATCGGCATCGTCGGTACCGCGGCGGCCCTCGCCAACGCCGTCCGGCACGCCACCGGAGTCCGGTTCCGCGACCTCCCGCTCACCCCGGACAAGGTTCTGCCGCGGCTGTTGGACCGGCCGGGTGAGGGCCGGGCCGGCGGACTTCGCTAAACCAAGATCAGTTGCGGAACCCGCCATGCGGGGTCACCATGGCAAATGACCCATACGTGATTAATGCTCACTCTTCGTGTTTCGGGGTTCGTTGGTCCAACGAGGTGAAGGGCGTGAGCCTCGCGGTGAGGAGCCACGACATGACACTTCCCAGCGACCGGCACTACACGGTCGAACTGCATGCTTCGGCGGAGCGTGTGCCGCAGATCCAGCGGATTCTGGCCGCGCACCTGCGGTACTGGGATCTGGAGCTGCATATCCCGCCCGTATGCCGGGGAGTGGCGGAACTCCTGACCAACGTCCATCGCCATATCGGCCCGGACGCGCCGTGCGTCGTCGAACTCCGCTGGACCGGCCGGCACCTCACGGCCTCCGTCGCCGACCAGGGGCCGCGCCTGCCGAAACTGCTCAGCGCGGGCGGCGGCCTGCTCTCCAGAGTGGCGGCACTGAGCGACAGTTGGGGCACCTGCGGCACCCCGGACGGCAAGGTCATCTGGTTCACCCGCCGGGTCGAGGCGGCCCGCAAGACGCCGCTGACCAGCCGCACCCCGCTGCGCAGCGTGCCCGACGCGAAGGGCCAGCCGGCGGTGCCGCCGCCCGTACCGGTCGAGCCGCTCGTCGAGCCCGTCCGGCAAGCCGTCGCCGAGACCGCCGCGGAGACCCCGGCGGTCTCGTCCGAGGCGTCGCTGGTCTGACACACCGCCAACGAGGCACCGTCAACGAAGCACGGTCAACGAAGCACGGTCAACGACATGGCGAGGTGCTGACGCCCACGCTGTCGCGCCTCGCCCGGTGACTGATATGTGCCTGAGGGCGCGGGGTTACCGGCAACGGCCGGCCACCACGGTTACGATCGCGGTATGGCAACGGTCAGGACGGCCCGCGGGCCGGCCAACAGCGGGATGCGGAACCGCGGTTCAGCGGTTCCGTTTCGTGTGCTGTGGCTGGCCGCCGTGCTGATCAGTGTGCTGGTCGCCCACGGGGCGCGCGCGGAGAGCGCCGAGGGCCATCTGGTGAACGCCGTGCCGGTGGCGGCAGCCGCCACCGCGGACTCCGGTGCCTGGCTCGCCCCCGAACACAGCGGTCACTGTGAGCAGCCGGAGCACCCCGGGCACCCCGAGCACCACTCCGACGAGCTGTGTGTGTCGGGCCTGCCGCAGCAGGGCGCCGCCCCGGCGCTGCCGTGCCCCACTCCCTCGGCGGGCTGCGCCTGGCAGCCGTCGGCACCAGGCCGGTCCGGGGCGTCCGCGGGCGCCCGTGCCGCCCTTCCACCCTTGCGCAGCGCAACGGCTTCCGTGGTGCAGCAGGTCTAGATTCCGGCCGTTTCCGGATCGCTCCCCTGCCGATGCCGCCTGCCCGCCCGCGTGTTCCGCTCCGGCGCGGCGGCAGTCTCCCGGAGGCCCTGTGCCGTTCCGCGTCCCGTTGTGCCTTCTGTTCCGTTCTCTCTCCCGTAGTGGCGCCCGCTCTCGTGGCGGTGCCCGCCTCCCGGGGGACGCCCGTTCATGCCGGCGCCGACCCGCCGTCCTGCTCCTGGTAGCCGGGCTGCTGGCCGTGGTGCTCCCGTGTGCCGACGGCGCCAAGGGGCATCACCGTGCGCCCGCCCCGGTGGCGGTCTCGTCGGGCCGGTCCGCCCCCGTGGCCGCCGTGCCCGCCCACGTGAGCGCCGGGGCGGACGCCGGGCACCACGACTCCACCTGTGTGCCCGGCCCGTCCGGCCATCTCCCGCAGGGCCGCCCGGCCGCCGGGGCGGGGGGCGCCGCGGTGCCCGCCGTCCTCGCGGGGGCCGTGCGCCTCGCGGCGGGACGGACTCCGGCCGCGGGGCGCGGGACCGGGCGGTTCAGACCGGCCCGCGGCGGCCGGGCCACCCTCGCCGCCCTCTGCCGGTGCCGGATATAGGAGCCCGCCGTCGCGTCCGGCCACCCCGGCCGGCGCGAGATGAGCGCCCGTATACCCCACCACCGAACGAGAGCGAATCATGCACTCTCTCCCCACGGCGGCCCGCTCCGTCTCTCCCGCTGCCCCCGCCTCCCCGACGCCCGGCCCGGCCCCTGCCTCCGGCATCCCCGGCCTGGTCGGCAACACCCCCGTCCTGCACATCTCCGAGCCGCTCACCCCGCCCGGCCGCGGCTTCTGGGCCAAGCTCGAAGGCCGCAACCCGGGCGGCATCAAGGACCGGCCCGGACTCCACATGGTCGAACGCGCCCGTGCCCGCGGCGAATTGCGGCCGGGCGCCCGGATCATCGAATCCACCAGTGGCACGCTCGGCCTCGGCCTGGCACTCGCCGGCATGGTCCACGGCCACCCCGTCAGCCTGGTCACCGACCCCGGCCTGGAATCCTCGATGACCCGGCTGCTGACCGCGTACGGTGCCCAGGTCGAGATCGTCGCCGAGCCGCATCCCACCGGCGGCTGGCAGCAGGCCCGCCGCGACCGGGTGCGCGCACTGCTCGCGGCGCACCCCGGCGCGTGGTGCCCGGACCAGTACAACAACCCCGACAACACCACCGCCTATCTGCCGCTGGCCCTCGAACTCGCTTCCCAGCTGGGCCATATCGATGTCCTGGTGTGCAGCGTGGGCACCGGCGGCCACTCCGCGGGGGTGTCCCGGGTGCTGCGCCAGCTCTACCCGCAGCTGCGGCTCGTCGGCGTCGACACCATCGGCTCGACCATCTTCGGACAGCCCGCCCGCCCCCGGCTGATGCGCGGGCTCGGATCGAGCATCTATCCGCGCAATGTCGCCTACGACCAGTTCAGCGAGGTGCACTGGGTCGCCCCCGCCGAAGCGGTCTGGGCCTGCCGCACGCTGGCGTCCTCGCACTACGCCACCGGCGGCTGGAGCGTCGGTGCGGTCGCGCTGGTCGCCGGCTGGCTGAGCCGGACCGAGCCGGCCGGCACCCGTATCGCGGCCGTCTTCCCCGACGGACCGCAGCGCTATCTGAGCACGGTGTACGACGACCAGTACTGCGCCGAACACCACTTGCTCGACGCCCCGCCGGCCGACGGGCCGCAGACCCTGAGCCGGCTGTGGGAGCGGGAGGTCACCGTCTGGAGCCGGTGCGCCCGGGTCGTCGATCCGCTCGGCCCGTCCGGCGCTGCGGACCGCCCCGGCGAGGCCGCGGCGGATCACTTCGGGGAGGCGTCCGCCCAGGGTGCGGGGGAGGCCCGGTGACCGGCATGCTCACCCAGTTCCGTTCCTACGAGCGCAGTGCCCGGCTGCTGATGGTCAATCAGTTCACCATCAACCTCGGCTTCTACATGCTGATGCCGTATCTGGCCGCGCATCTGTCCGGGACGCTCGGCCTGGCGAGCTGGCTGGTCGGACTGGTGCTGGGGGTCCGTAACTTCAGCCAGCAGGGGATGTTCCTGGTCGGCGGCGCACTGGCCGACCGGTTCGGCTACAAGCCGCTGATCGTGGCCGGCTGTGTGCTGCGGACGCTCGGTTTCGTGACGCTCGGGCTGGTGGACTCGCTGTCCGCGCTGCTGGCGGCGTCCGCGGCCACCGGACTGGCCGGCGCGCTGTTCAACCCGGCGGTCCGGGCCTATCTGGCCGCCGCGGCGGGCGACCGGAGGCTGGAGGCGTTCGCGCTGTTCAACGTCTTCTACCAGGCGGGCATCCTGCTCGGCCCGCTGGTGGGGATGGTGCTCACCGGCGTCAACTTCCGGGTCACCTGCCTGGTCGCGGCCGGGATCTTCGCGCTGCTGAGCCTGGTGCAGATCCGTGCGCTGCCGGCCCGCGGGGACGAGTCCGCACCCGACGGGGGCGGCCGCCGGGAGGCCGGTCTGCCGTCCCCGTGGCGGGGTGTGCTGGCCAACCGCCCGTTCCTGCTGTTCTCCGGAGCCATGATCGGCTCCTATGTGCTGTCGTTCCAGGTCTATCTGGCGCTGCCGCTGGAGGTACGACGGCTGGGCGGCGACGGGGAGTTCGCCGCCGCGGCGGTGGCCGGGCTGTTCGCGGTGTCCGGGCTGAGCACCATCCTGGGCCAGACCAGGGTGACCCGCTGGTGCAAGGCCCGGATGACCGCGGGCCGCGCTCTCGCCCGGGGGCTGCTGACCATGGGCCTGGCGTTCGTCCCGCTGCTGGCGGCCACGGCGCTGCCGGTGCCGGCCGAAGGCCCCGGCCGCTGGGCCCTCGCAGCCGTCCCGCCCGCGCTCTGTGCGCTGCTGCTCGCCCTCGGCACGATGATCACCTACCCGTTCGAGATGGACACCATCGTCCGGCTGTCCGGTAACCGCCTGGTCGCGACCCACTACGGGCTCTACAACACCATCTGCGGTATCGGCATCACTCTCGGGAATCTGCTCACCGGCGCCGCACTGGACGCCTCCCGGTCCGCCGGACTGCCCGCCCTGCCCTGGATCGCCCTCCCGGTCCTGGGCCTGGCCTGTAGTGCCGCCCTCTACGGACTGCACCGCACGGGCCGGCTGGCCCCGGCCGCCGCGCCGGCTCCGGCGATGGGCTGAACACAGCGGTGGCCACCCCGTCCGCGAGGAGCCGGGGTGGCCACCGCCGTCCGCGCGGTCTCAGGGCCGCGCCGCGGTTCTCACCGCCGCCGGGCCGTCACCAGCCACGAGGCGCTGCCGAGCGTGACCCCGTCCGGGCCCCGGTGGGCGGCCATGGTGTGCCGGAGGGCGGCGAGCGCCCCGGCCCTCGCCTCCTCGTCGGCCGCGGCCAGCATCTTGCGGACCATCGGCGTATCGGTCAGCGACGCGACCGCATCGTCCTCGTCGGTGCCCATCCACATCGGCTCGTCGACCGCGTCGACCGAGATCCCGTCGAATCCGGCACCCTCCAGCAGCGTCCTGATCCGGGCGGTGTCGGCGAGCGAGAACGGGCCCGGTTCCCCCGGGGCACCGAAGTCCGGCGGCTGCACATACGGGGCGAGGGCCTCGAACGGCACGGTCAGGTAGGCGTTCTGCGCCAGGTCCCGCCAGCAGAGGAAGGCCAGCCGGCCGCCGGGGCGCAGGGCATGGGCGATGTTGCGGAAGGCGGCCTCCGGATCGGCGAAGAACATCACCCCGAAGCGGCTGAGCACGGCATCGAACGCGGCGGCCCCGAAGTCGTGGACCTGAGCGTCTCCTTGCGCGAAGGTGGCCTGCGGGAGTCCGGCCGTCGCGGCCTGCTTCCGGGCCTCGGCCAGCATCGGCCCCGACAGATCGACCCCGAGCACCGCTCCCTCGGCAGCGGCCCGCGCCGCCTCCAGGCTCGTCCCGCCGCTGCCGCATCCGATGTCCAGCACCCGGCTGTCCGCCCGGATCCCGGCCGCCGCCATCAGCCGCGGGGTGAGCCGGCGGTACCGGGCCTCCTGATGCGCGCGCTGCCGGACCCAGTACTCCCCGTCGTCCCCGTTCCAGGCCTCGGCCTGGGCGGTGTTGCCGGCCGCGACCTCCTCCGGCAGCCGGGCCGCCCGGTCCCCGTCCGTGTGCCGCTCGCTGCTCCGGTCCATCACGTCCTCCTTGCCCGAAATGCTCAACTATCGACCGTGCGACATCCGCGACCAGGGAGTTCGTCGTGCGTACGGCGGTGTGTCACACCTGCGACACCCCCCCTTCCCTGGCGCTCGTTCCTCTTGGAACACTCTGCTGACCGTGGTTTCGCACCACTCCTCACACAACCGCACATCAGCACCCGTCATTTCGCCAACTCCCCCACACGCGAAGAGGTTCCCAGACCATGCCTGAATTGAATCGGCGGCGTTTCCTCCAGATCGCCGGTGCCACCGCCGGCGCGTCGGCCCTGTCGAGCAGCATCGCCCGCGCCGCAGCCATCCCCGCCAAGCGGAGCTCCGGATCCATCAACGACATCGAGCATGTTGTCGTCCTGATGCAGGAGAACCGTTCCTTCGACCACTACTTCGGCGCGCTGAAGGGCGTACGCGGCTTCGGTGACCCGCGTCCGCTCGTCCTGGAGAGCGGCAAGTCCGTCTGGCACCAGCCGGACGGCGACAAGGAGGTGCTGCCCTACCACCCGGACGCCGAGAACCTCGGCATGCAGTTCATCGCGGGCCTCGACCACGACTGGGCGGGCGGCCACAAGGCCTGGAACAACGGCAAGTACGACAACTGGATATCGGCGAAGACCGCCGGGACGATGGCCCATCTGACGCGTAAGGACATCCCGTTCCACTACGCGCTCGCCGATGCCTTCACCGTCTGCGACTCTTACCACTGCTCGTTCATCGGGGCGACCGACCCCAACCGCTATTACATGTACACGGGTCATGTCGGCAACGACGGCAAGGGTGGCGGCCCGGTCCTCGGCAACGAGGAGGAGGGGTACGACTGGACGACGTACCCGGAGCGGCTGGAGAAGGCCGGGATCTCCTGGAAGTTCTACCAGGACATCGGTGACGGCCTGGACGCGGACGGCAAGTGGGGCTGGATCGACGACGCCTACCGCGGCAACTACGGCGACAACTCACTGCTCTTCTTCAATCAGTACCGTAACGCCAAGCCCGGCGACCCGCTCTTCGACAAGGCCCGCACCGGCACCAACGCCAAGGAGGGCGACGGCTACTTCGACCGGCTCAAGGCCGATGTGAAGGCCGACAAGCTGCCTCAGATCTCCTGGGTCGCCGCCCCCGAGGCCTTCTCCGAGCACCCCAACTGGCCCTCGAACTACGGCGCCTGGTACGTCTCCCAGGTGCTGGACGCGCTCACCTCCAACCCCGAGGTGTGGAGCAAGACCGCGCTGTTCATCACCTACGACGAGAACGACGGCTACTTCGACCACGTCCTGCCGCCCTTCCCGCCGGCCTCCGCCGACCAGGGTCTGTCGACCGTGGACACCGCGCTGGACAGCTTCGGCGGCAACGCCAAGTACTCCGCGGGTCCCTACGGCCTCGGCCAGCGCGTCCCGATGCTCGTCGTCTCTCCCTGGAGCACCGGCGGCTTCGTCTGCTCCGAGGTCTTCGACCACACCTCCATCATCCGCTTCATGGAGCGTCGCTTCGGCGTCCACGAGCCCAACATCTCGCCCTGGCGGCGCGCCATCTGCGGCGACCTGACCTCTGCCTTCGACTTCGGGCTGGAGAACACCAAGCCGGCCGCGCTGCCCGCCACCGACGGCTTCCAGCCGCCGGACAAGGAGCGGCACGACAGCTATGTGCCGAAGCCGCCGGCCAACCCCGTGCTGCCCAAGCAGGAGCCGGGCTCCCGCCCCGCCCGCCCGCTGCCGTACGAGCCGCTCGTCGACGGGTCCGCGACCCCCTCCACCGGCCGCTTCACCCTCACCTTCAAGAGCGGCGACAAGGCCGGCGCCTGCTTCACCGTCACCGCGGGCAACCGCACCGACGGCCCCTGGACATACACCACGGAGGCCGGCAAGAAGATCTCCGACACCTGGAACACGTCCTACTCCAAGGACGTCTACGACCTGTCCGTCTACGGCCCGAACGGCTTCCTGCGCACCTTCAAGGGCAACGGCAAGAAGACCGGGCCCGAGGTGACCGCCCGCCATGACAAGACGGCCGGCCGCGTCGAACTGACCCTGACCAACCCCGGCAAGACCGACTGCCATCTCACCGTCACCCAGGCCTACGGCGGCCCCGCCGAGACCTACCCGGTCCGGGCGGGCGCCACCGTCAAGAAGTCGATCGACCTGCGGGCCAGCAAGCGCTGGTACGACCTGTCGGTCACCTCCGACACCGACCCCGCCTTCCTGCGCCGGTTCGCCGGCCATGTGGAGACCGGCGAGCCGGGCGTGAGCGACCCGGCGATCATCACGGGCTGAGCCGCCCACGACGGGCCGGGACCGGCACCCCCACGGGTGCCGGCCTCGGCCCGCACGCTCTCAGGAAGCTCCGCCGGGCAGACCGCCGCGGATCTCCCGGGCCGCGGTGACCAGGTTCTCCACGGCCTCCCGCACCTCGGGCCAGCCGCGGGTCTTCAGACCGCAGTCCGGGTTGACCCACAGCCGTTCGGCGGGAATCGCGGCAAGTCCCTTGCGCAGCAAGGCCGTTGCCGCGGTCACGTCCGGGACGCGCGGCGAGTGGATGTCATAGACCCCGGGTCCCACCTCGCGCGGATAGCCGGCCGTGGCGAGCTCCGAGGCGACCTGCATATGGGAGCGGGCCGCCTCCAGGCTGATGACATCGGCGTCGAGGTCCTCGATGGCCCGGAGGATGTCACCGAACTCCGCGTAGCACATATGGGTGTGGATCTGGGTGTCCGGACGGACCCCGCCGGTGGTGAGGCGGAACGCCTCGGTGGCCCAGGCCAGGTACGCGGCGTGGCCGGCCGCGCGCAGCGGCAGCGTCTCGCGCAGGGCGGGCTCATCGACCTGGATGACCGAGGTGCCCGCCGCCTCCAGGGCGTTCACCTCGTCGCGCAGCGCGAGCGCCACCTGGCGGGCGGTGTCGCCCAGCGGCTGGTCGTCGCGGACGAAGGACCAGGCGAGCATGGTGACCGGGCCGGTGAGCATGCCCTTGACCGGCCGCTCGGTCAGCGACTGGGCATAGCGGGTCCAGCGCACCGTCATCGGCTCGGGACGGGAGATGTCCCCGGCCAGGATCGGCGGCCGGACATAGCGGGTCCCATAGGACTGCACCCAGCCGTGCTGGGTGGCGAGGTAGCCGGTCAGCTGCTCGGCGAAGTACTGGACCATGTCGTTGCGTTCCGGTTCGCCGTGCACCAGGACGTCGATCCCGGCCTTCTCCTGGAAGGCGAGCACCTCACGGATCTCCGCCGAGATCCGCTCCTCGTACCCCTCGGTGTCCAGCCGTCCGGCCCGCAGATCGGCCCGCGCCGTGCGCAGTCCGGCGGTCTGCGGGAACGAGCCGATCGTGGTGGTCGGCAGCAGCGGCAGCCGGAGGTGCGCACGCTGGGCGGCGGACCGCTCGGCGTACGGCTGGGAACGGCGGCCGTCGGCGTCGGTGACGGCCGCGGCGCGGGCGCGCACCGCCGGGTCATGGGTGAGCGTCGAGCCCGCCCGGGAGGCCAGGTCCGCGCGGTTGGCGGCGAGTTCGGCCGCGATGGCGCCGGTGCCCCGGGCCAGACCGCGCGCCAGTGTCACGATCTCCGTGGTCTTCTGCCGGGCGAAGGCCAGCCAGCGGACGATCTGCGGGTCGATGTCCCGCTCGGCCCCGGTGTCCAGTGGGACGTGCAGCAGCGAGCAGGAGGACGACACATCGACCTGCTCGGCCAGCCCGAGCAGTGTGCCCAGGGTCGCCAGCGACTGCTCGTAGTGGTTGATCCACACATTGCGGCCGTTGACGACACCGGCGACCAGCCGCTTGCCGGGCAGCCCGCCGACCGCCGCGAGATCCTGGAGGTTGCCGGCCGCGGGCCCGGTGAAGTCCAGGGCCAGGCCCTCGACGGGTGCCTTGGCCAGCACCGGCAGTGCCTCGCCCAGCCGGTCGAAGTACGAGGCGACCAGCAGTTGCGGGCGGTCGGTGAGCGTACCGAGGTCCCGGTAGGCGCGGGCCGCGGCGTTCAGCGCGGCGGGGGAGCGGTCCTGGACCAGTGCCGGCTCGTCCAGCTGCACCCAGCGGGCGCCGGCCGCCCGCAGATCGGCGAGCACCTCGGCGTAGACGGGCAGCAGCCGGTCGAGCAGTGTCAGCGGATCGAAGCCGGCCGCGACGCCGGGTGCGGGCTTGGCCAGCAGGAGGTAGGTGACCGGCCCGACGAGGACCGGCCGGGCGGCGAGCCCGAGGCCCCGTGCCTCCGTCAGCTGGGCGACCTGCTCGGAGGAGTCCGCGGCGAAGACCGTGTCCGGCCCCAACTCCGGTACGAGATAGTGGTAGTTGGTGTCAAACCACTTGGTCATTTCCAGTGGCGCCACGTCCTGGGTGCCGCGGGCCATGGCGAAATAGCCGTCCAGCCCGTCGACAGCCACCGCGGCGCGGTGCCGCGCCGGGATCGCGCCGACCATCACGCTGGTGTCCAGGACGTGGTCGTAGTACGAGAAGTCGCCGGTCGGCACCTCATGGACGCCGGCCGCGGCGAGCTGCTGCCAATTGCCGCGGCGGAGATCGGCGGCGGTGGCGCGGAGCGCGTCGGCGTCGACGCGGCCCTTCCAGTAGCCCTCGATGGCCTTCTTCAGTTCACGGTTCGGCCCCTGACGGGGGTAGCCGTGCACGGTCGCTCGTGCTGCCGCGGCTGCGGACCTGCTGGTCACGGAACTCTCCTTCGCGAGTCTGTCTCCATGGACCACGGGACGGGTCGAGGGCGCGAAGGGACGGCAAACCCGGCGGGGCCCGGCGCTCTGCCGCCGGCCGTGCCCGCCTGAGTGTCCGCCGACCCGCCCTCGAGGTCACCGAGATCACCCCGCGCACCGGTCGCGCGGGGGCACTGGCAGGTCTTCGGACTCGCGGGCACATCCGCCGAAGGCGGACATCTACTGGCCGTCGCTTCCCAGACCCGGCCGGGCCCAGTGCGTATGACGGCGGTCGTTCCCACTCACCGCTGCGGGGCAGTCCCGGAATTCCACCGGGTTCCCTCTTGCGACGCGCCTGCCTGGCGGGCAGGGCGAACCAGTTGCACCGGCCACCCTAGGCGCTGCCGCCCGGATCGGACACCGCGACCGGACCTCCCGCAGGTGACATGGGCCACCGCCGGGGCCACCACGCGCCCCCGCCCGCGGTGCCGTGGCTTGCCCTGGAGTGCACTCCAGCTCCTAGCGTGGGCGTACGACCTACAGCTGTCGCTGAACGGCTGTCGCTGAACGAAGGGAACCTCGTGCGCTACACACTGTTCGGCAGGACCGGTCTGCGGGTGAGTGAGCTGAGTCTGGGCGCCATGACCATGGGCGACGACGGGGGCCCGGGCGGCGCCAAGGACACCAGCGGCCGGATCCTGGACGCCTACGCGGACGCGGGCGGCAACTTCATCGACACCGCGAACAACTACACCGGCGGCACCTCCGAGCGGATCCTCGGTGAGCTGCTGGAAGGCCGCCGGGACCGCTTCGTTCTGGCGAGCAAATACACCTGTGCGACCCACAAGGGCGATGTGAACGCGGCGGGCAACCACCGTAAGAACCTGGTCCGGTCGGTGGAGGCGAGCCTGGACCGGCTGCGGACCGACCATCTCGATGTGCTGTGGGTGCACGCCCGGGACAACTTCACGCCGGTGGAGGAGGTCATGCGGGCGCTCGATGACCTGGTGCGCTCGGGCAAGGTCCTCTACATCGGCGTGTCCGACTGGCCCGCCTGGGAGATCGCGCAGGCCAACACCCTTGCCGAGCTGCGCGGCTGGACCGCGTTCGCGGGCTCACAGCTGCGCTACAACCTGCTGGAGCGGACGCCGGAGCGGGAACTGCTGCCGCAGGCCCGTGCCTTCGATCTGGCCGTGCTGGCCTGGGCGCCGCTCGCGGCCGGCAAGCTCACCGGCAAGTACCGCCGCGGGGAGACCGGCCGGCTGGCCGCCGTGGACGACGGCGGCACCCCGGACCACCGCGAGGAGGAGACCCTCACCGCGGTGCTGGAGGTCGCCGAGCAGGGCGGCTGGAGCCCCGCGCAGGTGGCCCTGGCATGGCTGCGCAGCCGGCCCGGCAACATCATTCCGATCGTCGCCGCCACCAAGGAGAGCCAGCTGCGCGACAATCTCGGCGCCGTCGATGTCACCCTGGACGCCGACGCGCTGGACCGGCTCGACCGGACCAGCGCGGTGCCGCTGGGCTTCCCGCACGACTTCCTGCGGCAGCCGGGCATCATCGAGAACGTCTACGGCGACCGCTGGGCCGAGATCGAGGACCGGCGCTCCACCTACCGCCGTACGGCGAGCGAGATCCGCTGACCCGACGCCCCTATGACGGACGCCGCCGCCTGAACAGTCAGGCGGCGGCGTCCGTTTCGTTCAGCGCGGGGGTGCCGGCCGGGTCAGTTCAGCGCGCTGCGCTGCTGCCACTGCTGCCAGCTCTCCTGCCAGACCTCCAGGCCGTTGCCGACATCGGTCTTGTTGGTGTTGGTGGTGCCCTTCACCTCGACCGTGGAGCCGATCGTCAGGAAGTCATAGGCCCTCTTGGCGTCCGAGGTGCTCATGCCGAAGCAGCCGTGGCTGTTGTTGACCTGGCCGAGCTGCTTGTTCCACGGGGCGGAGTGCAGGAACGTCCCGGACGCGGTGAGGTGGGTGACCCACTTGGAGTCCAGCATCCACTCGCTGCCGTGGCCGATGGTGGCGGAGTCCATCGTCTCGGCCGCGTTCTTGCTGCGTACGGTGTGCACCCCGCCGCGGGTCGGGTCCTGCGGGGAGCCCGCGGAGCCGGTGATGCTGCCGACGTTCTTGCCGTTCTCGTACATCGTCAGGGTGTGCGAGGGGACGTCGATGACGGCCTTGTGGTCGGCGCCGATGGTGAAGCCGAAGTTGTAGTCCCGGGCGAACCAGCCGCCGTCACCGGAGTTGAGGCCGGACAGTGCGCCCTTCACGGAGACCTTGGTGCCGGACGGCCAGTAGTCCTTGGGCCGCCAGTCGATCCGGTCCTTGCCGGAGTAGTCCTTGACCCAGCCCCAGGAGCCCTCGACCTTCGGCTGGGTGGTGACCTTCAGCGCCTTCTCTATCTCGGCCTGCCGGTCCTTGGCTATCGGGTTGTCGAAGAGGATCGACACCGGCATTCCGGTGCCCACGGTCTGCCCGCCGGACGGGGTGTTGGTGAGCTTGTTGACCTTGCCGGCCTTCTCCGTGGTGAACTTCGAGGTGGCCGAGGACTCCTTGCCCCCGTCGGACTTGGCCTTCGTCCGCACGGTGTACGTGGTGTCCGGCATGACCTTGCCGTCCGACTTCCATGCCGCGCCGTTGCCGGAGAGCTCTCCGGAGACCTTGCCGCCCTTGTCGTTCTCGACCTCGACCGAGGTGAGCTTGCCCCCGTCGGCCCGTACGGATATCTGGGAGCCGAGCTTGGCCGGGGTCTTTCCGGTGGCCGGGGTGACGGTCACCTTGGTGGCCGGCTGGTCGGCCTTCGACGCATCGGCGCCGCCGCCGCACGCGGTCAGCAGCGCGGCAGCCGCGGTCAGGGCGGGTATCAACCGGGCAGAGTGGCGACGTGGTCCGGCGAGCACGGGGATCCTTCCGAAGCAGAACAGCTGGCAGCGGCGGATCCCGGCCCCGTCACGGGGTGACCGTCAAAGGCTGCTTGGGGACCCGCCGTCTATGCAGAGGGTCTGTCTGCTCGGGTGGTTGTTCGGTGCACCGGATTTCCAGGACACAGTTCGATATCGGAAACGTGAAAAAGCGGCGGACGACCTTCCGGTTGCCCGCCGCTTCGTCTGTTTTCCGGTACCGCCCGGGTGTCAGGTGGACGGTGGTGAGCCACCGCCCTGGGTCGACTGACCGGTGGTGTTGTTGCCGGTGGTGTTGTTGCCGGTGGTGTTGCCGGTGGTGGTTTCCCCGTTGGTGTTGCCCGTAGTGGTTTCCCCGTTGGTGGTGCCGGTGGTCGTTTCCCCGTTGGTGGTGCCGGTGGTGGTCTCACCGGTCCCGGTGGAGGTTTCCCCCGTGGTCGTCCCGCCGTTCGACGTGTCGGTCGGGCCGCCAGGGGTCCCCGTCCCGCCGCCGGTCTCCGTCGGAGAGTTGCCGGTGCCGCCGGTGGGCTGTTCGGTGGACCCGGGTGTGGGCGGCGGTGACTGGCCCGGCGGGGGCTGGGACGAGGCGGGACCGCTGGGGGTCTCGGCCGGCGCGGACGTCGTGCGGTCCTCGGCGCCGGTGGTGCCCTCGGGGCGCTTGAACCACTTGCCCGTCTGCGGGTCGCGCAGGGTGAATTCCTTGATCTTGGACTTCGCGGGCTTGACGACCACCGCGTGCGAGGGCTGGTATCCGGGCCACTTGGTGCCGACCGTCTTCACATCACCCTTGAGCTCGACCGGCGGCGTCAGCGGGTTGCCGCACTTGCAGCGCACCCGTGGCACCCCGTACGAGTCGACCATCACCGCGGTGCCGGACTGGAGCACCGACTGGAAGGTGGTGGCCTTGCCGTCCTTGAAGCCGTGGTTGGTGACCCGGGTGTCATAGGTCAGCTGAACGGGCGTCAGGGTACGCAGATAGGACGGGACGTCCCCCGGCTGTTTGCCCAGGACGCCGGCGAACGCCTGGTTCCTCGCGGGGGCGCTGGTCAGAAAGCTGATCTGCTTCTCGACATCGCAGCTCGCGCTGTTCTCGGTCCCGCCGTAGAGGCCGGGCGTCGCACCCGAGAACGTGCTGTTGCCGCCGCCGGCCGGCTTGGGCGTGGCGGAGGGGGTGGGGGAGGACTCCTTCGCCGACGACTTGGTGACCGGGTCCTGTCCGGTCGAGGCGGCCGGTTCGGCGAACACCTCACTGGTGCCGCCCCCCGGACGGGTGAAGATGACGATCAGAACCACCGCCACGACCGCGGCGGTGGCGATGATCGCGACCCGCGGCGCGGACCGCCACCAGGGCCCGCCGGCGCCGGCACCGCCGCCGCGGCCGCCTCCGCCACCCCCGCCGCCTCCGCCACCCTTGCCGGGGCCGCCCGGCGGCGGGCGGTAGCCGGGCTGGGTGGGCTCCTCCGGCGGTGTCTGCCCGGGCCATGAGCCCACCTGTGTCGGCTCGTGCCCGGGGCTGGACGGCGTACCGGAGAGCGGACCCGACGGCGGTCCTGTCGGGTGGCTGTCAGGCGGCGGTGGAGATGTCACGGGTGCCTCTTCCGACGCGTGTGGGCCATCCGGCTATGCGAATTTCGCCCGGTTTGTCTAGGTCAAGGACATTGTGTGTCCGGGAGTCGCGCCGTCCGCAAGCGGGGCGGCACGTCGGTGCTTACGGTGGTGCGTGCATGCCGTCCCTGCGGTAAATGCACGGAATTGCGTGTTCCACGGCACCGGGAAGCACCTTCCGTCGCCTCGCCCGTCGCCCGTCGGCGCATGCGCCCACCCCGGGCGGACCGTGGGTAGCGCGGTCCGTGCCCGGCAGAAGAGAGGTTGAGCCAGATGCGAGGCCCCGCGTCAGCCGGTTCCCCGGGCCCGGTGCGTGCCCATGGCGCACCGCCCGCCGTCCGGGCCTGGGCGCAAGCGCTCGGCGCGGCCGTGGCGGCCCTCGTCACCATGATCGTGGTCGCCGCCATCGGCCTGTGGGCCGCGGGCGCCACCGACCTCCCCGGCGGGGCCTTCCCGTCCGTGGTCGCGGCCACCGTGCTCGTCGCGGCCGGCGGCTCGGTGGGGCTGTCCGGCGACGCCGGGGTCATCGCCGAGGCCAATGCCGCGCTGGACGTCGTCCCGCTGTCGGTGACCCTCGCCGGAGCGCTGGTGCTGGCCTTCGTCTTCCTGCTGCCGCTGCGGCACCGCGCGGTGGCCGGCACCCGCGAGCTGCTCGCCCGGATCGCCCGGACGGCGGTGTGCTGGCTGGTCCTTCTGCTGCTGCTGTCGCTCGCCGCCCGGCACAGTTTCCGGATCTCGGTGGGCAACGACCTCGCCGAGCAGATCGGATCCGAGCTGGGCGCCACCCCCACCGTCGGCTTCCGCGCCGATGTGCCCGCGACGCTCGGCGTCGGGCTGCTGTGGGTGCTGGCGGTGCTCGCGCTGACCTTCCTCGTCTCCCGGCGCGCCCCGCTCTCGCCCCGGCTGCTGCACTACCAGGACTCCGTACGGCCCCCCGCCCACGCGATGGTGCTGACGCTGCTCGCCTACGCCGTGATCGGGCTGATCGTCGGCATCGTCGAGCTCATCACCAAGGACCGCCCGTCCGAGACCCTCGCCGTCATCTTCCTCGGGCTGCCGAACGTGGCCTGGATGGCGCTGGGCATCGGCACCGGCGGCGCCTGGGTGGGGCATGTCGACAAGGCCCTGGGGCTGCCCCTGCCGCACGCCCTCGACCAGGTGCTCCGCACCCACGGACAGCGGACCCTCGACCTCGGCTCGCTCGCCGAACAGGACCGCCGGGCCTGGCTGCTGGTGGCGGTGGCGGCCGTGGTGCTGCTCGCCGCCGCCTTCACCGCGGCGGTCCGCTCCCCGGCCCGGCTGCCGGCCTGGCGGCACGCCGTCGAGATGGCCGTGGCGCTGGCGCTCACCCTGTTCGTCGTCGGACTGCTCACCCGGATCTCAGCCCACTACGGGCTCTCCGTGATCGGCGTCGGCGACCTCGGCGGCGACCTGGGCGGCGAGGTCACCCTGGAACCCCAGCTGCTCCGGCTGGTGGGTGTGGGCCTCGTCTGGGGGCTGGTCACCGGCTTCCTCGGCAGCCTGCTGGCGCGGGGCGTACGGCATCCGGGTGAGGTACGGGAGCCGCGTGGCGGGCGGGAGCCGGACGGGGGACGGGAGCCGGACGGGCGCTAGGTTCCGCCGTCACATGTCACGCCCGCGCCGGTGGCAGCGGAACCACGCGGTGGCCCGGCACTTCACCCACCGCCCCGGCAGGCCGGTGGCATGTCCATGCGATCATGCGGCGATCGAGCGATCGGGCATCGAGCCATCGGGCATCGAGCCTTCGAGCGAGAACGGGAGTGCGGTGTGAGCGGGGCTGGGGGGCGGGACGGGTCGTCCGTGTCGGAAGAGGAGTGGGAGCGGTTCCTCCGCGAATCGGTGGCGGGTGCGGCCGAGGCTCCCGTGGAGCCGTCGGCGCGCGCCCGTGAGGTGGAGCGGCGGCTGCGGGAGAGCTCTGGGCAGCCGGCGGGCTGGCGTACGTACACACCGGCCCGGCCCCGGCGCAGGACAGGCTGGTATGTCACCGGGCTGGTGGCGGCCGTGGTCCTCCTGGTCGTGGGCCTCTTCCCGGAGCGGGTGGTCGGCTGGTTCGGTGGCTCCGACGGTGGGCGGGACGGGGCGTCGTTGGCCGCCGAGTCGCAAGCCCCGCGGGAGGCGCCCGGCGCTGAGCCGAATCTGCGCCCTACCCTCGCTGAACCCTTCCGGGGTTCGCCTGCCGTCCGCTGGGCTGACGGAGCGGCAGGGATCACGGTGCCACCGGCCGAGGCGACCGGCTGGATGGACGCCGCCCAGGTCGAGCGGGCACTGCGGCAGAGCCGGGACTTCCTGGTGGCCGCGGGGCTCGACTCCGGCGTGCTGCGCGGCGAGCGGCCCGCGAAGGCGATCGCGCTGTTGAACCCGCACCAGAAGGACGTCCAGGAGTATCTCCGTACCGCCCTGTCGTCGACGGCGCCCTCGCCCGAGACGAACCCGCTGCTGTTGTTCAGCCGCTTCCGGACGGAGCAGGCCCGGCTGGTCGGTGATGTGGTCAAGACGCGCGGTCGACTCGCGTACCGGAAGGGGAAACGGGGGGCGGTCGAGGTGACGGCGGACGTCACCTTCGTGTACCCGGTCACCCCGGCAGCCGACAGCGGGCGGGACGGCGAGGTCATCCGTACGATCGTGCGGCGCAAGGTGGTGATGAACTGGGACGACCCGGCCAAGGTGATCACCGAACCGGGCACGATGTCCCTCGTCTCGTACGCGCTCGACATGACCAACGGCGGCTGCTCCGCCCCGACCGGCTACTTCGTGCCGCCCTTCGGCACAGCCGACGAGCAGCCCGCCGACGCCCACCGCGTCGATCCATACGACCGCAGCAAGCCGATCGACACGAGCAACGGCACGACGGCCCCGGACAACGGCTGCGCGACCGCCACCCGTTCCTAGTTTCTGTCGTCAGATGTCACGCCCGCGTCAGGAGCAAGGCGACATCGCCTAGGGCCCCGTCCGCCCCGGGAACATCGGTGTCGCCCAGCGCGGCGGTGGCGGGGGTGCCGCGCTGCGCCGGCCGCCCGGGTCCGCCGGGACGTCGACCTGGGTCATGGGGTGCGCCTGCGGGGTGCCGGCCGGTGTCGGGGGGACGGTGGCCCGGCCGGCCGCGCGCAGTGCCGCCACGAAACCCCGGCAGGTCTCGTAGCGGTTCTCCGGTGCCTTGGCCAGCGACTGCGCGAACACCGCGTCGACGGTCTCCGGCAGATCCGGCCGCAGCTCCGTCATGGCCGGCGGCGGATCGTACTGATGCGCCCACAGCAGCGCCATGTCGTCGTCGCGGCGGAACGGCGGCGCCCCCGTCAGCATCTCGAACAGCACGCAGGCCAGGCTGTAGACATCGCAGCGGCCGTCCACCGGGCGGCCGGAGATCTGCTCGGGCGCCACATAGTCCAGCGTGCCGACGAACTGGCCGACGCTGGTGAACCCGGTCAGCGACAGCGACTTCTTCGTCAGCCCGAAGTCGGTGAGATAGGCGTGCTCGGGGCGGTCGCTGTCGGTGCCCTCGGCGATGAGGATGTTGCCCGGTTTGACGTCCCGGTGCACGAGGTCGTGCGCATGGGCGGCGTCCAGCGCGGACGCCACCTGGAGGGCGATCCGGCAGGCGGTCTCCAGCGACAGCGGCCCGTCGCGGTCGAGCAGCGCCCGCAGATCCCGGCCCTGGACGTAGCGCATCGCGATGTAGAGCACGCCCTCGGTCTCCCCGGCCTCGAAGACCGGCACGATGTGCGGGTGGTCGATCGCCGCGGCGACCCGCGACTCATGGGCGAAGCGCTGCCGGAAGGTGTCGTTCCGGGCGAGCTCGGGCGCCAGCACCTTCACCGCCACCGTACGGCCGAGCCGCAGGTCCTCCGCGCGGTAGACCACCGCCATCCCGCCCCGGCCGATCTCGTCCTGGAGCAGATACTCGGCGATCTGCCGCCCGCGCAGCCCGGAGGAGTCGGGAGCGGTGGAGCGGTCATGAGGCCGGCCGGGGGCCGCGCCGTTCACCGGATCTCACCCACGGGGTTCGGCGGCGGGGGCGGCCGCTCACCGGGGTGCAGGGCACGGGTCGCGGCGGGGTCCTGGGGCGGCCCCTCCGGTGGGCCCGACGCCCCGGGGTCCGGCGCCGGTCCGGGGGCGGCGGCCGTGGGGGCCGGCGGATCCGCCACCGGACCCGGCTCGTCCGGTGTCTCCGGGCCCGGCGTGGACCCGGGCCGCTCCCCGGACCGGGACGACGGCCCCGCCGTCACCGCGTACGTCTCCAGCGACACCCCGTCGCAGTAGCACCACCGCTCGTGCCGGGCGTCGTAGAGCCAGATCGCATCGCCGTCCACCACGACCCCCAGCCGGGTGCCGCGGGTGCGCCGGGCGAACGACTCGCCGTCCAGCTGCCCGGCGGCCAGCTCCTCGATCAGCTTCCGGTACCGGCTCAGTTCGCCCTCCGCGGCGCCCAGCAGCGGGCGGGGGTCCGCGGTCCGGGCGGCGCCCTGCTCGGCGGCCGGCGGTTCGCGCGGGACGGCCAGCAGCAGCCGGCCGTCGACCCAGGTCGACCAGCCGTTGGAGCACAGTGCCAGCGCCCAGTCGCCGCGGCGGTCGATGATCTGGACCGGCAGCAGCGGATCGAGCGGTGCGGACGGCCGGGTGGTGTCCGGGGCCGACCAGCTCGCCATACCTTCCGGAGGAACGACATGGCTGGGGAGGAATTCCGGCGAGGTCACAGGCGGCTCCTCGGCACTACTTGCGCATGATCTCGGGCTCGTGCCGCCGCAGCAGCTTGGTGACCACGAATCCCAGGAGCAGGGAGAGCACGATCATCATGCCCATGTTCAGCAGCCAGGTGCCCGGCTTGTGCTGGAACAGCGGGTCGGCGGTCCCCTGCGGCATGATGTGGTGCAGATCGATGGTGCCCGCCATGGCCCCGAGCGCCCACCGGGAGGGCACCAGCCACGCCAGCTGCTCCAGCACCGGCACCCCGTTCAGTTTCAGCAGCGCGCCGCAGAACACGACCTGAACGATCGCGAGCAGCACCAGCAGGGGCATGGTGACCTCTTCCTTCCGCACCAGCGCGGAAACGAACAGGCCGAGCATCATGGCGGTGAACGCCAACAGCGCCACCGCGAGGGTGATTTCGATCAGCGGCGGCATCAACACCCCTTTGCCGCCCGGTGCGTTCAGCTTGACGCCGATCAGCGCCACCAGGGTCAGCACGACGGCCTGGACGATGGTGATCGCGCCCAGCACCAGCACCTTGGACATCAGATACGCCGAGCGGGACAGGCCGACGGCTCTCTCCCGCTGATAGATGGTCCGCTCCTTGACCAGCTCCCGCACCGCGTTGGCGGCACCGGTCAGCACCGCGCCGACGCACAGGATCAGCAGCGCGTTGACCGCCGAGTCCTGGGTGAGCGCGGACCCGGCCAGGGCGTGCGCCATCGCTCCCATCACGAACGGCAGCGCGACCATGATGATCAGGAAGGTCCGGTCGGCGGTCAGCGCCGCCGCATAGCGCCGGACCAGCGTGTGCAGCTGCTTGCCCCAGCTCTGCGCCTTCGGTGCGGCCACCGGGCCCGCCGGGGCCTCGGGGGCGCGCGCGGGCTGATGGGAGTCCGCGGCGACATAGCGCCGGTGCTCGGGCGAGGCGCGGAATCGCCCTGCCCAGTCACGCTCCCTGTCGTTCTCGAAGGCCTCGAACGCCTCCGGCCACTGCTGGAACCCGAAGTAGGCCAGCGCCTCCTCCGGCGGTCCGTAGTAGGCGATGGTGCCGCCCGGCGCCAGGACCAGCAGCCGGTCACAGACGTCCAGGCTCAGCACGCTGTGGGTGACGACGATGACCGTACGGCCGTCGTCCGCCAGCCCGCGCAGCATATGCATCACGGAGCGGTCCATCCCGGGGTCGAGACCGGAGGTCGGCTCGTCGAGGAAGAGCAGCGACGGCTTGGTCAGCAGCTCCAGGGCCACGCTGACGCGCTTGCGCTGGCCGCCGGAGAGGCTGTGGATCGGCTGATTCGCCCGCTGGTCGAGGCCCAGTTCATGCATCACCTCGTCGACCCGCGCCTGCCGCTCGGCCTTCGCGGTGTCCTCGGGGAAGCGCAGCTCCGCGGCGTAGCTCAGGGCCCGGCGCACGGTCAGCTGGAGATGCAGGATGTCGTCCTGCGGGACGAGCCCGATGCGCTGGCGCAGCTCGGCGTAGTCGCGGTAGAGGTCACGACCGTCGTAGAGCACCGTGCCGTCGTCCGCGGGGCGCAGCCCGGTCAGCGCGTTGAGCAGCGTCGACTTGCCGGCGCCGCTGGGTCCGACCACGGCGAGCAGCGTCTTCTCGCCCACCGGGAAGGACACCTGCTCCATCAGCGTCTTTCGGCCGTTGTCGACCCGGACGGCGAGATCCTGTACGTCCAGCG
Source organism: Streptomyces platensis (assembly GCF_008704855.1). Taxonomy (NCBI): domain Bacteria; kingdom Bacillati; phylum Actinomycetota; class Actinomycetes; order Kitasatosporales; family Streptomycetaceae; genus Streptomyces; species Streptomyces platensis. The sequence goes on from NZ_CP023691.1 coordinate 6,891,472, forward strand.
ACACCTCACCGGTGTCGATGAACTCCTGGAGTTCGTCGCCGACCAGGGCGAACGCGGAGTGGCCGATGCCGACGATATCGCCGGGGATCATCGGTGCCCGGTCCACCGGCTGGCCGTTGAGGTAGGTGCCGTTGTGGCTGCCCAGGTCGACGATCTCGAAGCCCTGGGCACCGGCCCGCAGCTCCGCGTGCCGGCGGGAGACCGAGAGGTCGTCGACGACCAGGTCGTTTTCGGGGGCGCGGCCGATCCGGGTGGTCCGGGCGGCGGGCAGCGGGCGTACGGAGCTGGGTTGGCGGAAGGTACGGGTGCCGGCCGGGTGCGAGACGGCGGAGGGCCGCTCGACGCGGGTCGCCGGCGGCGCCGGTGCCGCGGGCGCCGACGGGGTGGGCGGCGGCGGTGGTGGTGACGCCTTGGAGAGCACCGCACACGGACCGTCCGCGGGGTTGCCGAACCGGATCACCGTGCCCGGCCCGACGCCGGTCTCGTGCACCCGCCGGCCGTCGGTGAACGTGCCGTTGGTGCTGTCCTCGTCCTCCACCGTCCAGTGGCCCGACTTGGTCCGCAGCACCGCGTGATGCCAGGAAACCCGGGCGTCGTGCAGCACGAGTTCGCAAGCGGGGTCCCGTCCGACGTGGTAGACGCGGCTGGGGCTCATCACCTGGGTGCTGCCGTCGGACTCGATGACGAGTTCCGGCGCGGTGGGCGCATCCTGCCGCTCAGCCATACCAAAATGCTACGGCCGCGCGCCGGGCTCCGCCTGTCGGCGCGGGAGCGCCCGCGGCAGACAAAGTCCCCTTCCTAAAACGGTATTTCGGGGCGCGATCACCCTTTATGCGAGCGAATACGGCCGGTTACTCGCGAGAAACGGCACAGGTCAACTAGGGTGAACGCTCCGATTGGTCCCACCTGCAAATTCCATGGAAATGCCGGAATTTGCCGCGCTGGTCGAAAGAAGTCCTGCGGAACCCGGGACGCACAGTGCGGTGCAGGGCTACGTGGTGTCGGTAACACCGCTGAACGTCGGCTTTGTAAGACCCAGCCGGCCCGTCCGTCCTCCGGGACACGACGGGCCGGTCCCTTCTTATTCACCTACCTCCTGAAGGCAAGGCAGAGATGGCACGAGTCTCCCGACAAGACCCCGAGCAGTTCTCCCAGCAGCGGGCTCATCCCGTCGACGAGGTACTCCCCGTCGGCAAACTCGCCCTCTTCGGTTTCCAGCACGTCCTCGCGTTCTACGCGGGAGCGGTGATCGTCCCGGTCATTCTCGGAAATGCCCTGGGGCTGTCCCGCGCGGAGCTCGTCTATCTGATCAACGCGGACCTGCTGACCTGCGGTGTCGCCTCGATCATCCAGGCCCTCGGCGTCTGGAAGATCGGTGCCAGACTGCCGCTGGTCCAGGGCGTCACCTTCACCGCGGTCTCCCCGATGATCGCCATCGGGCTGGGCGCGGGCGGCGGCACCGCCGGTCTGCTCGTCGTCTACGGCGCGGTGATCACCGCGGGCATAGCGACCTTCCTCTTCGCGCCCTTCTTCAGCAAGCTGGTGAAGTACTTCCCGCCGATCGTCATCGGCACGATCCTCACCATCATCGGCCTCACCCTGATCCCGCAGGGGCTGCAGGACGCGGCCGGCGGTGCGCAGTTGATCGGCCACCCCGGCTACGGCGACCCCAAGAACCTCGCCTACGCGCTGGGCACCCTGCTCTTCATCCTGCTCGTGGTCCGGTTCGGGAAGTCGTACCTGAGCAGTCTCGCCGTACTGCTCGGCCTGGTCGCCGGCACCGGCGTCGCCTGGCTCCTCGGCGATGTGGATTTCGGTGGCGTGAAGAATGCCGCCTGGTTCGGCGTCAGCACGCCCTTTCACTACGGAATGCCGAAGTTCGAGCTGTTCCCGATCATCGCCATGGTCGTCGTCATGCTGATCACCATGGTGGAGACCACCGGAGACGTCTACGCCATCGGGGAGATCACCGGTAAAAAGGTCGACAACGCCACCGTCGCCAATGCGCTGCGCGCCGACGGTGTCGCCACTGTCCTCGGCGGAGTTTTCAACTCCTTCCCCTACGTGGCTTTTGCCGAGAACATCGGCCTGGTGCGGATGTCGAAGGTCATGAGCCGGTTCGTGGTGGTCGCGGCCGGCGGCTTCATGATTGTCATGGGCTTGCTGCCGAAGGCGGGCAGTGCGGTGGCCGCCATTCCGCATCCGGTGCTCGGCGGTGCCGCGGTCGCGATGTTCGGCATGGTCGCGGCGGTCGGCATCCAGATCCTCGGCAAGGTGGATCTGCGTGAGGAGCGCAACGCCCTGATTCTCGCGGTCAGTCTCGCCGCCGCGCTCCTGCCGAACGCGGTCGAGCCGTTCTTCACGCGGATGCCGGAGGACGTCCGCGCGGTCCTCAACAGCGGTATCACGCTGGGCAGCCTGACCGCCGTCCTGCTGAACCTCTTCTTCAACGTCTTCACCCGCCGGAAGACCATGGAGATCGACTGGGACGAGATCGAGGGCGACGAACCGGCGGAAGCGCACGAGCCGTTCGGCGCGCCCGCTCCGGCGGCCCCGTACACCCCGCAGGCACACCACCACCCGGGCCCGCCGCACGCTCCGGGGCCGCAGCACCCGCAGGGCGGACCGGACTGGGGGATACCCGGCCGCTGAGTCCGTCAACGGCCACGGGCGGGGAGGGAACCGGATGTCCGGTTCCCTCCCCGCCCGCCTTTTCGCCGGTGCCCGCGCCGGCCTACCTCAGTACGTCGGCACCGTGTTGAACGGCGGTGCCTCGCCCGCATCCCCGATCAGCTCCCAGAAGTGGTCCACCAGCCGGCGCAGATACGCCGAGCGCTCGGCCGCGACCTCCTTGAGCCGGGAGTCGTCGTTGCGCGCCACCACATGCCCCATGTAGCGCTCGGAGAACTCCGCGAACTCCCCGTGCATCGTGCGCAGTGCGTCGCTCACCCGCGTCTTGTTCAATGTGGTGATCTTGGCGACCGGCCCGACATGCGACTTCCAGCGCCCGTCGATGGCCGTCCGCAGATGCCCGGACAACTCCTCGTCCCGGCCCATCACCCCGATCAGCTTCCGCAGCGACAGCCCCAGCGCCTCCACCAGCGCCTTGGTCTGCCGGTAGTCGCCGTTCCACTGCCGTGCCGACTCGGCCGCCCAGTAGAGGGCCGGGTCCATCCCGATCAGCTGCGACAGCCGCTCCACGCTCAGCTGGCGGGCCATCCGGTGCTCGGCCAGGGTCCGCGGCTCGGCGCCCATCAGCGTCGTCGGCGGGCACCACAGCACATCGGCCAGGACGAACAGCTGCGCCTCGGTCGGCATCTGGGATCCGTACTCCCAGGCCTCGACCAGCTCGGGGCGGACCGGCGTACCGCATGCCGTCATGGACTGGGCGACCTGAGCCGTACTCAGGCCCACCCGGGCCCGCGCGGATCTGGCCTCGGCGGGGGAGAAGGGAGTGCTGTACACGTACGGGACACCTCGCTGCACCCGGCGAACGAGGGGTGCTTGGGGGGAGAGGGCATGGAGGAACATCCAGGAGCGGGCAGATTAACAGATGGTCGATAGGTACGAATCTACAGTTCCCCTGCGACTCGAAGGCGAGCGAGGCCGCTCGCCTGCGCCGGTGGGAGATGTGCGCTATCTGTCCGATTTCGCGACGCAACTCGCTTACTGGGTATAGCCGAAGCCCCGGTGCTTACCGGGCGGTAGCGATGCGTTGAGACCGTGCGGACGGCGGGACGTAATCAGAGCGTTACGCAGAAGCAGGAGTGGTGTCACCGTCTGCGTCGAGGCTGAAGTGGTCGACGGGCACCGCCGCGCGGGCTCGTTGACGGCACACCCGACATCCGGTCCTCCCCCACAATCCGATCAGGATGGGACCCCACATATGCGATCAGTGCTGGAACGCGCCCATGCGTTCCGAGGCTTGGAGCCTGCCTTAGCAGCCGTGCGCCCGCGCGCCCGTGTCCGTCCCCCCGGGAGACGGACCCGAAGAGCGACCGCGATCTGTGTACCTGTCATGCATCTGACAGTCGGCTAGAGGTCCGGACCGCTGCCGCCGACGCGGCGCGGCCCGGGCCCGCTTTCGCATGCCTTCTTGCACGAAAGGACATCCCCAGGTGCTCACTTCGCACCGCACCACCTCCCAGGGCTCCCCCATGGCCCTGCTCGACGCCGCGGACCCCGCCGCCCCCACCACCCCCGCCGACCGCTCCCGCGGCGGCGGGCATGTGCTGGTGGTCGGCGCCCCCGGGCCCCGCCTGGAGCGCCTCACCCGGACCCTGCGCGCCACCGGCCACGAGGTCAGCCACGCCCCGCCCGGCGAGGTCGACCGGCGGATGGGGCAGGCACACCCGGACGCCATCGTGGCCCTCGACGACCGGGGCGCACCCGGCGCCGACGGCGACAGCGGCCTCGACGTGATCCGCGAGGTCCGCACCGTCCCCGCCGGCCGGGCGCTGCCGCTGCTCATGGTCACCGCCGGCCCGGAACCCGCCGGAGCGGCGGACCTGCTGCGCCACGGCGCCGACGACTGCGTTCCGGAGGCCTCCGACCCGGACGAACTCTCCGCCCGTATCGAGGCCAAGCTCCGCCGCGTCCCCGTACCGGTCGAGAACCTGCCGCGGGACCCGCGCACCGGCCTGTACTCCCACGCGCACTTCCTGGACGAGCTCGACCGTGAACTGCGGCGCCCCGAGGCCGCCCGCAACGGCGGGGTGCTCGCCGTGGTCGGCGTGGCCGAGATGGCCGCCCTGGAGGCCCGCCTCGGACCGCGAATACGCCGTGAGGTCGCCGAGCGGCTGGCGGGTGTCGCGGAGCGGCTCGGCAGCTTCTGCGACCGGCTCGGCTGGGACGACGACGGCCAGCTGCTGATGCTGCTGCCCGGGGTCGACGGGGAGACGGCCCGCCGCGGGCTGGAGAAATTCGCCGCGACCGTGGCCGGTACCCGGTTCATCGTCGCGGACGAGAACGTGCGGCTCACCCCGGCGATCGGCTGGCTGCCGCTGGCCGGCTGCGCGGACGGCGGCCGGGCCGCCGGCCAGGCCCGGGACGCGGTCCAAGAGGCGCTCCGCCACCGGGATCTGCGCCCGGTGCGGTACGCGCCCTGGATGCGCGGCACCCCGCACCGCCACCGCCGCCCGTCCTTCAGCGCGCTGGTCCGGCCCGCCCTTTCGGCGCTCTCCCCGGTCCTGGCCCTGCTGCTCGGCGTCGCGGTGCCGTTCGTGCTCTACCTCCAGACGTACGCACTGGGCTGGGACCTCGGCTCCGCCATGTACTGGGTGGTGGTGGCCGGACTGGTGCTGTCCGCGCTGCTGATCGTCCTGGAGTGCCTCTTCTCCCTCGACGCGGCCGCCCGGCCCGAGACACCCGGCGCGCCGTACCCGCCCGCCAGCGCCGTCATCGCCGCGTATCTGCCCAACGAGGCCGCGACCATCGTCGAGACCGTCGAGTCGTTCCTCCGCCTCGACTACCCCGGCGAGCTGGAGATCCTGCTGGCGTACAACACGCCGCATCCGCTGCCCGTCGAGGACACCCTCCGCGAGATCGCGGCCCGCGACCCCCGGCTGGTGCTGCTGCCGGTCGCGGGCAGCACCTCCAAGGCGCAGAACATCAACGCCGCGGTCACCCGGGTCCGTGGCGAGTTCGTCGGCATCTTCGACGCCGACCACCACCCGGCCCGGGACGCGTTCCGGGACGCCTGGCACTGGCTGTCCCACGGCCATGACGTCGTCCAGGGGCACTGCGTGATCCGCAACGGCGAGAGCTCCCGGATCGCCGAGCTGGTGGCGGTGGAGTTCGAGGCGATCTACGCGGTCAGCCACCCGGGCCGCACCCGGCTGTACGGCTTCGGCGTGTTCGGCGGCTCGAACGGCTTCTGGCGGACGGATCTGCTCGCCCGGATCCGGATGCACGGCTCGATGCTGACCGAGGACATCGACTCGACCCTGCGCGCCCTGGGCGAGGGCGCCCGGTTCGCCGTCGACCGCACCCTCATCTCCCGCGAACTGGCGCCCACCACCCTGAAGGCGCTGTGGAACCAGCGCTCCCGCTGGGCACAGGGCTGGCTCCAGGTTTCGCTCCGGCATCTGTGGCGCAGCCTGCGCTCGCCTGCTTTCACGGCCCGTCAGAAACTGGGCCTCTGTGTCCTGTTGGGCTGGCGCGAGGTGCAGCCGTGGCTGACGCTCCAGATCCTGCCCATCCTGCTGTACTCGGCCTGGAAGGCCGGCGGGCTGCACCGGCTCGACTGGGCGGTGCCGGTGTGCGTACTGGCGGTGCTGTTCACCATGGCGGCCGGCCCGGTGCAGGCACTCTTCGCCTGGCGGCTGGCGGTACCCGAACTCCGCTCCCGCGGCCGCTGGTTCTGGTCCTATCTCCTCGTCTCGACCTTCTTCTACAGCCACTTCAAGAACATGGTGGCCCGGCAGGCGCATCTGAAGGAGGCGCTGGGGGACCGGCAGTGGCGGGTCACCCCGCGGGCCGCCGGGGCGAAGGCGGTGGCCCGCCGATGAGCCGTACGGACACCGCTCCGGCCCGCGGCCGGGCCAGTGCCATCGACGGCTTTCGCGGGCTCGCCGCGCTCAGCACCGTCGCCTTCCACGTCTGGCAGCAGTACTTCCGCTATGACGCACAGGGCAGCCACCCGCCGGTCGACAACCCGGTCCTCGGCGCCGTCCTCTCCCTCGAAGTCATCGACCTCTTCTTCGTGCTGTCGGCGTATCTGCTGACGCTGTCGTACGCACGGGCCGCCCTCGACGGGGGCTCGACCCGGCCCGCCCGGCTGTTCCTCTTCCGGCGGGCGATCCGGATCCTGCCGCTGTACTTCCTGGCGGTGCTGGTCGTCTGGGCGACTCGCAATCCGACCCTGCCCGGCAACTGGCGGGACCTGGTCGAGCACCTCACCTTCACCCATGTCTTCGACCGGCAGCGGATCTTCTACACCCTGGGTCCCACCTGGTCGCTGTCGCTGGAGGTGCTCTTCTACCTCGTCCTGGTGGCGCTCGGGCCGCTGGCGGTCCGTGCCTGCCGTCCGCTGCGCCGGCGCCGTACCAGGGTGGCGGTGTGCGCGGCGGGGTGCCTGTTCCTGTACGCCGCGCCGCTCGCCTGGATCGCCGTCGCCCACTACCGGTTCGGGGTGCCGCACACCGACTGGGTGGTGTACTTCGGCCCGCAGGCCCGCTTCGGCGGGTTCGCGGCCGGGATGGGGCTGGCCGTGCTGACCGCCGCCCTCGGTGACCGGGGCCGCCTCGGGCCGCGCACCGCACTGCCGTTGGCCGCGCTCGCGCCGGCCGGACTGTTCGCGCTCTCCCTGGACTCCGGCCCGGAGAACTTCACCTTCACCTTCTACCACCCGATCGCCTCGGCCCTGTGGGTGGTGCTGCTCTTCAGTACCCTCCACGTACGTCAACAGACCTTCTGGCACGGCCTGTTGACGGCCCGCTGGCTGACCGCCGCCGGACTCGTCAGCTACAGCCTGTTCATCTGGCACGAGCCGGTCATGCTCCAGCTCCACAACGCCGGCCTGCTGCCCACCGGGCAGTCGGGCTTCCTGCCGGCCCTGCTCATCGTGTTCCTGGTGGCGGTGCCCGTGGCGGCGGCGAGTTACTGGCTCATCGAATATCCGGCGAGCCTGCTCAGCCGGCTCAAGGACCACCGCGGCCGGCCACGGGAGTTCTATCCGGAGCCGGCCACCCGCTGACGGCGGCCGGCGGCCCGTCACCTTCGCCGGAGATCAGCGCCCCGCGCGCCGGTCTCCGGCGAAGATCCGATCGAGGTGATAGTCCAGGGTGCGGCGCACCTCGTCCAGCGTGCGGCGCCCGTGGAGCACATCACTGCCCAGCCCCACCGCACCGGAGACCAGCAGATCGGCCTCGCGCCACGGATCGAGACCGGGCGCGGTCCGCCCGTCGGCCCGCGCCACCGAGATCAGCTCCGCCACCAGCCGCTCCAGCGGCTGCTCGGCAGGAAGAAAGACCTTGGCGAGGTCGGGGTCGGTCAGGCTGCGCGCGTAGTACGCGGCGAACACCCGCAGCGCGGTGGCACGCTGAGCGTCGACGGGCAGGAATTCGTCCAGCACCGCCCGCAGCAGACCCCGGGGTTCCGTGGCATCGAACGGGATGCGGGAACGGGCGATGCGCTCGTTCTCCGCGTGCAGCAGATGCAGCCCGTCGACCAGGAGCCGGTGCTTGCTCCCGAAGTGGTACTGGACCGCGCGCAACGACACCCCCGCCTCGGCCGCGACCTCCCGCAGGCTCGCCGCGTGCAGCCCCCGCTCGGCGGCGATCCGCCAGAGCGCCTCGGCGATCCGCAGCCGCTTGCCCGACGGTGCCTCCGCCACCGGCCGCTCGGGCGCCGGGACCGGCGTCTGCTTGCGCCGCCGGTACGCCTTGGCCTGGCAGCTGCGCGAGCAGTAGAGCGCCGGCCGGCCCCGCCCCACCGGCGGGAGGGCCGTACGGCACATCCGGCACACCGGCCCTCCCGAGCGCCCCTTTTCCGCACGCACGATTCCCCTCCCGATTCCCTGAATTGTGTGACGTAAGTCGAATTACGCAGTAATTCAGCGGCCAATTACGGTTTTCCGAATGATACGTTCGTAACGCCCTCGGGGAACAGGGGGGCAGGGGAACAGGGGCAACAGAGGGCCTGTCGACAGCGCGTACAGGCAGCACTTTTTGGGGGACCGATGAAGTACGACATTTTTCAGATCGCCGGCGCCATCGTGATGGTGGCCTTCGCGCAGGGCGCGATCCGGCTGCTCTTCGACCACACCGACACCGGATTCCTCGGCTGGCTCGGTGGTGGTTTCACCGTCACGCTGGCCGTACACATGGCGCTGGTCGCCGTCGGAGTGCTGCTGACGGGCTGGGCCCACACCCGGGCGAAGGCGCTCGGCCGGCGGAACTGACCGTCCGGCATTCTGTGGGAGAGCTTCGGTCGAGGGGCCGGGAAGAACAGTCGGCCCGCCGCGAGGAGTTGCGGGCCCGCAGAGATCTACGCACCGGCAACTCCCGCCTCAGAACGCGGAGTTGCTGAACCAGCGCGTCAGTAGCTCCTCATTGCCCATGGTCTCGACGGCGTCCGAGCCGCGGTCCAGGCGCCCGTACAGGAGCAGCAGCAGATCCGCCGCCGTGCCCTGGACACCGGCGTCGGCGGAGGCGGCTGTCGTGTCCTCCCCGGCCCTGGGCTCGACTCCGAAGTTGTCGGGCCGCAGTCGGATCAGCCAGTCGCCGTCCGTGTCGGTGCACCGGAAGCGGAGGGTTTCGCCCTCGCCGCGCAGCCGGGCCACATGGGGCGCGAAGAACGTGGCGTACGGCAGGTTCGTCAGGAACTCGTCCACGCCGTCCGTCGCGAGCGCGGGGTCGATCACCGGCCGGCGGCCGAGCGCGCGCTCCGCGTCCGTGCGGTGCACCAGCGTCTCGAACAGCATCCGCCGCATCCAGAACCGGGCGTGCTGATCGGCGCCCCACGCCCACATCGGGGCGTCCGCATCGGTGCCGGCGAAGGCGTCCGCGGCCTCCGCGGCGCTCGCCGACAGCCAGTCGGCCCAGCCGTCCTCCGCGGTCGGCAGATGCAGCTCCACCTCCCGGCTTCGCGGCGGTTCCTGGACCAGTCGGCGCAGCAGCACGGAGAACATGCGCTGCACGCTCCCGGTGTGCTTGACCAGGTCACGGAGCGCCCAATCCGGGCAGCCGGGCACCGGGGCCGTCAGGTCCGCGCCGTCCAGCGCCGCCACGAATGCGGCGGTCTCGGTCGCGACGGCGGCGCGGTGCTCGGCGGGACCGACGGCCCGGCCCCCGGGGTGAGAGGTGTGCATGGCCGGTGGTTCCCGATCTCTCCGGCCCGGCGACCGGTACGGCCGGGCATCTGTGCGCAGCCTGCCACAGCCGGCGGGCGCCGGAGCCGGGGCCCTACCCGCGTCGCCGGGCACCGGCCGGGGGCGTCAGCCCACGTGGACCCGGGGCCGCCGGGCCGGGTCGGGCTCGGCGCGGCGGAGCACCTCCCGGGTGACCGGCGCGACCTCGCCGTCGCCGAAGACCAGGAAGCGCAGCAGATGGCTGAGCGGATGGCCCTCGGTCCAGTTGAAGTAGACGTGCGGCACCTGGCCGGTGTGCTCGCGCAGCTGCATCAGGACGGCGGCGATGGTGTTCGCCACACCGGCGCCCTCCACCCGCAGGATCTGCGCCCCGTACCGCTCCTCGCCCTGGACGTGCAGGTCCGTGGTGAAGTCCGAGGAGTCCCGGACGGTGACCTCCAGGAACAACACCGGCCGCCCGTCGGGGATATGGGTCTCCTCGCGCTGGCTGTACTCCTTCTCCCGGTACTCCGCCTCGTCCCGCTCGTCGGGCTCGTTGGCGATGACCCGCAGCGGCCCGGCCGCCAGCGCGGCGTCGATCAGCCGCTGCGCGGTCCCGTCGAAGCCGACCTGTACGGCGCGCAGTTCGAAGGCCCGGTGCACCCGTGAGGCGAACGAGGTCAGCAGGATGCCCAGGATGAACAGCAGGGCGATCTTCAGGCCGTCCGGCCGCTCGATGACATTGGTGATCAGGGTGTAGCCGAAGACGACGGTGATGGCGCCGAAGCCGACGGCGGACGCCCGGTGGCGGCGGTGGCGGGCGGCGACGGTGGAGGCGAAGGACGCCGAGAGCATCAGCACCAGCACACCGGTCGCATACGCACCGCTCTGCTCATCGACGCTGGCGTTGAACAGGACGGTGATGCCGAAGGCGATGGCCAGGAAGATCAGCACCAGCGGGCGCACCGCCCGCGCCCACTCCGGGGCCATGCCGTAGCGCGGCAGATAGCGCGGGACGAGGTTGAGCAGTCCGGCCATCGCCGAGGCACCGGCGAACCAGAGGATGGCGATGGTGGAGAGGTCGTAGACGGTGCCGAAGGCCTCGCCGAGGTGCTGATGCGCCAGGTAGGCCAGCGCCCGCCCGTTGGCGGAGCCGCCGGCCTCGAACTCGTGCTGCGGGATGAGCAGGGTGGTGGCCAGGCTCGACAGCAGCAGGAAACCGCTCATCACCAGCGCCGCGGTGGTCAGCAGCCGGCGGGTGCCGCGGATCCGGCCGGCCGGGTGCGCCGCGGTGTCCGCGGCATCGCCCTGGACCTGCGGCATCACGGCGACGCCCGTCTCGAAGCCGGACATGCCCAGCGCCAGCTTGGGGAAGACCAGCAGCGCCACCCCGACGATCGCCAGCGGCGAGGAGTGCGCGGCGGTCATGGCGCCCCACCAGTTGTCGATCACCACCGGGTGCGACAGCACCTGCCAGGCCGAGGTGGCCAGGACGACGACGTTCAGCGCCAGATAGGTGCCGACCAGGCCGACGGCTATGCCGATCGCCTCACGGAAGCCCTTGAGGAACACCGCGCCCAGGGCGGCCAGCAGCACCAGGGTGATCCACAGGTTCGCGCCGTGCAGCAGCGGAGGGGCGAACGGGTTCTCCACGACGTGCGCCGAGGCGTCCGCGGCCGACAGCGTCATCGTGATGATGAAGTCGGTGGCGGCGAACCCCAGCAGCACCAGCACCAGCAGCTTCCCCGCCCACCAGGGCAGCAGCCGCTCCAGCATGGCGATCGAACCCTCGCCGTTCGGGCTCTCCTTGGCGACCCGGCGGTACACCGGCAGCGCGCCGAGCAGCGTCAGCGCGATCAGCACGAGCGTGGCGAACGGCGACAGCAGCCCGGCCGCCAGCGCGGCGATGCCCGGCTGGTAGCCCAGGGTCGAGAAGTAGTCGACACCGGTCAGGCACATCACCCGCCACCAGGAGTGCCCCTTGTGCTCGGCCGGCGGGGTGCCGTGCGGCCCGGGGTGGCGGGCGGCCTGACTGCTCAGCCCGTCCAGCAGCCAGCCGCGCCACCGTCGGGAGGTGGGGGCGGCGGGAGGCGCGGGGTCCGCCTGGACACTGGTCATGCGGGTACGTCCTGCCGATCATCGGTCGTCGGTTCGGGCAACGAGGAGCGAGTATGCATCACCGTGTGAGCGTCGCCCCGGCCCACCCCGCATCCGGCGACATCGGCCGGTTCACCCCCTGACGTCAAGACGGTGTCAGAAAGCGTCCACCGCCCGTACGCAGCGCGTTAAAGACTGCGCCACGGCGCTCCCGGACCGTCCCGGGGGCGCAATCTGGCGGCAAGGGTCCACCGCGGATCCACCGGACCACATCACCGGTCCGCCGCACGAGGCCGCAGCAGGAGGTGCTCCCCATGACCACCCTTCACCGCCCGGCGCCCCCGCTCCGCCCATACCGCCCCCGCACCACGCAGTTCCCCCAGGTCAGGCCGTCGGCACCGCAGCCGGCCCACCGGGTGCCGCCGGACCGCACCCTCGCCCGTGACCTCGCGCTGCCGCTCGGCGCCGTCGGGGCGGCGCTGCTGGTGACCGCCCTGCTGCTGACCGGCGCGACCGCCCACCCATCCGCCGTACTGGCCCTCTTCGCCCTGCTGACGCTGGCCGTGGCACTCCGCACCCGCCCGGCCCTGGCCCCCGTCGCGGCCCTGGCGTCCTGGATGTTCTACGACGGCTTCGTCCTCCACCAGCACTCCGAACTGGCCTTCCACGCCCCGGACCGGACGAGCCTGCTCGTCCTCCTCCTCGCCGCCGCCACGGGCGCGGGCTGCGCGACCGCCGTACGGGCCGTACGACGGCGGTCGGTCGGCTGACGGGCCGGCCGGGTCAGGCGCCCGTCCCCTGATCGGCGCCGGCGGCCGACGACTCCTCGGCTTCCTGCTGCGGGACCTCGACCGGGAAGTGGATCGGGCGACGTGGCTGGTGCGCCAGTAGCGGGCCGCGTTTGGGGGGAGAGCGGACCGGGCGGCGCACCGGCGACTGGCCGGCGGCCCGGACGGTCGAGGGGCTCGTACGGGGCCTCGTGCCGGGAAGGTTCAGCCGCGGCACCAGCACCTGCGGCGCCGGGAGAGGGTCGCGCGACGGTATCGGCGGGCCGCGGCCCGGCGTCGGCGGCTCGCCGCGCCCAGGAATCCGAGGCCGATGCCCAGCATCCAGACGTCCTTGGCCAAGGGGGTGCCGTTCTGGGTCGGCCGCAGGCTCCCCGGCTTCCGCATCCCGGGAGTTCGCAGATACATCCCGACCAGTCCGCCGGAGAACCCGGTCAGCGCGAGTCCGGCCAGCCGGGTGGGGACGAACGGTGCCAGCAGCGCACCGCCGACCGCGACTTCGGAGCACGCCAGCAGCCGGGTGAACTGCTCGGCGGGCATCTTGTCCAGGAATGGATAGGCCACCCGCGCCATCCCGTGCACGCCCTCGGCGGTCGCCGGGTCGGCCCGCAGCAGCGTCAGCCCGGAATCCAGGATGAACGCACCAACGGCCAGCCGCGGAGCCAGATCACGCGCTTCGGGCAACTGCACCATGGGAGCCTCCAAGATCAGTCGTCGGCCCCTTCAACGAGCTTAGCCAGGGGGTGAGGGGGCTGCATCCGGCAGGACCCCCGCCAGAGGACCTCCTCCCCCTCACAGCGCCGGCACGTCGTCCCACTGGTCGAGGACGTCCTCGGTCGCGTCCGGGCCGGGCTCCGGGCGGTCGCCGTCGAGGGACTGTTCGGTCCAGATGACCTTGCCGCCCGGTGTGTAGCGGGTGCCCCAGCGGTGCGCGAACTGGGCGACGAGGAAGAGGCCGCGGCCGCCCTCGTCCGTGGTCGCGGCGCGGCGCAGATGCGGGGAGGCGCTGGTGCCGTCGGAGACCTCGCAGATCAGGGCGCGGTCGTACAGCAGCCGGACCCGGATCGGCTGGGCGCCGTAGCGGATGGCGTTGGTGATCAGTTCGCTGAGGATCAGCTCGGTGGTGAAGTCGATCGCCGCCAGGCCCCAGGACTCCAGCATGCGCAGACAGGCCGCCCGTACGGGGGCGACGGCCGCCGGGTCGGAGGGCACCTCCCATTCGGCGACCCGTGTGGGGTCCAGCAGCTGGGTGCGGGCCACCAGGAGGGCGATGTCGTCGCTGGGGTGGGCGGGCAGCATCGCGTCGAGGACCGCAGTACAGGTCTCCTCGGGGGTGCGGTCCGCCCCGGCCGCCAGGGCCGTACGGAGCAGCTCCAGACCGGTGGCGATATCGCGGTCCCGGTTCTCGACCAGCCCGTCGGTGTAGAGCACCAGCCGGGAGCCCTCGCTCAGCGTCAGCTCCGCGGTCTCCACCGGCACGCTGCTGCCCAGGCCCAGGGGCGGGGAGACGGGCACCTCGGGGAACGAGACGGAGCCGGCGGGGCCGATCACGGCCGGGGCGGGGTGCCCTGCGGTGGCCAGCGTGACCCGGCCGGTGACCGGATCGTAGATGGCGTACAGGCAGGTCGCGCCGGTGATGCCGGTGCGCCCCGGCACGCCTTCGGGGTCGCCCTCACTGCCGACGGACCACGTCCCCGCGCCGTCGAGTCCCCTGCCGCCGGTGCCGGGGTCGGTGCCGGTGCCGGTGCCTGTGTCTGCCCCGAGGCCGGCTGCCCGCGCCTCATCCGTGTCGATATGCGTGACCAGTTCGTCCAGGTGGTTCAGCAGCTCGTCGGGCGGCAGGTCGAGGGCGGAGAAGTTGTGGACCGCGGTCCGCAGCCGGCCCATGGTGGCGGCGGCGTGCAGACCGTGTCCCACGACATCGCCGACGACCAGCGCGACCCGGGCGCCGGGCAGCGGGATCACATCGAACCAGTCGCCGCCGACCCCGGCGTGCGCGGGCAGATAGCGGTGGGCGACGGCCAGCGCGGACTGCTCGGGCAGGGTCTGCGGCAGCAGGCTGCGCTGGAGGGTGACGGCGGTGGTGTGCTCGCGGGTGTAGCGGCGGGCGTTGTCGACCGCGACCGCGGCCCGTGCGGTCAGCTCCTCGGCGAAGGCCAGATCCTCCTCCTCGAAGGTGCCGGAGGCGCCGGACCGCCAGTAATTGGCCAGCCCCAGCACCACGCCGCGCGCCTGAAGCGGTGTGGTGATCAGCGAGCGGATACCGGAGTCCAGGACCCGCTGGGTGCCGTCCGGGTCCTGCTGCCGCCAGGCGTCCGAGGCGGACAGGTCGCCGACGAGGACCGGCCGGCCGCTCGCCAGGCCCGTCGCCATCGGCGTACCGGACACATAGCGCATCACCTCGCCGACCCGGTAGATCGCCGTTTCCTCGGGGACCCCCTTGACCGCCATCCGCTGGAGTTCGGCGTTCGCCCCGACCGTCGGTTCGTCGCCGCGCAGCACGGGCTCCAGCAGCTCGACGGTGACCACATCGGCGAACCGGGGCACCGCGACCTCGGCCAGCTCCTCGGCGGTCCGCCCCACATCCAGCGTGGCGCCGATCCGCAGCCCCGCGTCGTAGATCAGCTTCAGCCGTTCCTGGGCCACGCTCGCCCGGCCGGCCAGCGCCCGCAGCTCTCTGGTGTCCCGCAGCGTCACCACGGTCCCGGCGGGACGGCCGCTCGGGGCGGTCGGCCGGACGTTCACCGCGAGCAGCCGGTCGCCCGCCAGCAGCACCTCGTCGGTCGCCGCCCGCCCCGACGCGAGCAGCGCGCTCAGCTGCGGTTCCAGCCCGAGGTCCGCGACCGGGCGCCGTTCCGCGTCCGCAGGCAGTTCGAGCAGCCGCCGGGCCTCGTCGTTGGCCAGCAGCAGCCGTCCGTCACTGCCGAGGATCAGGACGCCCTCCCGTACGGCGTGCAGCACCGCGTCATGGTGGTCGTACCGCTGCCGCATCTCGGCCGGACGCACCCCGCCGGTCTGCCGCCGCAGCCGCCACCCCACCAGGGCCGCCCCGCCGGCCACCAGCAGCAGCACCCCGGCGGCGGAGCCGAGCAGCACCGGAAACTGGTCCTCCCCCTGTGCGCCCGTTTGCTCCGGGGCCGCCGCTTCCCGGGGCGGCGGGGGGTGGGCGGCGCGTACGGCGGTACGGGTGTCCGGCGCCTGGGTGGCGGGCTGGGCCGCGGCGGCCGCGAGCTGACGGCCCTGCCGGGCGCTCGCGTCGGGGGCCTGGAAGGCGAGCGCCAGGACGGCCACGATCCCCAGCAGCACCGCGCGGGCGAGCTGCCGTACGGACACCCGGCCCGCGAGGCGAGGACCGTTCAGCGGCGAGCGCGGGCGCGTTCCCGGGGAGCGTGGTGACGCCGGTGCATCGTCACCTTCTCGCCCGAAAATTTCCGTCATGACCCATATTTAGCATTGTGCTCCACCGTGAGGTGCCCGGCCGTGCGGCGCCAGGTGCTCGGCCGATCGGCCCGTGGCGCTGCCGCGGCATTCTGCGTACGCGCTATTGAGCAATGCTCAGCCGCTCTCTATGCTCGGCGCGTCCGATGCAGTCCGTGGTACGAGCCGCCGCACGCCAGGAGCCCGGATGACCTTCAATCTCGCGACCGCCCTTCGGGAGTCCCGTCTTTCCCACCCCGGCAAACCCCTGTGCCACATAGGTGACCTGACTGTCACCTACGACCGGGTCGACGAGGCGTCCGGCAGGGTCGCGGCCACCCTGCGGGGGCTCGGCCTCCGGCGGGGCGCCAAGGTCGCCGTCCAGCTGCCCAACGTGCCGCAGTTCCTCTTCACGTACTACGGAATCCTCAAGGCGGGACTGGTCATGGTCCCGCTCAACCCTCTCCTGAAGGCCCCCGAGATCGCTTACCACCTCCAGGACTCCGAAGCCGAACTCCTCATCGCCTACGAGGACTTCGCGGCCGAAGCGGTCAAGGGGGCGGAGCTGGCCGGCGGCGTCGGGACCTATGTCGTCCACCCGCCCGGCAGCGACCGGCGGATCGCCGGAACCCGTCCGTACGACGAGCTGTACGCCGCCGACGACACCGGCGAGATGGCGCCCACCAGCGCCGACGACACCGCCGTTCTCCTCTACACCAGCGGCACCACCGGCCGCCCCAAGGGCGCCGAGCTCACCCACTTCCAGCTCCATATGAACTGCACCGTCTCCGGTGAGCTGTTCGGGTTCCGTCCCGACGACATCAGCCTCGCCGTGCTGCCGCTCTTCCATGTCTTCGGCCTCTCCAGCGTCCTCAATATGGCCGTACGCCACGGCGGCACCCTCGCCCTGGTGCCGCGGTTCGAGACCGGCGCGGTCCTCGACGCCCTCGAACGGCACCGCTGCACGGTCTTCGCCGGCGTCCCCACCATGTATGCGGCCCTCTTGCAGGCCGACACCGGCACCCGGGACCTCGGCGCCCTGCGGGTCGGGGTCTCCGGCGGTGCGGCGATGCCCGGCGAGGTGATCCGCGCCTTCGAGGAGAAGTTCCCCGGTGTGGTGATCCTGGAGGGCTACGGGCTTTCCGAGACGGCCAGCACGGCGACCTTCAACATCAGCGCGGAGCAGCGCAAGGTGCTCTCGATCGGCAAGCCGATCTGGGGCGTCGAGGTCCGGGTCGTCGACGCATCGGGCAACGAACTGCCGCCGGGACCCGAGCATGTGGGCGAGATCCTCGTCCGCGGCCACAACGTCATGAAGGGCTACTACCGCCGCCCCGAGGAGACCGCCGAAACGCTGCGCGATGGCTGGCTGCACACCGGAGACCTCGGACACCGCGACGAGGACGGCTACTTCTTCATCGTCGACCGCAAGAAGGACCTCGTCATACGGGGCGGCTACAACGTCTATCCGCGCGAGGTCGAAGAGGTCCTGCACACCCACCCCGCCGTCGCCGAGGCCGCGGTCATCGGCCGCCCCGACGACCGGCTCGGCGAGGAGGTCGTCGCCGTGGTCAGCCTCAAGCGGGGCACGACCGCCACCGCCGAGGACCTCACCGCCCACTGCAAGGAACGGCTGGCCGCCTACAAATATCCCCGCGAGATCCGCATCGTCGCCGAACTGCCCAAGGGTCCCACCGGCAAGATCCTCAAGAAGGCCCTGCGTGCCGGGTGACCCGGGCGGCCGCCGGGCCGTACCCCCGGAGGAGCCCCCGCCGTCGCGCCGGGCCGCTCGTCCGTGCCGCCGCTCCACGCCGATTGTCAGTGGTCCGTGCGAGGCTGTGGAGCATGGGAATGACACCGGACGGGCGGCTCGTTCCGCCCCCGCACGCCGATGAACGCGCCATGCTGGAGAGCTGGTTGGAGTTTCACCGTGCCACGCTCCCGCTGAAGTGCGCGGGACTGGACGACCAGCAGGTCCGCCTGACCTCGGTGGCCCCGTCCACCATGACGCTGCTGGGCCTGGTCCAGCATCTGGCGGAGGTCGAACGCAACTGGTTCCAGCGGGTGTTCGCCGGCCAGGACATACCGCCGGTGTACGAGGCGGAGAAGGGCGACGGGTTCACCCTCGCCCCGGACCGCGGCATCGACGAGGCGCTGGCCGACTGGCGCGCGGAGGTCGCCCGGAGCCGTGAGCTGATCGCCACCGCTTCGCTCGACGATTCGGGCACGCTCTCGGAGCGGGAGGCCGGTTTCGTCGGCGACCAGAGGGTTTCCCTGCGCTGGATCCTGGTCCACATGATCGAGGAGTACGCACGCCACAACGGGCATGCGGATCTGCTCCGGGAGCGCATCGACGGCGTCGCGGGCGCCTGAGGACGGCGGGCTTCGAGGGGGGAGGGGCCGCCGGATCCCGCTGTGCGATGACTGCCATGGCTACCCGGGCGCGCCGGCCGGGCGGCCGTGGCGCACCGCAGAAAACCGGGCCGGAAAAATGGTTGGCGCCGACGCGCGGGGCCGGTCTACAGTCGCAGCGTTCGAGCGGACGGCCCGAGGCTGTCCTCGTGGCCTGTTGAGATACGCGGAGGTGAGTACTGATGACTGTCGTTGCGCAGGGCGCTGCCCGCATCCAGAAGATCATCAACTTCCTCCCTGTGGTCTCCGGCTGACTCGACCTCACTTCTTCGCGCGCCTCTCGCGCGCACAGCCGGGACCGCTCCTTCTCGAAGGGCCATCCCGTTGTTCGACCTCGAATTCTCCGCTGCGCACCCGCTGACCCCCTATGGCTGGGACGACGGATTCGCGCGGAGCTTCACCCCCTTTGCCGGGCAGGGGCTCGTGCCCGGCCGTATCGTCCGCGTGGACCGCGGGCGGGTGGACGCCGTCGTGGCGGACGGCGACGGCATCCGGACCGTTCTGGCCGACACCGCGCTGGTGGCGACCCGTGACCCGATGCGGGTGCCGTGCACCGGCGACTGGGCCGTGCTCGACCTGGAGAACGGACGCAGCGGCGACCATGTCGACGGCGTCGTACGGGCGTTGCTGCCGCGCCGGACGGCGTTCGTGCGGTCGACCTCGTCGAAGCGGTCCGAGGGCCAGGTGCTGGCCACCAACATCGACCACATCGTCATCTGTGTCTCGCTCGCGGACCAGTTGGACCTCGGGCGGATCGAGCGGTTCCTCGCGCTGGCGATGTCCGGCGCGGGGGATACGGGGCCGTTGCACGACTCCGCAGTGACCGATGAGGACGGCGCGCAGCCGGTGGTCGTGCTGACCAAGGCCGACCTGGCCGGGGACCCGGCCGCTCTGGCGCATCTCCTCGAGGACGCCGAGGCCACCGCGCCCGGGGTGCCGGTGCTGGCGGTCAGTTCGGAGACCGGCGACGGGATCGATGTGCTCGCCGCCGTGCTCGCGGGCAGGACGTCCGTACTGCTCGGACAGTCCGGTGCGGGCAAGTCCACGCTGGCCAACGCCCTGCTCGGGGAGCGCCTGCAACGGGTCCGGGCCATCCGGGACCGGGACGGCAAGGGCCGGCACACCACGACCACCCGGGACCTGCGGGCGCTGCCCGGCGGCGGGGTACTGATCGACACCCCCGGGCTCCGTGGCGTCGGGATGTGGGATGCCGAGTCCGGGCTCGCCCGGACGTTCTCGGAGGTCGAGGCGCTGGCCGAGGAGTGCCGCTTCCACGACTGCGCACACCGGTCGGAGCCGGGCTGTGCCGTCCAAGAGGCCGTGGAATGCGGTGAGTTGTCCGCCCGGCGGCTGGAGAGCTACCGGAAGCTACAGCGCGAGAACCAGCGCATCGTGGCCAAGACGGACGCCCGGCTGCGCGCCGAGATCCGCCGCGACTGGAAGCAGAAGCAGGCCCTGGGCCGGCATCTGATGGAACGGAAGCGGGGGCCGCAGCGCTGAGATGACAGGCGGGGAGGGCCGCCCGGGGCCGGGGCCGCCCGGGGGTGCCCTCCCCACCTCCAACGCCACGTCCGATTTCCGCCGGCCCGGCGCCTCGGGCCCGGCGCAGACTGGGGGCGTGAGGGACGACGAGGCCAGGTACGAAGCGGTGACCAGCCGGGACGCGCGGTTCGACGGGGAATTCTTCTTCGCCGTGGTGACGACCGGTATCTACTGCCGGCCGAGCTGCCCCGCGGTCACTCCCAAGCGGGTGAATGTGCGGTTCTTCCCGTCGGCCGCCGCCGCGCAGGCGGCCGGGTTCCGGGCCTGCCGCCGCTGCCGGCCGGACGCCGTACCGGGGTCCGCCGAGTGGAATGTGCGCGCCGACCTGGTCGGCCGGGCCATGCGGCTGATCGGGGACGGCGTGGTCGACCGAGAGGGCGTCGGCGGGCTGGCGCGGCGGCTGGGCTACAGCCCGCGCCAGGTGCAGCGGCAGCTGACGGCGGAGCTGGGCGCGGGCCCGGTGGCGCTGGCGCGGGCCCGCCGGGCGCACACCGCGCGGGTGCTGCTCCAGACCACCGCGCTGCCGGTCACCGAGCTGGCGTTCGCGGCCGGTTTCGCCAGCATCCGGCAGTTCAACGACACGATCCGGGAGATCTACGCGGGCACGCCCAGTGAACTGCGGGCGGCGGCCGGGAACGGGGGTGCCGCCGCCCGCCACACCGCCGCGGCCGGTCCCGGAGCCGCGACCGGCCCGGAATCCGGCTCCGCAAGCCGCTCCGCACCCACCGGCATTCCGCTCCGGCTCGCCTACCGCGGACCGTACGCGGCCGCCGAGATCTTCGACTTTCTCCAGGTACGGGCGGTACCGGGGGTCGAGGAGACCCGCGGCCCCCGCGGCGGGCGCACCTACCGCCGTACGCTGCGGCTCACCCATGGCAGCGGTATCGCCGAGGTCGACGAGCCCGCCGGGCCGCGCCGGCGGCGTCGGCCACCGGCGGGGCTGGTGTGCCCGGCGGCTCGCGGTACGGGCGGCGGCTGGCTGGAGTGCCGGCTGCGGCTGACCGACCTGCGGGATCTGTCGACGGCCGTCCAGCGCCTCCGCCGGCTGTTCGACCTGGATGCCGACCCGTACGCGGTCGCCGAACGGCTCGGCGCCGATCCGCTGCTCGGCCCGCTGGTGGCCGAGCGGCCGGGCCTGCGGTCACCCGGGGCCGCCGACCCCGGGGAACTGGCGGTCCGGACCGTGCTGGGCGGCCCACCGGAACGCGCCGCCGCGCTGGTGCGGACGTACGGCACACCGCTGGACGTGCCGGACGGCGGGCTCACCCATCTCTTCCCGGCACCCGGGGAACTGACCGGCGCGGAGGTCGCGGAGCCGCTGCGCACCCTGTGCACCGCACTCGCCGACGGCACCCTCACGCTGGACGCGGGCGCGGACCGCGGCGCCGCCGAACGCGCCCTGGCCGCCCTGCCCGGCGTCGGCCCGCGCACCGCCGCGTACCTCAGGATGCGGGCGCTGGGCGACCCCGACGTGGGGAGGCCGGCGGAGGCGGATACGGAGCGCGGCGGGACGGCGGGCCCGGGTTCGGCGGGCCCGGCCGCTTGGCGGCCCTGGGGTGCCTACGCCGTGCACCATCTCTGGCGCGCGGGGCTGCTGCCGACGGGCGTGATGCCGTGGCCGGGTGAGGTTCCTGGACCGGGCGAGGCCGCCGGGCCGGGTGAGATCCCTGGGCCGGGCCCGGGCCAGATGCCCACGCCCCGCGAGACGTCCGGGCCGGGGGAGTCGCCGTCGGCGCCCGAGTCACCCCCGTACGCCCTGGCCGGCCGCGCCGGGTGACGCGTCAGCCCGCCACCACGGCCCCGGTCCAGGCGCCGACGACCAGCAGACAGGCGAACAGCTCGACCAGCACGCTCAGCCCGATGGCGCGCAGGGCCGTACGGGTCGAGGCCCAGGCGTCGCCATGGCTGCCGAGCCGGATGCGTTCCAGCAGGTAGAGACCGCCGACCGAGCCCAGCAGGCCCCCGATGACCGGGATCACGAAGAAGCCCACGATGCCGGCCACCCCCGCCAGGAACAGCGCCCGGTACGGGGTGCCCACGGCCCGCAGATCGCGGGCCGGCAGCAGCCACTTGACCACCTGATTGAGCAGCAGCACGGCGGTGGCGGACATCAGCACCACCCAGGCGAGCCCGGACTTCTCGGACAGCGTCCACCACATGACGCCCGCCCAGACGATCAGCGGCCCAGGAATGCCGGGCACCAGCACCCCGAGCAGCCCGAGCAGCATCACCAGACCGGCCGCGACCAGCTGCCACACACTCACGCGCCGGCCTCACTCCCGGCGGGCGCACGCCCCGTGACGGCTCGTACGCTGCACACTCTCATGGGCCCAGCGTGCCGGAAGCGGCCCGGAAGCGCTTCCCGGCGGGCGGGCGGAGTACGGGAGCCGGGGCACGGGGCCCGGGGAGCGCGAGGGACGTCCCCGCCGCACCGAAGCCGCACCGGCCGTCGCCCCCACCACCCGGCCGGCCCCCGGCAACCCAGCAACCCTGCCCACCCCCGGGCCCCAGCCACCCCCCTCCGATGACATGAGCTGATCACCGCCCCCCGACCGGTCACCCTTCAGGGCCCGACCGCCCGGTGGACGCTCTTTCGCGCCCTGTTGAGGGGGCGGCCGCGCAGGGACAATACGGCGCATGAACCAGCAGGGGGCCGGGTGCGGCCAGGAGGACGACTGGTGGCGGCAGTTGTACGGCGAGGGAGGCGGCGACGACGCACCGGGACGCGCCGCGGTGCGCGATGCCGGGCCGTCCGACGCCCCGGACACCCTCGATGACCGGGTCGCCTCGGCGCTCCGGGCGGTCGCCACACCACGGCGCCCGGCGCCGGCACCCCAGCCGCCCCCGGCCCGCCCCGCGCCCTCCCCGCCGGCGCCGATCCCGCTCCAGGCCACGGGCCCCCGCCCGGCATCCCCCGCCCGCCCGGCCGCCCCATCTGCGCCTCAGACACCCGGCGACACCCCCGCACCAGCCCCCACCGGGCTCCCGGCCGACCGCCCGCCGCCGTCCGAACCCGAGCTGGGCACCCTGCCCGCAGCCGACCCGGCCGCCCTCGACGAACTGGTGCCGGACACCGCTCTGGACGGCGCCCGGTACGGCTCGCTGACCCTGCTCGCCGCGTCCCGGCGCGGCGACCTCGCCCGCCACCGCGGTGACGTACGCCGCGACGCACTGCTCACCGCCCGCTTCGGGGCCGGCCGGCACGCCCTGATCCTGGTCGCCGTCGCCACCGGCCGGCCCGCCGGCGAGGGCGCCCATCGCGCCGCCCACGAGGCCTGTGCCCGGATCGGCAGCGCGGTCGGCCGCAGTTACACCCGACTGGCGGAGGACATCCGTACGGACCACCGCAGCGCCCTCAAATCCGGGCTTCAGCGGCTCACCGACCGCAGTTACGGCAGGCTGCGCGGCCGGCCCCGCGAGCCGGACGCCGCAGCGGAGCGGTACCCGCCCGCGCTGCGCTGTCTGCTGCTGCCCGCCGACCCGGACTGCCGTACCCGGGTCTTCTTCGGCATCGGCGCGGGCGGCCTCTTCCGGCTCCGCGACGGCGACTGGGAGGACTTGGAGCCCGCGGTGCCGGACCTGACCGTGAACGGGGGACCGGACGGCACCGGCGGACGGCCGCGTTCCGCCGCCGGCCGGTCACCGGCCGACGGCCCGGACCGGCCCGAACCGTTCCTCTTCCGGACGGCCTTCGCCCGTCCGGGCGACACTCTGCTGCTGTGCAGCGCCGGCCTCGCCGAGCCGCTCCAGCAGGAGCCCGCGTTCGCCGCCCGGCTGGCCGGACAGTGGTCCGCCGCCGAGCCTCCGGGACTGGTGGCCTTCCTGGCCGCCGCGCAACTTCGGGTGGCGGGCCACTCGAAGGACCGTACGGCCGTCGGGGTGTGGGAGGCGTAGCGGCGGGCAGACGCGGAGCCGGAGCGCGGGCGGGTAAGGAGCGGCGCAGCGGAGGCGGCCCCGGGCACCCCATGGGTACATGGGACAAGGCCCTGGAGGTTCCCGGGACGGGGCCCACCGCGTCAGCGGGCCGTCACCCACCCGCCGCACACCCGTCGAAGGAGCGACAGCGACATGGCGAAGCAGACCGTGGCCGAGCAGTTCGTGGACATCCTGGTGCGGGCAGGGGTGCGACGGCTCTACGGCGTCGTCGGCGACAGCCTGAACCCGGTGGTGGACGCCATCCGCCGGAACTCCGCGATCGACTGGATCCAGGTCCGGCACGAGGAGACCGCCGCCTTCGCCGCCGGGGCGGAAGCGCAGCTCACCGGCTCCCTCGCGGCCTGCGCCGGGTCCTGCGGCCCCGGCAATCTGCACCTCATCAACGGCCTGTTCGACGCCCACCGTTCGATGGCCCCGGTCCTCGCCCTGGCCTCGCACATCCCCTCCAGCGAGATCGGCACCACCTTCTTTCAGGAGACCCACCCCGACCGGCTGTTCGTCGAGTGCAGCCACTACAGCGAGCTGATCTCCAGCACCCAGCAGATGCCGAGGGTGCTCCAGACCGCGATCCAGCACGCCATCGGGCAGAGCGGCGTCGCGGTCGTCTCCCTCCCCGGCGATGTCGCCGCCGAACAGGCCCCCGAGCGCGCCATCGAACACGCCCTGGTCACCGCGCGCCCGTCCGTCCGCCCGGGAGACACCGAACTCGACGCACTGGCCGCGATGATCGACGAGGCCGACAAGGTCACGCTGTTCTGCGGCAGCGGCACGGCGGGCGCGCACGCCGAGGTGATGGAGTTCGCCGAGCGGGTGAAGTCCCCGGTCGGACATGCGCTGCGCGGCAAGGAGTGGATCCAGTACGACAACCCCTACGACGTGGGCATGAGCGGCCTGCTCGGCTACGGCGCGGCCTACGAGGCCACCCATGAATGCGATCTGCTGATCCTGCTCGGCACGGACTTCCCGTACAACGCGTTCCTGCCCGATGACGTCAAGATCGTCCAGGTCGATGTCCGGCCCGAACACCTGGGCCGCCGCACCACGCTCGACCTGGCCGTCTGGGGCGACGTCCGCGAGACGCTGCGCGGTCTGATCCCCAAGGTCCGGCCGAAGGAGAACCGCAAGTTTCTCGACCGGATGCTGAAGAAGCACGCCGAGGCACTCGAAGGTGTGGTCAAGGCCTACACCCGCAAGGTCGAGAAGCACACCCCGATCCACCCCGAGTACGTCGCCTCGGTCCTGGACGAAGAGGCCGCCGACGACGCCGTCTTCACCGTCGACACCGGTATGTGCAACGTCTGGGCCGCCCGCTACCTCACCCCCAACGGCCGCCGCCGGGTGATCGGTTCGTTCAGCCACGGCTCGATGGCCAATGCGCTCCCGCAGGCGATCGGCGCCCAGTTCATCGACCGGCGGCGGCAGGTCGTCTCCATGTCGGGCGACGGCGGATTCTCGATGCTGATGGGCGACTTCCTCACCCTGGTCCAATACGACCTGCCGGTGAAGGTGGTGCTGTTCAACAACTCGTCGCTGGGCATGGTGGAGCTGGAGATGCTGGTCTCCGGTCTGCCGTCGTACGGCACCACCAACCAGAACCCGGACTTCGCGGCCATCGCCCGCGCGGCCGGGGCGCACGGCGTCCGGGTCGAGAAGCCCAAGCAGCTGCGCGGCGCCCTGCGCGACGCCTTCCGCCACAAGGGCCCGGCCCTGGTCGACATCGTCACCGACCCCAACGCCCTCTCCATGCCGCCGAAGATCAGCGCCGAGATGGTCTCCGGCTTCGCCCTGTCGGCCGGAAAGATGGTGCTGGACGGCGGAGTCGGCCGCATGCTGCAAATGGCCCGCTCCAACTTGCGCAACATTCCCCGGCCTTGAGGGACGTCCGGTAATTCCTGGTGCGCGCACGGACTACAGGACAGCCCTCAAGGTTTGCGGGGCAGGGACCCGCAGCCCTAACCGAACGGGCCGTCCACGGTGAAACGGCGCAGCTGACGGGCGAACGCCTCGGCCTCGCCCGGCGGCCACGAGGACAGGCTCGCCATGATGTGCGCGGCCAGCCGCTCCCGCAGCTCGGCCACCGCGCGTTGGCCCTGCGTGGTGAGGACGAGCAACTGCGCGCGCCGGTCGGCGGGATCGGCCTCGCGGCGGACGAGGCCGGCGGCCTCCAGTCGTGAGGCACGCCGGGTGACGCCGGAGCGGTCGACCCCGACGTCGGGCGCCAGGTCGGCCGCGCTGCGAGGCCCGGTCCGGGCGAGTGCGCTGAGGACCGGGTACGTCAGTTCGTCCACCGCCTCGCCCATGCCCTCGGTGAGCTGCTGGTGCAGCTGCGTGCGGGTGGTGCGCCTGAGCAGGATGCCCAGCGCCGCTGCGATCTCATGTCCTACCTCGTTCTCCACCTCACCAGAATAGCGTGCACAACGCACGCGTCTGCTGCTACAGTGCAGGAGATGCGTGCGTAACGCACGCACTTCTTCCGTGATTGAGGGGACTCCCATGACGCGCACCGGTTTTATCGAAGCCGCCCTGAACGACCTGCTCTTCGCCCGCGACATCACCGTGCAGGAGGCCGCCGACCGCCACTTCGCCCCCGAGTACCGCCAGCGCACGGACGGCGAGTGGATCGACCGCGCCGGGTTCGTCGAGCACATCACCCACCTGCGCACCCTCGTCGCCGGGGGCCAGGTCCAGGTCCACGAGGAGCTGTACGACGGCAGCAAGTACGCCGACCGGCACACCGTCCACATCACGAAGAAGGATGACTCGACCGTGCGCATGGAGGTCTATGTGTTCGCCGACTTCGCGCCCGACGGCCGCTTCCGCCGCATCGAGGAGACCACCCTGATGCTCCAGGGCGCCGACACCGACCGCAATATGGGCAGCGCGCGCTGAGCTCCGGCCCGCGATCGGTGCCGCGGCCTCGCCCGCTCCCTCACCGCGCGCGGACGGTCTCGTTCCGCTCCGGGTGCTGAAGGGCGTTCACCAGCCCGGCGATCAGCTGCGCCCGCTCGGCCATGGCGTCGATCACCACATACTCGTGATCGGCGTGGGCACCGCCCCCGACCGCCCCCAGGCCATCGAGGGTGGGCACCCCCAGCGCGGCCGTGAAGTTGCCATCGCTTCCGCCGCCGACGGCCACGGCTTCGATCCCGGGGAGCAGCTGCTGCGCCACCGCGAAAAGTCCGGCCGCCGCCGACTCGGGCATCGGCGGCCGGCCGACGGCGCCCGTCACCGCGATCTCGGCCTCGTCGAGATGCGGAGCAAGTGCCGCGAAGGCGGCCTCGATTCGCTCCTTCTCCCCGGCCGATTCGACCCGGACATCGACGGTGACGGCCGCCTCCGCGGGCACGACGTTGTCCAGGGTTCCCGCGGCGGCGACCGTCGGGGTCACGGTGGTGCCGATGTCGGGCCGGCCGAGCGCCGCGATATCCAGCACCTGGTGTGCCGCCTCGATCAGGGCATTGACCCCGGCCGCCGGTTCCAGGCCCGCGTGCGACGCCCGGCCCGTGATGGCGACATGGAACGTGCCGCAGCCCTTACGGCCGGTCTTGAGGGCCCCGCCGTCCGCGGCACCTTCACCCACCAGTACGGCGCCGCAGGCGAGGGCGCGCTCCTCGATGAGAGCCCGGGAGGAGTGGGAGCCGACCTCTTCGTCGGCGGTCACCAGGATCTCGACGCCCGACCGGTCCTCGATCATCGCCACGCCATGGATCGCCTGCACCAGCCCGCCGAGCATGTCGAAGACGCCGGGCCCGGTCGCCCGCCCGTCCGCGACCGTGAACGGCCGGCGCGCCAGCGTGCCGAGCGGGAACACCGTGTCGTGGTGACCGAGGATCAGGACGGTCGGATCGCCGCCGCCGGACCAGTGGACATGCGGCCCGGCTTCGCTCTCGACGAGGACGGCCTGCCCGCCGAGCCGGCGCTCGATGACAGCGGCAACAGCCTTGGCCGACGCCCTCAAGGCGTCCAGATCGCGGGAGGGGGATTCGACCTCGACGAGCGTCCTGAGGTCCTCGATCATCGCGTCGATGTCTGCGTCGACGGTCCTGTGCGGCGTCACGCCGCAAGGGTACGTCGAACGCCGTGCCGGAACGGGCTCAGCTGCCCCCTCCTCGCATCTGGCCCAGGGTTCAGCCGACGTCCTTGGCCTCATTGCGCGGTCTCTAAACCACACTTATCCCCGAAAAGAGTGAAATGTTAGCAAACTCTCTAAGGATGGGGCCGTACGCGCCGAAGGGAAGTAACAGGAAGCGGCAGTGAGCCGCTTGGAGCGATCGGGAGATTGTTATGTCACGGATCACGCGGGTGACAGCTATTGCCGCTCTCGCGGCAAGTACTTGCCTGGGTGGCATGTCGGCAGCGTTCGCAGACAGTGACGCGGCCGGCGGCGCAGCCAATTCGCCGGGAGTGGTGTCGGGCAACGCGATTCAGGTCCCGATCCACATTCCGGTCAATGTGTGCGGCAACACCATCAACATCGGGGGGCTGCTGAACCCGGCCTTCGGTAACACCTGCCTCAACGGTCACATCGAGCGCCGGGTGGAGGTGCACCGTCACCACCACGTCACGCACCACCACCACATCAAGCACGCCAAGAAGAAGCACCACGTCAAGAAGCACCACAACAAGAAGCACCACCGCCCGTCGGGTGGCGTGCACACCGGCGGTGGCGGCCTGGTCGACGTCGAGCGCTAGGCCGCTCGCTTGGATCGTCTGATCGTTGCAAGCGTGCGTGCACCGCGCCGCGGACCCGGCTGACGCCGATAGGGGTCCGAACCGCGCGGTGTGGAGGCACTCCACGCTCACGCATGCTCACCGGCACACGGCCGGGGTCCCGTTCCACGGGGCCCCGGCCGGCGCGTTGTCCGGCGCCTTCCCGCATGTCCGGTCCGCCGCCGGACCGAACGCCCGGGCTCACCCGGCAGGCGGATGCTGCGGCCGGAGCCGGAGCGTCAGGATCTGGAACGGGCGCAGCTCGACCGTCACATCGGACGTCGGGCCTTCCTCCTCCTCGTGCAGCGGACGCTCCAACAGGTCCGTCACGGTGGCGTGTGCCACGGGGAAACCGGGGGAGACGGTGCCGGTGGCACGGCCGCCGTGGGACTCGTACAACCGCACCACCACATCGCCGCTGCGGTCCTCGGCGAGCTTGACCGACTCGACGGTGACGGCCGGGTGGTCGACGCGGATCAGCGGGGGGACGGGCGGCGCGTCGGCCGTCCTGAGGGGCAGGTTGAGGGCCAGGCCCTCCGCGACCGTGTCCCCGACCCCGGCGCCCGGCAGCAATGCGTAGGTGAAGCGGTGGGGGCCCTGATCGGTCTCCGGGTCGGGGCTGTGCGGGGCGCGCAGCAGGGTCAGCCGTACCGTCGTGCCCAGGCCCTCGGGGTGCGGGGTGCGGGTCACGTCATGGCCGTAGGTCGAGTCGTTGAGCAGCGCGACGCCGTAGCCCGGCTCGGCGACCCGCAGCCAGCGGTGCGCACAGATCTCGAAACGGGCCGCGTCCCAGCTGGTGTTGGTGTGGGTGGGGCGGTGTACGTGGCCGAACTGGATCTCCGAGGTGGACCGTTCGGCGTGTACATCCAGGGGGAAGGCGGCCTTGAGGACCTTTTCCGATTCGTGCCAGTCGATGTCGGTGGTGATGTCGAGACGGTGTGAGCCGGCGCGCAGCGTCAGCTCCTGGGTGATCCGGGACGCACCGAACGCCCTGGTCACCCGGACCGTCGCGGACAGCGGCCCGGCCGTGGCCAGCTCCACGGCCTCGGCGTCGGTCAGATCGGTGTGCCGGCGGCGGTAATGCCGGTCGAGGTCCCAGGCGTCGTACTGGGTGGGGTGATCGGGGTGCAGCTGGAGCAGATTGCCGCGGGCGCCCGGTGCCAGCACCTCCCGTCCGGCGTGCAGATCGCGTACGGAGGTCAGCAGGCCGTCGGCATCGACGCGTACCCGCAGCAGGCCGTTGTCGAGGGTGAGGGTGCCTTCGGCGCCGGTCTCCGCCCGTACGGCCGGCGGCGGTGGTGTGGGGGAGTCCGGGCCGGGCGGGCGGACGGGCGCCGAGCCCAGCGCGGGTACATGGACCGCGACGGCGGCCGGCCCGCCCGATTCCGGGCCCGACGCCGGCAGGGCGACGATCTCGTCCCGGGCGTACGGCGAGGCGTTGAACACCGTCGGCACGTCGGCCGCCACGGGCCCGGAACCCTCCAGCGCCCCGAGCGCCGTCTCGATGATTCCGGTCAGCTCCGCCTCGACCGCCGCATACGTGGCCCGGGCCTCGCGATGGACCCAGGCGATGGACGAGCCCGGCAGGATGTCGTGGAACTGGTGCAGCAGTACGGTCTTCCAGAGGCGGTCGAGGGCGTCGTACGGGTAGGCGTACGACGCGTCGGCGCCCGCCCGTACCGCCGCCGTCGCCGCCCACAACTCCGCCTCGCGCAGCAGATGTTCACTGCGCCGGTTGCCCTGTTTGGTCTTCGCCTGCGAGGTGTACGTACCGCGGTGGAACTCCAGGTACAGCTCACCCGACCAGACCGGCGCCGCCGCCCCGTACTCCTCATGGGCGGCCTCGAAGAACCGGGCCGGCGGCTCGATCTCGACCCGGGGTGAACCCTCCAGGGACCGCAGCCGGCGGGCCCGCTCCAGCATCTCGCGGGTCGGTCCGCCGCCGCCGTCACCCCAGCCGAAGGGGACCAGTGAGCGGGTGGCGCGGCCCTTCTCGGCGAAGTTGCGGGCGGCGTGCGCGAGTTCACGGGCGTGGAAGCGGGAGTTGTAGGTGTCGACCGGCGGGAAGTGGGTGAAGACACGGGTGCCGTCGATGCCCTCCCACCAGAAGGTGTGGTGCGGCATCTTGTCGGTCTGGTTCCACGACAGCTTCTGCGTCAGAAACCACTTCGCCCCGGCCAGCCGGGCCAGCTGCGGGAAGGCGGCGGTGTAGCCGAACGAGTCCGGCAGCCAGATCTCCTCGGTCTCCACCCCCAGCTCCTCCAGGAAGAAGCGCTTGCCGTGCACCAGCTGCCGGGCCAGCGCCTCACCGCCGGGCATATTGGCGTCGGACTCCACCCACATCGAGCCGACCGGCGCCCAGTTGCCCTCCCGTACGGCCTCCTTGATGCGTTCCCAGATGTGCGGCTGGTGCTCCTTGACCCAGGCGTACTGCTGCGCCTGCGAGCAGGCGAACACCAACTCCGGGTATTCTTCGGCGAGTTGGGTGACGTTGGCGAAGGTGCGGGACGCCTTGCGCACGGTCTCGCGCAGCGGCCACAGCCAGGCGGAGTCGATATGGGCATGCCCGGTGGCCGAGACGCGATGGGCGCTCGCGGTGGCCGGACGGCTCAGGACGTCCGCCAGCGCGGCCCGCCCCGCGGCCGCCGTGCCCCCGACGTCGTGCAGATCCAGCGCGTCCAGCATGTCCTCCAGGGCCCGCAGGATCTCGTGCCGGCGCGGGCCGTCGGCGGGCAGTTCGTACATCAGCTCCGACAGCACCTCGATGTCCAGGATCAGCTGCCAGACGGTCTCGTCGAGCACCGCGAGGTCCGCCGAGGCGAAGCGGTACAGCGGCCGGTGCGGAGCGGTCCGCACATCGCCGAGGTCGGTGGGGCGGAAGTCCCGCAGCACCGCCGGATTCGCGGCGGCCTCCAGCAGCAGCCGCACCTCCTCGCCGCCGCTGACCGGCGCGCCGACGGGAAAGTGCCGGTTGCGCGGATGGATGCCCTTGAGCGGCACCCCGTCGCCGTCGTAGAGCAGCCCCTCGGCCTGGAACCCGGGCCCGTCGCCGCTGAAACCGGGATCGATGACGGCCTCCACCCGCCGCCCCGCCCACTCCTGCGGCACCTCACCCGCCAGCCGGAACCAGCTGGTGGACCACGGCGGCCCCCAGGGCTCGCCCACCGTGAACGGCTCGTACGTGGCCCGCAGCGCCTCGTCCACCGGCACCGGTTCTCCGGGCGCGTGCCAGACGGCCAGCCGCAGGGGCACCCGCGCCGCGTACTGCGCGGGCCTGATGAACTGCCCCAGCGCCCGCTCCAGGCGCCCCTCCACCAGCAGTCGGTCGTCGTGCACGGCGGCTCCTCACGCTCGTACGGCCCACGCACCGGGGCGCGGGCGGGCTGCCCCCGGCGGCAACCGGGGGAGTGCTCCCTCGTGTCCGGGTGCGGCCGGGGTTTCGCGACAGGCTCGGGGTCAGGCATACCCACTGGGGCCCGGCCCGGCCCACCCGGCGCGCGGGCGGCGCCCCTGCGACGTGGCGCGCGGAAGCATGGCGGCAGATCGGATGGGCATGCTGACCGTGAGGCTGTTCGAGGCAGAGCGCCGAGGTTCGTTGGGGGCGGGGGAGAAAATGCGTCAGCCTGTGCGGCGCGAGGAACGGGACAGAAGGCAGGAAACGGCCGAGGGGGGCCGGAACGGGGGGACCACCGCGCGAGCGCCACGAGTGCTGGAGCGGAAGGTGCGGCATGCGGATCTGAAGGCGGTCGGCGAGGTGCGCCGGGAGCTGCGCCAGCTGCTGAGCCGCTGGACGGTGCCGGGGGGCGGCGAGCTCGCGGAGGTCGCGACGCTGCTCACCAGCGAGCTGGTCACCAATGCCCTGGTGCATGCCGAGGGCGGCGCGGTCGTCACCGCCCGGGTCAGCGACCGGCTGCGGGTGGAGGTCCGGGACTTCGTCCCCGGACGCCCCGAGCCCCGCCCACCGACCACCGACGGGACCTCCGGCAGGGGGCTGATGCTGGTGCGTTCCTTAGCCGACGCATGGGGGATACGCACCGAGAGCCTCGGGAAGAGCGTGTGGTTCGAGCTGGGCGGCGGACCGGCCTGACCCATGGGCGGGGGCGTCGGTCGGCGCGGTCCGCCACCGGTCAGCCGAATTGCCGTTCGATCTCGGCGAGTTTCTCCTCGAGGGAGTCCAGACGGGGAATCGTCTGGGTGTCGTCCTCGG
This sequence comes from Streptomyces platensis, assembly GCF_008704855.1. Lineage (NCBI taxonomy): Bacteria > Bacillati > Actinomycetota > Actinomycetes > Kitasatosporales > Streptomycetaceae > Streptomyces > Streptomyces platensis. The sequence continues at coordinate 6,924,368 of NZ_CP023691.1, forward strand.
CAGTGAGATCCACGGTCCGCGGGGCCCCGGCCGGAGCCCCGGCACCCTCGGCCTCAGCGCCCGCCACGGCCTTGAGAGCCGGGCGGGAGCGCACCGGCGACTCTCCGGTGAGCAGCGGCTGCGGGGTACCGGCTATGGCGGGGTCCGGGCCGGCCACCTCCGCGGCCGCCGCCTGGGGCACCGCCAGTTGCCGGCCGCCGGCCCGGCCGAGGCCCCAGCTGCGGTGCTGCCGGTTGATGGCCTTGATGCGGGCCCGGTCGAGCTTGCCCTGCTCGCGCCGGCGGTGCCGGTTCTGCTCCTTCTCCCGCCGGTCCTCGCGGACCTCCTCGACCGCCTCGTCCAGCGTCCGTACGCCCTCCAGCAGCATCAGCGACCAGGCCGCGAAGGTCTCGCGAGGAGCCCGCAGCCAGCGCACGATCCGGATCTGCGGCAGCGGCCGCGGCACCAGGCCCTGCTCGCGCAGCGCCGCCCGGCGGGTCTGCTTGAGGGCCCGGTCGAAGAGCACCGCGGCCGACAGCGACATCCCGGCGAAGAACTGCGGTGCGCCCGCGTGCCCCAGGCCGCGCGGCGCATGCACCCAGTTGAACCACGCCGCGGCGCCCGCGAACGTCCACACCAGCATCCGGGAGCCGAGCGCCGCATCGCCGTGGCTGGCCTCCCGTACGGCGAGCACGGAACAGAACATCGCCGCACCGTCGAGCCCGAACGGCACCAGATACTCCCAGCCCCCGGAGAGGTTGAGGTTCTGCACGCCGAAGCCGACCAGCCCGTGGAAGGACAGCGCCGCGGCGACCGCCGCACAGCAGAACAGCAGCAGATAGGAGGCCGACGCGAAGACGGTCTCCTTACGGCGGCGTCGCTCCTCGCTGCGCTCCCAGGAGTCCTCACCGCCGGACCGCGCCGCCGCCCGCTTCCCCCGCACCACCAGCGCCGCGGCCGCGAACACACCGACGAGCAGCAGGGCGCCAGGAACCAGCCAGTCCAGCGATATATCGGTCATTCTCATTCTGGGATCCCTTTGCCTCGGGTACGCGATTCGCGCGACATCCTGACGGACCCCACCCCGGTAACCGAGGCATTCGGAACAAGAAGACGCCAAGGGGTGCGATGAGGCCACCTCGACATCGAACTACTCTTCGATGAAGGGCGGTTGTGTTCGAGCGAAGCCGCTCTGTCAGGTGACGTGCGTACGAGGCGGAGCATTGATTCGTGGCTGCGTACCGTGCTGTGGGGTGGTCTCGCCGAGCATGACGTGCGTCCGATGGGTGACTGGCTCTGGGCATACTGCGCTCGTGGCGCCTGCTCATGCCGGCGCACAGGGGGGTGAGCGGCCCTGACGGCGTGCCGGAGCTTCTGGCCGGTGAGCCGGACAGTACAGGCACCCCGCCGGCATCGACGGAGCAGGAACGGCACCGCGAACGTAACCCCGGTATTCGTTGAAGATGTTGCGTTCAAGGGGCTTTGGAGCACTCGGGGATCTCCGTCGGTGTCGCTCTGCGCCGAGGTAATCCTTTCTGCGCGTTTTTGGAATTAATTGCGCATTCAAACTTGACAGTTGATCTCCGCCTGGCACGATGGCCATCAGTGCTGGCTCTTCGTCAACCGAAGCAATTCCAGCCACTTCACCGGGGGTTCATGTGAATGACAGGGATTTGGCGGCATATCTCAGGGATCTCGGCGTGGCCCGCCGGGAAGCCGAGGTGTTCTCGGCGCTGTTACAGGCCGGGCGGAGCAGTGCGGGGAATCTCGGGGAGCTGCTGGGGTGGGACCTGGCGGAGGTGGAGGAAGCCGTCGGGCGGCTGATTGACCTGGGGCTGGTGGTCGCCGGTGGGGCCGACAGCGACGCCCCGCTGTCGCCCACGGAGCCCAGCATCGCGCTCGACCGCCTCGTGCACATCCGGTCGGCCGAGGTCCGGGAGGCCCAGCTGGCCGCGCTGCACGCCTACCGTGACTATCGGCGCTGCACCGGTGCGCAGACCACCGATGATCTCGTGGAAGTGGTGACGGGACCGCAGATCGTGGATCGTATCTGGCAGTTCGAGAAAGCGGTTGAGTCCGAAGTGGTCCGCTTCGATTCCCCGCCGTATCACACGGACGGCGGGGCGAATGACGTAGAGGTGGAAAACCTCGAACGGGGCGTGGAGTACCGCGTGGTGTATTCCAGCTCCGCGGTGCAGAACTGTACTTACTATGCGGTTAATATCGAGCCGTGTATTGCCGCGGGGGAACAGGCCCGGGTGCTGTCGGCGGTTCCGGTCAAACTCACCGTCTTCGACCGGCGGCTGGCGATCGTATCGATGTCGTCCGTCGAGGCGGAATCCAATGAGGCGCTGCTTCTGGTGCGACCGTCGAGCCTGCTGACCGCGCTCCTGGGGCTGTTCGAGACGGCATGGCGGTCCGGCCACCCCATGCACCTCAGCGCACAGGTGCCGCGCGCGCTGCGTCCCGTCCAGCGCCGCATCCTGGAGCTGATGGGGACGGGAGTTACCGACGACACCATCGCGCAGCTGCTGGGCATCAGCCGCCGCACCCTCTCCCGTCACACGGAGCGGCTCTACCAGCTGGCCGGCGCGACCAGCCGGTTCCAACTCGCCCTGCACGCCGCTCGTAAGGAGTGGATCTGACGGAATCCCGGCCCGTCAGGGAGAAGTCAGGGAGAAGCGGGGGGAAGCGGGCGCGGGTGCGGGTTGCGCATCTGTGCCACTGACACAGCTGTGTCACCACTGCCCTTGAGCAGCCGGTACACCAAGGGGTGCCCGCGATTTCCGGGCTCCCGCATCCCCCTTGGAGTAGCTGTGCCCCTGCGCATATCGAGGCTCGCCACGGTCGTCGCCCTCTCGACAGCGGTCCCCCTGCTCGCCGGGTACGTGTCCTATGCGGAGGACGCGTCGCCCGTTGCCACCGTCCGCACCTCCGGCCATGCCCTCCCCGGCCGGTACATCGTCGTGCTCAAGGACCATACGCTGTCCCCCCGTTCGGTGAAGGACGAGAGCGACCGCCTCGTGAAGGCGCACGGCGGCGCCGTCCGGCAGACCTACGGGACGGTGCTCAAGGGCTATGCGGCCGCGATGAGCGCCGATCAGGCGCGCCGGGTGGCGGCCGATCCCGGTGTCGCCTACGTGGAGCAGGACGTCGAGGTCCGTGCCTCCGCCGTCCAGAGCAACCCGCCGTCGTGGGGGCTCGACCGGGTGGACCAGGAGTCCCTGCCGCTGGACAGGAGCTACTCGTACGCCACGACGGCGAGCGACGTCACGGCGTATGTCGTCGACACCGGTATCCGCACCTCCCACAGCCAGTTCCAGGGCCGGGCGTCCGTCGGGGCCGATGAGGTGGGCGACGGCCAGAACGGTCAGGACTGCGCCGGTCACGGCACCCATGTCGCCGGCACCGTCGGCGGTAAGGACTACGGCGTGGCCAAGGGGGTCAAGCTGGTGTCCGTGCGCGCGCTGAACTGCAGCGGCAAGGGCTCGTCGTCGTCGATCATCGCGGCCGCCGACTGGATCACCGCCCACGCCCACAGGCCCGCCGTGGTCAATATGAGCATCAACGGCAGCAAGAACAGCAGCGAGGACAGCGCGATCAAGAAGTCCATCGCCTCCGGGGTCACCTGGGTCGTCTCCTCGGGCAACGACGGTGCCGACGCCTGCAACAACTCTCCCGGCGACATCGCCGCCGCCCTCGTCGTCAACAACGCCATGTCCGACGACCGGCGCCGATCCGACTCCAACTACGGCTCCTGCACCGACCTCTTCGCCCCGGGAACGGGCATCGTCTCGGCCTGGAACACAGGGGACACGGACACCCACAGCCTTACCGGCACCTCGATGGCCGCACCGCATGTGACCGGCGCCGCCGCCCTCTACCTCTCCGCGCACCCGGACGCCTCCCCGGCGGAGGTCCACCAGGCACTCCTCGACAACGCCACGGAAGGCAAGGTCTCCGACGCCGGCGGCGGGAGCCCCAACCGGCTGCTCTTCACCGGCGGCCTGGGCGTGCGGTAACGCCTGCCGTCCCTCTGGGGCCACCGCCCCGCTCATACGTCACTCCCTCACCCCCCACGGCTCCACCGCACATTCCGTCCCGCTCTCAGGAGGTACCTCATGCGTTTCGCCCACCTCGCCACCACGGCCGCCGCGGTGGCCCTGACACTGGTGGCCGCCAGCGCCTTCGCGTCCGAACCGGACGAGCACAGCGGCAGCCGCACGACGACAGCCGCCTCCGCCACGGCGGCGGACGCCTCGCTGCCGCGGTACGACCACATCGTGGTCGTGCCGTTCGAGAACAAGAACTACGCGTCCATCAAGGGCAGTTCCTCGGCGCCCTACCTCAACTCGCTCGCCCAGCAGGGCGCCCTGTCCGCCAACTCGTTCGGCCTGACCCACCCCAGCCAGCCCAACTACATCGGTCTGTTCTCCGGCTCGATGCAGGGCGTCGACGACGACAGCTGCCCGAACGACTTCTCCAAGGGCAATCTCGGTCAGCAGCTCATCGGCGCGGGCAAGACCTTCAAGGCGTACTCGGAGGGCCTGCCCGAAGCCGGCTACACCGGCTGCAAGAGCGGCAACTACCGCCGTAAGCACGCCCCCTGGGCAGACTTCCCCACGGTCCGCGACTCCGCTCACCACCTGCCGTACTCCAGCTTCCCCTCGGATTACAGCAAGCTGCCGACGGTGTCGTTCGTGGTGCCCGACATGTGCCACGACATGCACGACTGCTCGGTGGGGACCGGGGACTCCTGGCTCAAGGACCACCTCGACGGCTACGCGCAGTGGGCCAAGACCCACAACAGCCTGCTGGTGGTGACCTTCGACGAGGACAACTTCACCTCGGTCAACCAGATCTACACCTCGTTCGTGGGCGCGCACGTGAAGGCCGGCTACGAGTCGAAGCAGCAGATCAACCACTACAGCGTCCTGCGCACGCTGGAGGACATGTACGGGCTGCCGGCGCTCGGCGGCGCGGCGGACAAGGCGCCTCTCAGCGACATCTGGACCGCGGAGTGACCTGATGCCGGCCCGGGGCCGCCGTCGTCACCCGGCGGCGGCCCCGGGCCGGGCGGGCCGGACGGACAGATGGACCTGATGGACCAGTGGGACCAGTTGCAGCAGACCGAGCAGCACGAAAGGCGGCGACCTCGACCGTGTACCTGTCCAGCATCGACCGAGCACCGAAGGACGGGGCGGGCACCGCACCGCGTCCCACCTTCGCGGCCGTCGGGCGCAACGTTCTGGCGCTGGGCGCCGTCAGCCTGATCACCGACATCTCCGCGGAGATGGTCACCGCCGTACTACCCCTCTACTTCGTCCTCACCCTCCAGATGAGCCCGGCCGCCTACGGTCTGATGGACGGGCTCTACACGGGCGCCACCGCTCTGCTGCGCCTGGTGGGCGGCTATGTCGCCGACCGCACCCTGCGCCGCAAGGCGGTCGCCGCCGCGGGATACGGCATCTCGGCGCTCGCCAAACTCGGGCTGGTGGCAGCCGGGTCCTCGGTGGGAGCGCTCGGCGCGGTCATCGTCGGCGACCGGACCGGGAAGGGGCTGCGGAGCGCGCCGCGCGACGCGCTGATCTCCCTCTCGGTGCCCGAGACGGTGCTGGGCCGCGCCTTCGGCCTGCACCGGGCCATGGACAGCGCGGGCGCGTTCGCCGGCCCGCTCGTCGCCCTGGGCCTGCTCTCGCTCATCGGGGCGGCCTCGCCCCGCGCCTTCGACGCGATCTTCATCACCAGCTTCTGTATCGCCGCCCTGGGCGTCGTCGTCCTGCTGGCATTCGCCCGCGACCACCGTGCGGCGCGGCCCACCACCCGTACCGTCAGCCCCCGCGCCGTCGGTGACCTGCTGCGCCGTCGCGGCGTCCGCCGGCTGGTGTACGCGGCCGGCCTGCTGGGACTCGCCACCATCGGCGACGGGTTCGTCTACCTCCAGCTGATGCACCGGCAGAGCGTGCCCGCGGGCTGGTTCCCGCTCTTCGCCGTCGGTACCAATCTCGTCTACCTCCTGCTCGCCGCCCCTCTGGGGGCCCTCGCCGACCGCATCGGCCGCAAGTCCATGCTGATGTGCGGCTACGGCATGCTCTTCGCCGTCTACGTGCTGTTGTGCTCTCCGCTGTCCGGCACGGCCGCCACCGTCCTCACCCTCTGCTGCTACGGCACCTTCTACGCCGCCACCGACGGTGTCCTCATGGCACTCGCCGGCCCCGTCCTGCCGCCCGAACTGCGCACCACCGGGATGGCGTTGGTGCAGACCGTGCAGGCGCTGGCCTATTTCGGCTCGTCCGTCGCGTTCGGGGCTGCCTGGTCGCAGTGGAGCGCCGGCCCCGCCACCGCTGCGGCTGCCTGCGCCGTACTGCTCGCCGTCGCGCTCACCGCGGGGGTCCTGGCCCGTCCCCGTGTCGAGGAGGTCACCGTATGACCCGGCGTCACCCCGTGCTCCTGGTATCCGTGGCCACCGTCGTCCTCGCCGTCCTGGCGACGCTGGCGATCCGCCATGCCGCCCGGCCCACCGCGGCCGCCGGTGCGGCCTCCTCGGTGTCCGTCGCCCCCGGTCCGCGGCTCATCGCCCGCAGCACGGCTCCCGGCACCCGCGACCATCTGATCTCCGTCAGCGCCGACCGGCCCGGGGGACGGCGCCTCACCTCACCGGTCTCCTGCACCCGCGTTTACGCGTCCGGCGGCACCGCCCTGTGCCTGCGCCTGGAAGGCGGTCTGAAGACCTACCAACTCGCCGTTATGGACCGCCACTTGAAGGTCCGGCGGACCCTTCCGCTGGTCGGGGTGCCCAACCGGGCCCGGGTGTCACCCAGTGGCCGTATGGTCGCCTGGACGGTCTTCGTCGCCGGTGACTCCTACAACGGCGGCCGCTTCTCCACCCGGGCCGGCATCCTCGACACCCGTACGCAGCGGCTCGTCCCGACGCTGGAGGACTGGCACGTCACCCTGCACGGCAAGCCCTACACCGCCGTCGACCTCAACATCTGGGGCGTCACCTTCGCCCCTGATGACCGGCACTTCTACGCGACCCTGTCCACCAAGGGGCACCGTTATCTGGTCCGCGGCGACCTCGCACACCGCACCCTGCGCGCGCTCCGGGCGAACGTCGAGTGCCCCTCGCTGTCCCCCGACGGGACCCGTATCGCCTTCAAATCGGCCCGTGACGACCAGCCCTCCCACGGCTGGCGGCTCTCCGTCCTCGATGTGGCCACGAACCGGGTCACGCCCCTGGCCGAGACGCGGTCCGTGGACGACCAGGCGGCCTGGCTCGACGGGCACACCGTGGCCTACGCCCTGCCCAGCGGGCGCGCCCGCGCCGACGTCTGGCGGGTACCGGCCGACGGCTCGGGCACGCCGCGGATGCTGCTGCACGACGCCGATTCGCCGGCGGCCCTCGGCGGGGCGACCTGAGCACGGGTGATCCGACCGCGGCGTGCGTGGCCGTCAGGCGGTAGCGGTGAGGCGCTGGACCCGGACCTCGTCGCGGGTGCGCGGGCAGGTGAGGCAGGTGTCGTCGGGGCGGAGGGTGTAGTACATGCAGCAGCTGGCGCGGTCCCGGGTTGCCAGGGGTTCGCCTCGGGGGCCGGTCAGTGTGCGGAATCCCGCGCTGCCCACGTAGGGGGCGGTGGCGCCGGGCAGCAGGCGTTCCAGTGCGGCCACCGCTCGCGGTTCCTCGCCCAGGAGCTGTGCCACGTGCCAGAGGCCCTCGACGATCTCGTCGGATGCCATGCCCCACAGCGCCCGCGACCCGCGCCGCATCCGGGTGCGGAAGCCCTCCAGGACGGGGCCGAGATGTCCGGCCACCGCGGCCCGGACCTCCGCGCGCAGTGCCTCCTCGTCCGGTACCACCCGGGCGCCGGGCAGCGCCGCCGCCGGATCGTCCGGGAGGCAGGCGAACGCGCTGATGCGCACCGCCATCCGGACCGGCTCGCGCTGCATCGAGACGTCCTGGACGGGCAGCCGCGGGACCCGGCGGTGGAGGAACCAGGGGACGGTGATCAGCAGACAGGCCGGCCAGGCGTAGCGGTGCAGCGCGACGCTCGCGACCACGTCCGGCCGGGCCGGGCGGCCGTGGTCCCGGATGATCTGTGCGTCGTCCCAGGCGAGAAAGGTATCGAGGGTCTCGCCGCCGGCCGCCAGTCCGGCCGCGCAGACCCAGCCGTCGCCGCTGGGCGGTGCCGTGTGCCAGGTGGTCACCCGAAGCCCGGGAAATACCTCGGTGAGCCGGGCGTAGGCCTCGGCGACGGGGGGGGCCGTGGCCGGGGCGGCGAGAACAGAAGTCATGGGGGAGACCACCGAATCGCGATCGTTGACAGGTAAGGCTTACCTTACCCGAAGCTCTACCCGCGTTCGATCGGCGCCAGTCCCGGCAGTCCGGTGAGGTTCCGGGACCGGCGCACGGATTTGTACTGTGGCCCGCGCCGCCTATGGTGCTGGGATACGTCAGGAGGATCCGTCATGGAGCAGGGCACAGTGGAACAGGACTCGGTCGTGCGGGCGTGGGTGCCCGCGCAGCCCGGTCCCGCCGCGCCCCGGCGGCACTCCGTCCGCGGCCAGGTGCTGGCCGCACTGCGCCATGCGCTGGCCGGCGGGGAACTGACCCCGGGCGAGGTCTACTCCGCTCCGGCGCTGGCCGAGCGCTACGGCGTCTCCGCGACCCCGGTCCGCGAGGCCATGCAGCAGCTCGCGTCCGAAGGTGCCGTCGAGGTCGTGCCCAACCGCGGGTTCCGGGTCGCCGAGTGCAGCTCCCGCGACCTCGCCGAGCTGGCCGAGGTCCGCAGGATGCTGGAGGTGCCCGCGATCATCCGGCTGGCGCGGGCGCTGGCCCCGGAGCGCTGGGAGGAGCTGCGCCCGCTCGCCGTGGCGGGCGTGGCCGCCGCCGCCAGCGGGGACCGGGCCGGCTATGCCGAGGCCGACCACGCCTTCCACGTGGCCCTGATGTCGCTCACCGGCAACCGCCGGCTCACCGAGGTCGCCGGCGATCTGCTGCGCCGCGCCCAGTGTCCAGCCGGCGGCTACCGGCTGCGTACGGCCGAGCTGCTGGCCGACGCCTCCGAGCACACGGCGCTGCTCGACGCCCTGGTGGCCCAGGAGTACGCGGTCGTCGAGCGGATCGCCCGCGAGCATGTCTCGGTGGCCCGGCACCCGCACTAGGGAGTGTCGTTCCCGAGCCGCTCAGTCGGGGAGCAGCTCCTCCATGGGCAGCGCCGCGACATCGGCGGCGGGCCGGGAGAGATAGAGCTCGGCGTGGTAGAAGCCGTCGCTCTCCTTGCCCGCGGTGGACAGGCCGAGGTCGGCCAGCGCGTCGAACGTCGCCTTCCGCTCGCCGCCGTCGGCGAACCGGCGCTGCCGGAAGGTACGGGTGGTGAGCTTCTCCGTCACCAGGCCGGCCCGGGCCAGCAGTGCGGAGACGGGCTGGTAGGACACCGTGCGCAGGACGAACGCGGCGACCCATGGCGGCGTGGAGACATGGTCGAAGAGATGACCGAAGGTGCGCGCGGTGATGTAGCCGACGCCGCCGGTGACGGTGATCAGGTCGGTGCCGGCCAGGACCCGCCGCAGCTCCGGGCTCGGCTCGTCGAGTTCCAGGTTCTCCGCGAATCCGTGGTCGAGCAGACCGACCGCCCGGGCATAGGCGACCGCGCGGTCCGCCGCGTCGATGCCAGTGATCCGGAAGGGTGCGTCGTTCCGCCGGGTGGCGAAGAACGTGCGGTCTTCTTCGAGGAGTTGGCGGGTGGTCGGCCTGCCCGCACCGGGTGCGGCGTAGTGGCCGTAGAGGTCCGACAGGGACAGCCGGTGGTTGAGCAGTGCGGCGTTGACCCCGTACGAGCAGCAGAGGTCGACGACGTTCAGTGGTGGGCGGTCGCTCCGGTGCCGCTGGAGGGTCTCGGCCACGGCGCGGAAGACCGCTTGGCCGTGGTGCGGAATCTGGTAGTCCAGGGGGTTCAGTGTGGTGAAGTACCGACGGGGATCCGGGCAGTTGTAAATCGCCTCGAAATCTGCCTTGCCCCAGTCCGTTCCAGCGGTCGTATTCGTCACTCCTGCTGTCATCTATGGCCTCCTGTCAAGGCTGTGCCAGTGGGTGGGGACTCAGCTGGTCCCGGACCAGCATCCAAGTCCCTGCCGCCGCCTCACAGTGCGACTTGCGGCCATTCTCGGGGCCTGTGGGGCCTGATGGAACACCCCTGCCCCCGGCTTCCGCCCATGGTCCCACCTCATGGTTCCCCCGGCTCGTCGACCGCGGGGGCGTCTGGCAACCACCGCGACCCGGCCGATCCGCCGCGAGGACCGTCCAGATCCGGCCATTCGCAACGCGAGGGCGCATGGCCGACGAAGGGGGGTTGACGGCACGGGGAGAAGACGCAGGGCGGCGACAAACGGACGACGGCCAACCACTTGCCGTCGGCGTGTGGTCGGCCGTCGTCCGCGCTTCCCTAGGTCGCCGTGACAGCGGCGGTGGACAGATGGTCGGCGAGCCAGGTGGGGACGCCGCCCATGAGACGGAACAGCCGGGCGGCCTCGGCGCGCAGCCGCGGTGCGTCGGTGTCCGGGACGGCGTCGGCCAGCGCCGCCAGGGCCGGTGCCGTGCCGATGAGGAAGCCCAGCTCCTCGCGGATCCGCAGCGACTCGGCGAAACCGTGCCGGGCCTCCGCCACTTCGCCCTCACGCAGCGCCAGTCCGGCCAGGTGGCGCCAGGTGAAGGACAGCAGCAGGGTGTCGCCGTGCGCGGTGGCGCCGGCGTGCGCGCGGCGGTAGGCGGCGCGTGCCGCGTCCGGGCTGTCGGCGATGTGCTCGGCCATCAGCCCGCGGCGGAAGTCCAGCTGCGGGCGGCCGGGCGCGGCGGGCGCCAGCAGGGCGGCGGCCCGGCCGAGCGCCGAACGCGCCTCGTCGGCCCGGTCGCGGACGCCCAGGACCGTGGCGGCGTAGGCGAGATGGCCCCGCTCGCAGGCCGCGCCGCCGCGCTCGTCGTCGCTGCTCGCCAGGGCCTCGGCGCTGCGCAGCGCGTCTTCCGCCGCGGCCCAGCCGGTGGCCGTGAACATGCAGCGCTCCACCAGGAGCGCGGCGCGACGGAGCGCCGACGGGGCGTGATGAACGGAGTGTGGTTCCAGCAGCGCGGCCGCGTCGTCCCAGCAGCCGCGGGAGCGCAGTCGCCAAACGGCACGGTCGAGGGGGCTGTCCCCCTCGACCGTGCCGTGTGCTGCTTCCTCCGGTGCGGATGCGGGTCCTGGTACCGCGAGCGGTACCGGCTCCGCAGAACTGACGGGATCCACGGGATCCGCGGATCCTGACATGGCGGTATCCGCCACATTGCCCTCCCCTAGCGCGCCATTGAGCTGGAAGTTGCAAGACCGTGGGCGAATCTCAGCACGGATTCCGTCGTGGGGCCAAGGGGGTGAGTGAATGTTTTCACAATCACTGGGTGCACGATCCCGGCAGGGGGCGCGGCGCTGATCGGGCGCGCCCTGCGGCGCTGCGCCGGCCCGCGCCCGTCCGCCGCGGACGGGATGCCGCCCGATCGGATGACCCCGAACGGCGTAGCCGGGGCCCACGGGGTCGGGCCCGTGAACCGGCCCCGGCCGGGCGGGGCCGGGGCGCGTTCAGTGCCTTCCCGCCGTCAGCTCATCCGCAGTGCGAGGAAGAAGTCGAGCTTGTCCTCCAGGCGGGACAGATCGCGGCCGGTCAGCTGCTCGATCCGGCCCACCCGGTAGCGGAGCGTGTTGACGTGCAGGTGGAGGCGGCCGGCGCAGCGGGTCCAGGAGCCGTCGCAGTCCAGGAACGCCTCCAGGGTGGGGATCAGCTCGGCGCGGTGCCTGCGGTCGTAGTCGCGCAGCGGGTCCAGGAGACGGGCGGTGAAGGCCCGGCGGACGTCGTCCGGCACGAACGGCAGCAGCAGCACATGCGAGGCCAGCTCCTCGTGCCCGGCGGCGCAGACCCGGCCCGGACGGGCGGCGGCGACCCGGCGGGCGTGCCGGGCCTCCTCCAGCGCACCGCGCAGCCCCTCGGCCGAGTGCACCGAGGCGCTCACGCCGACGGTCAGCCGCCCGTCGTCCGCCAGACCGCGGCCCAGCGGCGCCTGGACGACGGAGAGCAGCTCCGCGGCGTGCAGACCGGCCGCCGAGGAGTCCCCGGGCTCGTCCGGGACGGGCAGCGGCACCAGTGCCACCGCCTCGTCGCCGGTGTGGGCCACCGCGATCCGGTCGGAGGGCTCCGGACCGAAGGTGCCCGGATCGACCAGCACCTCCTCCAGCAGGCTCTGGGCCACCGGGCCGCCGGGGACGTCGCCGTCCTCCCACTCGACCCTGGCCACCACGATCTGCCAGTGCGGCGCGGTGCCCAGTCCGGGCAGCAGCACCGGGGCCGCCACCCGCAGCCGGGCCGCGATCTCGGCGGGCGGTGCGCCGGTCTGGACGAGCTCCAGCACTTCCTGGGCGAGCCGGCGGCGGACCGTACGGGCCGCGTCGCGCCGGTCGCGTTCCACGGCGATCAGCTGGGTGACGCCGTGCAGCAGGTCGAGGCGCTCCTCGGGCCAGTCACCGGCGTCCGCCTCGACGGCCAGCAGCCAGTCGCTGAGCAGGGTCTGGCGCAGGTCACGGCCGTCGTGGCGGATCGGGAACAGCGAGAACGTGCCGCCCGCGCCCTCCAGGGTGACGCGGTGCGGGCCGCGGCGGCCGCTGCGGGCGGCCGCCAGATGCTCCCCCGCGAGCCGGGCGGCCAGTTCGGTGGACAGCTCGGGCCCGGCGCCGGCCAGCGTCGACCCGGCGATCTGCCGTCCGGTGGGGGAGAGCACCCAGGCCCGCAGATCCAGGTCGGAGCCGAGCAGGTCCAGGACCACCTCCGGGCCGCCACCGGTGGGGCCCGACGTCATCAGCCGCCGGTGACGGTCCACCACGGCCGCGAGGTCCCCGGCCCGTTCGCTGGAGACCTGGCGGACCACATGTTCGGTGATGGAGGCGAAGGAGACGTCCTCGACGACCGAGAACAGCGGCAGCCGGTGCTGGACACAGGCCGCCACCAGGTCGTCCGGGACCGAGCCCAGCTCCGCCTCGCCCGCGGCGAGCCCGGCGACCCCGGCGGCGGCCAGGATGCGGACGAACCGCTCGGAGTCCTCGGGGGCGCGGCGCCAGGCCAGGCCCGTCAGCACCAGTTCGCCGCCGGAGAGGTAGCGGCTGGGGTCGCGCAGGTCGGTGGTCATCACGCCGCGTACGGTGCGGTCCAGCTCGTCCTCGCCCCCCAGCAGCCGCAGGCCCAGGGAGGGGGTGTCCAGGAGTGCGCGGAGCCGCATGACCTCGCCCGCCGTTCTTTGCTGTCTGGTGTTGCCGGTGGAATGCCGCGAGGTTTCAGAGCCTCGTCTTTCGTTCGAATCTACAAGACAGGTGCCGTGGCCAGCCAACCGCTTCATGGTTTCGGTGACTGCACCCGGCGGGTCCGGGGCGCGTTCACTAAGGCTCAACCGTTAACGAGACATGAACGGCTCCATGGCGATGTGAGCGCAGCGTCCTCACCATGAGTAACGAACGACCGATTTCGTAGAAGAGGCCAACCATGGACTTCCTTCGCCCCGCCAGCTGGGAGGAGGCGCTCGCCGCCAAGGCCGAGCACCCTACCGCTGTGCCCATCGCGGGCGGCACGGACGTGATGGTCGAGATCAACTTCGACCATCGCCGCCCCGAGTACCTGCTCGACCTGAACCGCATCGGTGACCTGAGCGAGTGGGAGGTCGGCGACAAGACCGTGCGACTGGGCGCCTCCGTTTCCTACACCCGGATCATGGAGAACCTGCGGGCCGAACTCCCGGGCCTGGCACTGGCCTCGCACACCGTCGCCTCCCCGCAGATCCGCAACCGCGGCGGCGTCGGCGGCAACCTCGGCACCGCCTCCCCGGCCGGCGACGCGCACCCCGCGCTGCTCGCCTCGGGCGGTGCGGTCGAGGTCGAGTCGGTACGCGGCCGCCGGATGATCCCGATCGACGACTTCTACGTGGGCGTCAAGCGCAACGCCATGGAGCCCGACGAGCTGATCCGGTCGGTGCATCTGCCGAAGGCCGACGGGCCGCAGCAGTTCTCCAAGGTCGGCACCCGAAACGCCATGGTGATCGCGGTGTGCGCCTTCGGTATCGCGCTGCACCCGCAGACCCGCACGGTCCGCACCGGTATCGGTTCCGCCGCGCCCACCCCCGTACGGGCCCGCGAGGCCGAGGAGTTCCTCACCGCGGCGCTGGAGGAGGGCGGTTTCTGGGAGTCCGGCAACCCCATTCCGCCGTCCGTCGCCAAGCAGTTCGCGCAGCTCGCCGCCGGCGCCTGCAACCCGATCGACGATGTGCGCGGCAGCGCCGCGTACCGCCGGCACGCGGTCGGCATCATGGCCCGCCGCACCCTCGGCTGGACCTGGGAGTCCTACCGCGGCAAGGAGAGGAGCGCACAGTGCGCGTGACATTCACCGTCAACGGCCGCCGCCAGGAGGCCGACGACGTCTGGGAAGGCGAGAGCCTGCTGTACGTCCTCCGGGAGCGGATGGGCCTGCCGGGCTCCAAGAACGCCTGTGAGCAGGGCGAGTGCGGTTCCTGCACGGTCCGGCTGGACGGTGTGCCGGTGTGCTCCTGTCTGGTCGCCGCGGGCCAGGTGGAGGGCCGTGACGTGGTGACCGTCGAGGGTCTGGCGGACTTCGCCAAGCAGCGCGCCGAGGGCGGCTGTGCCTCCGGTGTCTGCGGCACCGGCCTCGACGAGGCCCAGCAGTGGCAGGCCCGGCCCGCCGGGTCCCGTACCGGCGAGCAGGCCGAACTCGCTCCGATCCAGCAGGCGTTCATCGACGCCGGCGCGGTCCAGTGCGGCTTCTGCACCCCGGGCCTGCTGGTCGCCGCGGACGAGCTGCTGGAGCGCAACGACTCCCCGTCGGACGCCGATATCCGGGAGGCGCTGTCGGGCAACCTGTGCCGCTGCACGGGCTACGAGAAGATCCTCGACGCGGTCCGGCTGGCGGCCGCCCGCGGCGAAAACCGCACCGCCGGACAGGGGGCCTGAGCATCATGACCGGCACACCGCCACGAGCCGCTACCGCTCCGGGCCGTACCCCCACCAACCTCACCCAGGGCGGCCAGACCAAGGCCGGTATCGGCGAGTCCACGCTGCGGCCCGACGGCACCCTCAAGGTGACCGGCGAATTCGCCTACTCCTCGGACATGTGGCACGAGGACATGCTCTGGGGTTTCACCCTGCGCTCCACCGTCGCGCATGCCGAGATCAGGTCGATCGACACCGCCGAGGCCCTCGCGACCCCGGGCGTCTACTCCGTTCTGACCTACGACGACCTGCCCACCGACGTGAAGAACTACGGCCTGGAGATCCAGGACACCCCGGTTCTCGCGCACGGCAAGGTGCGCCACCACGGGGAGCCGGTGGCGCTGGTCGCCGCCGACCACCCGGAGACCGCGCGCCGCGCGGCTGCCAAGATCAAGATCGACTACGCCGAGCTGCCGGTCGTCACCGACGAGGCCTCCGCCACCGCCGAGGGCGCCCCGCTGATCCACGAGAACCGCACCGACCACCACATCGGGCACGTACCGCACCCGAACATCGTCCACCGTCAGCCGATCATCCGCGGCGACGCCGACGAGGCCGCCAAGAAGGCCGATGTCATCGTCTCCGGCGAGTATGTCTTCGGCATGCAGGACCAGGCCTTCCTCGGCCCGGAGTCCGGGCTCGCGGTGCCCGGCGAGGACGGCGGTGTCGATCTCTACGTCGCCACCCAGTGGCTGCACTCCGACCTCCGCCAGATCGCCCCGGTCCTCGGCCTGCCCGAGGAGAAGGTGCGGATGACGCTGTCCGGCGTCGGCGGCGCGTTCGGCGGCCGCGAGGACCTGTCGATGCAGATCCACGCCTGCCTGCTGGCGCTGC
The DNA here is from genome assembly GCF_008704855.1 of Streptomyces platensis. Classification (NCBI taxonomy): domain Bacteria; kingdom Bacillati; phylum Actinomycetota; class Actinomycetes; order Kitasatosporales; family Streptomycetaceae; genus Streptomyces; species Streptomyces platensis. The sequence goes on from NZ_CP023691.1 coordinate 6,940,246, forward strand.
GCACCGGCAAGCCCGTCAAGATCGTCTACAACCGGTTCGAGTCCTTCTTCGGACATGTCCACCGGCACCCGGCGAAGCTCTGGTACGAGCACGGCGCCACCAAGGACGGCAAGCTCACCCACCTCAAGTGCCGCATCGTGCTGGACGGCGGCGCCTACGCGTCCGCCTCCCCGGCCGTGGTCGGCAACGCCTCCTCGCTCGCCGTCGGCCCGTATGCCGTCGAGGACGTCGATATCGAGGCCATCGCGCTCTACTCCAACAACCCGCCCTGCGGCGCGATGCGCGGCTTCGGCGCGGTCCAGGCGTGCTTCGCCTACGAGGCGCAGATGGACAAGGTCGCCAAGAAGCTGGGCATGGACCCGGTCGAGTTCCGGCAGCTCAACGCCATGGAGCAGGGCACGCTCATGCCCACGGGCCAGCCGGTCGACTCCCCGGCCCCGGTCGCCGAACTCCTCCGCCGCGTCAAGGCGATGCCGCTCCCGCCGGAGCAGCAGTGGCTGACGGCCGGTGCGGGCGCCGATGTCCGGGCACTGCCCGGCGGCCTGTCCAACACCACCCATGGCGAGGGCGTGGTCCGCGGTGTCGGCTACGCCGTCGGCATCAAGAACGTCGGCTTCTCCGAGGGCTTCGACGACTACTCCACCGCCCGGGTGCGGATGGAGGTCGTCGGCGGCGAGCCGGTCGCCACGGTCCACACCGCGATGGCGGAGGTCGGCCAGGGCGGCGTCACCGTCCACGCCCAGATCGCCCGTACGGAGCTTGGGGTCCAGCAGGTCACCATCCAGCCGGCCGACACCCAGGTGGGCTCGGCGGGTTCGACCTCCGCCTCCCGTCAGACGTACGTCACCGGCGGCGCGGTCAAGAACACCTGTGAGCACGTCCGCGAGCAGGTGCTCGAACTCGGGCGGCGCAAGTTCGGTACGTACCACCCGGCGTGGGCCACCGCCGAACTCCTGCTGGAGGGCGGCAAGGTCGTCACCGACGGCGGTGAGGTGCTGGCCACCCTGGCGGACGTCCTGGAGGACGCGGCGGTCGATCTGGAGCTGGAGTGGCGGCACCGCCCGACCGAGCCCTTCGACCTGCGGACCGGCCAGGGCAACGGCCATGTCCAGTACTCCTTCGCCGCCCACCGCGCGGTCGTCGAGGTGGACACCGAACTCGGCCTGGTCAAGGTCATCGAGCTGGCCTGCGCCCAGGACGTCGGCAAGGCGCTCAACCCGCTGTCCGTGGTCGGCCAGATCCAGGGCGGTACCACCCAGGGCCTGGGCGTGGCGGTGATGGAGGAGATCATCGTCGACCCCAAGACCGCGAAGGTGCGCAACCCGTCCTTCACGGACTACCTCATCCCCACGATTCTCGACACGCCGACCATCCCGGTCGATGTGCTCGAACTCGCCGACGAGCACGCCCCCTACGGGCTGCGCGGTATCGGCGAGGCCCCCACCCTGTCGTCCACCCCGGCCGTCCTCGCGGCGATCCGGAACGCGACCGGGCTGGAGCTCAACAAGACGCCGGTGCGGCCCGAGCACCTCACCGGCACATAGAGAGCCGTCCGGGGGCGACCCCGGACACCGGCCTCCGGGCGGTGCGTGTCAGGGGTGTCCCTGTCCGTCCTCCTCCGCGCACCGCCCGGAGACCGGACCCTCGCAGTAACGCAGTAACGCAGTAACGAAGTGAAGCAGTACGCAGTCGCTGCTCCGGTCCGCCGGTGCAGCACCCCTGATTCGTCTCGGGCCGTCCCCCGGGTCGTGCAGCCGAAGATCCATCCCAAATCTCGCACCCGTGCGAGTGCCCCTGTGAACCTTGGGAGTAAGGCACCATGACCCAGCAGTCCACCGAGCCGAGGACGACGGCGGAAGACGCGGGCGCCGGCTCACGTCAGCCCGCCGGCCGCTCCTGGCTCGACCGGTACTTCCACATATCCGACAGAGGATCGACGGTCGCGCAAGAGGTGCGCGGAGGCATCACCACCTTCATGGCGATGTGCTACATCCTCCTGCTCAACCCGCTGATCCTCTCGACACCGGACGTGGAGAAGCACACCCTCGCGCATGCCGGCGTGGTCACCGCGACCGCGCTCGCCGCGGCGGTCTCCACGCTGCTGATGGGCTTCATCGGCAAGGTGCCGCTGGCGCTCGCGGCCGGTCTGAACGTCTCCGCCGCGCTGACCGCCCAGGTCGTCCCGAACATGACCTGGCCGCAGGCCATGGGGATGTGTGTGGTCTACGGCGTGGTCATCTGCCTGCTGGTGGTGACCGGGCTGCGCGAAATGATCATGAACGCCATCCCGCTCGCGCTCAAGCACGCGATCACCATGGGCATCGGGATGTTCGTCGCGCTGCTGGGGCTGGTGAAGGCCGGTTTCGTGGGCAAGGGGGAGGGCGGCCCGGTCACCCTCGGCCTCAACGGGCAGCTGGCCGGCTGGCCGGTCCTGTTCTTCTGTGTGACGCTGCTGCTGATCTTCATGCTCCAGGCCCGCAAGGTGCCCGGCGCCATCCTCATCGGCATCGTCGTCGGCAGCGTGCTGTCCATCGCCGCCACCAGGATCGGCGGGCTGACGGCCAAGGACTGGGGCGGCACGCCCCCGGACCTGACCGGCAGTGCCGTCGCGATGCCCGACTTCGGCCTCTTCGGCCATGTGGAGTTCGGCGGCTGGGGCTCCATCGGCGCACTCAGCGTCGGCATGATCGTCTTCACCCTGGTGCTGGCCGGCTTCTTCGACGCCATGGCCACCATCATCGGCGTCGGCACCGAGGCCAAGCTCGCCGACGACAAGGGCCGGATGCCGGGCCTGTCCAAGGCGCTGTTCGTGGACGGCGCGGGCGGTGCCATCGGCGGTATCACCGGCTCGTCCGGTCAGACCGTGTTCATCGAGTCGGCGAGCGGTGTCGGCGAGGGGGCCCGGACCGGCCTGTCGTCCGTCATCACCGGCCTGTTCTTCGCGGCCTGCCTGTTCTTCACGCCGCTCACCCAGCTCGTCCCGGCCCAGGTGGCCTCGGCCGCCCTCGTCGTCATCGGCTCGATGATGATGAGCGCCGCCGGTCAGGTGGACTGGCGCGACCGCTCGGTGTCCATCCCGGTCTTCCTGACCGTGGCCCTGATGCCGTTCACCTACAGCATCACCGCGGGCGTCGGCGCCGGTGTCATCTCCTACGCCGCCATCAAGGCGGCGCAGGGCAAGTGGCGCGAGGTCGGCGGCTTCATGTGGGTGCTGACCGCCGTCTTCACCGTCTACTTCTCGCTCCATCCGATCGAGCAGTGGCTGGGCGTCAAGTAACCGCCCGCCTGCTGCCCCCCGTCCGTTAGGAGACCGACATGCTGGACATCGCCGAAGAGCTGCACCGGTGGGTCGAGCAGGGCCGTGAGTTCGCGGTGGCCACCGTGGTGGCCACCAACGGCAGCGCGCCCCGCCAGCCCGGGGCCGCGCTGGCCGTCGACAGTGACGGCACGGCGATCGGGTCGGTCTCCGGCGGATGTGTGGAGGGGGCGGTGTACGAACTGTGCCGACAGGCGCTGGAGACCGGTGAGCCGGTCCTGGAGCGCTTCGGCTACAGCGACGAGGACGCCTTCGCCGTGGGCCTGACCTGCGGCGGCATCATCGACATCCTCGTCCAGCCGATACGCACGAGCGCCCCCGCGACCACCGGTGACGGCGGCTTCGCGGGGGAGCGGGCGGACCGCACCGCCGCCACGCTCGCCGCCGGGCTGGCCGCCGCCGCGTCCGGAGAGGCGGCGGCGCTCGCCCGGGTCGTCCAGGGCCCCGCCGGACTCCTCGGCCGCGCCCTGCTGGTGCGCGCCGACGGCAGCCACACCGGCACCCTCGGCGGCCACCCCGCCCTCGACCACACCGCCATCGAGGAGACCCGCGCCCTGCTGGACGCCGGGCGCACCACCAGCCTGGAGATCGGCACGGGCTTCGCGCCCGGCGAGGAAGCGGAGAGCGAGGACGGCGCGCAACGGAGCGGATCGCGCTGCGGCCAGCCCGTGGTCCTGCTCGTCGAGTCCTCGGTCCCGGCGCCCCGCATGATCGTCTTCGGTGCCATCGACTTCGCCGCCGCGCTGGTCAGGGTCGGCAAGTTCCTCAACTACCACGTCACGGTGTGCGACGCCCGCCCCGTCTTCGCCACCAGGGCGCGCTTCCCGGACGCCGACGAGATCGTCGTCGACTGGCCGCACCGCTACCTGGACGCCCAGCAGCTCGACTCCCGCACGGTGCTGTGCGTGCTGACCCACGACGCCAAGTTCGACGTACCGCTGCTGGAGCGGGCGCTCCGGCTCCCGGTCGCCTACGTCGGCGCGATGGGCTCGCGCCGCACCCACCTGGACCGCCAGCAGCGGCTGCGGGACGTCGGCCTGACCGAACTCGAACTGAACCGCCTGCGCTCACCCATCGGCCTCGACCTCGGCGCCCGCACGCCGGAGGAAACCGCCCTCTCCATCGCCGCCGAAATCGTCGCCAACCGCCGCGGCGGCACCGGCATCCCGCTGACCGGCGCGCATACGCCCATCCATCACGACACGGGGCGGACGCTGGGCCGGATCGGGTCGGTGGCTTGAGGCGGCGGGGACTTGAGCGCGTGCTGCTGGGGGCGGCCCCGCCCCCGCCGCAAAAACAAGGTGAAGCTCCCCGGGTGCCGGGTTAGCGTCCCCGGGTGACCAGTGACGACGACGCGCGCGCGACCACGGCCATCCGGGACATCCCCGAGGCCGACCTCGACCAGGCCCTGGACCTGGTCCACCTCGCCTTCCATCTCAAGTCCGCCGAGAAGACCCGCGAGTACTACCGCAGGACCCTGCGCGCCTGCACCCGTATCGGTGCCTACGACGACGGACGGCTGAGCGGGGTGGCCGGCGCGCACCGCGTCACCCTCACCGTGCCCGGCGGCCAACTCCCCTGCGCTGCACTGGACTTCGTCTCCGTCGCGCCCACGCACCGGCGCCGCGGAATCCTCACCGGGATGCTGGACGAGCTCTGGCGCCGCTGCGCCGCCGAGGAGCGGCCGGTGTCCTGCCTCTGGGCGTCCGAGAGCGCCATCTACGGCCGCTTCGGCTACGGCGCCGCCACCGAGTCGTACCGCATCGAGATCGACTCCTCGCGCCCGCTCGCGGTCCGGATCACCCCCGACAGCCGCCCGCTGCGGCTGCTCGACCCGGCCGACGCGCCCACCGTGCTCGCCCCGCGCTACGACGCGACCCTGCCGCAGCGCGCCGGCCGCTTCCTCCGCGACGCGGCGTGGTGGCGCGAGCATGTGCTGGACCTGGACGGGTCGCGCGGCGGCGACGACCGGGACGGCTTCGGCGCGGCGCGGGTGGTGGCGCTGGGCGACCCGGGCGAGACACCCGCCGGCTATGCCGTCTACCGCACCCGCGGCCCGGGCGAGAACCGCCCCGGAGCGGTCCTCGTCGACGAACTGGAAGCGGAGTCCGCCCCCGTGGCCGCCGCCCTGTGGTCGTACCTCGCCTCGATCGACCTCACCTCGACGGTACGCATCCCGGCCCGCCCCGCCGATGACCCGCTCCTGCACCTCGCCGCCGACCGCGACCAGGTACGCGTCACCGGCCAGGAACCCTCCCTGTGGCTCCGGCTCGTCGACGTCCGCGCCGCGCTGACCGCCCGTTCCTGGGCGGCCCCCGTCGACCTCGTCCTCGACCTGTGCGACCCCGCCCTCCCGGCCAACGCGGGCCGCTTCCGCCTGACCGCCGGCCCCGACGGCGCCACCTGGCACCCCACCACCGACGCCCCCGACCTCTCCCTGGACGTAAGGGAGTTGGCCTCCTGCTACCTCGGCGCCACCCCCCTGCGCCACTTCGTCCACGCCGGCCTCGCCACCGAACACACCCCGGACGCGGCCCGCCACCTGGACGCCGCGTTGGCGACCGAGTGGCTGCCGTTCACCGGGGAGAACTACTGAGCTCGTCGTTGCACCAGGGCGCGCGGGCCGGGGGACCGGCCCGACGCAACAAATCGCTTGCCGGTCGGACCACCGCTCAGAATCATGACCACGGTGAGCGACATACCTGAGCGGTGGAGCAAGGCCGGCGTCTACCCCGACATGTGGGCGGACCCCGATGAGGACCCTCGCGAGAAAGATGGCGCCAGTCCGGAAGGTGAGCTGGCGACCTTGCAGGACTACCTGTCGGGCTATCGACTGACCCTGCGGATGAAGTGCGACGGGTTGGACCCGGAGCAACTGGCGCGCCGCTCGGTGCCGCCGTCGACCATGTCCTTGCTGGGGCTGGTCCGCCACCTCGCCGAGGTGGAGCGGGACTGGCGCAACTGGATCGTGCCGGGAGACCCGGCACCGAAGCTGTACGGCGCGGACGACGGCGACTTCGAGGGAGCCGTAGCGGAGCAGGAGGTGGTCGAGGGCGCCTTCGCCGACCTCGAACGCGAACAGGCGGCCACCGATGCGGCGTTCGCCGAGCATCGGGATCTGGGCGCGCGGGTGGGGCACGACAACAACCCTGTCCGCGCGCTGTGGGTCCACCGGATCGAGGAGTACGCCCGCCACTGCGGTCACGCCGACCTGCTGCGGGAATGCGTGGACGGCCGGGTCGGGCAGTAGCGCACTCGGGCGGCGCACGCTAGCGGTAGCAAGGGCACGGCGGGGCCGGGCGGCCTGCGGGCGGCGGTGTGACCGCCGCCGGCCGACTTCAGACAGCGGTCTCACCGGCCAGGACCGGTGAGACCGTCTCACCGAGGCGGACGCTGAGCTGAGCCCCCAACTCCTGAAAGCCCAGGGCAAGCGCCACACACTTCGACGCATTCGCCCGCGCTCGCCATTGCGGGAGCAGCCCCGCAGCAAGCGCATGCGCCACCGCCGCAGACGCCACGACCCGCGCCAGCCCCCGCCCTCGCTGCCCCGGCGCAACCAGCACACTCAGGTGAGCCACCGACCGCGGCCACGTCTGATACCCGGCGGCGGCCACCACGTCGTCAGACTCGCTGAGGACGAATGCGGGAGAGGTGATGTCCACCAAGCCACTTTCGTCGGTGTCCTCTTCACCAGCACCGGCCAGGAGCGCGGACAACCCATCGTGGTCGTGCACCGCCTCCTCCACAACGACGCCCCCTCGCACAGGAAGGAAGTCGGCGCGGTCGAGATAGCAGAGGGACGCAGGACCGAGTACGTCGAGGACGGGCAGCACTGCACGCAGGCGATCCGGGTCGACGAGCTCCTCAGGGGACAGCGTGCTGGCGCCCGCCATCAGTTCGGCAGCCCGCCTGCTCGGCACGGTGACGACGCCGGCTCGTCCGAGGACCACGATCCCGGTCCACCACGGCGGACACAGTCGCGAGCCGGGAGAGACCACCACGTTCGCCCCCTCAGAGGAGGGGAATTCCACTGGTTCTGCCGCCAGTTCGGTCCACGGCTCCCGGGCCCGGGCAAGTAAGAATTCGCTGGTCACGGCCGTATCGTGCCCGACCTCGTGTCGGTGCCCGAGTCCATGTCCACGTCCGTGCCCATGTCCGCGCCCCCGCCCCGCCGCGACCGAAGCGCCGCCATCACCAGTACGTCGTGCCATGCGCCGTCCCAGTAGAGGGCCTCGCGCAGGCGGCCCTCCACCTCGAAGCCGCACTTTTCGTAGGCGCGCCGAGCGCGCGGGTTGTAGTCGAAGACCTCCAGCTGTACCCGGTGCAGGCCCACCCGGTCGAAGGCGTAGTCGAGCAGCAGGCGGATCGCCTCGCTGCCGATGCCGCGGTCGGTGGCGTCCGGGACCAGGGCGATCCGGAAGCTGCCGTGGGCGTTCGGCGGATCGATCTCGTTCAGGGCGAGTTCGCCGAGGAAGTCACCGGTCTCGCGGTCCTCGATGGCGAGGTCCAGACGGTCCGCGCGGTCGGCGCTGCCGGCGCACCACCTCTGCAACTCCTCCAGCGTGAAGTCATGGTGGCTGCCGGTCAGCCGGCGCGTCTCCGGGTCCTGGCAGGAGGTGTGGAAGGCGGCCGCATGCCGTATGGACAGCGGGGCGAGACGGACCCGGGGGCCGGTGAGCACCGGCTTCTCGGAGAGTGCGGTGGCATCGATCATGGGGGGATGATGTCCGGGCGGCGGTACCGCTGCAAGGCAATTGTGCGGCCGGGGTGTGCCGCCCGGAGTGAGGGGAACGGCCGGGCCCGGGGGGAGTGGGCCGGCCGTGAGGGGAGAGGTGTGGAGCTGCGGCAGGTGCGGTACTTCGTCACGGTGGCGCAGGAGCTGCATTTCGGGCGGGCGGCGGAGCGGCTGCATATCGTCCAGTCGGCGGTGAGCCAGCAGATCCGGCGGCTGGAGCGGGAGTTGAAGGCCGAGCTGTTCGACCGGTCGGCCCGCCAGGTGCGGCTGACGGCTGTCGGCGAGCGGTTCCTGCCGGAGGCGCGGGCGCTGCTCGCCGCCGAGGAGCGGGCCCGTGCCGCCGTCGCCGAGCTGACCGGCGGACGGGGTGCCACCCTGCGCCTGGGGACGAGCACGGGTCTGGGCGCCCACCTGGACCGGGTGCTGGACACACTGGCCCGGCTCGCCCCGGAGACCCGGGTGGAGCTGGTGGCCGTACGGGCCCGGGACCGGCTCGACCGGGTGGTGGCCGGGGAGCTGGACGCCGCGTTCCTCCGTGGTGAGCCGGATGACACCGGCCGGGACGGGCTGCGCTTCGTCCCGCTGTGGCAGGACCCGCTGGTGGCGGTCGTCCCGGCCCGGCATCCCATGGCGGCCGCACCCGGCCCGGTCGCGCTCGCCGACCTCGGGCCCCTCCCGCTGGTGCTGACCGCGCGCCGCAACAACCGGGCCCTGGTCGACCTGGTCGTCAACGCTTGCCACGACGCCGGCTTCGTCCCCGTACCGGGCCCCGCCTATGGCTCGTTGGACGACACCCTGACCGCGATCGGCGCCCGCGGCCCGGCGGACGGACTGTGGACCGTCGTCTATGCCTCGCACGCCCGCCGGCTGAGCACTCCCCGGGTCGCCTTCCGCCCGTTCCGCGACCCGGGCATGGAGCTCACCACCTCCCTCGCGGTGCGGTGGACCGACCCGCCCGCCGGGGTGGATCCGCTGCTGCGGGCCTGTGCGGCGCCGGACGGGAGCGAGGCGCTCGATCTCGATCGGTGATCGCTGTGTGCACGATCCGCTTCTTGGTCGCACGGGCCGTTCGCGATGGACTGAGGTCACGCCGGTCAACCACCGGAAACCCGGGGAAAACCCGGGAACCCCAGGCCGGGTAGCGCCGTGAACCTCTGCGTTCTCGCCTACCCAACGGCCTTTCTCCGCAAGGGAGTTCCACCATGCCCACAGTCACCGTGCAGCAGGGCCCGCGCAGCGTCGAGCTGAAGCGGGAGCTCGTCAAGCAGATCACCGACGCGTTCGTGGACGCGTACCGCATCCCCGCCGAGACCGTGACGGTCTGGATCCAGGAAGTCCCCACCGACAGCTGGGGCGCGGCGGGCACCCTGACCGCCGACAAGTAGCCGCTGGGTGGGCGGGCCGGCCTTCACGGGGGAGGGCCGGACCGCCTGGACGCTGCGGGACCACCGAAGGTGAGGAGCGGCTGGCGGGATTCACTGTTCCGCCGGCCGCTCTTCCGTATGAGACTGCCTCGTCGACATCGCACCTTCAAAGCCCCAAGGAAGACATGAGCGACAGTTCTCCTCTCGCACGGCCCGAGACCAAAGACTCCGTCCGAGGCGAAGCCTGGCCGGTGGTCCCGCTCGCTGTCGCCCTGCTGCTGTTGCACACCCTGGGGGACCGGACGTGGGCGTATGTGACCGCGGCAGTGGTCGGCGGCATCGGCCTGCTGGCTTCCGTGATCGCTCTGGTCGAGTGCGTAGGCGCCGTTAGAAGAGGGGTGGCGTGGACCAGTGCTGCCTGGGTGATGGCCGTTCTGATGGTGGCCGGTTGTGCGGTCGTCCACCGGTTGATCGTGGCGTGACGCCGGACATGAACCTTGGCAAGTTGCTGCCGGCCGCCCGACCATAATGTGATCCGCCCGCGCCTGCCCATCACGTACCCCCCGCCCGCCCTACGGCAGCACCCCCACCCGCCGCGCCGCGATTACCGCCTGGAGGCGGGTGTGGGCGCCCAGCTTCCGCATGACGGAGCGGAGATAGCTCTTCACGGTTTCCGGGCGGAGGCCCAGGCGCTCCGCCACCTCCGCGTTGGTGGCGCCGGACGCGACGCAGGCCAGTACGTCCAGTTCGCGTGGTGCGAGGGCGGGGGCCGGGCCGTCCGTGCCGGGGCGAGGGGAGGAGGCCGTCACGAGGCGTCCGCATGCCGCCAGGAGCTGCTGTCGCAGCAGGGGGTCGCCGACCTGCTGGGCCAGGCCGCGCAGCTCGCCGTGTGCCTCGCGGACCTCTTCCCAGCGGGCCGGGTCGTCGGCGGTGGGTTGGCGTGACACGGACAGCAGCCGTGCGGCCTCGTCCTGGAGCAGTAGGGCCTGCTCCAGTTCCCGTGCCACCTCCATGGCCGCCGAGAGCGGGCGGTCGCCGAGCCGTACCGGGCGGCGCAGCGCCCCGTACAGCACGCCGCGCACCCGGCGCCGGACGATCACCGGTACGGCGAGCACCGAGCGCAGCCCCTCGGCGGCCACCGCCGCGTCGTACTCATGGCTGATCACCGATGAGGCGCTGTAGTCGGTCACCGCGAGCGGGCGGGACAGTGCCACGGCCTTCCCGCCCAGCCCGTTGCCCCGCACGATGTCCAGGCCGCGCAGCACCGCGGTCTCCGTACCGGCCAGCTCATTGATGCGATAGCACCCCGCACCGGCCCGCAGACCGCCGAACGCCACCGGCAGCCCGCTGTCCCGCCGCAGCCGCGACAGCGCCGCCCGTACGTCCACCGTCTCGTTCGCCCCCGGCTCGCGCCGCACGCCGAAACCTCCGCTTCCCCCCATTCGGGGGTGGTGAGACCTGGGCCCCTGATTACACGATGGCAGCTAGCGGTGCGGCAATGAGGAGGACATATGACGGACACGGAATCCGGTGCGACGGGTCGCGCACCGGCCGCCACCGAGGAGTTCCGGGCGGCACGGGATCTGCTGCTGCGGCACCGGGAGGACTATGCCGCGGCCCGCGCGGCGTTCCACTGGCCCCGCCCGGAGCACTTCAACTGGGCGCTGGACTGGTTCGACACCATCGCCCACGGCAATGACCGCACCGCGCTGCACATCGTCGAGGAGGACGGCAGCGAGACCCGGCTGAGCTTCGACGCCCTGCGCCGCCGCTCCGACCAGGCAGCGAACTGGCTGTCCGCCCACGGGGTACGGGCCGGCGACCGCATCGTGGTGATGCTGGGCAACCAGGCGGAGCTGTGGGAGACCGCACTGGCCGCGATGAAGCTGCGTGCCGTCGTGATCCCCGCGACCCCGCTGCTGGGCCGCGCCGACCTCGCGGACCGGATCGACCGCGGCCGGGCCCGGCATGTACTCGTACGGGCCGCGGACACCGGGAAGTTCGCCGACGTGGCGGGCGACTACACCCGGATCGCGGTCGGCGGTGCGCCGGACGGCTGGCTGGCGTACGAGGAGGCGTACGACAGCCCCGAGACCTTCGAGCCGGGCGGGCCCACCCGGGCGGACGACGCCCTGATGCTCTACTTCACCTCCGGCACCACCGCCCGCCCCAAGCTCGTCGAGCACACCCACGCCTCGTACCCCGTCGGGCATCTCGCGACGATGTACTGGATCGGTCTGCGGCCCGGCGATGTGCATCTCAACATCTCCTCGCCCGGATGGGCCAAGCACGCCTGGTCCAATCTCTTCGCGCCGTGGAACGCCGAGGCCACCGTCTTCATCCACAACTACACCCGCTTCGACGCGGCCCGGCTGATGGCGGAGATGGACCGGGCCCGCGTCACCAGCTTCTGCGCCCCGCCGACCGTCTGGCGGATGCTCATCCAGGCCGATCTGTCCGCGCTCCGCCGGCCGCCGCGGGAGATCGTCGCGGCCGGTGAACCGCTCAACCCGGAGATCATCGAGCAGGTGCGGCAGTCCTGGGGCGTCACCATCCGGGACGGCTTCGGACAGACCGAGACCGCCGTCCAGGTGGCCAACACCCCTGGTCAGACCGTCAAGCCGGGCTCCATGGGCCGCCCCACCCCCGGCTTCGACGTCGTCCTCCTCGACCCGGTCAGCGGCGCACCGGGCGACGAGGGGGAGATCGCCCTCGACCTGTCCACCCGGCCGGTCGGCCTGATGACCGGCTATCACGGGGACCCGGCACGCACCGCGGAGGCGATGGCCGACGGCTACTACCGCACCGGCGACATCGGCAGCCGTGACCGCGACGGCTGGATCACCTACATCGGACGCGCCGACGACGTCTTCAAGGCGTCCGACTACAAGATCTCCCCGTTCGAGCTGGAGAGCGCCCTGCTGGAGCACGAGGCGGTCGCCGAGGCCGCCGTGGTGCCGGCCCCCGACCCGCTGCGGCTGGCGGTCCCCAAGGCGTATGTGGTGCTGGCGGCCGGGTGGTCGCCCGGCCCGGAGACCGCGAGGCTGATCTTCGAGCACTCCCGCGAGGTGCTGGCCCCCTACAAGCGCATCCGGCGGCTGGAGTTCGCCGACCTGCCGAAGACCGTCTCCGGCAAGATCCGCCGTATCGAGCTGCGTGAGCGCACCGCGCAGGGCGACGGCGGCGCCGAGTACTGGGAGGAGAACCACCGATGAGCCAGCAGCAGGAGCTGTCGTACGCCTGCGGGACCGCCGACCGGCCGCTGCTCGGCCACACCATCGGCACCGATCTGGCCCGCACCATCGCCCGGTTCGGCGACCGCGAGGCGCTGGTCGAGGTGGCGAGCGGCCGCCGCTGGACCTACGCCGAACTGGGCCGCGCGGTCGACGAGGTGGCGCTCGGGCTGCTCGCCAAGGGCGTCACCAAGGGCGACCGGGTCGGCATCTGGGCGCCCAACTGCGCCGAGTGGGTCCTCGTCCAGTTCGCCACCGCCCGGATCGGCGCGATCCTCGTCAATGTCAACCCCGCCTACCGCGTCCATGAGTTGGGCTACGTCCTGCGGCAGGCCGGTATCGGCGTCCTGGTGTCCGCGACCCACCACAAGACCAGCGACTACCGCGGGATGATCGAGCAGGTACGCGCCGAGAGCCCGGCGCTGCGCGAGGTGATCTACCTGGGCGACGACACCTGGGGCGAACTGCTGGCCGCCGGTGCCGGCGTCCCGCCGCAGCGGCTCACCGCCTGCGAAGCGGAGCTGACCGCCGACGATCCGGTCAACATCCAGTACACCTCGGGCACCACCGGCTTCCCCAAGGGCGCCACCCTCTCCCACCACAACATCCTCAACAACGGCTACTGGGTCGGCGAGACCCTCGCCTACACCGAACACGACCGGGTGTGTCTGCCGGTGCCCTTCTACCACTGCTTCGGCATGGTCATGGGCAACCTCGGCGCCACCTCGCACGGCGCCTGCATCGTCATCCCGGCCCCCGCCTTCGACGCCGCCGCCACCCTCCAGGCCGTGCAGGACGAACGCTGCACCTCCCTCTACGGCGTCCCCACCATGTTCATCGCCGAGCTCAACCACCCCGACTTCGCCTCCTACGACCTCAGCTCCCTCCGTACGGGCATCATGGCGGGCTCCCCGTGCCCCGAGGAGGTGATGAAGCGGGTGGTCGCCGAGATGCATATGACCGAGGTCTCCATCTGCTACGGCATGACCGAGACCTCACCGGTCTCCACCCAGACCCGCCGCGACGACGACCTCGCCCACCGCACCGCGACCGTCGGCCGGGTGCTGCCGCACATCGAAGTGAAGGTCGCCGATCCGGCGAGCGGGGTGACCGTGCCCCGCGGCACCCCCGGCGAACTGCGCACCCGCGGCTACAGCGTGATGCCCGGCTACTGGGCGGAACCCGAGCGCACCGCCGAGGTCATCGACCCGGCCCGGTGGATGCACACCGGCGATCTCGCGGTGATGAACGACGACGGCTACGTCCGGATCGTCGGCCGCATCAAGGACATGATCATCAGGGGCGGTGAGAACGTCTACCCGCGCGAGATCGAGGAGTTCCTCTACTCCCACCCCAAGATCGCCGACGTCCAGGTCGTCGGCGTCCCCGACGAGAAGTACGGCGAGGAGATCGCCGCCTGCGTCATCCTCCGCGACCCCGAAGACCCGCTCACCCTCGACGAGCTGGCCGCCTATTGCCGATCCCACCTCGCCCACTACAAGGTGCCCCGCTACCTGGAGATCCTGGACACCTTCCCGATGACCGTCAGCGGCAAGGTCCGCAAGGTGGAGCTGCGCGAGCGGCTGGCGGGGGAGCTGGGGCGGGTACGGTGATGACGCTTGGGCACGTACGGATATGAATCCGCGCCCGGCGACCGGGCGAGGGCGGCGCGCCCGTCGGCGAGCGTAAGGGGCCGGGTATCCGCGTCCCGCCCGGCTCCCCTCCGCCCCGCCGCGCGTGGCCACCCCGCACTACCGACACTCCCCGCTGGCGCGGCGGAGACCTACCCGGGCGGGACGCGTCCACGGGATCAGCGCCGGGACGCAAGCGCCGTAGGCAGCGTACGAAGCGCCGAACTTCCCAGCCATCAGACCGTCTTCGACCCGCACCCGGCGCAACAGCCACGGGACGGCAACCGCCAGATAGGCGATCCAGACACCGAAGCCGCACGCCAGCATGCCACCGACGATCAGGCCGAGGAGACCGGTGTAGATGGGGTGGCGAACCAGCCCGTAGGGACCGTCGGTACGCAGCTCATGCCGCTCCTGCACCAGCGGAACGCTGGCCCACATCACCCCCAGAGTCCAACGGGCCCGCAGCAACAACGCCGTGGAGGCGACGGCGAGCAGTGCCCCCAGGACCGCGAGCTCGGGCTGCCAGTACTGGAGATGGCGCCAGAACGACGGCGGAGCGCAGCCGACCCGCACCCAGAACGCACCCGCGCCCACCATCACCGGAACCCGTCCGGGCAGCGTGCCCGGCAGCCCACGCACCCACCCGGCCGGCCCCTTCCGCCCTTCGCACCGAAGTAGACCGCCCCCACGAGCCAGGCCACGAGAAAGACCACGACGCAGACGTCAGTGACGGCAACGGCCGCCGAATGCAGAAAGCCCATACGCCGAGCCTCCTCCGCGCGCCCACGGGCGCACCACCACCCACGGGTGGAACCACACTCTCCACCCCCCAGGTTTGACGGGCTCCTCAACAACCGGAGCAATGCTCAAGACCTGCGGATCGGTGTCGGGGAGACGCACGAAGGGCGTACCTTCCCGAATGATCCCGTGATGGCCATAGAACGCGACAATTACCCGCTACTGGACTTCCTCAACACGGAGATGGCCAACCGTGCGTGGATCACACCCGCTCCTGACCTTCTTCATGGACGCCGCCGACAATCGCTTCCCGCCGGTCGACGGCCGGGTGACGGTGCTGCCGCCCCTGCCCGGGGCGCTCGAATGCTCGGTCGCCTTTACCGGACACGCCGTCGTGGCCACCGCCATGACCGAGCAAGCCGTATACGCCCAGGGCCCAGACGGTTTCGGCGAGTCGCTCTCTGCGGACTTCCTGCGCCACCTCGCCGGGCCCAAGGGCTGGATCGGCGTCACCGACGCCATCCTCACGGTCCGCGGCACCGGCGGCCGCCCGCGCCTGGCGGAGCTGACCGACGCAGACGACCATCCACGTGTCCGCCATGCCCGGTGGCTGCGGACAAACGTCCAGGTCTACGGTGACGAACGTGGCCTCATCACCCTGGCCGACGGCCTTGCTGGGCGGCGTGAGCTGAGTATCGAACTCGACCGCACCCAGGACAGCGGCCGAGGGCATGGGCGGTCGCTCCTCGCCGATGCCCTCTCCCTGCTCCCGGAAGGCGAACCGGTCTTCGCCGCCGTTTCCCCGGGCAACGCCCGCTCCCTGCGCGCCTTCCTCGCCTGCGGATTCACGCCCGTCGGCAGCGAGGTTCTGCTGCGGCCCGAGCGGAGGTAACCGGCCGGCTGCGGGAACCATGCGGCCACCGCGTTACTACGCGGTGGCCGCACACGGCGTCCGCAAAGCCAACCGGTCCACAGATATTGCCAATTGCTCCGAGTTGCCTGATCCACAATCACCAAAGCGGGTCGGCTCCCGCTCAGCCTTGGCGGCCGCCGCGGCTGACGCTCGCGCCCGTGCTACGTCCAAGCGGCGCTGTCTGGACTGCGGCGGCACCGGTAGGGAGTAGGATGGAATGAGCGACGTCATCGGAGGCCCTGAGGGGTCGGGGGTTGAGTCCGTGTACATCGGCGCCATGACCTTGTACCCGGTGCCCGAGTCCGTGGCGCGGGCTCGGCGTTGGTTCAGAAAGTTCACAGATCCGCATGAGCTGGCCTGCTCGGTGGACGAATGCGTATTGATGATCTCCGAGCTGGTGACCAACGCTGTTCTCTACGGAGAGGCGGAGGACTCCTGGCGGGTGCGCGTGGAGTGGTGGCGTGTCGGTGAAGCACTGCGGGTAGATGTGCACAATCCCGGGTTTCCCGCGAAGGTCCGCATGCGCGAGGCTGCCGCCGATGAAGCGCATGGCAGGGGCCTGCATCTTGTCGATGCGTTGGCTGACTGCTGGAGTGCCGGGCCCAGTCGCTATGGCGGGACGATGGTCTCGTTCTCTGTTGACGGAGCTTGGAAGTCCTGATGAGCGGAGGCCCCACGGTGCCCGTGCGCGTCGGCGTTGGCTGTCAGGGCCGCCGCTCGCCCGGCCAGTCGAGCAGCAAGCGCTGAGCGCGGGGAAGCGAAGCGACCACGAGGTCGTAGGAGTCCTCGATCATGTCGAGGATGAGTTGGTCGGGGAGGGCGCCGGTCAGCGAAACGGTGTTCCAGTGGCGCTTGTTGAGGTGGTAGCCGGGGACCACCTCGGGGTGTGTGGCGCGCAGTCGTTCTGCCAGTTCGGGGTCGCATTTGAGGCTCACGGTGAGCGGCGCATCCGTGAGGGTCGTGAGTGCGAAGATCTTTCCGCCGACCTTGAAGGTGGACACGTCCGGGTGCCGGGGGAAGGGGAACTCCTCGACCGCGCCATTGAAGTCCAGGCAGGCGGCCCGCAGAGCATTCGCGTCGATCATTCCGCCAGTATGGCCGGTGGGGCTGTCATGGCTGAGGGGGCGTTCGCAATACCTGCGGCGAGCGGTCTCGGCCTGCGGCCTGTGGGGAACAGTGACCGGAATGGCCGATTGGGCGCGCCAATCGCGCAGGATGTCAACTCGCCGGAATACTTTGGCATTTCGTCGTGATCCTTGAGGGGGGACTCATTGTGCTGAGTGGAGTTGACGGAGGGCAGGAGCGACGGCGAGGGGCATATGGCGTCGACGCCCCGTACGCCTTGTTCGGCCTTGCCTGCGGAGCCGTGGGGTCGTCCCTGGCGGTGATCGGCACGCTTTTGGGGCCTGGGATGGGGTGGGCCTGGGTGCCGTTTCTGTGCGCGCTGGTGATGGCCGTCGCCTTCGTGCTGTACGCGCATGCCACGCGGCGCGGAAAGTTCACGGTGTGGGAGGGGCTGCTGGACGAGTTGGAGCTGCGGGGCGATGAGCGGCTGCTGGATCTCGGGTGCGGGCGTGGGGCCGTGTTGCTGGCCGGCGCACGGCGGCTTCCGGAGGGCCGGGCCGTGGGCGTGGACTTGTGGCGTGGGGTTGACCAGTCGGGCAACGCCCGGAGCGTCACCTCGCGCAATGCGGAGGCTGAGGGGGTCCACGACCGGGTGGAGCTGCACACCGGTGACCTGCGGGACCTGCCCTTCGGTGACGGCGAGTTCGATGTCGTGCTCTCCAGCCTGGCCATCCACAACATCAAGGATGCGGGAGGGCGGCGCCGGGCCCTCGCCGAGGCGGTACGCGTACTGCGCCCCGGGGGACGGCTGGTGATCGTGGACATCGGGCGCTCCGTGGTCCTTTACCGGGACGTCCTGGGAGAGCTGCCGGTCAGTGGGCTCGGTGTCCGCTCGCTGGGCTGGCGCATGTGGTGGGGTGGCCCGTGGATGCGGAGCCGCGTGGTCACGGCGTCCGGGAGGGTCGCCTGAGCGGCGACGTTGCCCGGGGGCGGGCAGTCGCAGCGCTCACGTTCCGCTGCCCGCCCCGCCGGCCTCTCGCCTCATGCACACCCTCGGCCAGTGGTCGAGTCCCAGTGCCGCCTCGTGGGCGCGGATTGCCCGCAGGCCCGGGGTGAGTTCGGTATCGGTGAGGGTCCGGAATCCGAGCCGGGCGTAGTACGGCGCGTTCCAGGGAACCTCGGCGAAGGTGGTCAGGGTGAGCGGGGCCGGGCCGCCCGCGCGTTCCGCCCGGTCGATCAGCGCCCGGCCGATGCGGCGGTGGGCGTGCTGCGGGTGGACCGAGACCTGCTCGATGTGGGTGCAGCCGTCGACCGGCTCCCAGAGCAGAAAGCCGAGTGGCTGTCCGGTGGAGTGGGGGGCCGCCGCCTCGCCTGGTTCCTCGTACGCCACCAGTGCCCGGCCCGCGCGCTGGAACGCCGTCAGCTGTGCGAGGGACGGTGGTTCGGCGTCCGCGATCGCCGCCATGCCGAGCCCGCGGAATGCCGTACCGGACGCGAGCTCGATGCTGCGCAGGGTGGGCAGCTCGGCGAGGGAGGGGGCATGGATGAGCAGCACGGGGTCAGTGTCGCCGGTCCGGGCGGGGGAGGCGAGCGAATTTCCGTACTGCTTGCTGTGAGCCGCCCAGTCATCGGTCCCAGCCGCCCAGCCGCCTCGGTCCTTGCCTGCCCAACTGCCCAGCCGTCGGCCCTCACCTGTCCGGCCGCTCAGTCGGCGGTGGTGAGTCCCGGGCCACCCGGCGCCACCGCGCGACAGCATCACCGCCCCGCCGCCCCGTACTTGATCAGTTCGTCGGCCGGGTCGTTGACCGGCTGCGGGGTGCCGGTGAGGTCCATGACGAACAGCGGGATGTGCAGGTCGTCGGCGCGGGAGCGGGCGTCGCGGGCATAGCCGGCGAGGGAGAAGAAGACCGCGATGGCCGAGGCGTTGAGGCCGTTGAGCCAGACGCATTCGATCTCGCGCAGCTGGGTGGCGCGGGTGGTCGGGTCGACCTGGGCGACCACGCCCGTACCGCGGAGGTCCACGCCGGAGGCGGTGCGCTCCTGGGTCCGGGCGGCATCGGCGTAACCCAGCCACTTCAGATACTGCTGGGCGGCGGTGACACAGTCGCGGGCCGTGCGGATGGTGACCGGGCGGAACGCCGGGCGCAGGGCGGGGCGCGGCGTCCCGGAAGCGGAAGCAGAAGGGGGAGAGGGGGCAGCAGCGGGATCAGGAGCGGGGGCCGGTCCGCGCCTCGGTGGCGGTGGGCCGGGGGAGGGGAAATTCGGCGGTGGTGGGACCGGCGCGGGGACGACCGGGACCCGGACGACCGTGCCGCAGGCGCAGCCGGACTCCGGGGCCGGCCACTCGTCCTGTCGGCCGCAGACCTCGCAGCGCACCTCCACCCAGGAGGCCTGCCAGGTGCGGTGGAGTATCTCGACGGGAATCCCGCCGCGCAGTACGGGCATGGTGAGCGGGGCCCCGCAGGCGCACGGGAAGGTGGGCGGGGTGAAGGCGTTCTCGCGGCGGCACGTGGGGCACCGCACCGGCACGCTGTCGGCCATGGTCGGCTCCTGGCAGGTCGGGCGGCAGACAGGTCGGATCTGCTGCTGCCCCCCATGGTCCCTCCAAAGCCGGGTGCCGGGGGCCGAATTGCGGCGGTGAGTGCGGAGTGGGGGAGAACGCCGGGGAGTCAGGGCGCACGGAGGGAGCGCGGCGCGGCGTGCATGGCTCGCCGCCGCGCGACAGGGCCCGGCGTCCGTGACCGTACGGAGGCCGGGCCCTGTGGTGGTTTCCGTCCGGCAGCGCGGGCCATCGGGCGCGACGGGACATCGCACCGCCGGACGGAGTCCGGGGGTGGAGGAGGCGGGCTCCGCGGCGGGGGAGCGGGCTCGCCCTTCCTGTCGGGCGAGCGCTGCCACCGCACTGCGTGCTCCCGTATGCCGCGGAGCTCGCTCCCCTTCTCCGTACCGGCGACCACCCCTCAACGGGCCGCTGGTACGGATGCACGAGGAACTGACCTCCCGTCAGTCCTCGCGCAGCTCGTTGACCCTGGCCTCGACGCGCTTGCCGTAGTCCGGGTCGGCGGCGTGGAAGTGGGCGAGGTTCTTCTCGATCACATCGTCGCGGCTGACCTGGGAGAGACCGCCGGCGATGTTGTCCACCAGGCGCTTCTTCTCGTCCTCCGACATCAGCCGGTAGAGCTCACCGGCCTGGAAGAAGTCGTCGTCCTTGGTGTGCGCGGGCGCCTCGTGGGTGCCGACGTGGCCGGCGACGGCGAGCGGGGCGGAGAGCGGCCGGCCGGTCTGCACCGGCCCGCTGTAGGAGTTGGGCTCGTAGTTCTTGGCGTACCGGTCGTAGCCGTTGGTCGCCATGAGGCCGTCCCGGCCGTAGTTGGCGGCCTCGGTCGCCTTGGGGGCGTTCACCGGCAGCTGGGTGTGGTTGACGCCCAGGCGGTAGCGGTGGGCGTCGGCGTAGGCGAACAGTCGGCCCTGGAGCATCTTGTCCGGGGACGGGCCGATGCCCGGCACGAAGTTGTTCGGGGAGAACGCGGACTGCTCGACCTCGGCGAAGACGTTGTCGGGGTTGCGGTCCAGGACCAGGCGGCCCACGCGCTGAAGCGGGTAGTCGCTGTGCGGCCACACCTTGGTCAGGTCGAACGGGTTGAAGCGGTAGTCGGCCGCCTCGGCCGCCGGCATGATCTGCACATACAGCGTCCAGGAGGGGTACACGCCGCGCTCGATGGACTGGAGCAGATCGGTCTGGTGGCTGTTGGGGTCGGTGCCGGACAGCTCGGCGCCCTGTTCGGCGTCCAGGCAGCGGATGCCCTGGTTGGTCTTGAAGTGGTACTTGACGAAGAAGGCCTCACCCTCGGCGTTCGTCCACTGGTAGGTGTGCGAGCCGTAGCCGTTCATGTGGCGGTAGGAGGCCGGGATGCCGCGGTCGCCCATGAGCCAGGTGATCTGGTGGGTCGCCTCGGGGGAGTGCGCCCAGAAGTCCCAGACGTTGTCCGGCTCCTGCTTGCCCGTGAAGGGGTCGCGCTTCTGGGAGTGGATGAAGTCGGGGAACTTGATCGGGTCCTTGATGAAGAATACCGGGGTGTTGTTGCCGACGAGGTCGTAGTTGCCCTCCTCGGTGTAGAACTTCAGGGCGAAGCCGCGCGGGTCACGGGCCGCGTCCGGGCCGCCGAGGCTGTCGGCGACGGTCGAGAAGCGGATGAACGTCTCGGTCCGCTTGCCGACGGTGTCGAGGAAGCCGGCGTGGGTGAAGCCGGTGACGTCGTCGGTCACCTCGAAGTAGCCGTACGCCCCGGAGCCACGGGCGTGCACCACACGCTCCGGGATGCGCTCGCGGTTGAAGCGGGCGAGCTTCTCCAGCAGATGCTGGTCCTGGAGGACGATCGGGCCGCCGACGCCGGCGGTGGCGGAGTTCTGGTTGTCGGCGACGGGGGCGCCAGCCTCCGTAGTGAGAAAGCGCGCCGTCAGCGTGGGCTTCGACATGGTGACCTTCCGTACGAGAGCGCGGAGTTTGGCTTCCGCATGTCGGAGCGTAAGAAGCGCTCCGACCAAACGTCAACAGTTTGTTGAAACAACCTGGAAGTGCCCAGGGGTGTTCCGGACGGCGGCCACGCCTGGGCGCGACAGGACAAGTGTCGGCGCGGCCGCCGCCCGGAAGCGGAGGGGAAGCGTCAGGGAGACCCGGGCCTCCAGGGGCCGGGTAGCCGCGCGGGGACGGCTTCCTTATGGGCCGGCGGGCAGGGCCCCCGAGGCGGGGGCCCGCTGCGCCGCCGTGGACTCAGTTGCCGGTGGTGTGTCCGGAGAGGCGTTCGACGCCGCGCAGGAGGGCGGAGTGGTCGAGGCCGCCGTCGCCCTGGGCGCGGAGGGAGGCGATGAGTTGGGCGACGACGCTGCCGACGGGGAGGGCGGCGCCGACCGTGCGGGCGGCGTCGGTGACGATGCCCATGTCCTTGTGGTGGAGGTCGATGCGGAAGCCGGGGCGGAAGTCGCGGGTGGTGAAGTTGTCCTTCTTGCGGGCCAGGACGGTGGAGCCGGCCAGTCCGCCGCCCAGGACGTCGAGGGCGGCGCTCAGGTCGACGCCGGACTTCTCCAGGAAGACGACGGCTTCGGCGCAGGCCTGGATGTTGACGGCGACGATGAGCTGGTTGGCGGCCTTGACGGTCTGTCCGGAGCCGTGCGGGCCGCAGCGCACGATGGTGTTGCCGAGGGCTTCCAGGAGGGGGCGGGCGGCGTCGAAGTCGGTCTGGTCGCCGCCGGCCATGATGGACAGGACCGCTTCGATGGCGCCGGCTTCGCCGCCGGAGACGGGGGCGTCCAGGACCCGGATGCCCTTGTCGGCGGCGGCGTGGGCGAGGTCGATGGAGGTCTGCGGGGTGATCGAGGACATGTCGATCAGCAGGGCCCCGCGCCGGGCGTGGGCCAGGATGCCGTCGGGTCCGTAGGCGATGGCCTCGACCTGGGGGGAGGCGGGGACCATGGTGATGATGACGTCGGCGTCGGCGACCGCCTCGGCGATCGAGCCGGCCACGCTTCCGCCGTTCTTGGCCAGCCGCTCCAGCTTGTCGGCCTCCAGGGTGTAGCCGGTCACCGGGTAACCGGCCTTGATCAGGTTCTCGGCCATGGGCGAGCCCATGATGCCCAGACCGATCCACGCGACCTTGGGAAGATTGCTCATGCGGTGCCTCTTTCGGAGCGCTTGCGAGGTGTCAGGAGTGCGCCGCGCGCCGGTCGGCCGGGAGCCAGCCGAAGGCCTCGGCGCTCGGGCCGTCGCCGGGCTTGTACTCCAGGCCGACCCAGCCGTCGTAACCGGCCTTGAGGAGGCGGTCGAGCAGGCCGGCGAGGTCGAGGTCACCGGTGCCGGGCGCGCCGCGGCCGGGGTTGTCGGCGATCTGCACATGCGCGGTCCGGGCGGTGTAGCGGTCGATGACCTCGTCCAGGTCCTCACCGTTCATCGACAGGTGGTAGAGGTCCATCAGGAAACGGGCGTTGTCCAGGCCCGTCGCCGCGTTCACCGCGTCCACGACCTCGATCGCCTTCGGCGCCGAGACGATCGGGCAGTTCGGCGACTCGGGCGCGTTGAGCGCCTCGATCAGCAGTGTCCCGTTCACCTCCGCCACGGCCCGCGCGGCGTACGTGAGGTTCTCCAGCGCCAGCCGGTCCTGCTCGGCCGCGTCCACACCCTCGACGCGGTTGCCGTACAGGGCGTTGAACGTGGTGCAGCCCAGCGAGCGGGCGAACTCCACCGCCACCGGCACATTCGCCCGGAACCTCGCCGACTCCTCACCGGGAACGGACAGCGCGCCGCGGTCCGGGCCCGGCAGCTGTCCGGCGTAGAAGTTCAGCCCCACGAGCCGGGTCCCCGCGTCGTTGAGCGCGTCGCGCAGTGCGTCCAGCTCCGCCCGCTCCGGTACCGGGGCGTCCACCCACGGCCACCACAGCTCCACGGCGGTGAAGCCTGCCGCCCGCGCGGCCGCCGGCCGCTCCAGCAGCGGAAGCTCGGTGAACAGGATCGACAGATTGACGTTGAAGCGCGTGTCCGGGAAACCCATAACGGCGGCGCCCTTCCGGATAGTGGAACTGTTTTTCTACTTAATGGAACACTGCCTGGCGGGCTCGGAGGCTGTCAAGGGGGCCCCGCGGCAATTTCTGGTGGCCGGGCCGAACCGCGCGTAGGTTGAGCGGCGTGCGATTGAGAGTGGAGTTCACAACGGAGCCGTTCGACCTGGACGAGGCGCCGGCGCATGCGGTGGTGGCGCGGGATGTCGTCACGGGTGCCGAGCTGGACGCCGTGGACGTCGGGCCGTTCGGCAATACGGCCGAGGGGGGCGCCGAGCAGGTGCTCGGTGCGGTGGCCGCGCTGCTGCGCGAATCCCTGCAAGCGGGTGCCACCCGGGTGTCCCTGCAGGTCAATGTCATCGGCGAGACCGGCCCGGGCGAGGGGGACGCGACATGACCGATCCCGCCGACCACCCCTTCGTCCAGGCGGTCAAGCCGCTGATCGACGCGATGGGTGGCCAGATGGTCGCGCCGGACCTGGCCGAGGGTGACGACGTCGTCCTGACCTGGGAGGGGCAGGACCGGGTGGCCGTACGGCTCCCGCATCTGTCGGACTCGCTCGACCACATCCTCGCCGAGCTCCAGCGTCGGCACGGGGTGCCGCTGGCGGAGCTGGACCGCAAGACCAAGCAGTCCGTCGTGCGCATTCTGGAGTCCCGCGGTGCCTTCTCGGTCCGGCACGGCGTGGAGACGGTCGCCAGCGCGCTCGGGGTGAGTCGCTTCACCGTGTACAACTACCTGAACAGGGAGAATGCCGCGAAGGGCGCCGACTGAGGGTAGCCGGTCACGGCCCCGCCCGGCCGCCGCAGCCGCCGTCCCGCAGCACCGGACGGCGGCTTTTGTGCGCCAAGTTTTCAACAAAGTGTTGACGTGTTGTTGCCGGGGGTCTTAGCTGTTTCCAGCCAAGCAGAGCTGTCCAGCACCACCAGGCCACGGAGGCTTCCCGTGTCTTCGAGTTCACCACGCTCGACGGGGGACACCCCCGTGCCCCCGGCGGGGCTCACCCGATTCAACGCCGCGGATGACGCCACGGCGCGTACCACGCTGCACGAGGTGTGCGCGAGCCGGGCATGGGGCGAGCGGATACTCGCCCGGCGCCCCTACGCCACCACCGACGCCCTGTTCGCCGCGAACGACGCCGCCATGGCTGATCTGACCGCGGCGGATCTGGCCGAGGCGATGGCCGGGCACCCGCCCATCGGCCGGCCGAAGCCCGGCGACCCGACCTCACACCGCGAGCAGAGCGGTATGGCGGGCGCCTCCGACGCGCTCAAGGCGGAGCTGCTCGAACTCAACCTGGCCTACCAGGAGAAGTTCGGGCATGTCTTCCTGATCTGCGCCTCCGGCCGCACCGGAGAGCAGATGCGGGACGCGGTCCGGCACCGGATCGGCAACACGCCGGAACGGGAACGAGAGATCGTTCGTGCCGAACTCGGCAAGATCAACCGCATTCGTCTGACCCGTATCGCGGAGCACGCAGAAGGAGACGCAGCATGAGCAGCGAGACGGCCGCACCGACGTCGGTGTCCACCCACATCCTGGACACCAGCGTGGGCCGCCCCGCGGAGGGCGTCGCCCTCACACTCTCGGTGCGCTCCGGCAGCGACGGCGCCTGGACCGCCCACGGCGCGTCCACCACCGACGCGGACGGACGCTGCAAGGACCTGCCGGACCTGCCGGCCGGCACCACCCATGTACGCCTCGACTTCGCCGTCGAGGAGTACTTCGTTTCGAACCAGCACCGCGCTTCAGACCAGCACCGCGCTTCAGACCAGCACCGCGCTTCAGACCAGCAAGCCGAGGAACAGCAGGACGCCCCCCGCGTAAGGGACAGCGGCGCGTTCTTCCCGGAGGTGGCAATCACCTTTGCCGTCCAGCCGGGCGAGCACTATCACGTACCGCTGCTGCTCAACCCGTTCGGCTACTCCGTATACCGAGGGAGCTAGCACCGACATGACTGCCCATTCCCGCCCGGCCCGCGCTGCCGATTCCCGCCCGGCCCGCCCTGTGATGCTCGGCCAGAACCAGTACGGCAAAGCAGAAAACCGCGTCGTCAAGATCACCCGGGACGGCGACACCCACCACATCAAGGACCTGAACGTCTCCGTGTCGCTCTCCGGCGACCTGGAAGAGGTCCACCTCTCCGGCTCCAACGCCCACTGCCTGCCGACGGACACGACCAAGAACACCGTGTACGCCTTCGCCAAGGAGCACGGGATCGAGTCCGCCGAGCAGTTCGGCATCCACCTGGCCCGGCACTTCGTCACCAGCCAGGAGCCGATCCACCGGGCCCGCATCCGGATCGAGGAGTACGCCTGGGAGCGGATCGCCGGCTCCGACGCCAACTCCCGCTTCATCGGCGCCGACGAGGTCCGGCACTCCTTCGTCCGCAAGGGCCAGGAGACCCGGCTGACCGAGATCACCTACGACGGTGAGCAGTGGCAGGTCATCTCCGGGCTCAAGGACCTGGTGGTGATGAACTCCACCAACTCGGAGTTCTGGGGCTACATCAAGGACAAGTACACGACCCTCAAGGAGGCCTACGACCGCATCCTCGCCACCGAGGTGTCCGGCCGCTGGCGGTTCAACTGGACCGACGACGAGCAGCGGATGCCGAACTGGGAGCGTTCGTACGAGCAGGTCAGGAAGCACATGCTGGAGGCCTTCGCGGAGACCTACAGCCTCTCGCTCCAGCAGACCCTGTACCAAATGGGGTCGCGCGTCATCAATCACCGTTCCGAGATCGACGAGATCCGCTTCTCGCTCCCGAACAAGCACCACTTCCTGGTGGATCTGGAGCCGTTCGGGCTCAAGAACGACAATGAGGTCTACTACGCGGCGGACCGCCCGTACGGCCTGATCGAAGCCACTGTTCTGCGCGACGGTGTCGAGCCCAAGATCCCGGTGGATCTGACGAACCTCTGAGCGGCTCCGACGCAACGCCGTGCCGTGCGTTCCCCTCCCCACCCCGCAGCGGGGAGGGGAACGCACATCCTGAGGGGGACGACCCATGGCACAGCACTCGCACGACCCGTACCACCCCCCGTCCCCGGTCCCTCCGGTGGACGAGAAGCCGGTGGTCAGACGGCTCGTCCCGACCGCGCTCCAGCACATCGCGGCCATGTACGCCGGTGGGGCTGCGCCCGGCCCCCGTCGTCGCGCTGCCCACCCCGTTCTGATCAGCGCCGGAGCCCTGACCGCGGTCGTGCGCAATCTGTTCTTCCACCCTCTCGGCACCCGGAGCAGCCCACGGGCAGCGGTCCTGTCAGCCGCCTCGTCCGGCTCCGGCACTCAAATCCCCTAGGGCCATGCCGTGCCCACCGCCAGTACCGAAAGAAGGAACCGCACCATGGCTGCACCGGCATCCCCTGACAGCGCGGCGACGCAGCGCCTCGTCATCGAGAACTGCGCCATCGCGACCGTCGACGCCCACGACACCGAGTACGCCACCGGCCATGTGGTCGTCGCGGACCAGGTCATCGAGTCGCTGGGCGCGGGCAAGGCCCCCGAGGGGCTGGCGAACGTGGTCCGCCGGATCGACGGCACCGGACATCTGGTCACCCCTGGCCTGATCAACACCCATCACCACTTCTACCAGTGGCTCACCCGGGGCCTGGCCACCGACCACAACCTGTTCAACTGGCTGGTCGCGCTCTACCCCACCTGGGCCCGGATCGACGCCCCGATGCTCGCCGCGGCCACCCAGGGCTCGCTCGGCATGATGGTCAGGGGCGGTGTCACCACCGCCTCCGACCACCACTATGTCTTCCCCCGGGGCTCCGGCGACCTCGTCGGCGCGGAGCTCGCCGCCGCCGCGGAGATCGGCGCCCGGATCACCCTGGCCCGCGGCTCCATGGACCGCAGCGAGAAGGACGGCGGGCTGCCCCCGGACTTCGCCGTCGAGACCACCGAGGGTGCCCTGCTGGCGACCGAGGAGGCCATCGACACCCACCACGACGCCTCCTTCGGCTCGATGGTGCAGATCGCCGCCGCGCCCTGCTCGCCGTTCTCCGTCTCCACCGAACTCATGCGGCAGGGCGCCGAGCTGGCCCGCCGTAAGGGCGTACGGATGCACACCCACGGCTCGGAGACCGTGGAGGAGGAGAAGTTCTGCCACGAGCTGTTCGGTATGGGCCCGACCGACTACTTCGAGTCGACCGGCTGGCTCGGTGACGACGTGTGGATGGCGCACTGCGTCCACATGAACGACTCCGACATCGCCGCCTTCGCCCGCACCGGCACCGGCGTCGCGCACTGTCCGTCCTCCAACGCCCGCCTCGCGGCCGGTATCGCCCGCGTCCCGGACCTGCTCGCGGCCGGTGTCCCGGTCGGCCTCGGCGTCGACGGCACCGCCTCCAACGAGTCCGGCGAACTCCACACCGAGCTGCGCAACGCGCTGCTGATCAACCGCCTCGGCGCCCACAAGGAGGCCGCCCTCAACGCCCGCAAGGCGCTGCGGCTCGGCACCTACGGCGGTGCGCAGGTCCTCGGCCGGACCGCCGAGATCGGCTCACTGGAAGCCGGCAAGCTCGCCGACCTGGTGCTCTGGAAGCTGGACGGCCTCGGCCACTCCTCCATCGCCGACCCGGTCACCGCGCTGGTCTTCGGCGCCGCAGCGCCGGTCACCCTCTCCCTCGTCGGCGGCCGGCCGGTCGTCGAGGACAACCACCTCAGCAACGTCGACGAGGACGCCATCGCCCGCACCGCGCGGGCGGAGGCCCAGCGTCTGGCCCGGATCGCCGCCGAGGGCTGACCCCCACGGCGCGGTCACACGACCGGCGCACACCCCTGACTCGGCCGGGAGGGACGGCTCCCGGCCGGGCTTGTGGATCCGAGCGGGATCCACAAGCGCCGGCCCCCGGGGGTACGGGAACTCCCGTACCCCCGGGGCCGGTTGGCCCGGCCACCACCGTCCACGCGTCACAAGCGCGCCCGGCCCACCACGCTCACCAGGCGACTTCCCGCAGTACGCACCACATCGCACGCCCTCCGTGACAGCCTCGCCTCGCCGGCCCCCGGCGACGCAGAAAACGAAGGAGGCCCGCAGTGGCCGCAATGACCGGGCAGCAGTCGGAGGGGGACCGGAAACATCCGGTCGATGAGACCCTCCCGCCCTTCAAGATGTTCACCAGCGGCCTCCAGCATGTGGCCGCGATGTACGCGGGTGTGGTGGCCCCACCGATGATCGTGGGCCCGGCCTGCGGGCTGAGCGCCACCGAGACCGCCTTCCTGATGGGCGCCAGCCTCTTCACCGCGGGGATCGCCACCCTCCTCCAGACCCTGGGCTTCTGGAAGGTCGGCGCCAAGCTCCCGTTCGTCAACGGTGTCTCGTTCGCCGGTGTCACACCGATGGTCGCCATCGGCAAGGCCCAGAGCCCCGGCGACGCCCTCCCGGTCATCTTCGGCGCGGTGATCGTCGCCGGTGTACTGGGGTTCCTCGTCGCGCCCTACTTCTCCAAGCTCGTGCGGTTCTTCCCGCCGGTGGTCACCGGCACCGTCATCACCCTGATCGGCGTCTCGCTGCTGCCGGTGGCCTTCAACTGGTCCCAGGGCGGCAACGACCGGGCCCCGGACTACGGTTCGCTGACGAATATCGGGATGGCCGCGCTGACCTTCGTGATCGTGCTGGTGCTGCGCCGGGTGCTGCGCGGCTTCCTCCAGCAGATCGCGATCCTGCTCGGGCTGATCGCCGGCACCCTGATCGCGATACCCGTCGGCATCACCCACTTCTCCGCGCTCTCCCAGGCGTCACTGGTCGGCTTCCCGACGCCGTTCCACTTCGGTGCTCCGCAGTTCGACATCGCCGCGATCGTCAGTATGTGCATCGTGATGCTGGTCTGTATGACCGAGTCGACCGCCGACATGCTCGCCCTGGGCAGGATCGTCGGCCGCCCGGCGGACGAGCGCACCATCGAGGGCGGACTGCGGGCCGACACCCTCGGCACCGCCCTCAGCCCGCTGTTCAACGGCTTCGCCAACAGCGCCTTCGCCCAGAACATCGGCCTGGTCGCGATGACCAAGGTGCGCAGCCGCTTCGTCGTGGCGACCGGCGGTCTGATCCTGATCGTGCTCGGCCTGTGCCCGGTGGCCGCCTCGGTCATCTCGCTGGTTCCGCTGCCGGTCCTCGGTGGCGCCGGCATCGTGCTCTTCGGCTCGGTGGCCGCCAGCGGCATCCAGACGCTGGCCTCCGCCGCGATGGAGAAGGGGGACAACGCCCTGATCGTCGCGGCGGCCGTCGGCATCGGCCTGATCCCGATCGCCGCCCCGGACTTCTACCACCACCTCCCCAAGGACCTGCTGGTCGTCCTGGACTCCGGCATCAGCACCGGCTGTCTGGTCGCCATCGCCCTCAACCTCGCCTTCAACCACTTCGGCCGGAAGACGGCGGACGGGGATGCCGGGGACGCGACCACGGCGGACGGTCCGGTGGCGGTGGGGCATGGCGACCCGGCGCCCGCGGCGGCGCCCGCCCACTGACGCCGGGCGGCCCGACGGCCCGTAGGGGAGCGGCATCCGGCGCTTCCCTACGGGCCGTCGGGCGCGGTGCACGTGGAGGGCCCGGTGCATGTGGCGGTCCCGGTGGCGGTGCGGGCGGCCCGGGAGGTCAGCCGAGGTGGTAACGCTCCCCGTAGACCTTCCAGTTCAGCGGGGTGTGCAGATCCAGGTTGCCGTCCTTCAGGAACACCCGCTGCGCGGTGTCGATCCGGCTGGTGTCACTGTGCGCCTCCTCCTGCCGCATCGCCCACACCCGGGCGTCGAGGAAGGCGTTGAGGTAGGTCTTCTCGTCGCCGCCCCGGGACGGCGGCTCGGCCTTGGCCAGGGCCCGCTTGCGGATGGCGGGGAAGCCGGTCGGGTCGTCGCCCTCGCCGTGCACCACGAGCGCGTCGTAGTACGCGAACTGGCCCAGTGCCCCGATGCCGTCCGCCTTGCCCCGCTCGACCGCGGGACGGAAGTACAGCCGGTCCCGCTCATCGTTCTGGGCCTTCCGGAACGCGGGGTCCCGGGCGGCCTTCTTCCACGCCTTGGGGAAGCCGGGGTCCAGGCCCTCGTGCGAGTCGCCGCCGTCCACCGCACGCAGGGCGGGGAGGTACCCGGCCAGGACGTTGTCCGGCTTGCGGTGGGTGTAGAGCTCGACGAGTTCGAGCATGTCGTGCGTCCCGGACGTGAAGCCGATGATGCCGCCGGTGTAGCCCCGGCCGTCACCGATGTCCTCGATGTACTGATACTGGGCCCGCCAGTCCAGGGAGGAGTTCTCCGCACTGGAGACCAGCTGCATGGCGATCTCCTTCTTCGCCGGGTCGTCCAGGCCCGTCGCCGCGCGCGCCGTGTGCCGGACGTGGTGGCCCGGGGCCGTACGGGGCGGGGCATCCGGCGGGACCGTGCAGGCGCCGGCGGTGGCCACGGTGAGCAGAACGAGGCCCAGGGCGAGGCGGGCGGTGGTGGCTCCGGGCACGGCCCGGCCTTTCAGTCGGGTGCGCATGGCGTCCTCCGGTCGGAGCGGGCGGTGCGGGTTCAGTCCAGCAGCCCGCGCAGCAGTTCGCGGATGCCTGGCCCCGGGTCGAAGTCCTCGGCGGGGAAGGCGAGTTGGTGGAAGGCGGCGCCGTCCATGTAGTCGAAGAGGATCTCGCAGTGCCGGTGCGGGTCCGGCGAGCCGAAGTGCTGTAGCCACTCCGCTCCCCAGCCGATGACGGTCTCCCGGCCGCGGGTGAGCGCCGGGCGGAGTTCGGGCCGGGCGGTGGCCTCCAGGTAGAGCGCGAAGCGGGCGGCGGTCCTGGCCCGCTCGGGTCCGGTCGCGTACTGGAGGAACCGGGTGACGGTGTCGGCGAGTTCGCCGGCGTCGGCCGGGCGGGCGGCCGCGGCGAAGTCCTCCCAGTCGCGGCGCTCCAGGACCTGGAGGTGGTCGACTATGCCGTCGATCAGGGCCGCCCGGTTGCGGAAGTAGTTGGAGGTGGTGCCGGACGGGACGCCTGCCGCGGCATCGACGGCCTGGTACGTCAGCCGCCGCGCCCCCTCGCTCCCCAGTACCTGGATCCCCGCGTCCAGCACCTGATCCCGCCGTCGTGCCACCCGAACGCCCTTCATCGTGCGCTTTTACTATGTTTGTAGTGCCAATCTACTACGGACACAGTACCGTGCCGCCATGACTCGGACACCGCCGTACGGCGCTGTCCGGCCCGCGCCCGCGCCCGGCGGCTGCCCGGCCTGCGGAACGCCGCGCTGCGGACCGCGGTGACGGTGGGCGGTCGGCTGGGCTGAGCGCCGCCGGGCGGATCGCCTCAGGCGCTGGGCGCGGCGAGCACCTCCGCGAGCTGCTCCGCCATCCAGTCGAGTTCGTCGGCCGCGATGACCAGGGGCGGGGCGAGGCGGATCGTGGAGCCATGGGTGTCCTTGGCGAGGATGCCCCTGGCCAGGAGCCGTTCGCAGGCCTCGCGCCCGGACATCAGCTGCGGGTCGATGTCGATCCCGCTCCAGAGCCCGCGGCTGCGGACAGCGCGGACACCGTGGCCTATGAGTCCTTCGAGCCGCTTGCGGTGCTGTTCGCCGAGCCGGGTGGCCCGCGCCTGGTATTCGCCGGTCCGCAGCAGCTCGACGACGGCGTGTCCGACGGCGGCGGCCAGCGGATTGCCGCCGAAGGTCGAGCCGTGGTTGCCGGGCCGGATGACACCGAGGGTCTCGCGACGGCCGACCACGGCAGAGACGGGCACGATGCCACCGCCGAGGGCCTTGCCCAGGATGTACAGATCCGGGGTGACGCCTTCCGCTTCGCAGGCGAAGGTGGTGCCGGTGCGGCCGAGACCGGACTGGATCTCGTCGGCCACGAAGAGGACGTTCTCCCGGGTGCACAGCTCGCGCACGGCCGGCAGGTACCCCTGCGGCGGGATCACCACGCCCGCCTCGCCCTGGATCGGTTCGAGCAGCACCGCCACGGTGTGCTCGTCGACCGCGGCCGCCAGCGCGTCGGCGTCCCCGTAGGGCACGGAGCGGAAGCCGGGCGTGAACGGGCCGAAGCCGTCCCGCGCGACGGGGTCCGAGGAGAAGCTCACGATCGTGGTGGTACGCCCGTGGAAGTTGCCGTCGGCGACGATGATGTTGGCGCGGTCCGCGGGCACGCCCTTGACCTCGTAGCCCCACTTCCTGGCCACCTTCAGGGCGGTCTCCACGGCCTCGGCGCCGGTGTTCATCGGCAGGACCAGGTCCATCCCGGCGAGTTCGGCGAGGTCCCGGCAGAACGGGCCGAGCCGGTCGTTGTGGAAGGCGCGGCTGGTGAGAGTGAGCCGTTCGAGCTGTTCCCGGGCCGCGGCCAGCAGCCGGGGGTGGCCGTGGCCGAAGTTGAGCGCCGAGTAGCCGGCCAGGCAGTCCAGGTAGCGGCGGCCGCCGACATCGGTCACCCATGCGCCCTGGCCGGAGGTGAGAACCACCGGCAGCGGCTGGTAGTTGCGGGCGGTGGCGGTCTCGGCGAGGTCGAGGTGCTGCCGGGCGTCGGGTGCGAGCGGGAGGTCGCCGGTGGTGCCGGTGGTGGTCATGGGTGGTGCCTCGTTCCTGAGTGGTGCGGGTGCGGGAGGGGATGTGGAAGGTGCGGGCGGTGCCGCGCTCGTGGCGGGTGTCAGGGCCGTGGGATGAACTGCTCCGCGGCGGCCACATAGCCGGCGAGCAGGGCGTGGGCGACGTCCCGCACTCGTTCGTCGGGCGGCAGGAACGTCGGGGAGTGCAGCTGTTCGGTGCCGCCGTGCGTCCCCACGAACAGCATCAGCGCGGGCATCCGCGCGGAGAAGTACGAGAAGTCGTCCGCGCCCGCGGACCGCAGATCGGTGGCGACCTTCAGTCCGAGGGACGCGAGCAGCGGCTGGGTCGCGGCGGTCAGTGCCGCGTCGTTGTCGAGCACCGGCTCGCCCCGGGTGATCCGGACATCCGCGGTGCAGCCGTACGCCTTGGCCACCAACTCGGCGGTCTCCACCAGCCGTTGATGGAGGAACTCGCGGTCGGCGGTCCGCATCGCGCGCAGGGTGCCGCCCGCCTCGGCGGAGCCGGGGACGACATTCGCCGCGGTTCCGGCGGCGAGTGTGGTGACGCTCAGCACCACGGAGGACATCGGATCGGTCTCACGGCTCACCAGGCTCTGGAGGGCGACCACGACATGGGCGAGGGTGACGACCGGGTCGCGGGTGAGGTGCGGGTAGGCCGCGTGGCCGCCGTCGCCCCGGACGGTCACGGTGAACTCGTCCGCCGAGGCGTTGACGCCACCGGGGGTGCAGGCGACGGTGCCCGCCGCGAGCAGCGGCTGGACATGCGCCCCGACGGCCGCCCGGCACTGCTCCCGGTCGAGGATCCCGTCCTCGGTGACGTCCTGCGCGCCGGAAGGATAGGTCTCCTCGCGGGGCTGCAATACGGCGAGCAGCGGGGCCGGGCCGCCGATCCGGTCCACCGCCCGCGCGAGGGCGACCAGCGCGGCCAGGTGCACATCATGACCGCAGGCGTGCATCACCCCCGGGTGCCGGGACTCCCAGGGCACCCCGGTCTCCTCGTGCACCGCCAGGGCGTCGAGTTCCCCGCGCACGGCGATGGCCGGACCGCCGCCGCCCACGCGGACCACGGCTCCGGTGCCGGCGACCTCCGTGGCCGCGTGCCCGCCGGGCAGCGCGGCGAGCACCAGCTCGCGGGTGGCGGCCTCGTCGCCGGACAGCCCGGGCCGGGCATGGAGTTGATGGCGCAGCTCGACGGCGCCGTCCAGCTCCAGTTCGAGCTGCGCCGCGAGGGCGGTGAGGGTGGTATCGCTGCTCATGCGCCGCCCTCCAGACCGTAGACCCGGCGGGCGTTGTCGTGTCCGATCATGCGGGCCACCCGGACCGCCTCATCGAGGTCCCATTCGCCGCTGCCGACCCACGGCGCCATCGCCCGCAGCATGCCGCGCCGCCACAACAGCGCGCCCAGATGGTGCAGTTCGGGCGGTCCCCAGGCGTCGCTGGAGAAGAGGATCTTGGCGAACGGAGCCAGCTCCAGCGATTCGGCGACCACGGCGTCGGAGCGCACCCCGGTGTAGTTCACCCCGAGCCCGACGTCGAAGAAGACATGCGGGAAGACCTGCGCCAGATACCCGGCGTTGCGGTGGAAGGGGTAGCAGTGCAGCAGCATCAGGTCGACGCCGTGCGGCTGCACATTCCTGATGAACCGGGTGAGCAGCAGCGGGTCGCAGCGGTGCAGTTCCACGTCCGGATCGCCGTATCCGGCGTGCAGTTGGATGGGCAGCCCCCGGTCGACGCCGGACCACAGCACGAAGCGCAGCAGCACGGGGTCGCTGACCCGGACGGTTCCGGTGCGCGCGCTATCGGCCAGCCAGGCCCCGGCCGCGGCGGTCACCTCGTCGTCGGACGGCCGCGCGGGGTCGAAGTCGAAGCCGAACCGGTAGGCGACGATGCTCTTGAGGCCGACCGCGTCCACGGTCCGTGCGGCGAGGGTCTCGCGGAACCGCTCGGGCAGGTCGGCCGCGGCCACACCGCTGCGGGCCACGTCCTCCAGCACCGACTCCAGCCGTACGATCTCGTCGACGGGGCGTCCGGAGGCCCGGGCCATCTCGTCGGTGCCGAGGATCTCCGCGCCGCCGTACCCGGTCTCCAGCAGGTAGTGGTCGATGCCCGAGGCCGCGAGCAGCCGGCGGTTGACCTCGGCCGCGCCCAGTTCGCGGCGCCGGGAGAGATAGGCCTCCGGCGCGGGGTGCGCGGGGAGGCCGAGGACCGGGGCGCACCAGCGGCGCACCGCGAACCCGATCTGCGAGTCGAACTGGGTCATCCACGGCGGGACCGGGCGGTCGGACTCGGTGAGCATCAGCTCCAGTCCGGCGCGGTCGACGTCGTCGCGGAGCGCGCCGTGGACATGGTGGTCCACGAGGGGAAGTTCCGCGAGCGCCGCCGCCAGGGCATCAGTAGACATCGGCAACCTTCCGGATACGTGCGGCCTCGTCCAGCCCGGCCAGCTGCGCGAGCTCGGACCGCTTGACCGACAGATGAGTGGCGAGCAGCCGCGGGTCGAACCACGACCGCACGACCTCGTCCGCTTCGAGTGCGTGCAGGGCCTCTTCGAGGGAGGAGGGGAGGGCGGGGACCCCGTCGAGCACCGCGGCGTCGGTGTCCTCCGGCCACACCGTGGGCTCGTCGTAGTCGCGGACCAGCCCTTCCAGCCCGGCGCGGAGCAGGACCCCCAGGGCGAGCCAGGGATTGGCGGTGGCGTCCGCCGCGCGGTACTCCAGGTTGAACTGGGCGGCGGGATCGGACCCGGCGAGCTGGGTCGTGGGGCAGATCCGCAGCAGCGACTCGCGGTTGTGCTCGGCCAGGAAGATCCCGCCGGCGCTCCAGCGGTGCGGAGTGAGCCGGAGGAAGGAGACCGGGCTCGGCGCCGTCCAGGCGGTCAGCGCCGGGGTGTGGCGCAGGATGCCGGCGGAGAACCGGGCGCCGAGCGCCGAAAGACGGCCCGGCCGCGCGGCGTCGAAGAGGACCGGACGGCCCTCGGCGTCCCGCAGGCTCAGATGGAGGTGGACCCCGTTGCCCACTCCGTCGGGTGCGAGGAGGGGCGCGAAGCTGACCGGCAGGCCACGACGGCGGGCGAGGTCGCGCACCAGCTCCTTGAGGAGGACGGCGCGGTCGGCGGCGGCCATCGCGGTACCGGGGCGCAGGGTGATCTCGAACTGGCCGTCCCCGTATTCCGGGAGCCAGTTCTCCGGCTGGAGCCCGGCCTGCTCCAGGAGCCGTACGAGGTCCGAGCCGAAGGGCTCCGCCTGGCGGAAGCGCTGGAGCGAGAACGGCGGGCTCGCCGGCAGTCCGCCGAGCACGAATTCGTGCTCGATGGCGGCGACCACCTCGATCCCGGTGCGCTCGCGCAGCTCCTCGACCGCGTTGCGGAGGAAGGTGCGCGGGCAGCAGGGCCAGGGTTCCCCGTCGGGCAGGGTCTGGTCGGCGAGGTAGAGCCGTTGCGCGGGCGCGTCCCCGTCCGCCGGGATGTCGACGCCGGTGGCCGGGTCCGGGATCAGCCGCAGGTCGCCCCGTGAACCGAAGACGTTGTCGGGCGCGATCGGGCCGAACGCGGAGATCGCGAGATCGGCCGGGACCCATCCGGTGCCGGAGCGCAGTGCGGAGGCCTGGTCCGCGGCGGGCACCGCACGCCCCCGTACCTGCCCGGCCAGATCGCAGGTGGCGACGAAGACGGTGGCGGCGTCGGTCATCGGGGAGTCCTCGGGTGCGGTGCGGAGAGCGGGGGAGGGACAAGGGGCGGCGGGACCGAGGAGTCCCGGCCCCGTCCCCTTCGTGCGCACCAGGGTCATGAGGGCACCTTTCGGTTCGGGGCGGGCAGCTGCGCGTCGGCGACCAGCTCGCCGGCCAGCCGGGCGCCGATGCGCCGGGTGAGAGAGGGGGCGAACAGGACGACCGCGACACCGGCCAGGCACCAGGCTGCGGCGATCCAGGGGAAGTAGGTGTAGGGGGCGCGCTGGCCGGTCGACTGCTGGAGGAAGACGAAGCCCAGATAGCCCAGCCCCGCGACCGGCACCACCAGTTCCCAGCGGGGGATACGGCCCCGGCCGGAGACGGTGAAGACGATCACCCCGACGCCGGCGACCGCGTACACCACCAGGACGCACAGCACGCCGAGGGTGGCGTACCAGTAGTACGTGTCGAAGGCGCCGGCCCCGGTCCCGTACATCACCGCGGCCAGCGCCGCCGCGACGGCGCCGCACACCCGCAGCGCCGTGGTCGGGGCACCGGTGACGGGGTGGGTGCGGGCGAGGGCGCGCGGCCCGAAGCCGTCCCGGGCCAGTGCCTGGACCATACGGGCGGCCGCCGCCGAGGAGGACAGCGCAGCGGCGAAGGCGGAGGCGACCGCGGTGAAGGCGATGACGAGCGCGAACCAGGTGCCGATGTACTGCCCGGAGAGCGACGACAGGGCCGACTCCGCCGCACCGAACTCGCGCACGCCCCGGGCGTCGGTGCCGAAGCCGATGGTCTGGGCGAACATCATCAGGACGTAGAGGCCACCGGTCAGCAGCACGCTGCCGGCCAGCGCGCGGGGGATGTTGCGCTTGGGGTCGTCGGTCTCCTCACCCAGCGACGCGCAGGCCTCGAACCCGGCCCAGGACAGGAAGGCGAAGACGGTGGCCGTCATGACCGCGCCGTACGTGGTGCCGCCGGCGGTGAACACCGACAGGTCCAGGCTCTGGTGCCGGGGCGCCGACCCCGTGGCGGCCCGCCCCATGACGACGGCGGCGAGCACCAGCATGGCGAGGATGCCGATGCCTTCCACGATCAGCAGGGTGCGGGCGGTGGTGCGGCCGTCGCGGGAGTTGAGCGCGGTGACGCCGACGGCCGCGAGGAGCGCGACGGCCACCCAGGGGCCGGTGGAGCGGATGCCCAGCGCGTGCAGGAAGGCCTGCGCGAAGACACCGGTCGCGGCGAGGGTGCAGACGAGAAAGGCGAGATAGGTGCCCAGCAGGGCGAAGCCGCCGAAGAAACCGGCGCGCGGGCCGATGGTGGCCCCGGCCAGGGCGTAGACGGAACCGGCCTGGTGGAAGTGCTGGGTCAGCCGCCAGAAGCCGTAGGCGACCAGGCCGACACCGAGGAGACCGAGAAGGAAGACGAGCGGGACGGCCTTGCCGACCGTGGCTGCCACTCCGGCCCCGTTGAGGCCCATGGCGAGCGTAGGCCCCATCAGACCGACGGAGAGGGTCAGCGCTTCCCACAAGCGCAGCTTGCGTGTTCGAGGGGGATTCGACACAGGGCGCTCCGAGGAGGAGACGGGGCTGCGTCCGCAGCAGCCCGAGTCCCGTCATGAAACATACGTTCCAGGGCGCGCGTCAATGGCTGTGCATGAAATATTCATTTCACGGCCTCACTCCATGGTGCGGTCGCCCGACGCCTCCTCCGCGGCCCGCATCCGCTCCTCCGCCGCCGCGCCCAGGCGCACATGCACCGCGGCCACCAGCGTCTCCACCACCGCCACCGGCGCCACGATGCTGTCGAACGGACTGGGCGCCTCGACCCGCACCGGCAGCACCACATCCGCGAACTCGGCCACGGGCGACAGCCACGGATCGGTGAACAGCACCACCCGCGCGCCGCGCTCATGCGCCAAACGGGCGAGCTCCACCGTGTCGCGCTGATAGCGCCGGAAGTCGAAGACCACACACACCTCCCGCCGCCCGAGATCCACCCGGAAGCCGCCGTCCTGGCCGGGGGCCGGTATGTGCACCTGGGTGCCCGGCCGCAGCAGGCGCAGATGCAGATCCAGGTACTCGGCCAGCAGCCGGGAGAACCGCCCGCCGAAGCTCACGATCCGCTTCGCCGGGTCACAGATCAGCTCCACCGCCCGGTCGAACTCCTGCTCCGGCAGCGCGGCGAAGGTCTGGCCCAGCGCCCCCCGGCCGACCTCCTCCGCCGCCTCGATCAGCTCCGAGGTCGGCGAGCTCTCGCTGACCACCGGCCGCAGGGTCAGCGGCGAGGCACGGCGCGCCTGCACCTCGTCCCGCAGCGACTGCTGGAACTGCCGGTAGCCGTCGAAGTCGAGCCGGGCGACGAAGCGGACCACGGTCGGCGGGCTCACCCCCGCCCGCGCGGCCAGCCCGGACGTCGACTCCAGGCCCGCCGCGGGGTAGTGCGCCATCAGCGCCCGGGCGATCTTGAGCTCCGCGGGCGACAGGGAGCCCTGGACCCGCCGCAGCCGCTCGGCCACCGTCGTCCCCGACTCCTGGCCCGCGCCCGCGTCCCCGCGCCCGCCCGACGGCGCACCCTGATCTCCTGGCCGACGATCCATCCGACTGCCTCTCCACTTGGTGATCACATGACACCACACCGGGCCGGGGCACCCACAGTGCCGCGGGGTGGCGGCGAAAACGCCGCTGTGCCGCGGTTCCGGAGGGGAACCGCGGCACAGCCGGGACGTGCGCCGAGCCGGATCAGCCCAGCAGCTCGTACGCGGGCAGCGTCAGGAACTCCGCGTAGTCCGCGTCCAGCGCCACCTTCAGCAGCAGGTCATGGGCCTGCTGCCACTTGCCCGAGGCGAAGGCGTCCGCGCCGATCTCGGCACGGATGGCGGCCAGTTGCTCCGCCGCGATCGTGCGCACCAGGTCCGCGGTGGCCTTCTCGCCGTTCTCGAAGACGACCCCGGCGTCGACCCACTGCCAGATCTGGGAGCGGGAGATCTCGGCGGTCGCGGCGTCCTCCATGAGGCCGAAGATGGCGACGGCACCCAGGCCGCGCAGCCAGGCCTCGATGTAACGGGTGCCGACCTGGACCGCGTCGATCAGGCCCTGGTAGGTGGGCTTGGCGTCGAGGGAGTCGATGGCGATGAGGTCGGCGGCCGAGACCGAGACGTCCTCGCGCAGGCGGTCCTTCTGGTTCGGCCGGTCGCCGAGTACCGCGTCGAAGGAGGCACGGGCGACCGGGACCAGGTCGGGGTGGGCGACCCAGGAGCCGTCGAAGCCGTCGCCGGCCTCCCGGTCCTTGTCGTTCCTGACCTTGGTGAGGGCCTGCTCGTTGGCCTCCGGGTCGCGGCGGTTGGGGATGAAGGCCGCCATCCCGCCGATCGCGTGCGCCCCGCGCTTGTGGCAGGTGCGGACGAGGAGTTCGGTGTAGGCGCGCATGAACGGCGCCGTCATCGTGACCGCGTTGCGGTCCGGGAGGACGAACTTGGCGCCGCCGTCACGGAAGTTCTTGACGATGGAGAAGAGGTAGTCCCAGCGGCCGGCGTTCAGGCCCGAGGCGTGGTCGCGCAGCTCGTAGAGGATCTCCTCCATCTCGTACGCGGCCGTGATGGTCTCGATCAGGACGGTGGCGCGCACCGTGCCCTGGGGGATGCCGACATAGTCCTGGGCGAAGACGAAGATCTCGTTCCAGAGGCGGGCCTCCAGGTACGACTCGGTCTTCGGCAGGTAGAAGTACGGGCCCTTGCCGAGGTCCAGGAGGCGCCGGGCGTTGTGGAAGAAGTACAGCCCGAAGTCCACCAGGGCGCCGGGCACCGGCCGCCCCTCGAACTGAAGGTGACGCTCGTCCAGGTGCCAGCCGCGCGGCCGCATGACGACGGTGGCGAGCTCCTCGGCGGCCTTGAGGGCGTACGACTTGCCGGACGCGGCATCGGTGAAGTCGATCCGGCGCTCGTAGGCGTCGATCAGGTTGAGCTGCCCGGAGATGACGTTCTCCCAGGTCGGCGCCGAGGCGTCCTCGAAGTCGGCGAGCCAGACCTTGGCGCCCGAGTTGAGCGCGTTGATGGTCATCTTGCGGTCGGTGGGACCGGTGATCTCCACCCGGCGGTCATTGAGCGCCGCGGGCGCCTCGGCGACCTTCCAGCTGTCGTCGGCGCGGACGGCCGCGGTCTCCGGGAGGAAGTCCAGCGTGCTGGTCCGGGCGATCTCGGCGCGGCGCTCGGCACGGCGGGCCAGCAGCTCGTCGCGGCGCGGGGTGAACCGGCGGTGAAGCTCGGCGACGAAGGTGAGCGCGGCGTCGGTGAGGACCTCTCCCTGGCGATCGGGGGTGTGCGCGGGATCGACGTCGGCGATGGCCAGCGGGGACGGCGCTGGTGCGGACATGAGCTGTCACTCCATTCAGCGGCGGTGCCCGGCGGCCGCAGGAACGCCGGGCGGCACGGGGTGCCGCGGGCTCCCGGATACGGTCGCGGGCGCCGACTGGGGTTCAGGGCGCTTCTGACCAGTGGAGACTAGTTTCCTTATCGCGGAACTTCAATGGTTTGTTGATGTCGAGATTCTCCGGCTCGACAGAAGTGGTGATCGAATGGCTCTCGGTGCCACACCGGTCACTCTCCATTACTCCCGCTCCCGGCCCGCCGAGTGCCCGCCGGCGCCCGCTCTCACTCCAGACGGTGAAGGTCCTCCGGCGTGTCGATGTCGTACGGCTCCGCGACATCGGAGCACTCGACGAGGGTGAGGACGTCCGCATGCCGCTGGAGATAGGCCCGCGCACCGCGGTCGCCCTCCGCGGTCGCCGCGATGTCCGCCCAGCGGTCGGCGCCGAAGAGCACCGGGTGCCCCCGCCGGCCGCCGTACGCCGCGGAGACGAGCGAGCCGCGCCCGCGGTACGCCGCCACCACCCGCGCCACCGCCGCGGCGCCGATGCCCGGCTGATCCACCAGGGACACCACCACCGCGTCCGCCCCGGACTCCGCCAGTGCGGCCAGTCCCGCCCGCAGCGAAGTGCCCATCCCCCGGGCCCAGTCCGGGTTCTCCGAGTGCTCGTACGCCGCCAGCTCGGCCCGTTCACGCACGGAAGCGGCGGCCGCGCCCAGCACGATGTGTACCGGGTGGCAGCCGCCGTCCCGCAGGGCCCGCGCGGCGTGCTCGACCAGCGGCCGTCCCCGGTGGTCGAGCAGCGCCTTGGGCCGTCCCCCCAGTCGCCGCCCGCCGCCCGCGGCGAGCAGCAGACCGGCCACCCTCCCCTCGGGCCGCCCGGCGCTCCGCGTCCCCTCAGGGGCGTCCGGCCGGGCGTGGTGCGGCAGTTCTCGCGGGTCTTCCGGTGTTGTCGGTGCCATGGGGACTGCTTACCTCATGGCACCCCGCTCCGCGCCCCGTTGGGGCGCGGCCGACCGGGTCAGGCCGCGTCACCGGCGGCCCGTGGCCGGGGGATGTGCGGCCGGAGCCGGTCCCGCAGCTGGTGCGTCCGTTCCTCGGCCTGCCGGCGTTCGGCGACATAGCGGTCTATGTGCTCCATCGTGATTTCCGAGGCGTCCGACAGGCCGTACGCGCGGCAGATGAGTTGGACGACGCTGACCCGACGGGGGTTCGAGCCGGTGTCGGGGCCGGAGTGGGGCTCCATGGCAATCTCCGATCCAGTGATATGCCGGATATTTCCTTGAAAGGGAGAATGCTCCATCGTGCCGCGCCATACGCATCAGATCCTGCGTGCCCACACCAAAGGGGGGCCGGGGGAACGTATGTGCCGACGCATCATCAGGCCATTTTTGGGCATCGTGCGCCAGGGCCGAGTCCGGGCCGCCTCGAACGCCAAAAGCCGTCGCGAAAGCGGCTCTTCGGACAAGGCGGCCGTTCGCCGACCGGCGATGTGAGGGTGCGGCGCCTGGCCGGATAAGGTTCTGCCCCGTTGCGGATGTTGTGGTCGTCGTGCCGACGTGGCGGGCCTATTTCTGAGCCGGGGGACGGTAGTAGTGGTGAACAGTTCAGGCGTGTCCGGAATCTTCCATCCGCTGGAAGGTGACGATCCGCGGGTGATCGCGGGCTATCGCCTCACGGCCAGGCTCGGCTCCGGCGGTATGGGCAAGGTCTATCTCTCCTACACCCCCGGCGGGCGGCCGGTGGCCATCAAGGTGATCC
Organism: Streptomyces platensis; assembly: GCF_008704855.1. Classification (NCBI taxonomy): domain Bacteria; kingdom Bacillati; phylum Actinomycetota; class Actinomycetes; order Kitasatosporales; family Streptomycetaceae; genus Streptomyces; species Streptomyces platensis. The sequence goes on from NZ_CP023691.1 coordinate 6,983,108, forward strand.
GCCCCGAGTTCAGCGAGGACGCGGAGTTCCGCCGCCGCTTCAAGCAGGAGGTGCAGTCAGCGCAGCGCGTCCAGGGCCTGTACACCGCGCCCGTCATCGACAGCGACGCCGAAGGCCACAGCCCCTGGCTCGCCACCGCGTACGTCCCCGGCCCCTCGCTCGCCGCGGCGGTCGCCGAACACGGCAAGCTGCCCGTGCCGACCGTGCTGCTGCTGGTCGCCGGGATCGCCGAGGCGCTTCAGGTCATCCACGGCGCGGGCATCGTGCACCGCGATCTGAAGCCGTCCAATGTGCTGCTGGCCGCCGACGGCCCGCGTGTCATCGACTTCGGTATCGCCCGCGCCGCCGACGCCACGTCCCTGACCAGCAGCGGCGTCACCGTCGGCACCCCCACCTTCATGGCGCCCGAGCAGGCCGCGGGCAGCACCATCAGCCCCGCCACCGATGTCTTCGCGCTCGGCCAGGTCGCCGCCTACGCGGCCATCGGCACCCCCGCGTTCGGTGAGGGCACCTCGCACGGTGTGCTCTACCGCATCGTCCACGAAGAGCCGGACCTGACCGGACTCCCCGACGAGCTGCGGGAGTTGGTGACCCGCTGCCTGTCCAAGGAGGCGTCGGACCGGCCGTCCGTCGCCGAGGTGATCGAGCTGTGCGGCGCCGCCTCCGGGCAGACGCAGCTGCGCCGCCCCGAGGAATGGCTGCCCACCGCCGTCGCCGCCGACATCACCACGCGCGCCGCCGCGCCCGCGCCCGCACAGACGCCGCCGCCCCCGCTGGAGGCGCCCACCGCGGGTGCCCCGGCCCAGCCGGCCCCGCCTGCTCAGGCCCCGGTTCCGCCGCAGCCGCCGACGCAGCCCGCGGCGCCGGTCGCGCCGGTGCCGACCGCGCTGAACCACCCGCAGACCCCGCCGCCCGGGTTCGGCCCGGCGGCCTACGCGCCGACCGCCGCCGGAGCCGGTGCGCCGACGGCCACGGGCCCGACGGCCACCGGGCCCACGGTCACCGGCCCGGCGATGACCGGCCCGACCGCCCCGGTGCCCGCCGCACAGCCGCCGAAGAAGAAGCGCAAGGGGCTGATCGCGGCCCTGGTGGTGGTCTGTCTGCTGGCCTTCGCGGGCGCCGGCGGCGCCGCCGTCTACACCGTCATGAAGAGCGACGGTCAGAAGAAGGGCAACCAGGCCACCGGCGACAGCAAGACGGCGAACAAGGGCGACTCGCCGACGCCCGCCGCGGACCCGACCGCGAGCCCCGGTGACGGCGACGACGACGCCCCGGCGCAGGACCCGACCCCGGTCGACTACAAGACCATCAACCTGCCCGCCGACTACCACATTTCGCTGGCCGACGAGCCGGTCCGTCCGGCCAACTCGGACAACGACACGGACATCGACTTCTCGTACACGGACAACTCCTACACGGACGACGAGGTCGACACCGAGACCGGCAAACTGGTGCTGCTCAACGCCGGCCAGGAGGGCACGCTCGCCACCTGCCGCAACGAGACCCGGTTCACCGACAAGATCCTGACCAAGCAGCTCTCCAAGGGCGCCCAGATGTGCCTCACCACCAAGTACGGCCATGTCGCCCTGATCACCTTCAAGGGCTACGCCCCGAAGTCCGACCCCAGCAGCTACATGACCATCGGCGTCCGGGTATGGCGCAACGCGGTGGAGCCGGAGCAGGACTCCTGAGGGGGTAGGGCGGCATCCGGTGGGGGAGGGGTGCGCTTCGCGGCCTGTGGCCGCTGGTTCCTGAGCCTTGCCGCTGGCTCCCCGCCCCCTCCCCCACCCCATCAGGGGTGGGCACCCTCGTCACTACACCCGCCCACCCCCCGAAGGGGGGTGGGCGGCGGGGAAAACTACGGCCCCGTCACGCCAAGGCCAGGCCAAGGCTGCCCAAGGCCAGGCCAAGGCTGCCCAAGGCCAGGCCAAGGCGTGGTCAGCCAAGGCCGCGTCAGCCAGGGCCACCTCAGCCAAGCCCGCGTGACAAAGCCCGCCTCAGCCAAGCCCCCATCAGGCCCCCGCCACGCCCACCCGATTCACCCACCCGATTCCCCCAGTGATCCGGTTTTTTCGCTCTCCGTATGGCGCGATCAGCACAGAGTGGCGTTAACTGTCCGGCATTGCGGAACGGGCAACGGCTTTGGAGGACGCCGTCGTTGTGGAACAGCTTCAGAAGGACCGACGAGTGACCGGGGCCGAGGGCGACCCACGGGTCCAGGAACTGCGCGGGGCAGTGGCCCGGCTGCGCCGCCAACTGGCCGTACTTCCGGGGGAGTTACCGGATCGGGTGGCCGCCGATGACGAGCTGGCCGCCTTGGACGCGATGGTGAGTCACGGGATGCCCGAGGTGCCCCGGCTGCGCCGTTCGCTCCTGCTGATCGCCGGGGCCGTCGGCTCCGTGAGTGCGCTGTCGCTCGCGCTGGCAGAGGTGCGCGAGGGTATCGACCGCTTCGGCCAGCTGCCGCGCGCCCGGTGACCACCACCGCGCAGCCCGGACCTGAGTCCGGCGCGCCGGTGTGCCGCACGGGCTCGCGGACGGGGAGTGCGCGCCGCGGCAGTGGTGGGCGGACCGGCGCCGTACGCCGCCTGCCGGCCCGCGAAGGGTGTGCCCGGTCCCGCTACGCCGGCGTCTGATTCGCGAGCGCCACCGACAGCTGCGCCGCGACGTCCTGAAGCACCGGCACGATCTTGTCCGTCGACGCCTCGGTCACGCGGCCGGTCGGGCCGGAGATGGAGATCGCCGCCGAGGTGGGGGAGTTGGGCACCGGCACCGCCAGGCAGCGGACGCCGATCTCCTGCTCGTTGTCGTCGACCGCGTAGCCGAGGCGGCGGACATCGTCGAGCGCTTCCAGGAAGCGGTCCGGGTCGGTGATCGTCTTGTCGGTCGCGGCGGGCATGCCGGTGCGGGCGAGCAGTGCGCGGACCTCCTCCGCCGGGTGGTGGGCCAGCAGGGCCTTGCCGACGCCGGTGGAGTGCGGCAATACCCGGCGGCCGACCTCGGTGAACATCCGTACCGCGTGCCGGGACGGGACCTGGGCGACATAGACGATCTCGTCGCCGTCGAGCAGCGCCATATTGGCGGTCTCGCCGGTCTCCTCGACCAGACGGGCCAGGAACGGCCGGGCCCAGGTGCCCAGCAGCCGTGAGGAGCTCTCGCCGAGCCGGATCAGCCGGGGGCCCAGCGCGTAGCGGCGGTTGGGCTGCTGGCGGACGTAGCCGCAGGCGACGAGCGTGCGCATCAGGCGGTGGATGGTGGGGAGCGGCAGCCCGCTGCTGGTGGAGAGCTCGCTCAGGCCGACCTCGCCGCCGGCGTCGGCCATCCGCTCCAGCAGGTCGAAGGCGCGCTCGAGGGACTGGACGCCGCCGCTGGCGCCTGGCTTGGCTTCGGCGGCGGAGGGGCTGGCGCTGGACGACGGCACGGAGCGTTCCTTTCGGGCGGGTCAGACCGGTCTCGGCTGGGGCGTACGGGCGCCGGGCCCGACCGGAGAAGCCTACCGGTCCCCTTACGTTGACACATGGACTCTCGCACACCCGTTCCCGCCGGTCAGGCCCGCTTTGTCCCATGAGGGTCACGGGCGGGCGCAGACCTGGCCCCGATCCCTTGACGGTGCCAGTGGCCATAGCTACGTTCTGCTGCGCGAAACATACTGTCCATTCTGTGGAATCCTCCAAATCGCTGGAGCGTCATGCGCATTCTCGTCATGAACCCGAACACCACGGCTTCCATGACCGCTTCGATCCGCGCCACCGCCACCACAGCCGCCGCCCAGGGCACCGAGATCATCGCCACCGAACCCCTCTGGGGGCCGGAGTCCATCGAGGGCCACTTCGAGGGGTATCTCAGCGCCGCGGCCGTCCTGGACCGGCTCGCCACCCTCGACCTGTCCTTCGACGCGCTGGTCATGGCCGGTTTCGGCGAACCGGGCCGGGAGGGCGCCCAGGAGCTGCTGGACGTACCCGTCCTGGACATCACCGAGAGCGCCGCCCAGATGGCGATGATGCTCGGCCACGCCTACGGCATCGTCACCACCCTCGACCGTGCCGTACCGCAGATCCGGGACCGGCTGCTGACCGCGGGACTCCTCCAGCGCTGCGCCGCGGTCCGGGGCACCGGGCTCGGCGTCCTGGAGCTGGAGGAGGACGCGGAGCGGACCGTCGAAGTGATCATCGAGACCGCCCGGGAGGTCGTCCGGGACGGCGCCGAGGTGATCTGTCTGGGCTGCGGCGGGATGGCCGGGCTCCAGGAGAAGGTCGCCGCGGCGCTGGGTGTGCCGGTGGTGGACGGTGTCGCCGCGGCGGTGAAGTTCGCGGAGGCGGTCGTCGGCCTCGGGCTGACCACCAGTACGGGACGGAGTTTCGCGCCGCCCCGCCCGAAAGTCATCGGCTCCTGGCCGCTGAGCGCCCATCTGTCTCCGGGGCGCGCTCAGGTCTCCCCACGGCACACCGCATTTTCGGCACAGACATCAGGCATCTGACAAATAATTCTCGTAATTCCCGAGCTCCACCCCATCTGCCTGGGAGGACACGTGACCACCACCCCGAAGCCCCCACCGCCGGACCCGCGCCTCTTCAACGAGGACCTCGCGCCGGCCCCCGAGCGCAAATGGGGCACGTACAGCATCTTCGCGCTGTGGATGTCCGACACCCACGCGATCAGCAATTACGCCTTCGCCGCCAGCCTGTTCGTGCTCGGCCTGCCGGCCTGGGAGGTGTTCGTCGCGCTGCTGGCCGGCATCTCGATCGTCTACTGGCTGATGAACCGCATGGGCCACGCCGGACACCGGACCGGCGTCCCCTACCCGGTGCTCGCCCGGGCGAGCTGGGGCGTGTACGGCGCCAATATCCCCGCGCTGCTGCGCGCGATCATGGCCGTGGCCTGGTACGGCATCCAGACCTGGCTGGCCTCGACCGCCGTGGTCCTGCTGACCCTTCAGCTCGCGCCGGGCCTGGAGGTCTATCACCACAACTCCGTGCTGGGGCTGTCCACCCTGGGCTGGATCGCGTTCATGGTGATGTGGGGGCTTCAGGCCGTGCTGCTGACCCGCGGCATGGAGTTCATCCGCAAGGTGCAGGACTTCGCGACCGGCCCGGTGGTCTGGCTCGTGGTGCTGGCGCTCGCCGTGTATCTCGTCGTCAAGGCCGGTGGTGACATCTCGCTGACCCGCAGCCTCACCGGGCTCAGCGGCTCCGCGCAGCTCGAACAGAGCCTCATCGCGGTCAGCCTGACCGTGGCCACCTTTCTGACCCTGGTCCTCAATTACGCGGACTTCGCCCGCTTCACGCCCGATCACCGCTCCTACCGGCGCGGCAATCTGATCGGGCTGCCGGTGAACTTCACCGCCTTCGCGGTGGTCGCCGTGCTGGTCACCGCGGGCACCATCTCGGTCTTCGGGGAGGCGATCTACGACCCGGTGAAGGTGATCCAGAAGATCGACAACCCGGTGGTCACCGTCATCGGCGCGCTGGCCTTCATCGTCGCCACCATCGGCATCAATGTCGTCGCCAACTTCGTCTCGCCCGCCTACGACTTCGCCAATCTCGCGCCGAAGTATCTGAACTTCCGGCGCGGCGGCATGATCACCGCGGTGCTGGCCGTCGTCGTCATGCCCTGGAAGCTGTACTCCTCGGCACTGGTGATCCAGTACTTCCTGGGGGCGCTGGGCGCCTTCCTCGGTCCGTTGGTGGCGATTCTGCTCGTTGACTACTACCTGCTGCGCCGGGGCCGGATCGATGTCGATGCACTGTTCTCGGCCGATGCACGAGGGGCTTATTTCTACCGGCGGGGCTACAACCCGCGGGCCGTGCTCGCCTTCCTGCCGGCCGCCGCGGTCTCGGCCGCGCTCGCGCTGGTCCCGGTCTTCGAGGTGGTCGCGCCGTTCTCCTGGGTCTTCGGAATGGGACTCGCCGGCGGGCTCTACGCCCTGCTCCCGGGCCGTGACCGGTCCACCGCGGGTGCCGGACCGATCCCGGACGGGATCATCCCGTCGCAGGTCAGCGCCGCTGTGGTGGGGGAGCCGGTGGCGTCGGAGGGAGCCGGGGCGGTCGTCGTGCCGGTGCCGGCCGAGGGGTCTTGACGGGCCGGGGTCCGGAGTGAAGACTCGTTCAACAGATTGTTGAATGGGTGGGGCGTCCGAGTGTGCAGGGCACGCTCCGGAGGGCACGGCCACCCCGGCGGCCGTGCACCCCACCCGCCCACACGCCACGATGAGAACAGCTACGAGGAGGGGACCGGGTGTCCGAAACAGAGCTGGTGCTGCGCTCCCGGCGCGTCGTCACCCCAGAGGGCACGCGCGCCGCGTCCGTCGTCGTCAAGGACGGCAGGATCGCCGCGGTGCTGCCGTACGACGACCGGGCTCCGGCCGGGGCGCGGGTCGAGGACTTCGGTGACGACGTCCTGCTGCCCGGCCTCGTCGACACCCACGTCCACGTCAACGACCCCGGCCGCACCGAGTGGGAGGGCTTCTGGACCGCCACCCGCGCGGCCGCGGCCGGCGGGATCACCACCCTCGTGGACATGCCGCTCAACAGCCTCCCGCCCACCACCACGGCCGCCCACCTCGACACCAAGCGCGCGGTCGCCCGCAGCAAGGCCCATATCGACGTCGGCTTCTGGGGCGGCGCGATCCCCGGCAACGTCAAGGACCTGCGCCCGCTGCACGACGCCGGGGTCTTCGGCTTCAAATGCTTTCTGTCGCCGTCCGGCGTGGACGAGTTCCCCGAGGTCGACCAGCGGCAACTGGCCGCCGCCCTCGGCGAGATCGCGGGCTTCGACGGCCTGCTGATCGTGCACGCCGAGGACCCGGGCCACCTGGACGCGGCCCCCCAACCGCACGGCCCCAAGTACGCCGACTTCCTCGCCTCCCGCCCGCGGATCTCCGAGAACGACGCCATCGCCGGGCTGATCGTGCTCGCCCAGCGGCTCGACGCACGGGTCCATGTCCTGCATCTGTCCTCCAGCGACGCGCTGCCGCTGATCGCCGCCGCCAAGCGCGAGGGCGTCCGGATCACCGTCGAGTCGTGCCCGCACTTCCTGACCCTGACCGCCGAGGAAATCCCGGACGGCGCAACGGAGTTCAAGTGCTGCCCGCCGATCCGGGAGGCCGCCAACCAGGACGCCCTGTGGGAGGGCCTGGCCGACGGCACCATCGACTGCATCGTCTCCGACCACTCGCCGTCCACCGCCGACCTCAAGACCGCCGATTTCGGCGCGGCCTGGGGCGGCATCTCCTCCCTCCAGCTCGGGCTGCCCGCCATCTGGACCGACGCCCGCGAGCGCGGCCACACCCTCGACGACGTGGTGCGCTGGATGGCCACCGCACCGGCGGCGCTGGTCGGCCTCGACCGGAAGGGCGCCATCGAGCCCGGCCGGGACGCGGACTTCACCGTCCTCGCCCCCGAGGAGACCTTCACCGTCGACCCGCAGGCCCTCCAGCACCGCAACAAGATCACCGCCTACGCCGGAAAGACCCTGTACGGCGTCGTACGGTCCACCTGGCTGCGCGGCCGCCGGATCAACGACGGCGCCACCCTCACCGAACCCACCGGCGAACTGCTCGAACGGCCGCACCGCCCATGACCGCGGACAGTATGCGGCGGGTGGTCGCGCGGCATGACGAGCTGAGCGGCTGACGGTTCCGGGGGCCGGGTCCGGCGCCCCGGCGCCCGGCCGGTTCACTCGGCTACGGAGTGCCAGAACATGAGCTCGTACGCCTGGAGGAGACGGCCGTAGCGATGTGCTGTGGCCGGCTGCGCCTGACCGGTGTCGAGGCCGTGCTGGACCGCCTCGCGCGCCTTCTCCTCGACGGCCGGGGCCGGCTCGGCGAAGAGGGCGAAGAAGCCGCGGGCCGCCTCGGGGAAGCCGTAGTGGTCGCGCATCGCCGCCGCCACGGTCGCGCAATAGCCGCCCCAGGCAGCGAAGTTGGCGGTCAGCGCGATCGCCACATCGGCCGGCTCGCCGCCCAGTGCGAGCCGTGCCGCGTAGGACGGATAGGCCTGGCAGCCGGGCCGCGGCTGGTAGGCCGCGATCTGCCGCTCGGTCAGCTCACAGGCGTCCGCCAGCCCGGCCAGCTGCTTCAGCGCCCGCGTCTCGCCCTGGGCGAGCAGATCGAAGAAGTCGGCGACGGGCGGGTCGCCGTCCGCCCGCCGCGCCAGATGCTGGAAGCTGAGCCGGTCGGCGGCGATCACCTGGTGCTGTTCGAGGGCGAAGGTGGCGAACACGGAGCGCGGCGCCGCACCCGCCTCGATCTGTGCGACCAGCCGGTTGGCGGCGGAGTCCGGGGCGAGCGCGCGGACCGCGTCGTCCAGCACGACGGCCGCGGTCGGACGAGGGGCATCGGGGGCGGTTCGGGCCATGAGTCGGTCTCCTCCGGGGCGAGGGCGGTGGCCAGCACCTCAGATTAGGGCGCGGGGCCGCCGCCGCGGGGGAGATGACGCGACGCCGACGGGCGAACCGCCGTCGTCCGCGGAAGGGGAACGCGGCACACCGCCGGGCGTGCCGCGTCCGCCCCGCACCGGGCGCTACGGGACGCACCACGCGGCCCGTCCCCATCGGTCGCCCCTCAGTGCACCACCACCTCATTGACCTCGGGCGCCGCGGTCCCGGCCCGCCACACCAGCCGGACCCCTTCGACCGCGCCGTCACCGACCGGAAGGCGCGTATAGGCGCCGGACAGGGTGCCGAGGGTGCGCCAGGCGCCGCCCGTGCGGACCTCGACCCTCGCCGCCCCGGATGGCGCGCCCTGCGGCCGCAGTACGACCACGGACCGCGCCGCGCGGGGTGCGTCGGGCGTGAACTCCAGGGCCTCGCCGGGCTGCGCCGCCCGTGCCGCGCGATAGCCGGTCGCCGGATCGCCGTCCGCCGCCGACCGCAGCGCGCTGCCCTCCGCCGCGGGCGGGCCTCCGGCCACCGTGCCCGCGTCGGCCCCGGCCACCGCGAACTCCCGCACCACCAGCCAGTTGTCCTGCGCCTGGGTGGCCCGGGCACGGACGTACCGGGCCCGGACACCGGCCGGCGGCTCGACGCGCACCTCGGCCTTCCCGTCGAACGCGGCCAGCCGCTGCCAGCTCTTCCCGTCCGACGAGTACTCCAGGACGCCGTGCCGCAGATAGTCGTCCGGGCTGCCGCTCTTGCCCATCGCCAGAGTGACGGCCCCCAACGGACGCTCGGCGTGCAGATCCAGCGCCACGAAGGAACCGGCCTTGGGCCCCGCGCCGCTCCAGAAGTACGTGGCGTCATCGCCGTCAGTCATACGGGAGACCGCGTTGTCCTGGTAGACGGAGAGATCCGTCGAGCCCTCGGGGCGGCCGGTGACGCCCAGCGCCCGGTCGTGCGCGGCCACCGCGCCCTCGACGAAGGTGTCCAGCACCCCGTCGGCCACCAGCACCGGAATCCGCTTCCCGGTCATGTCCACATACACGAACGACCTTGCCGTCCGCACCAACTCCGGGATCTGCTGCCGTAGTTTCCAGGCCCGCGCGCCGTCGTCCGCCTTGATCGCCTCGATCAGCCGCAGTGCCGTACGGGCCGCGACGCCCCAGGCCCGGGTCGCGTCCAGCCACGGCGCACTGTCCTGCACAAAGCCCCGGTCGGTGAGCCGTTCGCGCAGCACCGCCGGTGCCTCCTGAAGGTTCCGCAGTACCGCATCGAGTCGCCGCGCCTCGCCGTCCTTCCCGAACTTCTCGATGGCGGCGGCCAGTTCGGGCGCCTGCCGCGGGTTGAGCGACGAGGCGTAATGGGCATCCGCGAAGGCCCGCAGCGCCCGTGCCGTACGGGCGTCACCGCCGGCCAGCTCCTCGATCGCCCCGCCCCAGGAGGTCCGGGCGTCATACGCCGAGTCGTTCCACGCGTAGTCCGCCACGGTGTACAGCGCGAGCTTGGACGCCGCGGGCTGGATCATCGGGTTCGCGGTGATCCCCGCCAGCTGCTCCGGCAGCCCCTTCTCCCGGCCGTTGAACGGCCCGAGCAGCAGCCGGTTGGTCACATAGTCGTTGACCGGGTAGTTGTCCCAGGTCAGGATCGGATGCCCGAAGACCTCCCGGGCCTGCCGGGCCTGGGCGACGGTCATCGTCGGCGCGATCACCCCCACCCCCGTCCACTCCACCAGCACATCCTTGTCCAGTTGAGTGGCCAGCGCCTTCTTGTACGGCGACGGCTTCACGTCGTAGTACTCGGTCGGCACCATCTGGAGCGGCTCGGCGCCCGGATGCCGGGCGATGAACTCCTGGTTGACGCGGTTGAGCAGATGCGCCTGCGCGGCACCGGCCGCCCCGCCACCGGTCCCGAACCGGTCCTTGTCCGCCGCACAGTTCCAGTCCGTGTAACTGATGTCGTCCAACGGCACCGCGAAGGTCCGCACGCCGATGTCCCACAACGTCGCGAACTTGGCGGTCAGCGCCCGGAGATCCGCGTCGGAGCTGTAGCAGACGGACAACCCCGGGGAGAGCGCATAGGTGAACTCCACATGCCGCGTCCGCGCCCGGTCCACCAGCTCCTTGATCTGCGCCAACTGGTCCGCGGGGTACGGATCGCGCCACTTCTCCCGTAGATAGGCATCGTCCTTCGGCGAGTACACATAGAGGTTCATCTTGTGCGCACCGTAGAAGTCCAGCTGGTCGAGGCGGGCCCGGTGCGACCACGGGGTGCCGTAGAACCCCTCGATGACGCCGCGCAGCGGGGTGGCCGGCCAGTCCCGTACGACGGTGCCCGGCACCCGGGCGCCCCACCGCTCCGCATGCGGCAGCAGTTGCCGCAGCGACTGCGCCGCGTAATAGGTCCCGGCGGCGTCCTTGCCCGCCAGCGCGATCCGCCCCGCGCCGACGGCCAGCGCATACCCCTCGGCGGGCAACCCGTCGGTGCCCCGCGCGCCCAGCTCCGCCAGCGCCCGCGCCGCGCCCGCGCCGTCCACATACACCGACAACTGCCCGCCGCCCGGCGCCTGTTCGGCCCGCACGACCCGCTGCGCACCGGCATCCTTCAGCGATGTCTCGACGACGGCCAACGCCGCCGCGTCGGCGCGCGGCCCGGCGACGACGGTCACGGCCGGGGTGACGGCGACCTGGTCGGACCGGCTCCGGACGGACCGGGGCGTGGGCGAAATGGCCCGGGACGCGGCGGCTCCGGGGTGGTCCCGGGCGCCGTCCCGCCCCGCTTTCCCGCCGGAGCCCGGCGGCCCCGCCATGCCCGTCAGCGGGATCAGGGCCAGGGCCATGGCCAGCGCGGTGGCCGCCGCGGTGCGCGTACGGTGCATCCTTCGGTCCTCCTCGGTGCGGCGAGGTTCAGGGACGGAGTCGTGCGACCTCTTCGCGCCAGCAGGCTTCACCTGGCCACCCCATCGGGGCAATGGACTTTCGGACCGAAGTGATGGACGTTGCCACCGTTCCGATGGACGTTGCCACCGTTCCGCGCAGCGCCCGCCAAGGGGCGCCCCTTACTGGTTGTTCGCGGCGATCACCACAAGGCTCATCATCGCCAGCAGCACATGCGTCGCGATGACATAGATGAACACCCGCACATACAGCCCGCGCGGTGGCTTGTTCTCGACGTACTTCCGGTCAGGCGCCGCCTCGGCGAGCGGCTCCGACGACGGGGGAGTGGCAGGAACGGTCTGATCGGGCACCACGGTGGGTCCTTCCCTCAAAAACGGTGCCTGGGGCTCACAGCCCGCGGCGCCTGGTGTCATCGCCGAGGCACAGCTCGGCTGCCCCGCTCTGGAGGAGCGTGTGGACGAACAGCAGCTCCGCCCCGCCCGGAGAGGCGGCGGCGATCCGGTGCGGCGTCAGCGAGTCGAAGTGCGCCGCGTCCCCCGGCTCCAGCACATGCACGGCCGCGCCAAGCGTGAGCCGCAGCCGCCCGTTGAGGACGTACAGCCACTCCTCGCCCGGATGGACCCGCACCAGATCGCCCTGCGCCCGCTGCGGCACCAGCACCCGCAGCGCCTGCATCGCCCGCCCGGCGCCGCCGGCGGTCCAGTACGTCCAGCCCCCGGCCTCCGACGGCTCCGCCCACCCGGCCCGCACGATGGGATCCCGCTCCGGAGCGGTCTCGCCGAGCAGGTCGGATACCGTGGTGCCATAGGTACGGGCCAGCGCCAGCAGCATCGGCAGCGAAGGCTGGCGCTGATTGGTCTCCAGCCGCGACAGATGCGCAGGCGAAAGCCCCACCAGCCGGGCCGCGGTCTCCAGCGTGAGACCACTGCGTCGCCGCAGGTCACGCAGGCGCGGCGCAACGGTGGACAGCTCATCCGGCGAAGCGCCGGCGGGCTCGTCGGGGAGCTCGGTCATATCCCCGGTATAGCGACCTTTCGCCTCACGGGCAAAAGATTTGCCTCAGAGGCAAAGTGCCGCGGGGCCTCCCGTCGCGGCCGGCCCGCGGCCTTCACCGGTCGACGTCCACGATCGTGGTGCGGCTGATCCGCACCGACGGGAACGGTCCACCCCGGCCCGCCACTCCCCCCCCGCACCGGCTCCATCCCGAGCGGTCCGCAGCAAGGCGACCCGCGTGAGCGTGGTCCCTGATATGCGGAAATTTGCGGGAGTTGGTGGGGCGGGCTTGTGAACTCGCGGGAAACTTCCGCCTGTTGGGATTGACAGGATCACGTCTACGCGCGTCATTCTGGAAGGCATGAGAATCCCCCCACGGATCACCAGGTTCGGCGCCGTAGGCGCCCTCGCTTCGGCCCTTCTCATTGGCGGGACCGCGGTCACCGCCACCCCCGCCGTCGCCACGACGCACGCGGCCACCTCGTACGCCACGACGGCGCACGTCGCGTCCGTGCACGTCCAGGACGTCGGCAAGGCCTGCTACTCCAAGCTGCCTTCGCAGGCCCACGAAACCCTCGATCTGATCGAGAAGGGTGGGCCCTACCCGTACCCGAAGGACGGCACGGTCTTCGACAACCGGGAGGGCATCCTGCCGTCCCAGAGCACCGGCTACTACCACGAGTTCACCGTCGTCACTCCGGGCTCGCCCGACCGCGGTGCGCGGCGCATCGTGGCCGGCGAGAAGAAGAACGAGGACTACTACACCGCCGACCACTACAAGACGTTCGATCTCGTCGACCGCGGCTGCTGAGGCCGACGGACCGGCGGGCCGAGCGGCCGGCCGGCGCGCGACAACAGGACAACAGAACACCAGGGGTGACGGGCCGGCTGTGCCCGTGACCCGGAACCCGCGGCGGCCGGGGTGCACACGCACCCCGGCCGCCGTCGTGCTGCGCGCCCGTGCTGTGCGGCCCTGCTGCACGCCTGCGCCGTGCGCCCCCTCCGACCTCCCTCTTCTCCCCATTCTCGGCAGAAGGGGCGCACGGGGCGCACCCCCGAGAGAGGATTGTCAGTGGCTCCCGGTAGCGTTTCGGTGAAAACGAGGAGCGGGCGGGCATCGGCGGCATAAGGCCATGTGTGGTCAGCTGCTGCGGCACGCCCCGGAAAATGCCGTATCCGCTGTAGGCCAAGGCGCGGCGGCATGGAGCGTCGGAGACAAGGAAGGACGGCGAACTGCCGTGTATCGCTGGGAAATCACCCGGGCCGCACTGGCGCAGCGTGTTTTCGCCATCGTCCGTAGCCGGACCTATGACGAGGCCAGCGCCACCGCCGATACTCTGCTGTCCGCGGGCATCACCAGCCTGGAGATATCCCTCACCACCCCCTTCGCCCTGGAAGCGGTCACCACGCTCACCCGGGAGCTGGGGGACGACGCGGTCATCGGCGCCGGCACGGTCCTTGACGCGGTCTCGGCCCGGATGGCGGTCGACGCGGGTGCCCGTTTCCTGGTCTCGCCCAGCCTGGACGCCGAGGTCATCCGTACCGCCCACCGCTATGGCATCCCGGTTTTCTCCGGGGTGTCGACGCCGTCCGAGATGGTCCGCGGGCTGGAGCTCGGAGCGGACGCGCTCAAGCTGTTCCCCGCCTCGGGGCACGACCCGGCCTGGCTGACGGAGGTCCGTGCCGCGCTGCCGCAGGTGCCGCTGCTGCCGACGGGTGGGGTGACGGTCGACAGCGCGCCGGAGTGGATCGCCGCGGGCGCCGTCGCCGTCGGCATGGGCGCGGCGCTCTCCGACGGCGATCGTGAGACCGTTGCCAAGCGCGCCGCCGATCTCCTGACCCGCCTGGAGGAGGCGGCCCCGGACCGCCCGACGATCCGGGGCACCGCGGACTTCTGAGCGGACCGGCGGCGCGCGTGCGGCAGGAGGGCTGACGGCGTGTCGGCGCGCCGCCTTCCCGGCCCCTGGGCGGACCGACAGCGCGCGTGCCGTACGAGGACTGACGGCGCGTCGATGGATCGCCGCCCCGGCCCTCCCGGCCATCCCACGGGCCGGTCGGGGGGTTCTCCCTGCCCCCGGGCTCTGCCACTCTGAGCGCTTCGATCAGGCGACCGAGTCGCCGCGTACCGGAGTCACAGGAGTCCCCATGAAGCGCGCCGCCACGCTCTCCGCCCTCGCCTGTCTGCTCGCCGTCACCGCCGCCGCCCCGGCGGCCTCGGACGCCCCCGCCGCCGTACGAGGAGCCGCCACCGCCGCCGGAAAGCCCTCGGCCCTCGATGCCGTCCCCCGGCGCGGGGTGTTGCGCGTCTGCACCACGGGCGACTACCGCCCCTTCACGCACCGCGACCCCGCGACCGGCACATACAGCGGCGTGGACATCAAGATGGCCGGGGATCTGGCCAAGAGCCTCGACGCCACCCCGCGTTACGTGGCCACGACCTGGGCCCGGCTCGTCGGCGATCTGTCGGCCGGCCGCTGTGACATCGCCATGGGCGGTGTCTCCGTCACCCTCCCGCGTGCCCGCTCCGTGTACTTCAGCGAACCCACCCGCACCGACGGCAAGACGCCTCTCGTGCGCTGCGCGGACCAGGACAAGTACCGGACGCTGGCGCAGATCGACCGGCCCGGCACGCGCGTCATCGTCAACCCGGGCGGCACCAACGAGGAGTTCGCCCGCGCCCATATCCACCGGGCCACCCTCACGGTCCATCCGGACAACACCACGATCTTCGACGAGATCATCGCGGGCCGCGCCGATGTGATGATGACGGACGCCGGTGAGACCCGCTACCAAGCCAAGATCCACCCCGAACTCTGCGCGCTCCACCCGGACAAGCCCTTCACCTTCTCCGAGAAGGCCTACGCCCTGCCCCGCGGCGACGACGAGTTCAAGGCGTATGTGGACCAGTGGGTTCACCTCGCCACGCACGACGGGACGTACCGGAAGTACGAGAACGCCTGGATGAAGTAGCGGGCCGGGCGTCGGTGGCGCCGGCTCAGTCGCTGCCGGTGCCGCCCGCCGGCGGCCGGTGGCCGAGGACATTGACGACCCGGCCGTTCGGGTCCTGGACGAAGAAGCGGCGGACGCCCCACTCCTCGTCCTGGAGCGAGCGGACGATCGGGGCGCCGGCGGCCAGGACGGCGGCGTAGGCCGCGTCCACGTCGTCGACCTCGATGCTCATGTCCGGGGTGACCGGGGCGGTCTTGTCGTGGGTCATGAAGATGAGCTGGGCGGTGGGGTTGGCGGGGGAGGCGAGGGTCATGACCCAGCCCAGGTTCATGACCTCCTCGAACCCCAGCAGGCCGTAGAACGTACGGCTCCCGTCCAGGTCGTCGGAGTGGATGTCGGGGACGACGCGGCGAATGGGCACGGTGCTCCTCCGGGACGTGCGGCTGGTCGGGGCGCGGGCGGGGCCGCCCGGCCCGGTGTGCGGTCACGGCTGTGCTCGGCCCAGTATTCCGGCGTAGGGGACGGTCTGTACGGGATGGCGTACGGCGCGACCGGCCGCGCCGCGCCCCGGTTTCCCGGCCGGGCGGGCCGACGGGAGCCCGCGTGGTCCGTCTTGTCCGGACAATGTGACCTCCGGACTTCCCGTCATCTGCCGGGGCGGATACGCTCGCGAGGTGGGGAAACGCGATACGGAACAAGCCCTGGGCGCCGACGGCCCTGTCCAGTTCAGCGTGGACCGGAGCAGTCCGGTCCCGTTGTATTTCCAGCTGTCCCAGCAGCTGGAGGCGGCGATCGAGCACGGGAAGCTGGCGCCCGGCAGCTTGCTCGGCAATGAGATCGAGCTGGCCGGCCGGCTCGGCCTGTCCCGGCCGACGGTGCGGCAGGCGATCCAGTCGCTGGTCGACAAGGGCCTGCTGGTGCGCCGCCGCGGTATCGGCACCCAGGTCGTCCACAGTCAGGTCAAGCGCCCCCTGGAGCTGAGCAGCCTCTACGACGACCTGGAGGCGGCCGGGCAGAAGCCGGCCACCCGGGTGCTGCTCAACACCACCACCGAGGCCGATGCCGAGGTCGCCGCCGCGCTGGGGATCGCCGAGGGGGCGGAGGTCGCGCTGGTCGAGCGGCTGCGGCTGGCCCATGGCGAGCCCGTGGCGCATCTGCGCAACCACCTCCCCGCCGGACTGATCGAGCTGAGGACCGCCGAGCTGGAGGAGACCGGTCTGTACCGCCTGATGCGGTCGGCCGGGATCACCCTGCACAGCGCCCGGCAGGCCGTCGGGGCCCGTGCCGCGACCGTGGAGGAGGGCGTACGGCTCGAGGAGCCCGAGGGCGCCCCGCTGCTCACGATGCAGCGGACCACCTTCGACGACACCGGGCGCGCGGTCGAATTCGGCTCGCACGTCTACCGCGCCTCCCGTTACGCCTTCGAGTTCCAGCTGCTGGTACGGCCCTGAGCGGAGCGGGCACTGCCCCCCGACGACTGCCGGACCGGTCATTCCGTCCGCCTGAGCACGTCCGGGCGCGCCGTATTGCCTGAAATGTCCCGTTCTGTAGCCCCCTCGCGACCTGCATTCGTCAGAATGTTCTGACAAACCATTGACGTGGCTCCGCGCGCGCCGTTACAAACTCCTCCAGCCGCATTCCCGCGGCCGGGAGAAAAGGCGGTCCCACGATGAACGGCGTGCGTACGACTGGCCCCCTCACTGTCCGCAGCGTCGCTGTGCGCAGCGCAGCCGCTTTACTGGCGACCGCCGCGCTCGCCACCGGGTGCGGCTCCGCCGGCAAGGACGCCGGCACCCCGCGCATGACCATCGGCATGGTCAGCCACTCCGGCGACGGCGACACCTTCTGGGACATCGTGCAGAACGGCGCCCAGCAGGCCGCCGCCAAGGACAAGGTGAAGTTCCTCTACGCGCACGACAAGGAAGGCGCCCAGCAGGCCGCGCTGATCCAGTCGTACATCGATCAGAAGGTGGACGGGCTGATCGTCACCCTCGCCAAGCCGCACGCCGTCAAGGCGGCCGTCCGCAAGGCCGTGGCGCGCGGTATCCCCGTCATCACCGTCAATTCCGGTGGCGAGTTCTCCGCGGCGTACGGGGCGCTCACCCACATCGGGCAGGACGAGTCGGTGGCCGGCCGCGCGGTCGGCGACGAGCTGAACGAGCGGAAGGCGAAGAAGGTGCTCTGTGTCATCCACGAGCAGGGCAATGTGTCGCTGGAGGACCGCTGCGCCGGCGTCCGCAAGGGCTTTCGCGGATCGGTCGAGAACCTCGACGTGGACGGCACCAACGCGCCGAACTCGCAGTCGTCGATCGAGGCCAAGCTCCAGTCCGACACGTCCATCGACGCGATCGTCACGCTCGGTGCGCCGATGGCGGCGATCTCGCTCAAGGCCAAGGAGGAGGCCGGCAGCCGGGCGCAGATCGCGACCTTCGACCTGAACTCCGCCGTCGTCAAGCTGCTCAAGGCCAAGGACCTCACCTTCGCCGTCGACCAGCAGCCCTACCTCCAGGGCTACGAGGCGGTGGATCTGCTCTGGCTCCACAGGATCAACGCCGATGTGCTCGGCGGCGGCAAGCCGGTGCTCACCGGGCCCGCCCTGGTCACCGAGAAGGACGTACCCAAGCTCACCGAGTACACCGGGCGAGGCACCCGGTGACGCCCCAGGGAAGACGGGACCCCATGAACCGGGACAGATCACCGGTCACGGATACTTGGCCGGTCGGTCCCGGCCGGCCGGTACCGGTGGACCACACCACACAGCGGCCGGCCGGACCGGCCGGACAGCGAATACAACCAACGCAGCCGACACGGCAAGATCAGCGGGAAGGGCGAGTCCTCGTGGCACGGGTTCGGAGAAGGGGACGCGTCATCGGCGCCGTGCTGGCGGCGGCGCTGGGCGCCTCCCTGGCGGGATGCAGCAGCACCGGAGGTCTGCGCGCCGAGCAGGAGCGGGCCGCCAAGGCGGCCGGCGGCAAGGCCGCGGTGAACACCCCCAGGTGGACATTTGCGATGGTCACCCACTCGGGAGACGGCGACACCTTCTGGGACATCGTGCAGAACGGCGCCCAGCAGGCCGCCGTCAAGGACAACATCAAGTTCGTCTACGGGCACGACAAGGAGGCCCAGCGGCAGAGCCAGCTGGTGCAGTCCTACATCGACCAGAAGGTCGACGGGCTGATCGTCTCGCTGGCCAAGCCCAATGCCATGAAGGATGTCGTCGCCAAGGCCGAGAAGGCCGGCATCCCGGTGATCACGGTGAACTCCGGCGCCGAGGAGTCCAAGGCGTTCGGGGCGCTCAGCCACATCGGGCAGGACGAGACGGTGGCCGGCGAGGCGGTCGGCGAGGAGCTGAACAAGCGCGGCCGCAAGAAGGCCCTGTGTGTCCTGCACGAGCAGGGCAATGTCGGCCATGAGCAGCGCTGCGACGGCGCCAAGAAGACCTTCAAGGGCGATCTTCAGAAGCTGTATGTCGAGGGCACCAACATGCCCGATGTGCAGTCCTCGATCGAGTCCAAGCTCCAGTCGGACAGCGCCCTCGACGCCGTCGTCACGCTCGGCGCCCCCTTCGCCGCCACGGCCGTCAAGGCCAAGGAGCAGGCCGGCAGCAAGGCCGAGATCGACACCTTCGACCTCAACGCCCAGGTCGCGACCGGCCTGAAGGACGGCTCCCTCGGCTTCGCCGTCGACCAGCAGCCCTACCTCCAGGGCTACCAGGCCGTCGACCTGCTGTGGCTCTACAAGTACAACTCCGACGTCCTCGGCGGGGGCAAGCCGGTGCTCACCGGGCCCCAGGTGATCACCAAGAAGGACGCCGCCGCACTGGAGGACTACACGAAGCGGGGGACCCGATGAGCCACGCGGACGCACCACCTCTGCAACCGGCCGGTCCGGCCAAGAGCGGCGGCGACGAACGGCTGCTGCACCGCTCCCTCGCCCGACGGCTGATGGGCCGCCCCGAACTGGGCTCCGTCGTCGGTGCCGCCGCGGTCTTCCTCTTCTTCTCGATCGTCGCCGAGCCGTTCCTGCGGGCCGCCAGCCTCTCCACCGTGCTCTACGCGTCCTCGACGATCGGCATCATGGCGGTGCCGGTGGCGCTGCTGATGATCGGCGGGGAATTCGATCTGTCGGCCGGTGTCATGGTCGTCAGCTCGGCGCTGATCTCGTCGATGGTCAGCTACCAGATGACCGCCAACACCTGGGTGGGCGTGGGGGTGTCGCTGCTGGTCACCCTCGCCATCGGGGCGTTCAACGGCCTGCTGCTGACCCGTACGAAACTGCCCAGCTTCATCATCACGCTCGGCACGTTCTTCATGCTGACCGGCCTCAACCTCGGCTTCACCAAGCTGATCAGCGGCACGGTCTCGACGAAGACCATCGCCGACATGGAGGGCTTCGACTCGGCCCGTACGCTCTTCGCCTCGCATCTGACCCTGGGCAGCGTGGACATCCAGGTCACCATCCTGTGGTGGCTGGCGCTGGTCGCGGTCGCCACCTGGATCCTGCTGCGCACCCGCGTCGGCAACTGGATCTTCGCGGTGGGAGGTAACGCCGACGCCGCACGGGCCGTGGGTGTCCCGGTCACCAAGACCAAGATCGGCCTCTACATGGGCGTCGCCTTCGCCGCCTGGGTCTCCGGCCAGCATCTGCTGTTCTCGTACGACGCGATCCAGTCCGGCGACGGCGTGGGCAACGAATTCCTCTACATCATCGCCGCGGCGGTCGGCGGCTGTCTGATGACCGGCGGCTTCGGCTCGGCGATCGGTGCCGCCGTCGGCGCCTTCATCTTCGGCATGGCCAGCAAGGGCATCGTCTACGCGCAGTGGAATCCGGACTGGTACAAGTTCTTCCTCGGCGCGATGCTGCTGCTCGCCACGCTCCTGAACGCATGGGTCCGCAAGCGGGCGGAGGAAAAGGCATGACAGCGCTGGTCGAGCTGACCGACGTCAGCAAGTACTACGGGAACGTCCGGGCCCTGGAAGGCGTCTCGCTGGAGGTGCACGCGGGGGAGATCTCCTGTGTGCTCGGCGACAACGGCGCCGGCAAGTCCACCCTCATCAAGATCATCGCAGGGCTGCACCGGCACGACGCCGGCTCCTTCACCATCGACGGGGAGGAGACCACCCTCGCCTCCCCGCGCGAGGCCCTGGACCGCGGTATCGCCACTGTCTACCAGGACCTCGCGGTGGTCCCCCTCATGCCGGTGTGGCGGAACTTCTTCCTCGGCTCGGAGCCGACCACCGGCGTCGGCCCCTTCAAGCGGCTCGACGTCACGACGATGCGCGAGACCACCCGCAGTGAGCTGCTGCGGATGGGCATCGACCTGCGCGATGTCGACCAGCCCATCGGCACCCTCTCGGGCGGCGAACGGCAGTGCGTCGCCATCGCCCGCGCCGTCTACTTCGGCGCCAAGGTCCTCGTCCTGGACGAGCCGACCGCGGCGCTCGGCGTCAAGCAGTCCGGCGTCGTCCTCAAGTACGTCGCGGCCGCCCGGGACGCCGGACTCGGCGTGGTGTTGATCACCCACAATCCGCATCACGCCTATCTCGTCGGCGACCGCTTCGTGCTGCTCAAGCGGGGCACGATGGCCGGCAGCCACGCCAAATCGGAGATCGCCCTGGAGGAGCTGACCCGCCAAATGGCAGGCGGCAGCGAGCTGGAACAGCTCAGTCATGAGCTGGCCCGCACCGCGACACCGGAATTCCCCGGCGGTCACCGGCCCGAGTGATCTTCACCGCGCCCCGCGCAGGCCCCGGGCCGCGCGGGGCGCGTCACTCTCCGTCGCGGTGCGCGGAACGGTGCGGGTGATGCACAATCGCAGCGAACCAGCACATCGAGGCCCCGGCCTCCCGAGACCCGCAGGGACGAGACGACTCTTGCGAGCACGCAGCAGCCGCATGGGGGCACCACCCACGCCCTTCGGGCAGTGGGGGAGTACCGGCGAAGAGGTGGGTCGATGAGCATGTACCGGGACCGGGTGCACCGAGGATCCGCCAGAGCCACCGTGCTGCGCACGGTCGGCACCCGCGAGCGGCGCTCGCTGCTGACCGCCCCCAGGGTGCCCACCGTCGGCATCGACATCGGCGGCACCAAGGTCATGGCGGGGGTGGTCGACGCCGACGGCGCCATCCTGGAGAAGGTCCGCACGGAGACGCCGGACAAGTCCAAGAGCCCGAAGGTCGTCGAGGACACCATCACCGAGCTGGTGCTCGACCTCTCCGACCGGCACGACGTCCACGCGGTCGGCATCGGCGCGGCCGGCTGGGTCGACGCGGACCGCTCCAAGGTCCTCTTCGCCCCGCATCTGAACTGGCGCAACGAACCGCTGCGCGACCGTCTCGCCGGCCGACTGGCCGTCCCCGTCATGGTCGACAACGACGCCAACACCGCCGCCTGGGCGGAGTGGCGCTTCGGCGCCGGCCGCGGCCAGGACCACCTCGTCATGATCACGCTCGGTACGGGCATCGGCGGCGCGATCCTGGAGGACGGCGCGGTCAAGCGCGGCAAGTACGGCGTGGCCGGTGAATTCGGCCATATGCAGGTCGTCCCCGGTGGCCACCGCTGCCCGTGCGGCAACCGCGGCTGCTGGGAGCAGTACAGCTCCGGCAACGCCCTGGTACGCGAGGCCCGCGAGCTGGCCGCCGCCGACTCCCCGGTCGCGTACAACATCATCGAGCGGGTCGGCGGCCGCGTCGGCGACATCACCGGGCCGCTGATCACCGAGCTGGCCCGGGAGGGCGACGCGATGTGCGTCGAGCTCCTCCAGGAGATCGGCCAGTGGCTCGGCGTCGGCATCGCCAACCTCGCCGCCGCCCTCGACCCGTCCTGCTTCGTCATCGGCGGCGGCGTCAGCGCCGCCGATGACCTGCTGATCGGCCCGGCCAGGGACGCCTTCCGGCGCCAGCTCACCGGCCGCGGCTACCGCCCCGAAGCCACCATCGCCAAGGCCCAGTTGGGCCCCGAGGCCGGCATGGTCGGGGCTGCCGATCTGGCCCGCCTGGTGGCCCGCCGCTTCCGGCGCGCCAACCGGCGCCGCGTCGAGCGCCATGAACGCTATGAACGGGCCGGCCGCCGATGACCGACACCGACCTGCACTCCGTGCACGACGACCACCAGCCGCCCGCGCCGCCGCGCGCCAAGCGCCGCCGTCCGCTGCTGATGGCGCTGATCGTCTTCCTGCTGATCGCGATCCCGGCCGGATATATCGTCATCTCCGCTGAGCAGAGCCGCGACAGCGGCGAGGGCAAGGAGCTGGAGGCCGCCGCCACCGGCCTGACCAACGCCTTCCCCTCCAAGGTCCAGCAGCGGATCTACAACGTCCCGGTCCCGGTCGGCTCCACCCCCGTCTACTACTACGAGACCAACTCCTGGCAGACCAGCGCCCTGTTCGTGCAGTTCCGCACCAACGAGTGGGGCCTGGACCACTACCTCGCGGCCGTCGGCACCAGCACCGAAGCCCTCAAGAAGGACCGGACGACCATCCCGCCCGGCCAGGCGGCCAAGGTCGGCTGGAACCTGGGCGGCGACGGCCCCTGGGCCGGCACGTCCACCACGGACCGGGCACCACACCCCTCCCAGCGGATCATGGTCAGCTATGACGAGCCGGGGCATCCGGTGGTTTACACGGTCTCCACCGTGAAGTTCTGAGGCGGAGGATCCCGTCGCCCGCGTGGTGGTAGCTCGCGGGGGTGAAGCCCTTCAGGAACCGGATGCCGGCGGCGAGCGAGAAGGGCCCGGCGGGGGTGAGGGAGACGGCGGCCCCGGTCAGCCTCCGTGTGCGGTGAGGGTGTAGCCCTCGGGGCCCTCGAAGGAGAACATCGGCCCGAAGGGGCTGTTCGCCATGGGGGTGAGGATCTTGATCCCGGCGGCGGCGAGCTGGTCGTGGAGCTGGTGAGCGTCGGCGGTCCGGAACCAGATCACCACGCCGAGGCCGGGCCGTGCGGTATCGGCGAGGTCGATGCCCGGGAGCAGCGCGCGGACGGCGAACGGGGTCGGCTTGGTGTCGAACACGACCGCGTGGGGCGGCGAGACCGCGGCCCGGCGCAGGCCGAGGTGCTGCTCGCAGAAGGTCGCCGCTGCGTCCACGTCGCGGACTTGCAGGGCGACGAAGTCGGGGCCGTCGATGGTGACAGGCATGGGTCTTCCTCACTCGTCGAATGTCAGAACTTTGACATCCCTGACGCTAAGACCACGCGTCCACGTATGTCAAAATGCTGACATGAAGGAGTCCGCGCCACCCGAGTCGCCCCATCCCGCGAAGGACGTCACCCAGCACGTGGGATACCTGCTCAAACGCGCCCAGGCCGCCCTGCGCGGCGCCATGGACAAGGTCCTGCGCGAGCACGGACTGACCGTGCCGCAGTACGCCACTCTCGAACTCCTGGCCCTGCACCCCGGCATGTCCAACGCCGACCTCGCCCGCGCGACCTTCGTCACCCGGCAGTCGGGGAACGTCGTCCTGCGGGGCCTTCAGGAAGCGGGACTGATCACCCGCCCCGCCACCGCCGACCACGGCCGCGCCCGGCCCGCCCACCTCACCGGGGAAGGCCAGGCACGCCTGGCCGTGGTCCAGGCCGCCGTCTACGCCGTCGAACAGCGCATGGTGGAGGCGATCCCGCCCCAGCGCATGGCAGCGCTCCTCACCGACCTCGACCGCATCGCGGCAGCCCTGGAGGAATGACGCGGCAACGGGGCGGGCGGCGCTCGGGATGTCAGTGTGCGCGGCTGTCGGCTCCCGCGAGCCTTCGCGACGGCGTCAGATTGAGCTGACCGATGGCTTCTTTCACGTCCTGCGGCCAGAGCCACAGCCGGTAGATCGGCGGGACGCGGAAGTAGTCCTCCGGTCCGTGCAGTTCACGATTGCGCATATCCACGCAGTACCTCGTCCGCCAGGAGAATGCCTCGCCAGGCTCCCACTCGTGCCCCTCGGCCTTCTTCTTCGTGACGTCGTGAAGCTTTTCGAGGGCCCGGTACTCGTAGGCGAGCAGGGTTTTGGAGTCCTTCCAGATGGCCTTCTTGTCCTTGACTGCCTTGTCGGCGGCCCGGAGGAGGAGGGGAAGGTCGAGTTCGCCGGGGATGGAGGGATAGATGATGAAGGGCGCCGCCCATCCTTCGGCAATGAGATCGAGATTGAAGGTCGGCCTCTTCTCCCGTGGCAGGTCGGCCAGTTCCTTCTTCGAGTAGTTCGGCGCGATGTAGGCGAGCAGGCGGTTGTTGTCGTCGAAGTGGTCGTCGGCGGTGCGGATGAAGATGCTGCGCTCCTTGCCGGGCTTCCTGCCCTCGGCCAGCCTCTTCTTGATGTTCTCCGTGTTGAACGCGGCTGCCGCCGTGCCCTGGGCGAATTGCAGGCTGCCCGCGTGCCCCGTCTCAATCTTCGGCAACAGGAACTCGGCGAGATCATCGGAGATAGGCGCGATACCCTCCCGCATCCAGGCGGCCAGTTGCTTGAATTCCTTGTCGACCCGCTCGGCCTGCTCAGCCGTATCCGCCGTCGTTTCCGGAGTGTCGACGGACAGCATGCGGACCGGCATCTTGACGTACGGCGTATCCCCG
The DNA here is from genome assembly GCF_008704855.1 of Streptomyces platensis. Taxonomy (NCBI): domain Bacteria; kingdom Bacillati; phylum Actinomycetota; class Actinomycetes; order Kitasatosporales; family Streptomycetaceae; genus Streptomyces; species Streptomyces platensis. Next base: position 7,007,866 of record NZ_CP023691.1, read on the forward strand.
TCGTGTACGTCGACCAGCGCGCGCGAGCCCAGCGACGGCATGGCCATCCCGGCAGGTGTCCACATGATCTGTACAGGGTCGGTCACGGCTACTGTCCTTCCGGTGTACGCCTCCGGCGTCTTCACCCTCCGGCCTCCACCCAGCGTCACGCCATGCCTCCGGACCTGCAACTCCGCACGGCCGGACACGGGCCCGCAGTGCAAAAGCGGCGCAGGCTGCGTATGTGCATCGGCTGTTAGTGAGGCGTTACCGGTGCACTAGCGATCTCCGTGAGAGTCATGTGCATCCAAGGGCGCTGGTTGCGGGCTGCTGAGGCCTTCAGCCTTCTGCCCCGCCCATCGCACGGGGGAGCACCGACATGCAAAAGCTGACGCCGCACAACGACGCTCGCGCCGGGACGGCTGCGAAGACAGAAATGGGGCGGACCAGGCCGCCCGCAGCACTCCACTGAGAATCCTCCTTCCCGGGGTCGAAGCGGAAATCGGCATCCGCCTCCCCCTCCCTCCCTTCTGGGCGTCCACTTCTCCGGTGGTCCCCACACCAGAACTTCGAACGAAATGCGATGGGCACCGTTATGCGTGATTACAGTCGGCGAGGAATGCTCGGACTCGGGGTGGGAGCGGCGGCGGCTCTGTCCGTAGCGGGCTGTTCTCCCTCCGGTTCGTCGGCCTCCGGCAAGGTCGGAAGCGAGGACGGAAAGACGGCGAAGGGCAAGCCGATCGGCGACGGCTCGACCGCGTACACCGGCAAGCAGCCCCACCAGCCGCCCCAGCCGGAGCGGCTGAAGCCCGGCCAGAAGCCGCCCCAGTTCGTGGTCTTCTCCTGGGACGGCGCGGCCGAGGTGGGCAACGGCCTCTTCCCCCGGTTCCGCAAGCTGGCCCGCGATCACAATGCCTCGATGACCTTCTTCCTCTCCGGGCTGTATCTGCTGCCGGAATCGAAGAAGCGCCTGTACCGCCCGCCGAACAACCCCGTCGGCGCCTCCGACATCGACTACCTCACCGATGACCACATCAAGCTGACGCTGAAGAACCTGCGCGCGGCGTGGCTGGAGGGCCACGAGATAGGCACCCACTTCAACGGCCACTTCTGCGGCACCGGCAGCGGCTCGGTCGCCCACTGGACCCCCGCCCAGTGGGACTCCGAGATAGAGCAGGCCATGGACTTCGTCACCAAGTGGCGGACGAACACCGGCTTCACCGACCTCGACCCGCTGCCCTTCGACTACAGCAAGGAACTCGTCGGCGCCCGCACGCCCTGCCTGCTCGGCCAGGAGAACCTGCTGCCCACGGCGAAGAAGCGCGGCTGGCGCTACGACGCCAGCTCGCCCGGCGGCCTCCAGGTCTGGCCCACCAAGAAGCAAGGCATCTGGGACTTCCCGCTCCAGTCCATACCCTTCGGCAACCTCCCCGCCGGAGTCCTGTCCATGGACTACAACATGCTCTACAACCAGTCCCAGAACTCCACCAAGGGCCCGCCGGCCAACTACCCGCGCTGGCGCAAGCAGGCCGCCGACGCCTACATCGCCGGCTTCCAACGGGCCTACGAGACGAACCGCGCCCCCCTCTTCGTCGGCAACCACTTCGAGCAGTGGAACGGCGGCATCTACATGGACGCCGTCGAAGACGCGATCAAGCACATCGCCGACGAGAAGCACCAGGACGTCCGACTGGTCTCCTTCCGCCAGCTGTGCGACTGGCTCGACGCCCAGGACCCCAAGGTCCTCACCGACCTGCGCCAACTCGGCGTCGGACAACAGTTCACCGGACGCGGCTGACCGGTACCGAGGGCGGTCATCGGCCTGGGGGTCCCCGGCGACGACGAAGGGTTCGTCGCCGGGCCAGCCGCAGGCGTGGAACATGGTGCCGTCCGGGAGCCATACGAGGTCTTCGGTGTGCTCGGCACCACAGTGGACTTCCACCCGGCCCACGATCCGCGCGTCGGGGAATCGCTTGCGCAGCTCGATCGACCTGATGGTGCGGACCGGCAGACGGTGGTGTTACCGGCGGGCTGCCGTGTCGGAGGGTAGCTCGTTGAAACGGCCGTGGTAGTCGCCGGCGAAGCGGCCCAAGTGGGAGATGCCCCAGCGGTAGGCGATGGTGCCGACATTGTCTGTGGTGGTGAGGAGGTCCTGACGGATCCGGTCCAGCCGCAGGTTGCGTACGTAGGACATGGGTGACAGGCCGAGCCGGTCGCGGAATGCGGAGCTGAGGGTCCGCGGGGCGCAGTCGGCGGCTGTGGCGATGTCGCCGAGGGTGAGGTGCTCGGTGAGGTTGGCTTCGATGAATGCGAGAGCTGCGCGCAAGGAGCGCGGGTGGCCGGGTTGAGGACCGTCTCGCAGCTCGCCGGTGTGCGAGTGGGGCTGGGCCAGGAGCAGCGCGGTGACGATGCAGCGCAGTTGGCTGCGCTGGAGTTCGGCACGCTGGAACAGGGGGTCTCCCGAGTCCAGTTGCTCCAGGAGGGAGCGGATCAGCAGCAGTACGGCCCGGCCCTTGGGCTTGACCAGGTCGAGGGCGAAGTCGAAGCGGACGGTGGACACCGGCGGACGCCCGGTCAGTGCGGTGAATTCCTGGTCCACCAGGGCGGCGTCGATCCGAAGGCCCAGGAAGTGTGAAGGGGTGGGGCGCGCGGGGCGCAGCTCCTGGGTGTCTCCGGGGTTGACGACTCCGGCCGTGGCGGTATCGAGGGTGGTGTGCAGGCCGCCGCAGGATGCGGCGATCGCTCCGGACACACCGATGTTGACGAAGTAGGAGCTGCGTCCTCCCGCCGAGGAGACGCGTACGTCGAGCGGCGAGGCGAAGTAGCCGACGGCGAAGTCGCGCGCGGCCACCCCGCGCAGTTCGTGATCCCCCCTGCACAGGCCGTCCAGCGGCGATGTGGCGATGGAGCCGCCGAAGAGGCGGGTGGCGGCGTTCAGGAGGTCGACTGGGTGGCGAGATTTGGTGATGAGGAAATTGCGCAGCGGAGCCGGCACGTGTTCACCTCCCTGGGGCGGCCGCCACGGCGTGTGGTGCGGGCGGCGACCGGACCTGCTGTCAGTGTGTCACTGCTGCTGTTCCGCCCGGGCTTGGCCGGCGGCGGCTCTGCGTCCGCAGGTGACGCGGTCCCCCGGGGGCGTGCTCACATCGGCGGGGCCACGAACAGCCCGGGGTCGACGTCGTTGTGGGACTTGGCGGCGATGAACTCGTCCATCTCGTTGGCCGTGCCCCATTGATCCGCGTTGGCGGGCTCACGAAGGTCGTAGAGGTGGGGGTGCCAGGTGTCCTCGTCCAGGACCTCCAGCTCGGTGGTGTACTCGACGGTGTTTCCGGCCTGGTCGAGGAAGTAGCTGAAGGTGTTGTCACCGGCGCGGTGCCGCCCTGGGCCCCACAGCCGCTCGATGCCCAGGCGCCGCATCCGGCCGGTGCCGCGCATGAACTCGTCGATGCCGCGCATCTCGAAGGAGGCGTGGTGGAAGGCCGCGTGCGGCCCGCGGACGATGCCGAAGCTGTGGTGGAAGGTGTTGCACCGCAGAAACCACATGATCTCGCCGCGGCTGCCGAGGCACATGGTGTCGGAGAGGCGGAACCCCAGATGCTTGATGTACCAGGCGACCGTGGCCTCGGGGGTGGGAGAGTTCATCAGCACGTGTGACAGCCGCACGGGGATCGGCTCGCGGGCTTCAATCTTGCGGTGCTGTCGTGGTGTGACGTCGGCGGATACCTCCACCACGCGGCCCTCGTTGTCGAAGAAGCGGACTGCGTAGCCACCTCCTGGGGTGTCCAGCGGCCGCGGTTCGCTGGTCAACCGCACGCCCTGGGCGCTGAGTTGTGCGGCCAGAGTGTCGACATCGGCGGCCGTGGCGGCACCGAAGGCGACGAGGTCGGTGCGCTTGTGCGCCTCCTGGCGCAGCCGCACCACGTACTGCTCCGGCGACCCTTCGGCTGCCAGGAACGAGATGCCGGTGTCGCCTGCGGTCTCGGTCAGTCCCCACAGCTCGGTGTAGAACTTCCGCTGCTCGGCGAAGTTGGGCATGGCGACATCGATGTGCCGCAGGTGGGTGATCAGACCGTGGTTTTCCATGGTGGGCTCCCTCACGCTGCTTTGGTCAACTGATGTGCTGTGTCAGGCAGGTGGTGACGATGGTGGCGGGACGGGGCCCTCGCCCATGTGGCGGCCGGAGAACATCCGGGCCGTCTTGGCACTGTGGCCAAGGTCGGGAAGTCGCCGCAGGCATCTGACGCTCCTCGTGCGACGTGAGCTGTACGCCGTACGCAGCGGGCGGTTAGCGCGCTGTGCCCGCGGCATGGTCATGGTCATGCAGGCTCGGCCATTTGCCGGTGACAGGCATCAACCAGCGGGTACGCCTCTGCGTGGCGCTGCGCCTGCTCCAGGTCGGCGATCGCCACCGAGGTCTCCACGAGTGTCCGGCACCGCTGTGCGCGTCGGCTGACGAAGGCATCGAGCCCCGCGCCGATCGACGTGTGACGGTCGAGCTCCTGGGCCAGCACCGCCCCGTCCTCGATGGCCAGGGCCGCGCCGCTGGCCATCTGTGGTGCGGGTGCGTGCGCGGCGTCACCGATGACCACACCGGTGCCCCGGTTCCAGGCGCCGTCCAAGAACGCCGTCAGCACCGGGCGACGTACCACCGACGTGGGCCCGGTCACCAGGGAGCGGACCTCCACCATCCGGCCAGGGAAGTCCTCCAGTAACTGCCATAAACGCGGCACGAGTTGGACTTCGGGCAGGACGCTCCGCTCCACTCCGTTCTCCGTCAGGAACACATACGCCTGGCTGTCCGAGATGGGCACGAGTCCCGCCGTATTGACCTTCCCGGCGAACTGATGAATCCCGGTGGCCCACGGTGGGCGGGACACCAGAGCCCGCCAGACCATCTGCCCGTGGTACTCGACCGAGGTCTCAAGGCCCAGCAGACGCCGTACGGTCGAGCGGATCCCGTCCGCACCCACCAGCAGCGCGACCCGCCTGACCGTTCCGTCCGACATCTGCACGCGGACCTGTTCCCCCTCCTGGTCCACCGCAGCGGCGGTCAGCCCGTGGTGCACCACCACGCCGCACCGATCGGCCTGCTCGCGCAGCGTCCGGTACAGCGCGGGGCGCGCCATGCCGACCATCGCCGGCCGCTCGGCGCCGATCAGACGTGGCAGGCGGACCTCGGCCGCAAGCCCGCCGTCCACATCCACCTGCGTGATCACACTCATTCCGTAGCCCGCGACCAGACACGGGTCGGCCAGCCCCAGCTCGTCCAGTGCACGCAGCGAAGGGCCGGTCAGACACAACCCCCAGCCGGCCGTCGCTCCGGCCGGGCCGATCTCGGCGACCTCGACCTGCCACCCCCTGCGTGCCATGGCTGATGCCGCGGTGAGACCGGCCATGCCCGCGCCCACGATCAAGGCCGTCCGCGCACCGCGATAGCTCTCCATGTATGCCTCCTGAGCACTGAGTTCTCCGAAACCCTAAGAACCGCGGAGGCTTGGCCCTATCCGGATCGGGAGGCGATTATCCGCTCTCCGCAAGCGATTGATGCGGTGCCGCCGGCGGGCGCTCCTGGAGACTGCTTTTACCGCTGAGCCGAGGCGGTGCGGGGTGTGGGGTGGGGGTGGCGCGCTAACGAGCCGCACGCCGGGTGAGTGAGAAGACCCTGCAACAACGGATCGACGGCCCCGGCGGGCACCCATCCCTCAGTAAGGAGACGGGCTGCTCACTGGTCTGAACTGCTCACCCCTCAGGCGCCGTTGAAGGACGACCGGGCGCTGTCGAGGGTGGCTTCCATGCGGGCTACCTGGCCCTGGGTGAACATGAACATGGACTTGTCGTCGGTGTAGTCCATGTAGTTGACGAACATGTCGCCGTCCGGCCCATTGCTGCATGACAGCCGCGGGAAGTGCGGGGCTTGGAAGTTGGGACCGCCGGAGTTCGGGGTGTCCATGACGAGGTCGCTGCCGTTGCAGCCGTTGCCGTCGTCGCCCCAGATGTGCAGCAGGTTGAGCCAGTGGCCCACCTCGTGGGTAGTCGTGCGCCCACCGTTGAAGGGAGCGGCGGCGGTACCGGTCGTACCGAAGAACTGGTGGCCGATGACCACCCCGTCCGTCTCCGCGGGACCACCCGGGAACTGGGCATAGCCGAGTATCTCGTTGGGGTCCTTGGGGTCGAAGATGCGCGGACACACCCAGAGGTTGAGGTAGCGGTCGTCGGGCCAGGCGTCGTGGCCGCCGCTCGACGAGTGTTTGACGGCGTTGGTCCGTATGTTGAATTTCGTGGCCTGCGTCTGTGTGCGGGTGATGCCGTCGGTGGGCTGTCCTTGCGGATCGTGCGTGGCGAGGTGGAACTCGATGCGGCTGTCGGCCACGAGCGGTTTCCAGACCTCCGGAACCTTGTCGATGTCCGGATTGAGAGCCCGGTAGTCCTGGTTCAGCACGTCGATCTGGCTGGTGATCTGGCTCTCGCCGATGTTCTGTTCGGCGGTGTGGAACACCACGTGCACCACGACCGGGATGTGGGTCAAGCCGACACGTTCCGTTGCCCCGGTTCCGGTCTCGTAGGCGAAGGCCTGGTTCTCGATCTGGACGCGGTTCGCGGCGTATGCCGGGTCCTCGGCCATCAGCAGATGGTGCACCGGCATCGTGCCGCAGCCTCGGCGGGCAGGAGTAGTGGCCGCATCATTCTCGGACATGTCACACCTCCAGGTGCGCGCGGGCGAGGGCGGTGAGGACGCTGCGGGTCTTGGACGTCTGAGGCGAGGGAGGCTGGAGGCCCAGGTCGAGGAGGGTCCGTTCCAGCAGGTCCTGTGCGCTGGAGGCTTCCGCAGGATGCGCCCGGAGCGACAGCTCCAAGAGGCGCAGGTCGGGGCCGACGCTCCAGAATTCCGCGGTGAGCGGGTGGATCAGGTCGCGACGGGACGGCTTCCACTTGATGGCCTGGACCGGGCCAAGTGGCACGAGGTCGTCCAGGTCGTCGTCGGTGATCTCGACGCTCGCCAGCAGCTCTTGTTGATCCCGGGTCAGCCGGGGCCGACGCGAGTCCCCGTCCCCGTCTCCGTCTTCGGTGGTGGGCCGGTCGAAGTCGTCCTCCACCTTCAGCGAGGCTGCCCAGGCGCGATTGCGGCCGGTCCAGTCCTCCTCGATCTTGAACTCCCAGTCCTTTCCGTCACGGCTTGCCTGCCAGTCGGCCGGCAGCGCGTCCGGGACACACGGCCGCAGTTTCACGGTCAGGTCGTCCACATCGCCCTTCGCGGCCTTCCGCAGCCGGATAACAACTCCCGCCTCCGACAGGGGAAGACGGATGTCGTCACCGCCCGTCCACGGTTTGTCCCAGAAGTAAATCGTGAGGCCCTTGCCGTCGTCGGCCTCCAGCCCGAGCGTCCGGCACGCGGAATCGGCCGCCTCACCAAACATGCTGATCTTGACTTCGACATCGGCGTTCTTCAGCGCATCCGCCATATTTCCTTTATCGCATGGGGGTACCCGGCGCGCATCCTTAAAGCCCAGCCCCTGCCCGACGCCATCATCGCCGGCGCTCCCCAGCCTTTCGGAGAACCCTGTTCAAACGCCTCCCGACTCGCTACGAGTTACGTGCTGATCTGCAACAGGGGCCGTACGAACTCGCCTGCACCGTCATCTGCTTGAGGAGACTCCGCATCTCACTCCGCATCTCCTTCTCAAACGCTCGGTCAGTGGTCGGCTGCCGGGGTGTGCTCGGTGCCGCCGCACCAGATGCGGCGGATCCGCCGCGTGGCGCGGATGTCGGCGATCGGATCGCCGTCGACGAGTACGAGGTCGGCACGCAGGCCTGGCTCGACGGCCCCTCGATCGGTCAGGCCGAAGTGCCGGGCGGCAAGCGAGGTGGCGGCGCGCAGGGCGTCCACCGTGGTCAATCCTGCGTCCACGAGCAGGATGCACGACGGCGCCACCGCAGCCGCCCACATCGACCACGCGAAAACCAGCGCGCGGACCGCCCGGAAAACCGCCGAGCTCCTTCTGGCCGCCCGATGGCCGGCCTCGACCGGGGACGGGGCTGCTGCGAAGCGGGCCACCGGATGAGGCTCTGACCTCGGCTCGGGCACTGTTGCACTCCGGCTCTCCGCTTTTGACGAGGCGGTGGCGCCCGCATCGCAGGTCACCCTGGATGGCCACCCGGCCCGCGGACCCGCGGTCCGTCAGGGAGACTGCCGCGGGCCGGGCCGCCGTCATGCCGTCGTGATGCCGGGCCCAGCGGGACCAGTGCCCTGGGCGGGGATGCGGGCGTCGGCCCATCCCTGCACCGCCGGCTCTGCCAGCGAGTGGACCCACCAGTCGGCCAATGCCGTCTCCTTGTCGCTGGGACGGGGACCGACTCCGAGTACCCGCATGCCCGCGCCTGCGGCAGCTTGGATGCCGCAGTGGGAGTCCTCGACGGCCAGTGTGTCAGCGGGCTCCACCCCGCAGAGTTGGGCGGCGGTGAGGTAGACGTCCGGATGAGGTTTGGGTCTCGTGGTGTCGTTGGGTACCACAATGTGGCTGAAGCAATCCCGGAGTCCAGCCATTCCGAGACAGGACTCGACGACTTCAAGCGGGCAGTTACTGGCCACGGCCAGCGGGGCGAACTGCACGGCCGAATGCACCAATTCCGGCGCCCCGGGCATGGTGGTGGGGTCTGCGGCGACGAGTTCACGGAAGTGCTTGAGCAACGATTCCGTCATGTCCCCGGTCAGTTCCGGTCGCCCGGCCACATCGGCCATTAAACGGCCGCATTCGGTGTAGTGCAGCCCTCGCGCCTTTTCCGCGAAATCCTCCGAGGGTGCGCAGCCGTAGCTGTGCAGCACCATGTCACGGGCGTCCTCCCAGTGGCGTTCCGTGTCCATCAGCGTGCCGTCACAGTCGAAAACGACGGCTGCGGGGGTCCAGGAAAGGATGCTGTCTGCGGTCATTCGAGATTCCGTTCTGATGGGCCCGAAGGCGCCGATGCGACCGGTCGCGAGAGAGGCAGGGCAGCGTCGGTTTCACGGACGCCCGACACCGGGCTGAGGGATTCCGGCAGGGCGGCTCCCATGAAGAGGGGTTCTTCCGCTCCAGCCGGAAAATAACGATCGTTATGTTACGGACGGCGACGCAGAGAGGTCAATCAATTCGCAAATATCAATATTGTGTGCTCTACGTATAACTAAAGGTTCCGCGGGCCGTCTCTGTGCCGTCCTGGAGGATGCGGAATGCACACGTCGAGCCGTGCCGGGTGCACAGCACACGTGCGGGTGGGGTCAGTTCGGTGAACCGGGAGGCCTTCAGCCGGCCGAAAAGGGGTCGGCTCAGTCTGCCCCGACTGCAATATGAGGCGGCCTGGCGGGCGGCTTCCAACAGCACCATGCCGGGCACGTGATCGGTGGGGTGGTCGAAGAAGAACGGATGCAACGGGTCGGCCGGCGAGACCAACAGCTCGCCCTGGTCGAGAGCGAGAACCGCATCGTGCGGGTGATTCACGGTCAGCTGTGCGGTCGGCGGGCGGCACCCGCCCTCCGGACGGCGAGCCGGGACGGCACCGACCGTGCTCCTGGCACGCAGGGCGGTGAACCGCGCGCCGTCCAGGAATCGCACGCCCCCGCCACCTTGGCCAAAGGTCACCCCATACGCGGCGAAGGTGACGCTCAGCCGCAGTCCGACGGCGGACGCATCCGGCACCCGCCGTACCGCGCTGACCCGGGCCGAGCAGGTGATTTCGGTCGCTCCGGCGCGGGCCGGCAACTCGTCGGCGGGGCTGAGGTGGAAGTACAGGTCGGTGATGACCGCATGGAAGGCCGCCGGAACCGCGTAGAAGCGCAGGGGAATGTAGAGACCGAGCTGACGCAGTGTTTCCACCAGAATCAGCGGGCTGTGCCGCTGCGAGCCGTCGCGGGGGAACGTCGCATGTGCGCGTGGCCATGACGCCGCAGCCAGGAAGACGTGCGGGATGTGGGTCGGCCGTACCTCCGTAAGGAGGACCTCTGCCACCGAGGTCCGGTGCACCAGCTCCCGCTCGACGGTACGGGACCAGCTGAGCGGCTCACTCTTTCCGACGGCCCTGACCGTTGAGGTGCTCATACGACCAGGGAATACCGAAATTCGAACATGCGCACCCTTGAATTCCGGGGCGCGGGGAGCGGTAGGTTGCCTTCCGGCGGAACGAGACGACGTTTGAGGTGCACGTGCAGATCCGGGCGGAAACGACGCGCAGGTTCCTTCTTGAGGCGGCGGCAACCTTGTTCGACGAGAAAGGGTACGCCGGTACCAGCATCAGCGACATCAGTGCGCATTCCGGTCGTACCAGCGGGGCCATTTATTTCCACTACGCCAGCAAGGAGAAGCTCGCCCTCGCCATCGTCGAGGAACATTTCGCCACGTGGCCGCATTTGATCAGCCGATACCGGCAGCCGGGCCGGCCGGCCTTGGAGAAACTCGTCGGGCTGAGCTTCGAGGTGGCGCGCGCCTTTCGAGACGACATCGTCGTCCGGGCCGGAGCCCGCCTTTGGGCCGAACGCAAAGCCATCGACGCCCAGCTCCCCGCACCGTTCCTCGGCTGGATCGAAGCCGTTACACAGCTACTCGAAGAGGCCGCCCGTAACGGTGAACTCGCTGCCGGTGTGCCACCTGCCGCCACCGCCCACGGCATCGTCTGCTCCTTCTTCGGTCTGCACACCGTCTCCGACGCCCTGGAGGGACGCCGGCACATCGAGGAGCGCCTGCATGACCTGTGGACTCTGCTGCTCCGTGGCCTCCAGGCCGAGCCTGATCCTGCCGGTCTGCTCGATCGCGTGCGCTGAGCGGCGCGCGACGCCCGGTGTGTCCAGTGCGGGTTTCTGACCCCACGACGCTTCTCGCAGGCTGGAGATCAGCTCGGCTCCGCCGGCCGGGGCGAGCGCGGCTGGAGCGCCATCGCCCTCCAGCGGAGCGTCAGGTGAGGCAAGTTGACGCCATACCTCCGCTTTACTTTTCGTTTGCTCGTCTTTTACAGTTGATGATCAGTAGCGTCCAGCCCTGATCGGTGACCCCGATCAGGGTCCAAGGCACCTCCGAGGTGTTCTGCATCGGAGACGTTCCGTGCCCGGGCCCTACAGGCGGCTGGGGTTGTCCCAGCACGTCAACTGCCAAGCGGCTCTGCTTGGATGTCACCGGAGGATGCATGCCCTCTCGTATCGCTGCCGCAATCGCCACGTGCGCGCTGAGTCTCGGGGTCCTCGCCTCGAACGCAGGCGTTGCCGCGGCCGCCCCCTCGTCCCCCGCCGGGCCTGCCGGCGACGCGCCGACGTTAGAGTCGACGATCACCGCGCGTGCCGCAGCCATCGACCGGTGCAGCTACCAGATAGTCCGCTCCCATGACTCCCGCTACGCCTACTTCGTGAGCGGGGCCGTCGGCGGCGGCACGCGCGAGCTGAAGATCCAGGCGGAGGACGATGTGAGAGTCTCCGGCGACTGGCGCAAGGTCACCCAAGTCGATGCGTGCGCGGGCGAGCAGGAGCAGCGTCCCACCATGCTCCGCGTCACAGGAAAGCTGGAGAACCCGGAGCACTACGATCCGTCCGTACCGCGGACGATCCAAAGCGACGCCCTCAAGCCCGCTGCCGCCTCGGTGATTCCCAAGGCACCGGCGATGACGTCTGTCGACCGCCTCGGCGCGGACACCGTCCGCGTCACCTGGAAACCGGCCGCGGACCATCCGGACCAGGTCCTCTTGATGGAGCGAAAGCCCTTCTACAGCAGCGAGGTCGGACTGTGGCATCCCCACACGTTCCAACGCGACGTACAGGTCCGCGCCACATCGATTGACCGCAAGCTGGAGCGTGACTCCGACATCCCCCCTGCGGACCGTACGCACGCCTACTGGATCCGCGTCGTCAAGGACGGCTTCGTCAGCGATCTGCGCGCCCAGAAGCCCCTCAGCATCGAGCCATAACCCCTCGCCCGCCGCGGGGCGTTCAGCCAGATCGCCCTGCCGCGGGCCGGCTCGAAGCCCGGGCGGCGGCGACGGCTTCCACCGCACCGTGGGATTCCCGACAACATCGGTACCGGCCTCGCTGCGAACCACACGCCACGAGCAGGGGAAGCGCCGCCGCATCGCCTCCCCACGGGCCGGCTCCTGCATGGCTGGATACGGGCTACGTGACAGATTGGCCGACTTTAAAACCGCGATGTTGCCGGGGAGCCGGCGCGGGGACATGATCACTGCTCGTATCAACCTGATCACTCATCCAGGAGCCGATACGTGATACGCCCAACCGCTTTCCGCGCTCTCCCTGCCGTCGCCATCACCGCGGCCCCCGCCCGGCCCCTCGCCCAGCGAGCCCAGGCGGCCGCCCCGGCCCCCGTCGCCCCGGCGACCGCCGCTGTCGGCCATCCCGGCCAAGTCCGCCTGGTCGACACCGACTTCATGCGCTCCCATCCGCGCGTCGAGGTCGGCTACGGCGACCCCGGCCCTTCGGCCCGGGCCCGCGTCGTCCCCTCGGCGGCGACGCTGATGTAGCGAGGCGCCGGTGCCGCCCGGCCCGTGCGGCCCGCCGGCCACCAGGTCATGGCCGGCGACGACCGCACCGCCACTGCCGTCTCCCGCGCCTTTGCCGTATCCCCTTCCGCCTCGTGGCGGCGTTCCCTCCTGTCGCCGGCGCAGCGACCCAGGGCAGCGCGGCTGCGGTGCGCTGCTTACCGCACATCCCTCATTGCGTCGTTCGCTCGCATGCCCCGTTTCACGAGAATCCACAACAAGGGAGCTGCTGATTTTCATGTACAAACGCCGGAGTTTACTCGCCTTCGCCACTGTGGGTGCGGTGATATGCGCCGCCGGAGTCATGCCGTCGGTCAGCCATGCCGCCAGCCGCGGCGACGGGGAATGGGAAGGGTCCTACGCCGAAACGCACGGCCTGACGGCGGAGGATGTCAAGAACATCAACGCACTGAACAAAAGAGCTCTGACTGCGGGTCAACCCGGCAATTCTGCGGCGGAATTGCCGCCGAGCGCCAGTGCGCTCTTCCGGGCCCCCGACGCCGCCGATGACAGGGTGACCCCTCCCGCCGAGCCGCTCAACCGGATGCCTGACGCCTACCGGGCCTACGGAGGCAGGGCCACTACGGTCGTCAACAACTACATACGCAAGTGGCAGCAGGTCTACAGTCAACGCGGCGGCAACCAGCAGCAGATGACCGAAGAGCAGCGAGAACAGCTGTCCTACGGCTGCGTCGGCGTCACCTGGGTCAATACAGGCCCCTACCCGACGAACAGACTGGCGTTCGCGTTCTTCGACGAGAACAAGTACAAGAACGATCTGGAAAACAGCCGACCGCAACCCAACGAGACGCAGGCGGAGTTCGAGGGGCGCATCGCCAAGGGCAGTTTCGATGAGGGGAAGGGTTTCAAGCGGGCGCGTGAGGTGGCGTCCGTCATGAACAAGGCCCTGGACAGCGCGCACGACGAGGGGACGTACATCGACCACCTCAAGACGGAGCTCGCGAACAAAAACGACGCTCTGCTCTACGAGGACAGCCGCTCAAGCTTTTACTCGGCGCTGAGGAATACGCCGTCCTTCAAGGAAAGGGATGGAGGCAACTACGACCCATCCAAGATGAAGGCGGTGGTCTACTCGAAGCACTTCTGGAGCGGGCAGGACCCGCGGGGCTCCTCCGACAAGAGGAAGTACGGCGATCCGGATGCCTTCCGCCCCGACCAGGGCACCGGCCTGGTAGACATGTCGAGGGACAGGAACATTCCGCGCAGTCCCGCCAAACCTGGTGAAAGTTGGGTCAACTTCGACTACGGCTGGTTCGGGGCTCAGGCAGAAGCGGACGCCGACAAAACCGTATGGACCCACGCCAACCACTATCACGCGCCCAATGGCGGCATGGGCCCCATGAACGTGTACGAGAGCAAGTTCCGGAACTGGTCTGCGGGGTACGCGGACTTCGACCGCGGAGCCTACGTCATCACGTTCATACCCAAGAGCTGGAACACCGCTCCCGCCGAGGTGAAGCAGGGCTGGCCGTAACAGAGCCGGGCGGGAGGGCCGGGCCACCCGGCCCTCTCCGCCGGCCCGCCACACACCGGCGGTCGTCCCGGATGTGCTACGAAGCGCTGGGGGCGCGCTCGCCCCCAGCGCTTCGGGGAACTGGCGGCACCTGGGGAACGCGGCGCGCAGAGAATCGGCGAGGGGGACGGCGTGGTCGATATCGAGCTTGCGGGCGTCGGTGACGGTCTGAGCATCAGCCCTGCTGCCGTCCAGCCACCGGGTCAGCCCGACTTCGGCGGCTTCTGCGCGTCGAAAGCGAAGAGAGTGTTCTTGTCCGCGGCCACGATCACCGCACGCCCCGCAAGAGTCACCCGTGGGCTTGCGCCCTGCTCGCCCGTCAAACCATCGACCTGCGGATCTGTTGTCCACAGGATTTTGCCATCGTCCGGCGACAGCGCGACCACCCGGCCGGTGGCCGAGCTGAAATACCGTGCGTCGGCTCCCGCAACAGGACCCGACGCGCCCTCCACGCCAGTCTGCCGCGACCACTTCTTCCGGCCGGTCGCGGGGTCGAGGGCTGTGACGAGACCGGTCTGCCCGCTCACGTATACGGTGCCGTCCGCCATGCCGGGCGTCCCCGCGTATGTCTTGGCCAGTCGGGAGTACGTGACCTTCCGCGAGGCCGGGTCGACCCGCACCACCCCGTTGTAGCCGGCCGGATCCGTTCCCTCCATGTGTACTTGCAGGAGTATGAGCCTGCCGTTGGCGACGCCCATCGGCACGGCGGGGCCGTTGACCGCGATGGGCCTGCCCAGTGTCCCCGAGGCGCGGTCGACCGGGTACAGGGTGGGGTGGCGCACTGAAAAGGCATTCACCTCCGCATCCTTCGCGCACATCGCGACGAGCTGTGGGCCCACCGGGACGGGAGCGCACTGGGTACCCGCTGGGAATGGCGACGTCCATGTGACCTGACCGCTGTGCGCGTTGCGGGCCTCGAAGCGGGAGTTGGAAGCGTCGACCGTCACGACGTCGGTACCGACCACCAGGGCGTCCTGAGTCCGACCCGTGACGGCCGTCGACTGGGCGCCGGACGGCACGGACCACAGTTCCCGTCCGTTGTGCGCGTCGAGGGCCACCACCTCGCTCGGAGGGTCCTGCGGGGCGTCCTGGGCGGCGAAGCGGTAACCGAGCACCGTGTCGTCGGTGGCGCCCACCAGATGCATGCCGTTGACGGGGACGCCGGGGCTCTTCGCCGTCCACACCCGCGAGCCGTCCCTGGCCCTGATACGGGTCGCGACAACACTGCCGCCCCCGCAGAACAGCGCGTCGCCGTGCACGACGCAACGCAGCTCGTCGGGGATGTCCGGGCGACCGCCGGGCACGGTCTTGTGCCACGGCTCGAAGCCGTCCGGAAGTGCGGCACCCGGTGCTGCGAGGCTTTTGCCCTTGTCGCCGCCGCTGTTCCCCCCGAAGCCGTTCGCCGTCAGGGCGGCGACTCCGCCACCGATCGCTGCCACCGTGACCGCGACCGCGGCCGCGAACACGGGACGCCATCGGGGGCGCGACCGACGGCCGATGGAGGTGTCGGCGCTCCCCGTCTCGGGACCGGCCGGGGTGGTGGTCGGGGCTGCCGGTGTCGGGGTGGCTGGCGTCGGGGTGGCCGGCGTGGGGGTGGCCGACGTGGGGGTGGCTGGCGTCGGGGTGGCCGACGTGGGGGTGGCTGGCGTCGGGGTGGCCGGTGTCGGGGTGGCCGGCCGCGGGGTGGCCGGCGGCGCGAAGTGATGCGCGGTGACCATGTCGCGGGTGCGGCCCGCGCCGGCTCCCCTCGCGTCGATCTGGTCGAGGTCGGTCGGCAGGTCCCGGAGCAGTACGAGGAGTTCGTCCGCCGAGGGGCGCCCGTTGGGCTCCTTGGCCAGGCACGACTCGGCGACCGTGCGCAAGGCCACCGGCACATCCTCCAGCGACGGCTCCCCGTGCACCACCTGATACGCAACGATGTATGGGCTGTCCGCGTCGAAGGGCCCGTGGCCCGTCGCTGCGTACGCCAGCAGCGTCCCCAGCGAGAAGACATCGGACCGCGGTCCCACGTCGCGCGGCGCCTGCAACTGCTCCGGCGACATGAAGGGCGGCGTACCGATGACCCGCCCTGTAATCGTCAGCGTCTGCTGGTCCACGGCGCGCGAAATGCCGAAGTCGATGACGCGTGGGCCCTCGGGCGAGAGCACCACGTTCGAGGGCTTCAGGTCACGGTGGACGACCCCCACCCGGTGGATGTCCCGCAGCGCCTCCGCCAGCCCGATGGCGAGCCTCCGCAGCTCCGCTCCGCTCAGCGGGCCTTTCATGGCGATGCGCCGGGCGAGCGTGTGCCCCTGGATGTAGGTCGTCGCCATCCACGGCTGCTCGGCCTCAGTGGCAGCGTCGACCACGGCGGCGGTGAACGCGCCGCTCACTCGCCTTGCCGCCGCCACCTCCTGCCGGAAGCGGATGCGGAACTCGTCGTCTGCCGCGAACTGCGGGTGGATCAGTTTGATCGCGACAGGACGACCCGAACTCGTACGGGCCAGAAAGACCGTGCCCATGCCACCCGAGCCGAGTCGCGCCTCCAGCGGATAACCGCCGATCTCGGCTGGATCACCTGCGCGCAGCGACACTCTTCCCGACCTCCGGTCCCTCGTGCACCTCTGCCACCACGGGCCTGCGTACCTGTCCTGCACACAAATTAGCCGCAGGGCAGTACAGCAGAGCACAGCGGGTGACGAACAGGACTCCTGGTCACCGCCGATCCGGATCTGTGGGAGCAACTGGCCGGCCTGAAGACTCCAGCCTGGTCAGGGCTTGTGCGGACTTCGGAAGACCTCCATCGCGTTTGTGACCTGACCCTGCCGGTGTCACGCGCCGAGTGTGTACCAGCAGATGTTCATCGCCACCCAGTCCTTCGTGCTTCCCGCATTGTCGACGTCGGCGATCCATACGGAGACGTTGGAGCCTTTCGCCAGCGGGACCGACGTGTTTCCCCAGATTCCCTGCGAAGCCTGCTGGGTCTTCTTTCCCTGTGCGACGAGGTCGAAGTAGTACGTGATCCCCGGAGTGCTGACAAAGATCCGGTGCTTGCGCCCGTGCATCTCGTCGTCGGTGAACCACTGATGACTCGCGGCCTCGACCACAAGGAAGCCATCCTTGGCGGCGGTCATGGTCCATTTGTTGCCTTCGCCGGGCTTGATTGTTCCCTTCGGGTAGTTCGTCCTCGTGGGCCGCGCGCTGAACAGGGCGGTCGCGAACTGCACAGCTCCTCCGGCGACCAGAGTGCCAGCGACTGTCGCGCTGCCGCCGAGGGTGACGTTGTTGCCGGGCAGGACGTGGACGTGACTGTTGATCTTGAGGGGTGTGCCGGCGGGGCCACGGAGGTCGGCGACTCGGATGGTCTTGCCGGGCGCGACGGCGTTGACGTCGCCGTTGGCGGTGAGTGTCCCGTTGGCAGTGAGTGCGCCACCGATGGTGACGTTGTTGCCGGTCGGGACGTTGACGTGACTGCTGATCTTGAGGGGTGTGCCGGCGGGGCCACGGAGGTCGGCGACTCGGACGCTCTTGCCGACCACGACGGCGTTGACGTCGCCGTTGGCGGTGAGTGCGCCGTTGGCGGTGAGTGCACCGCCGATGGTCATGCCGCCGGTGACCGTCACGTCGGAGATTGCGCGGACAATGTTGTTGAAGAGGGTTTCACCATGGACGGTGAGGTTGCCGACGTCGAGGTCGGGTTTGCGGACGGTGACCTGGGTGGTGAGGATGCGGGTGACGGGGTTGGTGGGGTCGCTGCTGGTGGTGCCGCGCAGGTAGAAGGTGGTGTCGGATGTGACGTTGGTGATGGTGCGGGTGGTTTCGTTGGTGACGTTGAGGCTGGTGTCCCCGTAGAGCAGTTCGTATGTGGCGTTGGTGGAGCGTTTCCAGGTCAGGGTGACCTCGCCGCCGTTGTCGATGACGAGTGAATCGGCGATGAAGTCGCGCATGTAGAAGTCGGCCGGGAATTTGCCGACGTCGAATGTGGTGGAGCGGGCAGGGAAGGCGTTCCCGCTGGTGCGCGAGTATTCGGTTACGGTGACCGGTGCGGTGCCGACCTTGCGGCTGATCGGGATCTGGGACAGCTGGATGGTGAATCCGGTGTCGGGCCCGATCGTTTCGTAGCTTCCTGCCGGGGTGAAGACGAACTCGTCCGATGACTCGTTCAGTGTGCCGGTCCAGCGGTCGAGGCTGATCCGTGCGGTGGCGCTGGACAGGTTTGCGGCCAGGTCCGGTGACAACGTCCCGGCCGGCACTTTCACCTTGATCCGTTCCACATCGGCCGGGTCGCGATGGCGCCGTGAGCCGACGATGATCAGCTCACCCCTCTCCTCCGGCGTCGAGGGGTTTTCCTCGGACGCCTTGAGCGGGTCGGGGTCGGTGGTGAGGCCGTAGGACAGCAGGGGTTCACGGTCGGGGGCGTCCGTGGTGCGGGTGGGGGAGACCAGAGCCATGAGGATGCTCCTCGGGTCGAGGGGGGTGTGCCGCGCCGGGGTCGGCTGCCGGCGCGGCATGGGGTCCGGCGGTGGGGTCAGCTCTCGGCGGTAGGGGCGGCGGCGTTGCCGAGGGTGAGGTAGCCGGAGCGGATTTCGGATCCGGCGAGGGGCAGATCGTGCGGATCCTGGGTGAGGATGGGCAGGTTCTCCCAGGTGGTGCCGCGCTTCTCGGTCCAGGTCCAGGTGCCGGTGATGCCGGTCGGTGCGGGCATGAGCACGGTCTCCCGGACCTGGTCCTGGGCGCCCAGTAGTTCGGTGGTGCCGGCCAGGAGGGGGCCGGTGCGGAAGTTCACGGTCATGCGGGCGATGGCTTGGTCGGTGAATTCCTGGGGGACGTAGACGCGTTTGGTGGCGAGGATGTCGGTCGTGGCGTGGACTGCGGCGCGTGGGTCGCACAGGACGGTGGCGACGGTGGTGTTGTGGTCGCCGAAGTCCAGTTCCAGGCTGGGTTTGTCGCCGATCGGTCGCAGGTAGCCGTCGCTGCCTGCGACGGGGTCGATGGCGGTTTCGAAGTGGTCGTAGTCGCCGGCGAGGACGTAACCGACCAGGCCGTCGTCGGTCTGCTGGGCTTCGCCGAGGCGGATCGTCCAGGGGTATCGGGGTAGCCCCGGCTCGGGTGGGTCGAAGAGGTTCTGCCAGCTGACGTCGGTGCGCAGGGGGCCGTGCAGTTGCAGGGTGAGGCGGGTGCGGACCAGGGCGAGGGGCCGTCCGAGGAGGAAGCCGAGTCCGGGGTCGGCCGGTCCGTCGGGGTCGATGGTGTGCAGGGCCCGGTCGACGGTGGCGCGGAAGGCGTCGAAGGTCTGCGGGCCACGGGACTTGACGGCGCTGAGCAGACGGTAGGTGTGCGGGGAGAAGCCTTCCAGCTGGTCGAAGTCAGGGAGCTCAGAGCCGGGCAGTGCGCTCCAGGAGACTGTGCGCTGGTCGTCGGTGGTGAGGGTGACGCGTAGTTCGCCGAGCGAGGTGCCGTCGGGGGCGTGGACGACGAGGGAGCGGTCGAGGCGGTTGTGCAGCAGCCAGGCGCAGACCGGGTTGGCGCCGGGGATGAGGTCGATGTCGTCGTCGGTGGCGGAGAGGAAGGAGAAGTTGAGCCGGGCCGGCTGGAGGAGGCGGGGGGAGAGTTCGACGAGGCGTTCGCTGTCGTGGCCGCTGACGGGGTGGGCGGGCCGCATGGTGCGGGGCATTTCGGGCCGGAAGTGGCCGGCCTCGCCGATGAGGTTGACGGCGCGGCCGAAGCGGTCGACGACGGACAGTGCGTGGAAGGCGAGTTGTCCGGCGCGCAGTTCCTGGAAGGTCGATTCGGGCCATGGATCCCAGTCGCTGGAGGGGAGGCCGCCGGGGTCCGGCGGGGGGTAGTTGCCGTTGCCGACGAGGTCGGCGAGGGGGCCGGCGGGTTGCAGACCGGAGTCGGGCCGGCGTTGGGCGATGGCGGCGCCGAAGCCGTCGAGGGTCTGTGAGAGCAGGTCGGTGCTGCGCACCTTGGCGTGCAGGTGCTGGATGCTGTCGGCCGGGAGCTGGTCGCGCACGCGGGCATAGGCGGTGAGGGCGCCGTCGAGAGCGTGTCCGGCGGCGGGGGTGAGGATCTGCCGTCCGGAGATCGTCAGTGGTGTGCCGGGGGTGCCGGTGCCCTGCCACTGGTAGCGGGAGCGCTCGATGAACTCCCAGTGTGCGGTGGTGCCGTCGCGGAACGGCAGGGGAAAGTACTCGGCCTTCCACATCAGATACAGCGGCTGCCAGGGCATCTCCCAAGCGTCGGTGCCGTACTCGGGCAGCGTGCCGGTGACGTCGCGGATGTGGCCGGTGGTGGCCAGGGCGCGGTCGAGGATGAGGAATTCGGTCAGCAGCGTGTGGAAGCAGGGGGGCAGGTGGCTGAGGTTCACCTGGGCGACGAGGTCGGAGACGTCGCTGGTGGTGATGCCGGATGCGCGGGTGACCAGCCGGTCGGGGGTGCGGCAGGGCAGCGGGGTGTCGCGGGTGAGCGGGGCGTGCAGATGAGCGCCTTGCAGGGCGAGCACGGGGTCTGCGGAGTATTCGTAGTCCTGGGCGGGTACGCGGATCAGCCGCCGGTCGGCGCGTGAGCCGTAGGGGGAGTAGTGGGCATCGATACTGGCGGCCAGCTCCGCTTCGGTCTTGCCCCAGGGCAGGGCGCGGCGCTGCTCGGCCAGGCGCTGGGCGAGGGCGATGACCTGGCCGGCCGCACCGTCGGGATTGTTGAGGTCGAGTTCACCTTCGTCTGTTCCGGGGACGCGTTCGCGGAACTCCTCGGACTGGTCTTCGCGGTGGCTGAGCCACCACAGGTGGTAGAGGCGTTCGCGGGCGGCGTCGAATTCGGCTTCGGTGGCGTCGTGTTCGGCCTGCCTGCGGTTGAGTTCGGCAACGGTGTCGGCCTCGGCGACGCGGGCGGAGCGGCGGGCGGCGGCGACGTCGGGTGCGGGGATGTGGCCGGGGTCGTCGCCGCGTTCGCCGATGAACCAGCGGTAGCCTCCGGGGACCGGGCCGAAGGCGGTGTCGTGGGCGCGGCGGTCGGTGAGGATGTCCGCTTCGGGACGGTCGCGTTCTTCCAGTCCCTCGACGCCGCCGAGCAGGAAGGCGCGGAAGAGGTCGGCTTCGGCTGCGGAGAAGGCCCCTTCGCCGTCGGCCTGGGTTCCGAGTTCGGCGGCGGCCTCGGCCATGGTGTTGGCGACCATCACGGTGACGTCCTCGCGGCGGGGGCAGGGGGAGTCGGGGACCGGGCCGGTCAGGTTCCAGTCCAGGCCGAGGACGGTGCCGGTGTAGACGGAGGTGCGGATCCGGCTGCCGGAGCCGACGGGCTGGGTCCATTCCAGCCGCCGCAGGAGTGGGGCGAGGTGCTCGGGGAGCCCCTCGGGGCCGGCGAGGATGTCGCTCGCCGGGTCGGAGTACCAGCCGGCGACGAAGTAGCTCAGCTGTTCCTGCTCGGCGGCGAGGTCGTCCAGGGTGTCGTGCAGGGAGAAGACGTTGGTGTTGTAGGGCTGGAAGACGGAGAAGGTGAGCAGGCCGGGCCCGATCGCGGTCAGGAACGGTGTCCGCGGGTGGTCGGGATTCCGCCAGGGTCCGGACAGCTCGTGGCACTTGCCGATGAGGGTCGCCTTCGGCTCGTCGCTGTGCGGATCCTGGAAGGACACGGTGCCGTCCTTCTCGTGCAGGTAGTCGCTTTCGACGATCCAGGCTTTGAGTGTGCGGGCGAGGTGCGCGTGACGGACGACCAGCCAGCGGTTGGGGACGAGGGGAAAGCCACCGACGCCTTCCTCGTCGTCGTGCCGGCCGCGGGTGAGCGCGGCGGGCAGTTCCCACTGGAGATAGACGCCGAGGCGGTCATCGCGGCCGGTCCACGTCTCAAGGTGGTCAAAGGGCCTCGGCTCCGGCTCCACGCCCTGCCCGATGCCTTTGAAGTTGGTGTTCCAGCGCTGGATGACGTGATGGCTTCCGGTGTCGCGGGTCTGCCGGTTGACGGCGAGGGCGGCCACCTCGACCGGCACGACCAGGGTGTTGTCCACGGACATGGGCCGTCGGTCCTTTCATGAACGGCGCGGCGCGGCGTGGCTGCGGTGTGGGGGTGGGTGTGGCGGGTGCCGGTCAGGGCCGGTAGGAGAAGGTCTGTGCCTGCGGGGCGTTGATCATCTGCAGGGCGAAGTACGCGGAGGAGAACTCTTCGACCTCGACGCCGTGCGCGTCGGCCAGGGCGGGGACCAGTGCGTCCCCGTCGCCGTACGCGTTGAGGACGTCCGCATCGCCGGGGCGCAGAAAGCGGCTGAAGCCGGCCGGCTGCGGGAACTCGCCCTTGGGGTAGCCGATGCGGTCACCGCTGATCTCGCGCAGTTCGATCGTGCCGACATCGCCGATGCCGAAGCAGATGCCGCGCGGCGGCTCGCACAGTTCGAACCGGTCGATCACCTGCGGGTAGAGCAGCAGCCGGATGTCGGTGCCGTAGACGGCGCTGCGCAGCGGTTCGACGACGCCGGCGCCCCGATAGGCGGTGATGACGGCCTGGGGCCACTGGGGTACCAGGGCGGAGCGGATCAGTACGGCGCAGGCCGGTACCGGTCCGCCGCTGGTGGCCAGGTTGTTGAGGTCGGCGTCCAGGGCGTGGCCGACGCCGACGCTGAGGGCACCGTCCACGGCGGCGCGGACCCACTCGGGGTCTACGTAGGCGAAGCGGATGGACTCCTCCGGGAGCATCCGGCTGTCCGGTACCAGGTGCTCGAAGCCCAGCATTTCCAGGCGTCGCAGCCGGTCCAGCCAGCCGGTCACGGTACTCAACCGGTCGCCGGCGGCCTGGGCGAGGAGGTTGGCGATGCCCGGCTGACCTACCAGGGCCCGCAGGTCGGCCGCGGTGCATGGCGGCCGGGCGCTGGTGCTGGCAGTACGGCGCAGGCCGGCACGCAGCTGTGGGCCGGCCCGGTCCACGGCGCGGGTGAAGCGGGTGGCGTCCTCGTCGAGGAGCAGGTGGTCGAAGGCTTCGAAGGCCAGCGGTGCGGTGAGCTGCCGGGCCGTGACCACGGTGCCGGCCGGCTGGGGGTGGGAAGCCAGACGGCGCACCGCGGAACGGGCGGCGGACCGGAACTCAAGCAGACCGGCGCGGAACTCGGCGTCGGACAGGGCCAGCAGGCGCCCGGCGGTGAAGGCGCCACCGTAGGCGGTGTCGAAGACGCCGTACTTCTCCAGGTAGATCAACGCCTCGCCGGACGATTCCAGCCGGACGGCATCGGGGCCGGGTGGGGGCAGCTCGCGGGCGGGCCGGGCGGTGAGCGGTCCGCGGTGGAATGCGATGGTGCGCTCGCCCGTCTCCAGGCGCTGCGGCAGGGCGACGGCGCCGCCCGCCATGCGGTCGAGGGCCTCGCGCTGAGGGGCGGACGGGTCGGCCGGGGCGGTGACCGGCAGGCGCAGCCGCAGTTCTTCGGTGTCGCGCGGGGTGACACCGTCGGTGGTGGCCAGGTGCTGGGCCAGGTCACCGAAGCCGATACCGGAGTCAGGCTCGGTGGTGAACGTCCAGGAGGTGAGCGAGACCAGGCGCACGCCCTCGGCGGGGGCGGGGGCGGTCAGGTTCTGGTCGAAGCCTTCCAGGGAGACGAGGTGGACCACATGCCGGCCGCCCGCGGCGGCGGGGAAGCGGTTGGCGATCACGACGCCGTTGAGCTGCTTCTCGTCCGGCGCCGGGTCGGACCCGGCCACCGTGGCATCAGGCCGACCGCCCTCGCGGACGTGGGCGAAGTAGCCCATCTCCACGGGCAGGGGCTTGACCTTGTCGAACAGGTCGGCGGGGACCAGAACCGTCGCACAACGCTCCTCGTACTCCTCCTCCCGCAGGCTCTCCGACGGCAGGGCGGGTGGACGCCCGGGGCCCAGTCGCGAGCAGAGGAGCTCGCGGACCGTGCCGGCGGTGACCGAGCCGACCGCGTCGGGGTCCTCGGGCAGCTCGTCCTCCCGGAACAGCAGCAGGGCCATCCACGGCACCGCTTTGGGAGGTTCGGGGTGTGGATCCCCGGGCTCCGGAGGTGCAGGTTTCGGATATTCCGGGCCGAGCGGCCGGTTCCAGGGCAGGCCGGGGGCGTCGAGGTTGATGTGCGGAAGGGTCTGGCTGTAGGTGCCGACGGCATCAGGCGCCGGGAAGCGGGCGTTGATCCCGCCCGGGTCGATGCTGAACCGCGGCTCGATGACGTCGAACGGCTGCGGTGTGGCGTCAATGACACGGTCGCCGCCGTCGACGTCCTTGAGGATCTGCCGGTCGTGGATTTCGTAGCGGCCGGCGTACAGCGAGGGAATGCGGTAGTCGAAGAACCGGGTGCGGTGTTTGGCCGTGGGCACGGTGAAAGGCCGGGGCCCCGAGGCGGGTGTGGTGGTCACGAGCGTGCCTTTCGACAAGGGAGCTACGAACGCCGGCAGGGGATGAGCAGGCTCGGCCCGTAGTCGTTCACGGACCAGGGGGAATCAGCCGGCGGCAACGAGCATCGGGCTCGCAGTGAAGGCGGTGCCCGCAGCACCCGCATAACCGCTCAAGTCGGTATCGACCGGGCCGAGTTCCACACCGAGACGTCCCAGTGCGCCGACGAGAGCGGAACGGTTGCTGCGGGTGCCGGCCGCGTCGATACCGTCGTGGATCTTCTCGATCACCCCGCCGGGCCGCCGCGGTTCGGCGCCGACGGAGTCTTCGTCCGCGGACAGCGGCTGGCGGCCGTCCGGCGCGATCGGATCGAAAGAGATCCCCTTCTCGTCGATGAACCCGGTGGAGGTCCCGTAGTTCACCGGCGGCGACACGAGTTGGACTCCGATGATCCGTTCACGGAGCAGCCCGTCACCACCACCGCCGTCCGGGCTCGTGCCCCACAGAGCGTTGACGACGTTTCCGCGGATCGGCGTGTGCTTCCAGTGCCTCAGGGTTTCGTCACGGCCCTCGCGGTCGAACCACACGCGCAGTTCGCTCTCCTTGCCCTGCACGTGCATGGGCAGAATGTCCACTGCCGTGCCGGTGTCGACCGGTGTGGTGCTGTCGCGATCCAGGTACAGCGTGCTGACGGGGGCCTGGGTGTCGGTGGTGAAGGTGAAGCCGCCGCTGTTGACCAGCCACGGCTTGGCGTCACTGTCGGCGGCAGCATCAGGGGTGCTCTCGCCGGCGTACCCGGGACCAGGGACGGTACGGATGATGTGCTTGGGCTGCGGCAGCATGCCCTGGAAGCCGCCCCAGCCCAAGGCAGGCTTCTCGCTGCGGCGCTCAGCGCCGAACCCGAAGGTGAAGGAGATGAACCACAGGTGGACGGTGGCCTCGCCGCCCACTGCCGGGCCCCAGACCCGCACACTGGCCCCGATCTCGATGGAGATCGTGAGCCGGAAGAACCACACCTTGATGGTGGCGGAGACCCCGATCCGCACCCCGATGCCCACATCGAAGTAGAAGGGGTTCCACTCCACCAGGACATCCAGCTTGGCAGTGAGCCAGGCTCGCACCATCCCGGCCTGAAAGACGATTTCCAGACTCCCGCCGGCCATCAGCGACTTGGGCGTCATAGCGGCATAGGCAGTGCCGCTGATTTTGATCGTGTTGCCGATCCCCCACTCCAGACCGGCGGGTTCCGACTTCGGGTAGTGGCCCGGCAGTTCGCGGGCCCGCGGGAGGGCCCCGAGGATCAGAGCGAAGTCCCCCGCCTGGGGATGCTCGCCGAACCAGAACTTCAGCCCGACGCCGCCGCGCAATTTGCAGTTCTCGTCGATGAGGAAGGTCTTCTCGGTGAAGCCGGCGCTGATGCTCAGTTCCCCGACAACCGGCTTGACCGTCACCTCGAAGCCGATCTCCAGCCGGGCGATCTTCTTCTCACTCTGCGTCGGCAGCTGTGCGCCGCCCGCCCCGAGCAGGCTGATCGTCAGTTCCGATCCCGTCTGCACCAGAGCCATCGCGCGCCCGCGCACTGTCTTGAAGCAGTCAAAGGCCAGACCGGCGGCGAACCACAGGTCGCCCTCCTGCGGAATCACCCACGGTCTGGGCGGGCCGATCAGACTGGTCAGCACCTTCAGGGGATCGACCGAGGGGCCGTCCGCTCCGATCGCACCGGGGTTGTCCAGGGCCATGAGGAACGGGAAGGCGCCCAGGTCTTCCGCCCTCGGCACCCGCACCCGGCTGTTCCAGCCGCCGCCGAGGGCGACGCCCCGCACGACAAAGGGGGGCGGAGTGACACTGCTGCCCAGCGAACCGTAGGCGAACAACGACGGCCGAACACTGCTGGTGCGGGGCTCGAGGTACGCGCCCATCAGAGACCCGTTGAATTTCCCGGTGTCAAAGAGCAGCGCCCCGCCGAACGCTGCCTCGTAATCCTTGAAAGGCCCGTCCTCCGCCAGGATCGGCATCGCAGTAAACGCCCCCGCGACCCGCACCGGCGACTTCTCGTACTCCACGCTGATGCCGCCGCCGCCAATGGGGGTTTCGACCGGCTGCCAACCACGCACCATCGGCGACTCAAGTACCCGCACCCCTTGCTGCCGGTACGCCGTCGGCCGGGGTACGAAGATGCCGCGCTCGGTGACCAGCGCCTGCGGCCTGCGCTCCTGTGCACGTTCGGCGGCAGTCCGGACGCGCGCCGGGGGCAGGGGGCGGCCCAGGCCGTCCAGCCGGCCCGGATCGGTATGTGCCGCACGGCCCCGTACGGTCAGCCGCATGGCCCGACCGTCCACCACCACCCAGGCCCCGGGCGGCAGTTCCGCATCTGCCGCAGCGCCATCGACCAGCAGCAGCCGGCGCCCCGCACCGAGATCGGCGGCGGCCACCGTATCGGTCACCCGATCACCATCGCCCGTGAAGGCAATGCGCACCGGCACCGGAGACGCAGAAGCGGTCGTCGCGGCCTGCCCGGTGATCCGCAACTCCGTCAGATCACACACCGCGCCCTCGACCCGCATCCGGCCGCCACGGAAGACCAGGCCCACATCGGGCACGTGGCCATCCAGTACGGATACGGGGATCTCGACCGCTCCCCCCGGTGCCGCCTGCTCAAGGATTTCCCGGATGTCACCCACACGTACTGACACAGAGCCCCAGCCTCCGAACCGCAGCAGAAGGAAAGAACAGACCAGCTACTCGCCTCACTTGAAGCAGCCATCGATACCCCACACAGGCCCGTTACGGAACGCACCCGATCAGTGACGGACCGTACAGCAATGCCTGGTCGGGACGGTGGGTGAGCAGGTGATTTCCGCCAACGGACTCGCGGTCAACACCCACCACTTCGACCGCAGCAGGAGGCGGACGTCCGGGGCGCATGCGCCCGTCGCGGACGCCGCGCACACCGGCCGCGACGGCCGATGGCGCGTCGGCCGCCGACACCGAGAGGACATCGACGGCCGCCGGCCGGCGCCGGATACACGAACAGCCGGTGTAGCTGTCACCGTCCGCACCGGTCCGGGGTGCGCCGAGGGAAGGCCCACGGTGTTCACCGGCGTTCTGATGGCCGAGCACCGCTGTCCGCGACAGACGTCGAGTTCGTCGCCACCCTCCACGGCAGCCGCAGCTCCCTCGTTGTCCTGATGTAGCCGTACGGCGCAGGGGACCGGCCGGCCCTGAGAGCGCGCAGGCGTATGTCAGTCAGCGTCACGGCCGCGAAGTTGCCGACCTGCCTATACCCGCCGTGTTGACGCGATCTTCGACCGCCTCGACACGGAGGGTTGGCGCATCGAGCTCGTTGTGGGCGATAGGGTCCTCGGCCACGCGGGGCACTCCTGCCGGCTCATCGGAACCGGCCGTTAAGGCATCGACCTCGCCCTGAGGTTCTGGCAGTCAGTGTTGACCTGGCGTGCCCCCACGCCCCGGGGCCCGAGCACCGAACGGAGCAGAGGGCCGGAACGGGTGGGTTCAGGGGCGCGTGAGGGTGTCGATTTGTGCAGCGAGGTCGGGGTGGGTGGCGGTCAGGTGGGGGCGGGTGTCGTGGAGGGGGCGGATGAGTTCGGCGGGGTCGTCGTGGGCAAGGGCCGCATGGAGCTGGCTGAGGGGGAGGCGAGCCGTGGGGGGCAGGTCGGTGAGGGCGGTGATCTGACCGGCGACGCGGCGCAGGTCGGCTGCGTTGTGGCGGGCCCACGTGGCGGTGGTGCGTTCGGTGGCACGGCGTTCGCGGGTGGCCCGGACGCGTTGTTCGCCGGTGGTTCCGGCGGGGCCGGGGCGGCCGCGCAGGTAGCGGCGTTCGGCGGCCTGGCGGCTGGCGACGCCGAGGGGGTGGGCGAGGTCGGCCCAGCTCGCTCCCGCGTCGCGGGCGGTTTCGATCAGGCCGGTCTCCCATCCGGCGAGCTGCTCGCGCACCTGCCGCAGCAGCAGCAGGGAGGCCAGCGCCTGCTCCGGACCGTGGCCGGGCGCATCCGGGGTGTCCGGGGTCTCTCGCCGAGCGTCGCGGAGGGCGTCGTCTATGGCGTGCAGGGCCGCCGCGGCGGCCAGGAACGACGCCGGGCTGTGGGTATTCGTGCTGGTCGTGGACGGCTGGTCGGCTGCGGTCACGGGCACCTCCCTCTCGTTGTCATCATGTAGACGACATCGTGTTTGTCATCCATTGGATGACATGTTACAACGGTGTCAGTGAAGCGCATTGGCAGCAACTGCCTGAACCCGCTGGAGGTGTTTTCACGATGTTGATGCGCACTGACCCCTTCCGTGAGCTGGACCGGCTGGCGCAGCAGCTGGTGGGCCCTGGTACCTGGTCGAAGCCGTCGGCGATGCCGATGGACGCTTACCGCGAGGGCGACGAGTATGTGGTGGCCTTCGACCTTCCGGGCGTCCCTGCGGACGCGATCGACATCGACGTCGAGCGGAACATGCTCACCGTCAAGGCCGAGCGGCGGCCGGTGACGAAGGCCGACGACGTGCAGATGGAGCTGTCCGAGCGGCCGCTGGGCATCTTCTCTCGCCAGATCGTGCTCGCCGACACCCTCGACACCGAGCACATCCAGGCCGACTGCGACGCAGGCGTGCTCACCCTGCGCATCCCGATCGCCGAGCGCGCCAAGCCCCGCAAGATCTCCATCGGCGTCGGATCCGGCCACAAGGAGATCTCCGGCTGACACCGGCCGGACGGGTGCGCAGGGCGGGCACCTGATCTCACCTCACCCCGCCCTCCGCACCCCTGGGCAGTCCGAAGAAGGAGGGGTGGCGGCTGCGATGACTCTGCGACGCGAAGCGTTCCTCGGCCACGTGAAGGAACGCGGCGAGTACGACACTCTGGAGGAAGCCGAGCGCGCGGCCCGTGTGGTGCTCGCCCTCCTCGGAGCGCACCTGGTCGGCGGCGTCCGCGCCCAGCTGGCGGCGCGCCTGCCGGAGACGTACGCCCTGATTCTGCTCAACCCGCTGACCAGTGCCGAGCCGCTGTCCCCGGAGCGGTTCGTCCGCGCAACCGCGGCGTGGATCGAGGGCGCCACCGAGCAGACCGCCTCCTGGGACGTCAGCGCCGTGCTGTCCACCGTCGCCGACGCCGCCGGAGAGGACCTGCTGGGCCAGATCCTGCTCCAGCTCCCCGCTGGCTACGACCTGCTCTTCGGCCGCCCCCAGCCCACCTGACCATCCCGCACGCCGGTGCCCGCGCACCGGCCACAGCAAGAAAGGGCAACCACCCCCGTGAGCTCCGACCGGCACGCACCGCCCCAGCAGCCGTATGGGACGGCATACAAGCAGATGCTGGAGAAGGTCCGCTATGAGGGCGCCTACCCCACCCGTGAGAGAGCCGACGAAGCCGTCCGCCTGGTTCTTGCCGGACTGGGCCGCCAGCTGACCGGCGACGAACGCGTCGAACTGGCCGGCTGCCTACCCCCGCAAGCAGCCCGCGTGCTGACCGCGCAGATTCCCGCGCCCCAGCCGCTGACCGGCTGGGCCTTCGTCAAGGACCTCGCCGCCCGCAGCGACGCCTCCCTGGCCACCACCCGCTGGGACACCGGCTCCGTCTTCTCCGCCGTCGCCGCCTACGCCGGCCCCGACCTGACCACCCGCATCCTCCAACAACTCCCCACCGGCTACGCCCTGCTGTTCGGCCGGGCCGAACTCATACCAGCCGCGTAGACGGCGACGTACTTACGCGGGGCGGGCGCGACAATCACTGTGCCGCGCCCGCCCTGCGCCCCCGAGGAGGAGGCCACCGAGCGGGCGGCCGACGACCTGGAGGGCCGGTAACCACCTATTCGAGCCTGGGTACCGCTCGATGGTCATACCGGAAACCTGAGCGGTCATACCCATCTCCTCGCCGCCTGGCCGCAGTTGACGTCGCTGATCCGGCCGCCGGTCGGCCCGGTGAGTTCGGCGCGGCTGGCCACCAGGGTGCCGACGACCAGGGTGCTCGCGGCTTGGAGATCGTCGAACGGCGACACTCGCGCGCCGCTGCGACTCGGCGGAAAGCACGCCCGTGACGAAGTCGGTCCGCCGCCTGTCTGTGCGAACTGCTGGAGGCGTTCGACGCCGGAGGTACCGACCAGGCAGCACAAAGGGGCGCTGCGATCCGCGTGCTCCACGGGCAGTGGCCGACAGTGCTGGGAGCAGGCGATGGGCGTTGACCCTTAAATCCTGGCCTCGCCGCGGTCGAAGTACGGGTCGATCGCGTACACGTAGCCGCCGCGCTGCTGTGCGGCCTGGGCGCGCAGAGCCTGGGTGACCGGGGGAACGGCGGGGGCAGGGTTGGTCGGGGTGGTCACAGCGACTGGCTCCACTGCTCTTCGAAGGCGATCTGCTCGGCGACAGTGGCCAGCGTCTCGTGGGGTGCGGGTTGGAATGTCTGGATGCGATCGGCGCCGGTGGGGCGAAGGCCGGGCCTGAGGCGGTAGACGAGGAAACCCCCGTGCCCACGGCACATCCCGGAGGGCCAGGTGTCGCGACGCGAGCCGTTGACGCCCAGGAGCCACCCCTGGGGTTCGATCTGCTCGCGGATGCGGGTGAGCGCCTCGAAGCAGTCATCTGCTCTGCCGGTGGCATGCCCCCAAGGGCCGTCGGCGATCACGGTGAAATCGTGGTTCTCGCCCTCCCAGCGCAGGACGGTGTCGGCCTGCTGGGCGCCGTTGAAGGCGAGGACTTCGAAACGGTCGGGGACCAGGTATCCACTCATCGGGTCCATCCTTGGGGCGGCTGAGCTCTGCACCCCTGCTTGTGTCGACCTGCCACGACTTCAGAGAGTGCCGGGCCAGGCAGCTCGGTACGACAGTAGTCACATGGCCTGAGCAGGGGCGATACTAGATTGACGTCTGCGATCCCCGCGAATCGGGAGAGGGCGCGCGTCCTTCCCGAAGGCGTAATCAGTGGTGACCCAGGCGATGGGGAATGGGGAGACACGGGGGCGTTCGAGCATGGCGTGTACGGCGGGCTCGACGTACTCCGCGAACCAGTCGTCCGGGTGCGGGGTGAAGGGCAGACAAGCGAAGGGCGCACCGGCGCCGGGGCCCACTGCCTTCAGGCCGCCCGCGGGGACAATCCGGCTATACGGAGGGGGCGTTCCGGGTGGGATGGTTGACTACGGATCACGGAGGCCGTCGATGAGAGAAGCAATCACGCCCCTGCTGGATCCCCTCGCGGAGCTGTCCCGACAAGCCGCCGCGTACGACTGGGCGGCCAACGAGGCACTGACCTTGGACCCGCGCTATCGGGAGCGCCAACTGCCACTTCTCAACAACCGGGCCAGAGCGCCTCTCGGGCCCGAAATCGGCGCGGCTGAGTACTGGCCGCCGATCCGCTCAGCGGTGATCCCGATCGACAGCCGGCGGTTGGCTGCCGATCCCGGCGTCACCGCCTTCGTCGACGATCTCCGCCGTAGCGACGTAGCATCACTGGTTTGGTGGCCGGGACTTGCCCTGCGGGCCGACCGCATGCACGCCACCCTCGTCGGAGGACTCGAAAAGGGCGCGGAAGTCCCCGCTCAACTGACCCAACGCATCGCAGTGAGGGTCCGCGGGCCATGGATCGGACGATTCAATACCGGAAGGATCTACCTTCCGGTACAGGCGGCCGACGTGGAATCCGCGACCGCGCTCGCGCAGTTGCGCCTACGGACCCACGCGGACCATCGTCCACTCCTGGCCGGCTATCTGCAGCTCACCGACGATGTCACCGGCGACTCCTACCGGCAGCTCCGCGACATCGTCGCCACCCACCAGAGCAGCATCGCGGTGCACTTGTCGCTGTCCGAGCTCTGCCTCATGGACACCATGGATGACCTGGTGTTGCGCTCTCAGCTCGCCGCCCGGATCCGGTTGCGGAACGACTGAGCGGCCACTGTACTGCCAGAGTCGCCAACTACCCACTTCCTGCCCGAATTCGGGCAGGAGGCTCTTGTAGCATCCAGTGAATGACGTACACGGTGGGAACGGTGGAGCGCATATGGCGCTATCCGATCAAGTCGACGGGGGGTGAGCGGCTGGAGCAGGCAGAGGTTATCGCCCGGGGCCTCGCCGGGGACCGGCTGTTCGCGGTGCGCGATGGCGAGGGCAAATTCGGCTCGGGGAAGAACACCCGGCGATTCCGCAGGATGCCTGGCCTACTGGAGTTGCGTTCCCGCTACCCGGACGGGACGGAGCGGCCCGAGCTGCTGGATCTACACGGCGCGGTCGTTGCGGACCCAACCGCCTTCCTTCGCCGCTACCTTGGCCGGGACGATGTCGAACTGGCCCGTGAGCGGGAGATCTCCCACTTCGATCAGCTTCCCCTCAGTGTTCTCAGCACCGCCACCCTCGACTGGGTGCGCGCGGCCGTTCCCGGTGTCCCGGTCGACGAGCGGCGCTTCCGACCGAATCTCCTGATACGCACCCCACCGGGTACCCGTCCGTTCGCCGAGGACGACTGGTTCGGATGCACGGCACGGATCGGGCGCACCCTGTGCGTGGAGTTCGTGCGCTCCAGCGAGCGATGCGTGATGACCAATCAGGCCCAGCGGGATCTGCCGCACTCCCCGCTGATACTGCGAGCCATCGCGAAGGCGCATCACTCCCGGCTCGATGCCCTGGCCACGGTGCTGGTGCCCGGCCCGGTGAGTTCCGGTGATGCTGTCACTCTCCTTTGACGGGGCCGTGTGGGCCGGTGGGGGTGGAGACGACGGCGCGGTGCCGCGCTCGGGCGAGGGCGATCAGCACGGTGGTGCACAGTACGGCGGCGGCGCCGGCGAAGTACTGCACTGCGGGCAGCAGGCCGACAATGGTGGCGAGGAAACCGACTCCGATGACCGGCAGGCCGACCCCGAGGTAGAGGATCACGTAGAAGCTGGAAAGCACGTCAGCGTGCCGGTCGGCCGGGGCAGCTTGGCTGACCGCGGTGAGGCCACCGAGGAACGCCAGACCTTGGCCGACTCCTGCGATCACGGTCGCGGCGAACAGTACTGTCAGCGAGGACAGTCCGCCGGCCAGGGCCAGCAGCGCGAGGCCGGCAGCCAGCAGCGGAAGCCCCGTCAGCTCCAGGCTTCGGGCCGGCTTCCCGTAGCCGACGAGCTGGGCGAGTACGGAACAGGCCAGCATCAGCGCCACGGTGGCACCGCCCAGCAATAGGTTCTTGCTGTTCGCCAACGTGGCCACGTAGGGAGGGATGAGCGTGAGGAACAGGCCGATGACGGCGAAGGCGAGGAAGCCGGCCGTCCCACTGGTGGCGAACGTGGCGCGCATGGCAACGGGGATCTCGGGACGGCGGGGCCGCCACCGCATTGCGGGGCGTGTGGCCGGCAGCGCGACCAGCGCCGCTGCGGCCGGTACCAGCAGTACGACTTCCACGGCGAACGGCAGCACATGCGGAGCCGGGGCGTACTGAGCCAGGAGACCGGCCAGCACGGGCCCGAGTCCCAGACCACCTACGGAGGCCACGGTCGAAACCAGCGCCGCCTTGCGCCGGTTGCCGTTCGGCTCCAGCTCCGCCAGTGATGCGGTTAACGGTCCTGATGCCGCGCCGAGCGCCATCCCCTGCAGCACGCGAGCCGCGAACAGCCACCCCGTGCTTGTGGCGAGCGCGAACACCACCGACCCCAGTGCGGCCAGAGCTACCGCAGGCAGCAGCACTCGCCGGCGGCCGATGGCGTCCGACAGCGGGCCGGCCACCAGCAGGGAAGGGATCAGCGTGGCCACATATGCCGCGAAGATCAGCGTCACGACCAGTGGCGAGAATCCGAATCGCTCCTGGTAGTCCCCGTACAGCGGGGTGGGCAGATTGGTTCCCGTCAGCAGGATCAGCAGCGCGTATGCCGTGGCCCAGAACCGTCGGCCGGCTGGGCGGGGTCGCTGCTCCACGTCGGCTTCCGGTGAACCGGACGGCTCGGTTCTGCGGTGACGGCGTGGCATTTCGCGGTTCTGTGCGGGGACCGGCTGATCGAGCGGCATGCGTGCCTCCTCAGGCTCATGTTCGAGATGTGCGAACATAGCAGATGTTCGTCAGCCCCGAACATGGCGTTATGCTGAAGGCATGGCGAGCCGTACCGCGACGAAGCTTGTGCACCCCGACCGCACCCAACTGCGGTTCACCACCGTCCTGGCCGCCCTCGGCGACCCGGTACGTCTGGCCATCGTCGCCCGCCTCGCAGACGCCGAACCCGACGGCGAACTGGCGTGTACGACGTTCGCCCTGTCCGTCAGCAAGTCCACCCAGAGCGGCCACTTCAGGGTGCTGCGGGAAGCCGGCGTGATCCGTCAGCGCGACGAGGGAACCCGGCGACTGAACCGACTGCGCCGGGACGACATCGACGACCGCTTCCCGGGCCTCCTCGATCTCGCCATTCGCCATGGGCGAGACATGCTCGCTGACTGGTAACCCTGTCGTCGGCGCGCCGGATATCCGCAGATCCGACGACGGGGGCGGGGGCTGAAGCGGATAACGCGTCTCCCCGGCCAGGCCTCAGCTGTCAGACGTCGACTGCTCGTCGTCACGCGCCGGGGGCGTCCGGAGCTCGCGGTACCAGCTGCCCCAGGTGTCGAGCTGACCGATGATGTCCCGCAGGCTCTCGCCGACTTCGGTGAGCGTGTACTCCACCTTCGGCGGCACTTCCGCGTAGACCTTCCGCGATACGAGACCGTCCTCCTCCAGCTCCCGAAGCTGCCGGGTGAGCATCCGCTGGGTGACGGTGGGCATGGCCTGTCTGAGTGCGCCGAATCGGTGCGTGCCTAACAAGAGGTACCGGATGATCAGCAGCTTCCATTTCCCGCCGACGACCGACAGCACCACCTCGGTGTTGCACCATTCGGCCATCGCTTCCACCTGCTCGCGTTCTCGCCTCATGATCATCACTGTAGCCAGGTATACCGACTGGAACTATGCGGCCGAAGGGCCCCCAAGGCACAGGAAAGACCGTACTTGTGGCGGAAGTTCCCGCTGCACACAGTGGTGTGGTGCTGACTGAGACCCAACAGACGACCCCTCACCGATGGGCGGCGCTGAGCGTGCTGTGCGCCGGCCTGCTCCTGGTCGGAATGGACCTGACGGTGCTGAACGTGGCGGTGCCGACGATCAGCAGAGAGCTCTTGCCGAGCGGATCCGAGCTCCTCTGGATCGTCGACAGCTATGCGCTGACCGTGGCCGCCGGGCTGATCGCCTGCGGGACACTGGGAGACCGGTTCGGGCGCAAGCGGATGCTGATGGCCGGCTTCGCGGTCTTCGGTGTCGCGTCGGCGGCCGCGGCGCTGGCGGTCACCCCCGGGCAGTTGATCGCCGCTCGGGCGGCACTCGGGATCGGGGGCACGATGATGATGGCTACTACGCCCGCCATCATCAGGGCCATATTCCCCGCCGACCGGGAGCGGTCGGTGGCGATCGGCCTGTGGACCGCGGCGAACAGCGTGGGAGTCTCCGTGGGGCCGCTCCTGGGCGGGCTGCTGATCGAGCACTTCTGGTGGGGTTCGGTGTTCCTGGTGAATGTGCCGATCGTGGTGCTCGCCGTGGCCGGCGGCGCCCTGCTGGTGCCCGAGTCGCGCAACACCCGGCCGCACCGTTGGGACGCGGCCGGCGCCGGGATGTCGGCCATGGGGCTCGGCACTGTCGTATACGCCTTCCAGCAACTGGGCGAGCACGACGGGTCCCGGCCGG
Organism: Streptomyces platensis; assembly: GCF_008704855.1. Lineage (NCBI taxonomy): Bacteria > Bacillati > Actinomycetota > Actinomycetes > Kitasatosporales > Streptomycetaceae > Streptomyces > Streptomyces platensis. The sequence goes on from NZ_CP023691.1 coordinate 7,043,855, forward strand.
TGGTCTGGGCCACCGGGCTCCTTGGCGTGGCGCTCCTGATCGGCTTCGTCGTCCGGCAGCGCCGGATCAGCCAACCGCTGCTGGACGTCACACAGTTCGCCGACCGCTGGTTCTCCCTCTCCGCGCTGTGCATCCTGGGGTGTTACGGCGCGTACACCGCGCTGCTCTTCCTTCTCACCCAGCGCTTCCAACTCCTGCAAGGATATTCGCCGTTGGGCGCCGGCCTGGCTCTGATGCCGTTGGCGCTGGCCAACGCCGGCGGCGCGGCCCTGGCGCCGCGCTTCGCCGCGCGGTGGGGACGCCGGCGGGCCCTGTCCGGCGGACTGCTGCTGTGCGCGCTGGCACTGGCCGCGTTCACGCTGTGCGGTGCCACGGGCAACTACGCCGCCCTGGTGGCCGCGGGACTCGGTTCCGGAGCGGTCATGACCCTGGGCTCGGACGCGATTCTGGGCGCGGCGAAACCTGAACGGGCGGGAGAGGCCGGAGCTGTTCAGGAAACCTCCTTCTCCCTCGGGGCGGGACTCGGCCTCGCCGTCCTGGGAACCGTGCTGTCTCTGGTGTACCGCTCCGACTTCGCCCCGGTGCCCGGCGCCTCGGCCCACCAGTGGGAGACCGCACGCAGTTCGCTCGGTGCCGCGACCGAAGTGGCCGCACGGACCGGGGGCCGGATCGGCGACGCGTTGCAGAGCGCTGCCGAGCACGCCTTCGACACCGGCTTCGCAGTGGCGACCGGAAGCGCCGCCGTTGTCCTCGTACTGCTGGGCGCCCTGGCTTGGAGAGGCCTGCGCGAATCCGGCTGCCACCGCGGGCACACCTGACGGTTGACGTCTGCTCACCGGGATGCTTCCCGACCTTCGGCCTTCGACCTTCGGCCTTCGACCTTCGGCCTCCGGTGCTCTCGGCGCCCGGCGCCCGGGCCAAGAGCGGCCTGGTGGCCGTGGCCAGCACGTCGGCGCGGGTGCGCGGGCATCCACCCATACAGTTATGCAACGCCGCACGACAGAGCAACACCGCATGTAAGGGGTAGAGATGCTTGATTCCACAACAGACCCGCAGATCCCGAGCAGGGTGCGCCACGTCCCGGTGCCACCCGAGGTGCATCCGCTCAGCACACTTGCCCGGATCGACTACGAGAACGCCGTGCTCGCCGACCTCGGCCCGGCTCAGGACCGCACCGCCGAGCAGTGGGCGCGAGCCATCCTGGAAGACGCGCCCCCTGAGACGCGGCATGCCCTCACACAGGGCTGGACCGCTCTTGGCCTGCAGCTCGGCCCGGCGAGGTCCGAAGACTTCGTGCTCGGCTGGCCGGTGCGGCACAGCACTCCGGACCTCGTGCTTCTCTCCGCCGATCCCACACTCGGTCTGAGCGGCGAGCTGCTCGTCCAACGACGGCCGCAGTCGCTGCTGTTGGCCTGCTTCATCCAACTGGAGGACGACACAGCACGCGCCTTGTGGACCCAGGCCGAAAGCCGGCACCCCCATGTCATGCACCAGCTCCTGGAACAGGCCACGAGGTAGAGCGGGGCGAGTGGGGGAGACATCCAGGGGCCGCAGCGAGTGGCCCCAAGAAGCCGGGCGGGGTGTGCTCACTGCGCCTCGCCATCGTGTCGGGGCGGGTGACTTCCCACGGGCAGTCCGAGGCGGCCGGGGCGACCGACCGGCCGCCCCGGAGGTCCTCTCTGCTCCATACTTCCCAGCGATACAGGCCCAGTTCGCGATGGCGTAGGCCGCCTCGCCGTCAGCGCAGGCCGGCCGCCCATGCGATGAGTGCGGCGAAGCCGTCGCTGGTAAGGCCGCATCGGGGGTCAACTCGGTGCAGTAGGGCGGGACCGCTGTGATGCTCCCTCACCCAGGCGCGATCCGCCTCGGTGATCTCGTCATCGATCCAGGCGAACGCCCGCCCTTTCGCCCATGCGGCGATCTCCGGCGTCTTCCAGAACACACCGTTTGCGGGCTCGGCCCGCGGCGAGGGCCAGGCAATGAAAGGCATACTGCGGTGCCCCTCCGCGTCCGCTGCCCGAGATCTGTGCCAGAGCCCGCTCGAACCGTGCGAGCCGCACGAACGATGCCCCCGGGGTCGCCATCGGGTCCCAGGGGGCATCGTTAGTGTCCTCCCGTAGCTCCGCCGCCAACTGCGTTCCGCACCGTACGAGAACACCGCGTGGCCTGCGTCGCCGCGCCCTCCGATCCGCAGAGGTTGCTCACTCCCCAGTGCGGTGAGGGTCTCGGAAAGTAGTGGTGCTCAGCGGCGTCGAAGGTTCGCCCAGGTGTTGCCGTCATCTTCGTCCTTGGCGAGCCACCGGTAGGCAGGGAAGTTGGCGTTGCCGCCGATCGTGACCTTGTTCAGGTACCAGCCAGGTTTCTCACCTTTGTTGTTGTGGCTGATTGTGATGCTCGTGACCCGGCCGACATCGCGGAGACCGAGAGTGAAGCGATCGGTCTTGCCGCGCTCGAAGTTGTCTTCGGAGTTGTCGAGTTTGTGTCCTACGGAACCCCTGGTGCCGTAGATGGTGAGGTAGACGTTCGCGTCGGTGCCAGCACCCGCCCTGTTGCCGGTGTACACGGCAACGCGGTATTGGCGTTGAGCAGCCACACCGATCCCTTTGTGCAGGGGATTGGATGGTGTGTTCTGCCGCCCAGAATACGTGTGGTCCGATCCGATGCGGGGTGTGACGCCGGCAGCGGCGCTTTCTGAGGTCGCCATGATGGTGGCGGCGGCAAGCGCCATCGTGCCTGCGACGACACGACCGATACGCATCTTCAAAACATGCTCCTTTCGGCTGGTGATGTGGCTACGCCCCGTACCCTTTCCTTATCTCGTCGTCTGGACCCCGGGCAACGAGGCTTCTGATGTGCCTCACCTGTATGTCCGGGAATCCGTCACCGACCAGCCTGCCGGGGCCCTTGGCGAAGGTCGTTAGCAGTGGGTCCACACCTCTGCGCAATCCGTCCACATTCCGCCGGATACACGGCGGTGAGACAGCCACCCGAGTGACGCCTCGGGATGGTTCAGCCTGGCCAGTCGAGTCCGAGGGCGGCGAGTGCGGACCGCCCGCAACCGCCAGGGTCGGGGTGGAGCCGCATTCGTACAGCGCGTTCGCGGGCGCCGGGCGCGGTCGCCACCGTCATCGACTCCCAGTCCGTGGAGCCGCGGAGACCATCTGGAGGATTCGCGCGGCTTCGACGGCGCGAAGAGGATCAATGACCGCAACAACCTGGTCGTAGACGCCAAGGGCCTGCCGCTGTGCGCTGTTCCGGCTGCGGCTGCGGCTGCGGCTGCGGCTGCGGCTGAGGCACCCCGAGATCACGATCGTCTGGGCGGGACTCGGGCTGTGCAGGACAGTGACCGGCCGAGACGCAAAGGCACGCTCCCTCCTTCTCCGGGCCTTTCCCTTGCGCGTGTGCGCCCCGCTCCGAGCTCCTCAGCTCCTCCAGCGCGGCCGCGTCACTCTCCACCGCGTGGCGGACCACTTTGTCGGCCACGGCGCGGTGCCGCCCGACCGAGTGGCCGGAACTAGAGTTACCGAGAGGGGTAGTGGTAACTAAAGTTGTCGCATGACTTCGATTGGGATCACCTCAGAAGAGAGGGCCGAGCTGGGCAAGGCCCTTACTGATGCCCTTAACCCGCTCGCAGCGGCCATTCGCTCCCGCCAGTCAGGGCTGTCCACGGCCCGCATGTGGGAGGCGGATCCGGTTGAGGTGACGCTGTCCGTCCTCGCCGCCTGGAAGGTGGTGGATACGGAGGTCAAGCAGCTGACGGCGCGCGCGGCGGCGACAGCCGGCTCCTACGGCGCGAACTACGAGCAGATGGGTGCGGTCTGGGGCATAACCCGCCAGGGCGCGCGCAAGAAGTGGCCCGACGCGGTTCCCCGTCCCGCAGCCGCGGCGGCGAAGACGGGCACGGCGCTCGAACTCTTCGGCGGCACAGCCGAACTGGTGCAGGACCCGTCGTCCGGCGGCTGGGCCTGGGCGGGCGAAGGCGCGGACGGCGCGCGCGGCGCCGCCGAGGACGGCACCTGGTACGCGACGAAGGAAGAGGCCGCCGCTCGCGCCGGAGCCTTCCTGCGGGAACACGCCGCCACCCGCTCGTAGTGCTCCAGTGCGGTTTCGCCCGGCCTGTCACCGGGCCCGGGAAGGAAAAGGCACTCATGTTGGACAGATATGCGATGTGAGCCGGTGACGCACGGTGCTCTCCACCAGGGCATTTATCTGCTGCGTATCGGCGACTGGTGAACTCCTGAACTTCCGTATCAGGAAGCAGGCACGTGTTGTTCAAGGGCGCGTGAGGCAGCTGAGGAGGAAGAGATGCTTACCGAGAGGCTGTTCCGGACTGACGACTTACCGCCGGCGGAGCGGTTCGACGGCTGGCGGGAGCTGATGTCGAAGACGCTCTGCCCCATGGACATGAACAGCGACCGCGCGGCGCAGTTTCAGGCTCAGACACGGCTGTTGGAATTGGGACCGGTCAGCGTGTGGCCAACAATGGTCGAGCCCATGAGCTGGCGGAGAACGCCCCGTCTGATTCGGCAGTCCGATCCGGAGAACTACCACGTCACGCTCCCGATCGCCGGGGCGGTCGGCGTCACCCATGCGGGCCGGGAAGCCGTCCACGGCCCCCGGGAGATGCATGTGGCGGACACCTCACAGCCGTTCCACTGTGTCACCGGCGTCCTGCACGCGGTGGGCCTGGAGGTGCCCAGAAAACTGGTTCCGCTGCGCAAGGAGCGGGCCGACCTGCTGCTCACCCGGCGGCTGCCGGCAGAGGAGGGGTACGGGAGCCTGCTGGCGCAGTTGCTGGAGCAGTTGGCGAAGGGCACCGGACCGTACGGCCCCGCGGACGGCCCCCGGCTGGGCTCGATCATCGTCGACCTGCTCTCCTCGCTGCTGGCCCATCTCCTCGACGCCGACAGCTCGCTCCCACCGGATACCCACCGACAGACCCTCGTACTGCGCGTCCGCGCCTTCGTCCAGCAGCACCTGCACGACCCGCAACTGACCCCGTGCACCATCGCCGCCGCGCACCACATCTCCACCAGCTATCTCCACCGCCTCTTCCAGAACGAAGAGACCACTGTCGCGGCATGGATCCGCCGGCAACGCCTCGAATGCGCCCGCCGAGAACTGGCCGACCCCACCTCGCGCACCACCCCGATCCACGCCATCGCCACCCGCTGCGGCTACCCACGCGCATCCGACTTCACCCGCGCTTTCCGCACCGTCTACGGCACACCACCCATGGAGTACCGCCACCAAGCCCAGCACCTCGCCGAGTAGACGCATTGCCAAATAGGTGTTTACTCAACGCTAACGAAATCCATGCCGCTACCGCCTACCGTGAAATCACGTGCTGGCGAAGGGGTGTTCAAGACCCCCGCGAACACAGCGCGGCCCCGCTCCGGTGGTTTTCCGGGCCGAGGAGATTTCCTGGCGGGCTCAGAGCTCTCGTCAGCATTGCTTGGTCCCGTGACGCGCGTCCGCACAGCGGTGATCTTCCCGAGGGGTAGAGCCTGTAGCCCTGGATGGACGGCTTAGTACTCCAGCTGTAGATCGCGATCTTGGCTGATCAATATTCGATCGCACCAGACAGAGGTGGGCTGGCAGGCTGCGGCCATGGATCATGCCGAAGTGCTGCTCATCGGAGGACGGGCCGGGGTTGGCAAGACGAGTGTGGGGTGGGAGGTTTCAGCGTTGTTGCGGGGCGCTGCGATTCCTCACGCGGTCATCGATGGTGACTTCATGGGGCAGGTGCATCCGGCTCCGGAGGGAGACCCTCACCGCGCGGAGATCACTGAGAGCAATCTGACGGCGGTGTGGGCGAACTACGCCCGGCGGGGCTACCGGCGTTTGATCTACACGAACACGCTGAGCGTGATGCCTGAGGCGACCGGCATGTTCGAGCGGGCCATGGGTAGCCGGGTGCGGATCGTTAGGGTTCTGCTCACGGCCACCGACGCCACTACACGTGCACGGCTGGAGCGCCGGGAACTTGGCTCGGAGCTGGAGACGGAGTGGGAGAGCAGTACGCGTAAGGCGCGGTTGCTGGATCAGCGGACTCCTGCCGATGCGGTGAGGGTCGCGACGGACGGACGTGCTGTCGCGGACATCGCACGCGAGGTGATGGCCGTCACCGGCTGGATCGGTTCGTTGACCACGGCTTTCCCGGCCACAGGGCCGGGGCCCCATCCGGGCTCAGAGAACTCACGGGATGCCACGTAGTCGCACATACGTTCCGCGAGGTCAGATGCGAACGAATCCGGCTGGGTCAGCCAGGTAGCGGTCGAGGTCCGGGTCTTCGGCGAGTGCGTCGAACTCGTCGTAAATCTGCCATGCCGGGCCGAGCTCATCGCGAAGGCGGCCGAGTGCTTGGCGTACCGCCTCGTTGAAGTTGTGACACTCCGCTTCACGCCACGGTCCCGGGTCCGGGGGGTAACCCCAGTTCAGCGACGTGTCATAGCGCTCTATCAGCCTGCACAGGCTGTCATGGAGGTCGGGACTGATCGGTAGTCGGTCCAGATCGACCAGGTACCCCCACGTCCTCTTGTCCTCGGGTGTGACCGCCCAAAGGACTCCGCCTGATCCTGCGTCGAAGAAGAACCTCGCGGTGGGCACGGCGTCGACCTCTCGATATGAATCGGTTCAAGCGGCCACCACGGTACTTGACGAGGCTGGCGCAGCAGCCCCACGGTTTCCGGATGCGGCTGACGCCTCGCCTTCATCCCGATCGCAGATCGATCGGACGAAGCGAGAGATCTTCGAGAATGCTGACAGTGGGGTGTTGAGGATCGGTCCAGCAGGCCGAGCCCACCGTGGCGTCGGTAGCGGTTGACCCACTTCGACGCGCAGGCACGGGAGATGCCCATCTCGGCAGCAACATGTGAGATCGGTCGTGTGCGACATCGCTCGACAAGGCGACGTCGCCCTTCGATGGACGGCGGAGCGTCGGCGTGCGCCAGAAGTGCCTTCCTGTCGACGACCGATGGCGGACCTGGCGATCCACGCAGGTCATCGAGTATGTCCGTAAGGGGCGGGCGGGTGGGCCGTGCCGCGGATCTTCCGTCAGCTGAACTCGGCCGCATGGTCGACGGCCCACCTCGCGAAGGTGCCGGCCGGTCGGCCAGTGAGGCGCTCAATATGATCGGTGGTGTGGTTTGACTCCGGCCGGCGCATCGAGGCGGCGATCAGCGCTTCCACCAGCCGCTCGGGACGTCCGTCTGTGAGCATCCGTGACCGTGCGACGTCAGCGGTGACCGCTTGGAAGCGCAGACGGCGCCGGAGCGCGGCACCAAGGAGAGCGACCTGGTCGGTGCGGCTCAGTACCTCGGGGCCCGTCAACAGGTGCGGTTCGTAATCTAGTGGGTTGTGCTGCGCGAGCAATACGGCTACGGCCGCATCAGCGACATCGCGCTCGTCGACGACGGCTGTGCGAGCCATGTCCGGGCCTGACACCACGTCGCCCGCCCGTAGCTGCGGCGCCCAGCCCCGCGCGTTGGACGCCAATGTGTCGCTACGTAGTACCAGGGGGCGCAGACCAGCATTGCGGAGCAGGGCTTCCATGTCCGCGTGCACCTGAACGATGGGATCACTCTGGCGGGCGGCTTCGTCGTCTATGGCTGTCGAGGACAGGTAGACGACACGGGGGGCCGCTGCGACGAGTTCCGTAACCAGGTCGTGGGCAGGGGCCGAGTCGAGCAGTGGCCAGATCAGAAAGACGGCGTCGATGCCCACGAGTGCCGCGCGCACGGCAGCGGCGTCTGTGAGGTCGCCGACCGCCCACTCGACTCCGGGGCGCGGACCAGTCTGATCGCGCACAAGGCATCGTACGAGCGCACCGTGTGCTTGGAGACGGTCGACGACCTCACGGCCGAGGTTGCCGGCTGCGCCGGTGACCAGGATTGATGAACGGCAAGGGGTGCCCCTGGGGCCAGTGGTATCAGGCATGATCGAGACGCTAAGGGTTCAGGTCGACATGAAGGCAAGGCGCGAATGGTGAAGACGATTGGAGAAGTAGCCGCAGAACTCGGAATCGCAGCCCACGTGCTGCGGCACTGGGAAGATGTTGGGGCACTCACCGTGCGTCGCGAGGAAAATGGCTACCGCGTCTACGACGACAGGGCTGTGGAACAGGCACGCACGGTCCTGAAACTGCGGCGCGTTGGTCTCTCATTGCCCGAGGCCACCGCCGCCATGGCGCCGAAGAAGTCGGCGGCGCAGGCGATCGTGAGGGCCAAGATCGCTGAACTTGAAGGTGAAGTCATACAGCGGCAGGAGGCGATTGCCTTCCTGCAACACACCGCTGACTGTCGGCATCGATACCTCGATGAATGTCCAGATTGCTCGACTTTCGTCCGCGAAGCCTGAGCCACCCACCCACTGGCAAGCTCAAGCGCCGAGTGGCCCCCCTTTGGCTTTTCCTCACGGCGCAGCAGCAACGTGGGGCCTGCTCTGCCGTCACCAACGTCATGTCCCGCAACAGCTGAGTCTCGCGGGCTTGGTGCGGAGCTCGTCGAGCAGCGCGCGGACACGGCTCTGGCGTAGCCGCGGCGCCGGGCATCCGGGTGTGTGGCGACCACGTGCACGCGGCCTGCCAGCCTCCAGGGGAGGGCGGTGCCGGGAGCACGCGACGGATGAGCCCGAGGGCGCAGGCGGCCATCGAGCCGTCCGGGGCGTCGATGACGTAGGCCAGTGCGTCGCCCCCCGGCGCTAGCCGTGGAGCCAGCTCGGCGGTGCATCGCCGGATCCACTCCTTGTCCATCGGCTCGGACAGAACGTACTCGGACACGGTGATCTGCACTCCATGGTGTAGCCACCTCCATACCGCCGGATCACACCTAGGGCTCTCCGCGACGGACGGACATCTCGTTCACTCAGGCACGAATTCGAGACACTTCGCTGCCCAGAGCTTGGCGCCTTCCACCTGCGGCCGAAACCTCACAATGTGGCCTGGAGGTGTTTCCTGCGACGCACCATGTGGAGTGCGTTGTGGTGCTGGAGAGTCATCTAGCGTCCGAGTACGGGTACGGCCTGGTGCGCGTACCCGGTGGCGAGTGCGAGGGATCGGATGCCTCGCGCCTTGAGGGCGTGCAGGGCCGCCGGTGCGGGCAGCCTGGGAAGCCGTGGTGGTCATGACGGCCAGCACGTCCAGGTGCATGCCGAGCCGCGGGACGAGCACCGTGTCGTCCAGGCCGAGTGAGCCGATGCTGAGGTATCAACCGCTGGTCTTAAGGAGTCTGTGTCTGTGAGGCAGCGCTTGTGGCCCGTTTAGCTGCGTCCGCCACGGATCTCATGGCCTCCTTGTCGTGGCGTCGCAGGATAGTGATGGCAGCCATGGAGATCAGACTCGGGCCGCAGAGAAGGCACGCGAGCCACCAAGCGTCCTTGGCGACGTATACGCCGGCCGCGAGCATGGCGACGCTCAGGATCGCCCCGACTATCAAACTCGTCGTCCGGAACTGAAGCTGCTGTCGCTCCCGCTCGGCCCTGGCCCTCTGGTTATCCGCCTTCTCCCGCATGCTCAACTTTCGCAAGAGGGCCTCGTGTTCCCGCTTCAGTTGCGGCTCCAGCGCGCCCAGAGCCATCTGGAGTACTTCCGGCCCACCAGGTGTCTGCCCCCACTTCATGGCGAGTTCCATCGCGGCGAGGACCGCTGGCTGATCGACTTGAGGCACGGGCACTTCGCTGCTGTTGTCCGCGTTCACTGCTGCGCCCCTCCATCGTCCGTTCCTGCACGGGTGTGGGGTTCTGGCGGGGGGCCAAGGCGGAGGAAGAGCCGGGCAAGGGCGTCCTCGATGTTCTCTTTCGCCGCAAGCGCTGCGGCCTTTGCTTCCTCTGGGTCAAGAGGCTGTTCAGGCAGCTGATCGGGCACCGGGGCGCTGACCTGCTTGATCTTGTTCAGAGAAGACGCGCGAGCGGGCCCGCTGGGTGGTTCATGAGAGCCTTCGAGAGCTTCGAGAACCTCCTTTTGCCAGCGGCTGACCCTCTGCCAGAGTCCGTGCTCTGCACTGACGCTGGACAGCAGGTCCGCATAGAAGCCTTTCGTGACCTCGACGGGGTCGTTCAGGTCCTGGAGCGGGAGGCCCTGTGTGACACCTTGCTCCGCGAGTGCCACCCATAGATCGGCGTATGTGAGCCTGGGCTCGCCCGGGCTGGTGATCAGCCGGTGGATGCTGCTGGCCGCCTGTAGGTTCCGCTGCGGGCGCCGCTCGCTCCATAGGAGTGTGGCGTCAAACGGTGTCAGCCTGATGGTTTCGCCGGCTTGGCCCACCCCGTACTCATGGACAGTTTCAGGCGTCTGCTGCAGCTCCCGCGCCTGCCGGCGCGCCCACTGGTAGCTGCTGCCCCATGAGCGTAAGAACGCGACCAGTCTGTCAAGGAAGCGCATCTCGATGGTCCCCCGTTCCGAGTGCCTTCACGGTAGCGGCGACCGGTCGGGGAAAGGAGCCATTCAACTGGAAACATCAGGGGCCACCTTTCGGCACTCTCCAAGCTTGGGTGCCGGATGCTGTACCGGCTGCCAGGACCTCGGGGGGACGGGCCCGGGGCATGCCGCGCCCGGGTCGGCCGACGCTACTGACGCTGCCGGCCTGACCCGTCGGGCAGTCCCTAGGACTTGTCCGGCGGATCATGTGACCGTCTTGCCCCGGGCGCTGACCTGTTCGTGAGGCGGGGCGGGGCCCGGGGCGGGGCGGTCTGACGAACGATGAGTGGGCACGACTCGTACCGCATCTACCGAAGACCGTCGCCGGGCCGGCGGTTGAGCATCACCGGAACGCTGGTCGGCCACTCGCTGTGCGGCATGAAGCAGTGAATCGTGGGGTGGACGGTAGGCGCCAAGTGCGGTGCCCCGGAGCAGAGTTGCCGTGCGCTGCGCGAAGGTGTTGGACCGAGTTATTTTCCGTTCATTCTGCAACCGTCTCGCTTTTGTTTCTGTCTGTCTCTGTAGCACCTCTTCCGTCCCACCGGCCCCACAGCTCAGGGGGACGGTCCGAGGGGCGACCGATGTGTTACCCATTGGAGGATTTGTGCGCAACCGAACCAGGAGCATGGTGGCAGGCGCTCTGGGCGCCGCCTTAGTAGCGGCCGCGGCCGGCGGCGCCATGGCAGCACCGACGGACGGCAACGGGCGGGGCCAGGACCAGCCCTCCACGAGTGCTGCCGAGCGGAGCAAGATCACCCAGGGCGACCTCGACGGCGACGGCCACGCCGACCTCGGTGTGGGAGCGCCCGAGGGCGTCGTCTCCGGGAAGTCCAAGGCGGGCTACGTGGGCGTGACCTACGGCGCCAAGGGTGGCATCGATCCCAAGCGGAACAGCACACTGACGCAGGCCAGCCCGGGGGTGCCCGGCACCCCGGAGGCCAAGGACGGTTTCGGCTCGACCGTGGTGCGCGGCGACGTGGACGGGGACGGTTACGCCGACCTGGTCGTCGCCGCGAACAACGAGGCCATCGGCAGCACCACGCAGGCCGGTTCCGTCACGATCGTCTTCGGCTCCAAGAGCGGCTTGTCCCGCGACGCCATTGCCTTCCACGCGCCGAAGGTCGCCGCCAACGCGCACTTCGGCGACCAGATAGCCGTGGGCGACCACAACAAGGACGGCCTCAGCGACCTCGCCATCTCCGACGGCACGAAGGTGCAGCTCGTCAAGGGCGCGAAGAACCTGCGGGAGACCGCGACCCCGAAGATGACCAGCGTTACCCCGCCCGGCGGCGGCGTCAGCGTCGAGCACCTGGCCTCCGGCGACATCAACGGGGACGGCTACACCGATCTCGTCACCGTCGCCTCCGAGGACTCGCCCTCCGATGAGGGCACGCTCGGCGTGCTGCCCGGCTCGTCCGGGGGTCTGAAGAGCACGCCGCTGGGCAAGGACATCCCGCTGCCGTTCGCGCAGTACCGCCCCGTCGTCGGCGACATCAACGGCGACGGGAAGGAGGACGTCGTCACGGACACCGGCTTCTCGGACGGTCCGCAGGAGCAGAAGCTGCGTACCTACCCCGGCACCGCTGGCGGGCTCGACTCCGCCAAGCCGGTGGACTGGAAGGGCAAAGCGCAGGAGGGTGAGGCCATCCGGCTCGCCGACTTCGACGGCGACGGCCACGACGACCTGGTGGTCAGCAACACCGGCGCCGAGGCGCCCGGGGGCTATAACAACGCCGGTGCCATCAACGTGCTCAAGGGCACCGCGAACTGGCTGACCGACGAGGGGGCGCAGACCTTCTCGCTCGACACCGAGGGCGTCCCTGGCTCCATGGAGGGCAACGACAAGTTCGGTACGTCCGTCTCGCCGGCCGACTACAACGGTGACGGCAAGGCGGACCTGGCCGTCGGCATCCCGAACCGCACCGAGGGTGTCGGCGCGGCGGCCCTGCTGTACGCGGGTACCGACGGACTGAGCGCCAAGGACTCGGCACTCATCGACCCGAGTGACCTGGGTTCCCCGGCGACGAAGGGCCGCTTCGGCACGGAGCTGACGAACCCGGCGAAGTAGGCCCGCACGCTGGGGCCTGTTCGGCAGATCACGTGCCTGTCGGCCGGTGGGCTCGTCGTCGCCGACATGGGGCAGGGTGATCTGACAGATGCCGAGTGGGAACGGCTGCGGCCGTTCCTGCCGGTCGGTAACCGATCCATAATTTGGGCGGCTGTGAAATTCGTGGTTACTCCGGCTAAGTTCTTCGCTCGCATCGGGGTGGACGGCGAGCTGCCCTCGATGCGATTCGGCAGGATGGCCGACTCTGCCCACAAGTTCCCGACGATCCCGGCGGCGCCTGCGGGCGGAAAACCGTACCGGTCGACGAGTTGCCTCATGCAGGAACGCATGCGGTCGTCGGTTCCGACCTTTGTTACGGACCAGGACTTGACCAGAACGCTTGCAGTGGGTGCCGAACACTATGGCCTGACTGGGCTCGCCGCCTTCACGCCTCCGATCCAGTGGCTGGGCACCCTGTGACCAAGGGCTGTCCCGTAAGTGACCTTCCAAGGGCTCGCAACCTGATCGGGAAGGCCCCTACACGGGAGTTGTGGACACCAGCTCCCGTTGATCGGGCTGGGAGCGGACGTTGTGCCTCGCGGGATTTCCGCTGGCGGAGTGCCTGACGGTGGGCCTCGGAGTCACGGGGTTCGGTTTCGCGCCTCACCGTCCACACCAGATGCATCAGGTGATCAGGCCGGCGCTGATCAGCCAGATGTGTTCGCAAGTCGAAGATGCCTTTTGCAACTCCTCGCGGGACTCTTGCGAGGCGTGGTAGAAGGTCCGCTCGATCATCCAGCACAGGGCGCGTGCCATCGCCGACGCTTGCTCTGGTTCGGTGCCGGCCTGAACGCCGGCTCGTTCCAGGACGGCGGCGATGGCCGTGATGAACAAGTCTGCCGTGTGGCTCCACAGCTCGCCGATCTCCGGCACGGTCAACGACAGGTCGATCGCCGTGCGCATGACCAGGCCGTGCTCGTTCCACAGCTCGACCGTACGCCGCATGGCTGCTGCGATGGCCCGGCGCGGCTCGTCAGTCTGCGCGGTGGCCCGGGACCGCTCCCACAGATGCTCGACAGTCCGGGCCACGAGCGCCGTGACCACTTCTTGCTTGGAGCCGAAGTAGAAATACAGGGCGCCACGTGTGATGCCAGCGCCCTGGGCGATGTCGCCGACAGTCATGGCGTCATAGCCCTGTTGTGCCAGCAGAGCCTCGCAGGTGTCCAGAATGGCCCGCTCCCGGACATCGCCCTTGCGTTCGGTGGCGCGCCGGCTCCGCGCAGAGTGGTGGCTGGGCATCAGAGCTGAGCACCCTCGGCAAAGTCGGTCGTACGGGAGAGGGGCTCCCATGCGCGGATGTCCTCGTCCACAGCGGTGCGCGCGGCAGTGACCAGTCGCAGCGCATCCGAGCCAAGGACAAGGTGGGCCGGCGGCTGTTCGACCGACGCGATGTGCACGACGGCGTCCCCAGCCTTGGCCGGATTACCCAGCTGATTCCCGCTGGCCTTCTGCCGCGCTTCACGGATAGGGGCGAACAGCTCCTCGTAGTCATCGATGGACTGGGCGGCGCGCGTCATGGACCGTCCGGCCCAGTCGGTGCGGAAGGACCCGGGCTCGATCGCCGTCACGTGGATCCCGAACTGTGCGACCTCCTTGCCCAGTGCTTCCAGGATGCCTTCCAGGGCGAACTTGCTGCCGCAGTAGGCGGACATGCCGGGCACGGCCATGAGCCCGCCCATGGAAGTGACGGCCATCAGGTGTCCGCGGCGGCGCCGGCGCATGTGGGGCAGGGCTGCCTGCAGGGTGGCCACTGCCCCGAATACGTTGACCTCGAACTGTCGCCGCACCTCGGCCAGCGGGGTTTCCTCGAAGGTGCCCTCCAGGCCGTAGCCCGCGTTGGCGACGACGACATCCAAAGGACCGACGCTCTCCTCTACCTCCGCGACCACACTCGACACGGCGTCGCCGTCAGTCACATCCAGGATGCGGCCGTGAGCGTACCCGGGCTTCAGCCCTTCGAAGGCCCGCAGGTCCTCCTCGGAACGGACCGTTCCCACGACAGTGTGCCCGGCGGCCATGGCGGCCTGGGCGAAGGCACGGCCGAGGCCCGTGCTGACGCCGGTGATGAGCCACTTCTGCTGCTGCACTGCTCCTCCAGAAAAGGTCTCGCCAGGAGCTGGACTGCCCCTCACCCAGAAAGTCTACACGGCGTCGAGTTTAATCAACGTGATGTTGATTCTTCCGCCCCCAACGGCATCATGCTCAGCCGAGGTCAATCCGGCCCCTCACCGACCCGCTCGCTTCGGCTGAAACGATCACGGTGTGGCTGGAGTGATCACGGCGTCAGTGCCGTCCTGGACAGGTCCCTTTACGGGGCTGAGCCCGCGCTGCTTCGGCAAGTTGGTAGCCGCAGTGCGACGTGAGCAAGCCGCAGATCGACCGCGCGGCCGGCCATGGAGTCTTTCGCTGGAGGATCGCGTCCTGCTGGTCACGGCGTACTGGCGCACAAACTTGACGATGCGCCAGCTGGCGCCGCTGTTCGGGATCTCCAAGTCGGCCGCAGACCGCATCATTGACCACCTCGGTCCGCTGTTGGCACTCCGGCAGCGGAGCCGGTTCCGCAGGGACACCGTCCTCATCGTCGACGGCACCCTGGTGCCCACCCGCGACCACTCGGTGGCCGAGCAGTCGAAGAACTATCGATACTCCACGGCCCATCAGGTTGTGATCGATGCCGATACCCGACGGGTCGTAGTCGTCGGTCGGCCCGTCCCGGGTGACCGGCATGACTCCCGAGGCTGGAAGGAGTCCGGCGCCAAAGCCGCCGTCGGGAACACGACGACGATTGCCGACGGCGGCTATCAGGGCACGCGTTGAGCACGTCTTCGCACGCAGGAAGAGCTGGAAGATCCTTCGCGACTGCCGCCTCAAAGGCGACGGCGTCCATCACGCCATGCTTTCGGCCGCTCACCGCATCACGGCCACCTCGGACCGGCGCTCGTGCTCCAGCCCCGTCAGCGGTTTCGTAAGGACGCTGTGCTGATCGTCGATGGCACCCTGGTCCCCGCGCGGGATCATGCGGTTGCCGATCAGGTGCGCAACGCGTCGCGGTGTTGCACTCTCAGGCGGGCACGCTTGTGGACACAGCTCCTGGTGCCTTCGAGCGTCGCGGGCAGCCGGTCTTATGCCTCGCGCTGGACGACGTCGGCGAGCGCCCGGGGCCGCTGTCCGTGGGCACCTGGTCGGCGCGGCGTCGTACGTCGGCGGCGACCGCGCGGGTGTGACCGGTCAGGTGGAGGGCGATCTGCTCGCCGTTGCGTTCGGCGAGCGTGTCCGAGCCGGCCCCGGGCGAGGACGGCAGGAGCGCGGGCCGGGTTGTAGGTCGTAGCTGGCGACGCCCGGGACTGGTCCCGGCCGGAAAGAGAACACGACGGCAGCACACTCCTGCGGCACAAAACTGCCTTTCCGAGAGTTGCCGAAACGTCACTCCTGAAGGCACCCCTGGATAACTGGCCTCAAACGCTTTCCACTTGAAATAACTAGATGGAGATAAATATAGAAGGATGGGCAATCGGGGCGGCGCGTCACGCATATCTTGTGTACCGCGAGTTCCTGGACAGGACACCCGCGGCTCCGCGGCAACCGCCGCTTCGACAGTTCAACGACAGGCGACCGACCAATTCAGCAACCGCCCGTTGACCGTCGTATAGGCGGCTGACTCGCGCAACCACCTGCCCCCTTAGATCCGAGCGATTCCCGAGACTCTTGGCGCCTGACGGCGATTCCCACTTGCAGCAGTTTCGCTCAGAATCGGACATCGAATGATTACCGAACACTTCGATACGCATCTCACGGCACGACCGGTCAACGACGACTACCGGCTGGGTACCGAGGCCTACACCGATGAGCAGCGGACCGCGGTCCTTGCCAAGTTGGAGGGGTACCTGGGAGGGCAGCGGGAGCGCCTTCTGGGTTACCAGGTGAACCTGTCGCTCGACGGCCACGCCGCGCTGGGTCGTTTCCTGGGCTACCACATCAACAACATCGGGGACCCGTTCGTCGACAGCAACTACAGCCTGCACTCGCGGTGGCTGGAGCGGGCGGTCCTGGAGCACTACGCCCGCCTGTGGCACGCCCCGCTGCCCGAGGACCCGGCCAGCCCTGGGAATGAGGACGGATGGGGATACGTGCTGTCCATGGGCAGCACCGAGGGCAACCTGTACGCCATGTGGAACGCCCGTGACTACCTGGACGGCAACGCCCTGGTGCGTGACGAGGTCTCCGGCGATGCCAGCTGCCGCACCAGCTACCTGCGGGCCAAACACCCCGACGACAACCCCAACGCCTACATGCCGGTAGCGTTCTTCTCGCAGGAGACCCACTACTCGCACATCAAGGCGATGCGGGTGCTGGACATCCCGACCTTCTACGACCTGGGCGGCAGCCTCTACCCGGGCGAGTGCCCCATCGACGTGGCCGGCACCGGCATGCAGACGTACAACGGGTGGCCGCTCGGCGGAGTCCCGACCACCGGCGGCGACGAGGGTCCGGGCACGGTAGATGTCGACGCCTTGGTGGCCCTCGTGGACTTCTTCGCCGCCAAGGGCCACCCCGTCCTGGTCAACTTCAACATCGGCAGCGTCTTCAAGGGCGCCTACGACGACGTTCAGGGCGCCTGCGAGCGCCTGCGACCCGTCTTCGAGCGGCACGGCCTCGTCGACCGCGCCGTGCGCTTCGACCCCGACGACCCCACCCGGGTCAGCATCCGCAACGGGTACTGGATCCACGTCGACGGAGCCCTCGGCGGCGCCTACGCCCCCTACCTGGAGAAGGCCCGCGACAGCGGACTCATCGAGACCGCGCCGCCGGTCTTCGACTTCCGGATCCCCGAGGTGTCCTCGATCGTCACCAGCGGACACAAGTACCCCGGCGCGCCCGTCCCCACCGGGATCTACATGTCCCGCGCGGGATCCAAGCTGCGCCCGCCGTCCGACCCGGCGGTCGTCTCCTCTCCCGACAGCACCTTCGCCGGCTCCCGCAGCGGCTTCGCCTCCCTGGCCATGTGGAACCACCTCGCCCAATTCAGCGAGGAGCAGCAGGTGCGACAGGCCGCCGAGGTCCTGCGGATCGCCGAGTACACGGCCGAACGCCTGCGCCGGCTGAGCGAGCAGTTGCGGGAACGCGGTGAGCCCTGGGCCGAGGACGGTATCGAGGTCGGTCACGGCGATCACGCGCTCAGCGTCTGGTTCCAGCAGCCGCGGGCTGAGATCACGCAGAAGTACTCACTGGCCTGCGTGCCACTCAATCTCGGTGGACTCCGCCACGACTACAGCCACGTCTACGTCATGCCGCACGTCACCCAGGAGTTGATTGACGAACTCCTCGAGGACCTCGCCAAGCCCGGAGCATTCGACCGTTCCGCGGACAAGGACGCGCAGCGGCCCCCACTTCCCCACCAGCGCTGACCCGCAGGCGGGCAGCCGGACCGCAATCGCCCGCCCGCCTCCTGGCGATGTTGCCCCGTATATCCCCGCGTACGGGGCAACTGGCCGAGGGCGCAACCCTGGGCCCGTCACCGCCCCTGGCTGCCGGCAACCTCCGCTTCGACCGGAAGTTCGAAGACCACCGCCGCCGCCGTCCGTCCCGTCTGCGAAGAGATCAATCCCTCGCCGGAGGCCTGAGCTGCGTAATCCCCCTGCCCCACCAGCCGGCCAGAGGAGCCGCGCGGTCCAACACCCCACCAGCATCCGGATGTTCGACGACCGTCACCCTGACGAGCCGAAGTCAGTAATCAATCCACGCGAAGATTCGGGCCCTCGTTGAGCAAGCCGTAGCCACTCTCAAGTCCTGGCGGCTCCTTCGCAAGCTACGTTGCTCGACCACCCGGATCACGAGCCTCGTCCAGGCCGTCCTCTGCCTGCATCTCGCCACATCAGCCTGAGGAAGGGAAATGTTCAGGGTGTCGGCCTGTTCTTCGGGGGTGCCGTGTGGAGGTGAGTCCCGACCGCGACCGTGGTGCGGCCGTCCAGGGCGTGGGCGTGAAGGAGGAGGCGGCCGCGACGGATGTCGTCAAAGATCGCCTGGGCCTCGGCGAAGGTCTCCCGGAGCTGGGCGAGGGGGCCTTCACGGCCTGGAGTGTTGGAGGGCGCTTTGGTGACGGTGCTGTGGCGCGTCGGGTGATCGTGTGCGCGGGCTGTTCTGCGTGGGGGGGGGCAGCGCTCGTCGGGCCCGGTGATATCGGCATGTGGATGATCCTGGAGCGGACGGTCAGCCTTCTGTTTGTATTGGCCCCTGGAGCGCATTTCAGGAGGTGACGGGCGCATGGTGTCCACGGAGAGCATTTTCGCGTTCGCGGCGATGTCCCTGCTGGTGATCGTGATTCCGGGGCCGAGCGTGCTCTTCGTGATCGGCAGAGCCCTTGCACATGGTCGCCGCACAGCGCTCGCAACGGTCCTGGGCAACTTGGTTGGTTCTTACGTCCTGGTGATCGCCGTGGCGTGGGGCCTCGGCGCCCTGGTGGAGAGCTCGGCGGCAGTGTTCATGGGCGTGAAGATGGCCGGAGCGGCGTATCTCGTCTACCTGGGTGTGCAGGCGTTCCGGCACCGCAAACAGATGCGCGCGGCGGCCATGGAGGCCCCAGTGGGTGAGCAGCGTGGCGACCTGCGCACGGTCCTGGACGGGCTGTTCGTCGGCATCACCAACCCGAAGGGCATCGTCTTCTTCGCGGCGGTGCTGCCCCAGTTCGTGAACCACTCAGCGGGCCACGTCCCCCTTCAGATGATGGTGCTGGGCCTGGTCCCGGTCGCGATCGGCCTGGTCACAGACACCCTGTGGGGCCTGGGAGCCTCGGCGGCCCGTTCCTGGTTCGCCCGCTCGGACCGCCGCCTGTCGATGATCGGCGGGGCCGGCGGCTTCGCGATGATCGGCCTGGGCGTAACGGTTGCCGCGACAGGCCGCGCCGACTAGAGACTGTACGGCGGGTCATGAGCGGACAGCGTTGGCCCTGGCCCGAAAGCACTCAGGGCATTGCGGACGCAGGAGGAATTGGTCGCGCCTAGATTCGCCGTGGCCCGGAGCGAGCCCGTGCCTCAACTCCGGGGCCAGGCTCCGCGATCATCAGCACTGGATCGCGGAGCGCGAGGAGCGGTTCCGGCGGTGCTGAGCAGTCTCAGCGGAACGCGGCGACATTGTGGGCGGCCCAGTCGGCGAAGGGGTGCGGGGCGCGGCCGAGGACCCGCTGGACGTCCTGGCTGACGCGCAGCTCGGCCGGGTTCGGGGAACCGAGGATGTCCAGAGTGTCGTCGGCGAGTTCCGCCGGCATGCGGGAGGTCGGCGAGCCGCTGACGGAGCTGTTCGACCGCATCACCCGGCGGCTGCCGCCGCCCATACCAGTCACTGGCGCGGACGCGCTGTCAATAACGATGACGCGCGACAGCTAGGCAGTTCCGAGGGCGTCGCGCAGGAACGAGATGGCCTGATCGACGGCTGCGCGGGTGGCCTTGGACTGGCTGAGCGAGTTGAGCATCATGAAGTCGTGCACCGTGCCGTCGTAGCGCACCGTGGTGACCGGGACACCGGCGCCCCGCAGCTTCGCGGCGTACGCCTCGCCCTCGTCGCGCAGCACGTCGGCCTCGTCCACGATCAGCAGGGCGGGCGGCAGGCCGCTGAGTTGCTCGGCCGTGGCCTGATTGGGAGAGGCGGTGATCTCCGCACGCTGCTTCGGGTTCGTGGTGTAGGCGTCCCAGAACCACTCCATCAGCTTGCGGCTGAGGTAGTAGCCATCGGCGAACTCGTCGTAGGAGGCGGTGTCCATGGCCGCGTCCGTGACCGGGTAGTACATCGACTGCTGTACGAAGGTGACATCACCGCGCTCCTTGGCCATGAGGGCCAGCGCAGCGGTCATGTTGCCGCCGACCGATTCGCCGGCCACCACCATGCGCCGCGCGTCCAGGCCCTTCGACGCCCCCTCGCGCGTGATCCACTGCGCGGTGGCGTAGCCCTGTTCAATTGCCACGGGGTAGTGGGCCTCTGGTGACGGGGTGTACTCCACGAAGGCCACCGCCGTGCGGGCCCCGACCGACAGCTCCCGCACCAGACGGTCGTGGGTGTCGGCGTTGCCCAGCACCCAGCCGCCGCCGTGCATGTACAGCACGACGGGCAGCATTCCGGTAACGCCCTCCGGCTTGACGATGCGCACCCGCACGTCGCCCACGGAGGCCGGTACGGTGATCCACTCCTCGTCGACCGGCAGCTTGTCGATCGGCGCAGCCTGTAGGTCGTCCAGAACCTTGCGCGCTTCGATGGGCTTCAGCTCGTACAGGAACGGGTGGTGCGAAGTCGCGTCGGCAAGCTCCTGCGCCGGCGGCTCCAGGACGATCGAGGCGGATCGAGCAGTCATGACGATGCTCCCTGTCACTACCGAGAAGCCCATGGTGAAGAGGGCCAGGCGCGTAACGCCCCACCGGGGCCTCGACGTCACCGCACGTCCGGTTTCCGGCCGAGCCCCTGATCAAGCCCTCGATCGGGCGATATGCCCATCGTAGTCGCGGCCCTTGTGATCCTCGACTGCGGACGCCGATGGACGAGGTACGGAATACCCACCGGCGAAGCCGCCGTGATGGCGGCAGAGCCGGGCCCAGGCCGTCGCGGTAGTCGATGTCACGTCATGGCCGTGGCCGGCCGGCCGATGCGGTGGCCTCTTGGCTGTCCTCCTCGGCGCTGAATACGTGCACCACCAGGCCGGTCTCGCCGGGTGCTGCTGGTACGTGCAGCGTCTCGTGGTCCAGGGTGAGTAGCCCGGCCTCCGGGTGTCGCAGCCGCTTGCGCCCTGCCGCGCACATCACCACCTCGCCATAGCCCCAGATCCGCCGGAACTCGGCGCTGTGCGTGGTTCTGATTCACCGGCATGGCACCGCTCGAGCCGTTCGCGGTGTACGACGCGAACGAGCTGCCGCAGGACCGTTTCACGGCGGCGAAGCAGGAGTACGGACAACGGCTCGACGGCCTCTTCACGGAGGAGCCCTCCACGTCCGCCCGCGCGGCTGAGCGACCGGGCAACCTCGCGGGGTCCTGAGCACGGACCTTCCTACTTGTTGTGCTGTCGGCGCACCATCTCGGTGATCCAGATGGGCGCGAACGGGGAGGTGCAGCCCCGGGGCGTCGGGTAGTCCTTGAGGACCTCCAGGCGCTCACCGATGTCGAGGGCACGGGTGCGGTGCTCGGCGTGCTCGATGCCGATCTGTGCCAAGCAGTGGTTCATCGCCCATTGCAGGCGGTCCGGGGCGTCTTTCATCTTTGCGTCGATGACGTCGATCGTCACCGTGTTTCTCGTTCACCTGGCGTGTCTTCGGGTTTTCGAGCGCGGCCAGCTCGGCCATCACCTCGGCCACCGTCGTCCCGGCCACCTCAGCCTCCTGTCCCTCACGCGCGGGATTCAGCCTACGGCGGAAGTCGGCCGGCTGCCGTTCGCGCCGGTGCGGCGGCAGCGGCAGACACGAAATCCCGCATCTTCACGAGGTCGGTGAGGCCCGGCTCGGGGCAGGGTGGCAGCGGTGGCTGAGGGTGGTGCCGGCACCGGCGTGGAGGCCGGGAGCGGGGGAGGGCCCGTACAAGCGGGGGCTCGGTTCAGCCGGTGTCTGATGGTGCGGGTGGCAGGCGCAGATGTGCGAGGTCGTCGGGGACCGGGCTGGTGTGGGGCCACATGGGGGCGATGTCGGCGTCGGCTGTCGCGGGGGCGTCGGTCAGGCGCATGCGCTCACGCAGTCGGCCGTAGAAGTCGGTCGGTCCCAGCCGCGCGACGCGCAGGCGCTGCGGAGCCGCGTAGACACCGATCCAGTCTCCTGGGTCCAGCACACCGCGCAATTGGCCGTCGACGCTCACCGCGGCCCGGCCGGAGTGGCCCAGGACGCGTAGGGCGACGGGTTCGTGGGGTGCGGCGACCACCGAGCGGTTGAAGGTCATGTGCGGAGCTACCGGGGTGAAGACGATGGCGTCGGCTCCGGGGGAGATGACGGGGCCGCCGGCGGCGAAGCTGTAGGCCGTGGACCCCGTGGGGGTGGCGACCAGGACGGCGTCGGCGGAGTAGGAGGCGAGCAGTCGGCCCGCGAGGTACACGCCGAGGGAGACCTGCCGGTCGCGTGCCAGTTTCTCCAGGACGATGTCATTGAGGGCGGTCACGTTCAGAGCCACCCCCCAGTCCAGGGCGGCAGCACACTCGGGACGCACCGGCGGAGGCGGCAGCGCGGGACCGCGACCGTAGCGCAGGAGGGTCTCCAGCTCCTCGGGGAGTTTCAGCGGACAGGACGCCCGCATCGTCAGCATCAGACGGGTCTCGATGTCCACTTGGCTGCGATGGATGGTGTCCAGCGCGTACTCGACGTGGTCGGCCGGGACCTCGGTCAGGAAGCCGAGGGTGCCCAGGTCAACTCCCAGGACAAGGGCGTTGTTCTGTGCGGCCAGGCGTGCTCCGCGGAGGAAGGTGCCGTCTCCTCCGAGCGTGACGATCAGGTCGGGGCTGCCGGCAGCGTCGACCTCCTCCCGCGCGTCCTGTCGTTCTCCGTCCTGACTCCACACGTCGATGGCGACGCAGCCGACATCCCGGCGTTCGCACCATCGCCGGACGACGTCGGCAGCTTCCAGGGCACGGGGACGTCCTCCGTGGACGACGATGCCCACCCGTTGCACGCTCACGTAACGTCCTCTCTCCGGGGGATGGTCCCGCCCCTGGCGGCAACAGAAGCGCCCACCGGCCCGGTTGGCTCGCGTTCATGTCAGGTGGTCTTGATCGGCCTCCATCGATGACGAATTCGGCACCGGTGATGTTGCCGGCGCGCGGGGAGGCCAGGAAGGCAACGAGGTCAGCGACCTCCTGGGGTTCGGTGATGCGTCCGGTGGAGATGCCCATCTGCTGAGGTACGACCTGGTCAAGTGCCTCTTGCGCCGTGGCGCCCGCACTGGCCGCGACGGTGTCGGCGAAGGCGCCGGGGGCCGTCCAGAACGGGGTGCGTACCGGGCCGGGAGCGACGGCGTTGACGCGGACACCACGGGGAGCAAACTCCTCCGACAGCGCCTTGGTCAGGTTGCTCAGGGCGGCTTTGGCCGCTGAATAGTCCACGTGAGGAAGCGGGGCCTGGGGCCTCGGAAGGGGATGTCATGACGTCTGCCTCCTTCTGGGAGCAGCGTGGTCACGTCGGTACACCTCCATCGTCAGCCGCTCGGCTCCCCGTCGCTCGGCGGAGCCGGGTGGTGCGGAAGAGGCGCCTGCCGTGCGGCCTCGGACTGGGCTCAATGTGTCGTCCACGATCCACAGCCGCTCGACTGGTTTCTGAGAGGCTCGGGCCGTCTCACGCGTGAGAAGCGGAAAGAGCTCTCGGGCCAACTGGTGTACGGTCGCGGGCGAGAAGCCGTACAGCGGGCCGAGCTGCCACATCGTCAGGTTCTTGCAGACTGCGGAGCGGGGGAGGTCACCCCAGGGCGCGGTCGAGATTGAAGGCGGCGCTGATCAGGGCAAGGTGAGTGAAAGCCTGGGGGAAATTGCCCTGTTGGTCTCCGGTGTGGCTGATCTCTTCCGCGTACAGGCCGAGGTAGTTGGCGTAGGCGAGCATCTTCTCGAAGGCCAGCTGGGCTTCGTTCAGGCGCCCGGCGCGCGTGAGGGCCTCGACGTACCAGAAGGAACAGATGGAGAAGGTGCCCTCCTCGCCTTCCAGACCGTTTGGGCCGGCCTTGGGGTCGTAGCGCCAGACCAGGGAGTCAGAGACCAGTTCGCGGCCCAGGGCGTCAAGGGGGGACAGCCACACGGGATCGCTGGGGGAGACGAACTTGGTCAGCGGCATCATCAGCACTGCGGCGTCGAGCAGACCACCATGTCGCCCTGGGAGAGTTCACATTCCGTCCCCACGTCCCTTTCCTCTCGCTCCAGCGGCACCGAACGCACACCACCCGCCGGATGAGCCGGTCGCGGTCGGATGCGCCGGAGTCCGCCACGGGCATGAAGTTCTGGATCTCCCCCAGCCCGTCCTCGGTGAAGAAGCGGGTGATCAGCACATTGGTGTCCGGGAAGTAGAACTGTTTGGTGCTGGCCGGCACGGTGGGAGCCAGCGCGAACGCCCCGCCCCGCCCCGGTCCGCGTCCAGGATGGCCGCGAAAACACTCGGGGAGTCGAAAGAGGGCAGCAATACCAGTCGATGGCCCCGTTGGTACCCACCAGCGCCACCGTGCGCAGATTCCCGATCAAGCCGTGCTCAGCGATCGGCAATAACGGACGGACTTGTGCTGTGCCGGTGCTCCAGACATCTCGTCACTCGCCGACGCTCCGCGTCGACTCCCTCCTCCGCCTTGCAGCTGCACGCACCAGACCCCGCTCCCTGATCCGGCCTGATCCAAACGACAGACCCTAGCCGTTTCCAGCCGTGGCAGGGATCCCGGCCGGTGTTCGTTCCGGCCTTCCTCGGCACCCTGTACCCAGCACCTGTCCACAGCGCCGAAAACGCAAGATCGAGGCGGATACGCGGCCCACTACGCCGCATTGCGTCGCACCCTGCTGAGGTGGCGTGCCCTTGGCGCTTGCCTTGCGCTCCCCTGTTTCACCTCCACCGGCAGCGGGAACAGCTCCACGGGCTGGACCCCCACCGTGGTGATCACGATCCCCGCCGCCGCGGCGATGGGCACCTACACGGGCGCCGGGACCCACTCCGTCGCCTGACGCCACGCCAAGGCTCGGCCGTGGCCGCTGCGGGGGCCGGCGCTGCACACGTCGTGGCGCGGCTTTCCCGCCCGGCCAGGCGGGGCCTTCGAGAAGCCGCCGGCGTCACGCAGTGGGCTGTTCGGGTGATTCGCACAACCAAGCCTTGTCACCCATTTGATATTATGGGTCACTTTGAGTAGTGGAACCGGTGGGCTGCCCATCCCTTGCCGGGGGCCGTGCTTGAGCGGTCGCAGCGGTTCTCCTGCGTGGCATCAACGAGGACCGTTGGCCGCCTCCAGCGCGGGCCGACCCGCCGCAGGCGGAGAGTCTCGCGGCGGCATTAACCGCAGCCACTGTCCCCGGGACTGATCTCAGCCCGGGGCAGTGGCCTGCGGGTCCCCGATCCGCACTCAGAAAGGCCGCGCCGTGACCGACTTGACCCGACCCGATGCGCTGCTGTCCGCCGTCGCGCTGCCCCGGCAGCGCTCTACTGTGCTGGCGGCTGACACCACGATCCCCGTCGGCCTCTCCCCGCTGGGGGTGGCACTGTCCCCGGACGGGGGACGCGGCTATGTCGCGAACCGGGGGTCGGACACCATCAGCGTGATCGACACCGCCACCGACACCGTCACCGCGACCGTCGCCACTGCGGGCGGCCCGACCCTCACGGTGGTCTCCCCGGACGGCACCCGCGTCTACGTGACCCTGAACGACGCCGGCGCCCTCGGGGTGGTCGACACCGCCACCAACACCCTCACGGCCACCGTCGCGGTCGGTGCCGGAGCCGTCGGGGTGGCGCTCTCCCCGGACGGCGCCCGCGCCTACGTCACCGGCCAGACCGCCAACACCCTCAGCGTGGTCGACACGGCGACCAACACCGTCACCGCCACCGTGACCACCGGCCCCGCGCCGGTCGGCGTCGCCGTCACCCCCGACGGGGCCCGTGCCTACGTCTGCTGCGTCGGCGACAGCGCGGTCAGGGTGGTCGACACCGCGACCAACACCGTCACGGGCAGCTTCACCGCCGGCGACGTGCCCGTGATCGTCGCCTTCAGCCCGGACGGCACCCGCGCCTACGTCTGCAACGCGGGCGGCAACAGCGTCAGCGTGATCGACACCGCCACCAACACCGCCGTCGCCACCGTCGGGGTGGGCACCCTGCCGCGTTTCGTGGCCGTGAGTCCGGACGGGACCGCCGCCTACACCACCGACTTCACCGACAACACCGTCACCGTGATCGACACCGCGACCAACACCGCCACCGGCAGCATCCCCGTGGGCAACGGCCCCGTCGGCATCGCGGTCACCCCCGCCGGGAACCGGCTGTACGTGACGGACAACACCGACAACGCCGTCAGCGTGATCGCCCTGACGCTCGTGCCCAGCCAGGGCACCACCGCCG
The DNA here is from genome assembly GCF_008704855.1 of Streptomyces platensis. Lineage (NCBI taxonomy): Bacteria > Bacillati > Actinomycetota > Actinomycetes > Kitasatosporales > Streptomycetaceae > Streptomyces > Streptomyces platensis. The sequence goes on from NZ_CP023691.1 coordinate 7,070,400, forward strand.
GCGGCACCATCGTGACCCTCCGGGGCCACAACCTGGCCGGAGCCACCGCCGTGCGCTTCGGCGACACCCCCGCCACGATCCTGGCCGACACCGCGACCTCGGTCACCGTCCGCACCCCCGCCGGATCGGGCGCGGTCCCTGTCACCGTCACCACCCCGGGCGGCACCGCCGTCTTCGGCACTTTCCACTACCTCCCCGCCCCGCTGCTGACCGGGATCACCACCAACGGCGGCGAACCCGCCATGGGCCCCGTCACGGGCGGCGGTACGGCGGTCATCACCGGGACCAACCTGGCCGGAGCCACCTCGGTGCGCTTCGGCTCCCGAACGGCCACCATCGAGTCCGCCACCGACACCGCCGTCACCGTCACCATCCCCGCCGTCCCGTCCCCCGGCCCGGTTCCCGTCACCGTCATCACCCCCGGCGGCAGCGCCGGCGGCCTGACCTTCACCTACCTCGACACCCCCACCGTGACCGGCGCCGGCCCCGCCTCCGGATCCACCGGCGGCGGCACCGACGTCACCCTCACCGGCGACCGCCTGGCCACCACCCAGGAGGTCGCCTTCGACAACGCGCCCGCACCGTTCGCCGTCATCTCCGACCAGATGATCACCGCCACCGCCCCACCCCATCCCGCCGGCGACATCACCGTCACCGTCACCACCCTCGGCGGCAGCACCACCACCACCTACACCTACCTCGACGCCCCCGCCGTCTGACCCCGCCGGCCCGGCCACGGCACGGCGCGAGCGCCGTGGCCGGGTGGCCTTGCACGCTGTACGCCTGCGTGCCCCCGCTGCGGGTCCGCTCGTGGGGCCGCTCGTCGTGTCCGGCACCTGCGGCCGCAGGGCGGCGGTGCGCCGATTCACACCCCCGGGTCCGTGCACCGCCGGGCCCGGCTTCAGGGCCAATCGTCGGGGCGGGCGCTCGCTGGCAGCGGCTTTCCACAGTGCCCGCACTGACGCACCTGCCGTGCCCGCATAATCACTCCGGCCAGGCTCGGCCTGGCCACGGCCATGTCTTCACCGCACGCCGGGCCGGGGACTGTCAGCACCAGAACTCGGCGCCGTGCCCGCCCATACGGGGGGCGTGCGCTGCACCCAGGGAGCGGCCCTCTCCAGTTGCCCGGCAAGGCGGAGCAGAACGTCCTCGCGCCCGTACCCGGCGGCGAACTGGATGCCGATGGGCATGCCGGTGGCCGGATCGGCCGCCAGCGGCACCGACATGGCGGGGGTGCCGGCGACGTTGAAGGCTGCGGTGAACGGCGACCTGTGGAACAGGTGCTCCAGCCAGCCCCGGCCGTCCGCCCCCTCCGCTCCATGGTGGTAGGTGCCTATGGCTACGGGAAGTTCGGGAAGGGTGGGTGTCAGCAGTACGTCGTGACGGTCGAAGTACGCGCCGATCGACCGGGCAACCCGGTTGCGCACTTCGAGGGCCTGCACGAACTCCGCACCGCTCACCCGGCGTCCCCAGGTGTAGCTCGCCAGCATCTCGGGCTCGACGGTCGTCTCGTTCACGGGGCGGCCGAACGCCTCGGCGAAGCCGTCGATCCATGTCACCAGGTTCGCTGTCCACAGTCGGGCGTTGGCGAGGACGAATTCCTCCCAGCTCACCCCGAGGTTGACGCCGGTGGGTTCGACCCGGTGGCCGAGCGCATCCAGCAGGCGGGCGGCGGCGAGGGTGGCTTCGTGTACGGCCGGTTCCACGACGCGTCCGTTCCAGGGGGTGGTGAGCAGTCCGATGTGCAGTCGGCCGGGGTCGCGGGTGCTCTCCTCGGCGTATGGGCGTCGGGGAGGTGCCGCGAAGTAGGGATCGCCGCTTTCGGGGCCCTGGATCAGGTCGAGGAGCGTCGCGCTGTCGCGCACGGTCCGGCTGAGGGCGCCGTGCACGGCCAACCCGTTGAAGACCTCGTCGGCGTCCGGACCCATGGAGACGCGGCCGCGGGTGGGTTTGAGTCCGAACAGCCCCGTACTGGCGGCGGGGACGCGGATCGAGCCGGCCGCGTCGGTGGCGTGCGCGAGGGGGGTGATGCCGGCGGCGACGGCTGCGGCCGACCCGCCGCTGGAACCTCCCGGCGTCCTGGTGAGGTCCCAGGGGTTGCGGGTCGCTCCGTGGAGGACCGGCTCCGTGGTCGTGCTGTAGGCGAATTCGGGGGACGCCGTACGGCCCAGCGTCACCAGGCCGGCCCGCCTGAACCGTCGCATGAGGAAGGAGTCCGCCGCTGCCACATTGCCGGCGGCGAGGCGGCTGCCCAGCTCGACGCGCTTGCCCTTCATGGCCACGGCCAGATCCTTGATGAGGAACGGGACACCGGCCAGCGGTGTGCTGCCCGGGCCCGGTGCGTCCTCGGCCGGCCAGTTCTCCACGACGGCGTTGATGCGGGGATTGACGGCAGCCATCGCGTCCTGGGCCGCGGAGGTGAGTTCCGCGGCGGTGAGGTCTCCTCGTGCGACGAGCTCGGCCAGCCCCACGGCGTCGTACTCGGTGTATTCGTGCAGCTTCACGATGCTCAGCCTCGCGGTGCGTCCGATCGGTCCCGTGTGATACCGATCGGTATCGTTCGGGGTCGGTCGGTAACGTAGCATGGGCGGAGAGAGGTCGGCGACGGCGACCGAAGTGAGGCGGAGATGGCGAGCAGCCCCCCAAGGCCCGGCCGGGACACGAGAGTGGCCCGCCTGCCCCCGCGTGAGCGCATCCTCGACGCTGCCGAGGAGCTCTTCCTGCGCGAGGGCATCAGGGCCGTCGGGGTCCAGGCCATCGCCGAGCAGGCGAAGACCACGAAGATGGCCCTGTACCGGCACTTCGCCACCAAGGACGCCCTGATCGAGGAGTGGCTGAGAATCGTCGCAGCGGGGTACTCGACAGCCTTCGACCGGACGGAGGCCGAGCACCCCGGCGACGGCCGGGCCCAGGTCCTCGCCGTGACGCGATTCATCGCCGAGGGGTTGCCGGACATCGCGCAGCGGGGCTGCCCCTTCGTCAACTCCATTGCCGGCCTGCCCGACCGGGGACATCCGGCCCGCCGGCTGATCGAGGACCACAAGGCCACCCAACGGCGCCGGCTCACGGGCATGTGCGAGAGGGCCGGTGTGCGGGCTCCCGACGAGGCCGCCGCAGAGATCACCTTCCTCATGGAGGGGGCTCAGATCAGTGCCCAGAACGGGAGCGTCGACCGTGCGGGGGAGCGGCTGCTCGCTGCGGTCGAGGCCGTCCTGGACCGAGGCGGGACGGTCGGCGGACGCTGAGCCGACGCCCGGCACCGGGGGTCCAACCTGATCGGCGCACCAGTCCCCCGCTTGCTGATCGCCTACGACGACGCGGAGTGCAAGAGCCTCGGAATGGCGTGCGTGGACATCTATCTATTGGGCCCCGCCTACGCGGCCGAAGTGGCCCACAGCCTGCTCAAGGCGGCGTTGGCGCTTCCGCTGGGTGCGAAGCTCCTGACGCCGCTCCGCTTCGACCGTAAAGACCCTCATTTCGCGAAGCCAATCGAGCACACGGAGCGCGCCCTCCACGCCTTGGGGAATGCTGGAAAAGCCCTCAGAGCGATCTGCTCTAAAACGCTCTTGGGTCAGCTTCACCAAGAGCCTCATGAGCCCTGACCAAACACTCAGACCGTCACCGCATCCTCCCGCGGAAACACGGCCGGGCACTGCCGGCAGACCAACGACCGCGCCCACACGGCCCGCGCCTCCTCCGCAGCCGCCGCCAGACGGGGAAACCAGAAACCCACCGCGCCGACGCCGGCCAGCAGTAGGACGTCGGCTGCTACCTCGCCGGCCACCAGCAGCACGACGCCCAGCACGGCCGCACCGACCGGCAGCAGCCACTGGACGACGTACTCCGCCGGTTCCCCGTACTTCCCCCGCAACGGCGACTCGCCCGGCAACGACGCCACAAACTCCGGCAGACCCCTACGACCGCCAGCTGATCACCACCGGGACCAAGGCGAGGCCCTGGTCCCATCCGGACGAGGCGGCGTTGGACGGGGCGTTCGAACCTGTGGGGAGGGCCAGGGAGGTCCAGCGGGTGGGCCGTGTCCAGGCGGAGGTGGCCGGCAGCCATCCGGCGCAGTGGCGCGTACCGGTACTTCCGTCAGGGCCCGCTGTCTGCGCCCTTGCACGGTGGGCGATGCGAGAACCACACCGCGGCGATCACCACCACGCAGCCGGCGAGCTGCCACGCAGTCGCCGTCTCCCTGAGGATGAACAGGCCACATCCCATGGCCATGACCGGCTGCAGCAGCAACAAGGCGGCAGAAGTGTTCGGCGCGAGCCGAGGTGTCCCGGTACTGATCAACAGCCAGGCCGCCACCTGTCCCAGCAGAGCGAGCGCGATGATCCAGCCCCACGAGGCCGGCGACATCGACAGGGTGATGCCGGTGGTGAACAGACCGACCACCCCCGCGGTCACCGCAGCGGCCGCGGTGGAAATGCAGACCGGCGTCACCACGTGCACGGGGCTGCGCTCACCTGACAGCCGGTTGAGATACAGATAGGCGGCATAGGCAACACCGGCGCCCACGCCCAGCAGCGTGCCGCGCACCGGGCTGCCGTCTTCCGCACCGCCCTCCAGAGCGCCGCTGGCCAGAGTGATGCCACCCAACATCACGGGCGTGGTGCACAGGAAACGACGAGACATGACCGTGCCGCCGATGAGCCGCGCCAGCAACGGGAAGGCAATGACCTGTACGTTGATGAGCACCGTGGCGACTGCAGCCCCCACATCCAGGATGCTCATGGTCCACATGACGTAATCAATGCCGAGGAAGACGCCTGCGAGCGCCGCATATCCCTGAAGTTTCCGCGCCAGCCGTCCATTGCGCCGTATCTCGTGAACAAGCAGTGGCACAAGAATGCCCAGGGCAAGGGCGCAGCGCAGGAATGCCGCGGTGCCTGCGGTGATGTCGGCGAGCTTGACGAACATTGCCGAAACGGACAAACAGGCGGCTCCACCGATGACCAACCCCGCTGGGGCTCTTGAACTGCGCCGGGGAGCCCGCTCGGTGTCATCGGAAGTCGCCACGGAGAGCGTTGAGGTCGCATCCACAACATCCACGATCCCAGCGTGAGCCGGGGAGCACTATTCAAGATTCATTAGCCAAAAGCATTAGCCTGGCTTACGTGATCACTTGGGAGAGGCTACGGGTCTTCGCAGCCGTCGCACGCTTCGGCTCCGTGAGCGAAGCAGCCGCCGCTCTGCACATCACAGGGCCCGCAGTGTCCCAGCACGTGCGAAAACTGGAGAAGGAGGTCCAATGCCAACTCGTTGAGCGGGACGGCCGTGGCATCCGGCTGACCAGCGCCGGCCACATCCTCGCCGGTTCGGCACACACCATGGTGTCCACGCTCGCGGACGCCGAACGAGACCTCGCCAACTTGCACGGTCTCGTCGCCGGACCCCTGCGCATCGGTGGTGTCGCCAGTGTTCTCCGCACACTGGTCCCTGACGTGCTGCACCGCCTCATCGAACGCCACCCCCGCCTCGAACCCTCATTGCGCGACGGCGAAGCGGTCGACATGATCCCGATGCTCCAAGCACGCCAGCTCGACGCCGTCGTCACGGAGAGCTGGGACCACCACCCGGCGCACCTGCCGCCCGGAGTACGCACCACCCTCCTGATGCACGAGGACGCGCAGTTGGCGGTTCCGGAGGGACACCCACTGGCCGGCCAGGAGTTCGTGGCACTCGATGAACTCCACGGAGAACTCTGGACCAGCTGTCCTGCGGGGAGCGACGCGCACGAAGCACTGCGGCAACTGCTGCGCGCACACGAGGTGGAAGCGGAGGTGCGCTACTGCGTGTCCGACTACGCCACGCAACTCCGCCTGGTCGCGGCTGGACTCGCAGTGACATTGGTGCCGCGCGTGGTCCGTACCTCGGCTCCCAGCAGCGTGCGCTTCGTTCGCTGCCGGCCGACCGTGTCCCGCAGCGTGCTCGTGGCCACGGGCACCGAGACCGAAACGCCGCGCGTGCGGGCCTTCCTGGCAGAAATGAGCCGCGTCGCCAACCTCCCCGAACACCACACCTAGGGCAGCGGGCTCGGCGACCCAGGTGGCCATGCAGGCTCTGCGGCACCGTGACGGCGGTCAGCGCCTGGGGCGGCATGGACGGCCGCCCGTTGGACGACGGATACATATCGGCGAACATCACCGCCGAGAACAGCATTTCGCGGTGCTCGGCCAGGAATGCGAAGACGCTGCCCGGCAGGATCAACTCCCGGCAGGTCTCCCGCACATCGGGCCCGATCGCCTCCCCGGCCCAATCACCCTGTATGCCCACCGGACTGGCTTCGGACCACAAGATCCGGAGCCAAAACTCCCAACATTTTCAGTGATCTTCCAGCCGGCCGATCTGTCTGGGGCGCTCGTTCCATCCGAGCCCGCATCAACGCGAACGGTCCCCCTCGCCCTGGGCGAGCGACTGTGCCAGACGCTCCAGGCGTGTGGCGAAGGCGGTGGCCTCATCCGGCGGCCACGTCGCCATCTCCTCCGCCACGAAGGACTCCATCGCCCCGCGCAACGCCGTGACTGCCCTCTCGCCCTCGACGGTGAGGGCCAGCCTGGTCGCACGGGCGTCAGCAGGGTCGGGACGGCGGGCGATCAGCCCGGCCTCCTGCAGCCTGGTCGCGTACCGGGTGGTGACGGTGCGGTCCATCCCGATCGCCTCGGCGAGCTTGGTGGCGGTCACGGGCCCCACGCGGGCGAGCCCGGACAGCACGGGGTAGGTCGTGGCGTCCACGCCCTCCACCCCGGAGGTCAGCCGGCCGTAGAGCCCGGCACGGGTGGCGCGCAGGGTCAGTGCCCCGATGGCTGAGGCCACGCGGGCGGCGGACGTGCTGTCACGTGTCGTCTTGCTCACCCCTCGATGATACGTGCAAGAAGCACGGAGTCCTGCTATCGTAATCTGCGTGCAGAAAGCACGTACATCAAGCACGCAAAGGATAGTCATGTCGCATTCCTCTTCGCACCAGCACCAGCCCGCCGTGCGCCCGGAAGATGTCCTGCCCGAGGGCATCGACTCGACCGGGATCAACGGGCTGACTGTCCGCAAGGGTTCGGTGGCCGCATTCGTCGCCAACGCCCTACGACTGGACGAACTCACCGAGGGCACTCCCGAGTACGCGGCCCTTGTCGCGCAAATGCGGGAACTCGCTCCCGTCCTGCGCGCCATCGGCCTCAACGACGTCTTCCGGCCCCGCTCCCCGGCAGTGGAGCGGATCCTCGCCGATGCCGCGTAACGCGGCGTGTGCTGCCGGCGGCCGTCCGGCACCCGGGGAAGCGAACAGGCGCACGCGCGCCGGGCGTCGAATCGTCGGGCGGTGCGCGGGTCGGTGACGATCCGGTTCATCGCGGCTTCCCGTCCGGGGCTGTCCCGCCGGGCTTGCCCCACGTGGCCTGCGATCGCCCTGACGCCGCCCCGCCGCCGGCACGCTGGACACCTTCGCCACCCGCGGCCTCGCGCAGCGGTTCATCGAACGCGGAACCCCGGTGCCGACCGGTCACTTCGGGGCGGCGATCACCCGGCTGGACTTCTCCACCGTCGGGGCGGTCCACCCCTTTATGCTTGCGCTCGGCCGTCGGCATCGTCCCCGGCCAGGACACCACACTGACCGGGTGGCTCGCCGACGTAGAACTCGACGATCCGCCCACCGCGCCGCTCGCCGCCACCGGGCCGGACGGTTCGCTCCTGGCGGCCCCGATCGGCGACGGCGTCCACCGGCTGGCGGGACTCTCCACGGCCACCATGCACCGCGGGACCGGCGAACCGCTGACCCTGGAGGAGGTGCGCGAGCAGACCCGCACGTTGCTGGGACGGGACCTCGGCATCCGCAACCCCCGGTGGCTGTCGCGCTACGGCAACGCCACCCGCCAGGCCACGCGGTACCGGGCCGGACGGGTGCTGGTGGCCGGGGACGCGGCGCACATGTTCTTCCCGGCCGGTGGGCAGGGCATGAACCTCGGCATCCAGGACGCCACCAACCTGGGCTGGAAGCTGGCCGCCACCCTCCAGGGCCGGGCGCCCGACGGACTGCTCGACAGCTACGACACGGAGCGCCGACCGGCCGCCCGCGCCGTCATCGACAACACCCGCGCGCAGCTCGCCCTGTTCGCCGCGGTGAGCCCGGAGCAGATCGCCCTGCGCGAGGTCTGGTCCGCCGCGCTCGCCGAACCGCAGACCAACCGCCGGTGGGCCCGCCGGATCGCCGGCTTCGAGACCCGCTCCCCGCCGACACCACACCCGGCGCGCACCCGCTGAACGGCACCCGACTGGCCGGCCTTGCCCTCGACGCGACCGACGCGCCCACCGCCCACCCTTTGATGCACCACGGCCGACCACTGTTGCTTGACCTCGGCGGGACGCGGACACCGTGCCCCGCGGAGGGTTTGGAGCAGCGGGCGGGAGCCGTCAACTCCGAGGCGACGCAAGCGATCTGGCGGGACGTCACCGCCGTCCTGATCCGGCCGGACGCCCGGATCGCCTGGGCCGGCACCGACACCGACCCGCAGCGCCGGGCCGCGGACTGCCTCACCACCCTGCGCACCCTGTGCCGCTGAACGCCGCTCGACGAGCCCACCCGCCGGCCACGCCTACCTGCACACCGCCCTGGACCACCACGCCCATAGGGGCTGTGACACGACGAAGCCCCGCCTGTTTGCCTTCAGTTCTAGCGGTCGTCGCAACACCCCAGCTCAAGGGGTGCGATGGACTTCGAGATCCGTAAGGTCCGTAAGGCTCAGGGGCCTCGGAAGCTCCGGGCTGAGCGGGAGGAATACTTCCGGCTTGTGCAGATGGGGCTGACAAACAAAGAGGCAAGCCGACGCGTTGGCGTCCATGACCGGACCGGCCGCGAATGGCGAAACGGCCGTACCGACCCGAAGCGGCGGCGGGCTCCTGCTCTCGCAGGGCAGGAGCCCGTGCCCTCGCCGACGAGGTACCTGCGCGACGACGAACGCACTCGCCGGCGAGGACGTAGCCGACGAGGCCGTCGTCGGTCTGCTGGCTTCGCCGAGGCGGATCGTCCAGGGGTCTCGGGGGATTCGGGCCATGGATCCCAGTCGCCGGACGGGAGGCCGCCGGGGCCCGGCGGAGCCTCGTAGTCGCGAGCGACTCCTAGTACGGCACCTCGACGCCTTCAGCCTCGCAGATGCGCCGTTGCCGAATTCTGGCCCCATCGACGGCATGCACGAGATGAAGGCCGGGTCTGGGCGGCCAACTCGTGCAGCTGGGTCACGAAGTGTTCCTCCCGTCGCAGCAGACAAGGTGACCTGGGGTTTTCGGAGCCGACGAGGTCAGCTGGGGAGGGGGATGAACAGCAGGATGTTGTGGGTGGTGGCGGCGGTGTAGCAGGCAGTGCCGGGGAAGGTGGCGGTGTAGAAGGGGGTGGCGATGGCGAAGACGGGGACGACGGCGTTGTGGAGGGTGGCGGTGCCGTTGGCATCGGTGATGGCGGTGCCGAGGTTGACCGGGCCGAAGAGCGTGGTGGCGGTGAAGGTCACCGGCTGACCGGCCACCGGCATCCCGGAGGTGGTCGTCAGGGTGGCGCTGAGGGTGGGGATGTAGAACTCGGGCAGCGGGGTCAGCCGGAGCCGGATCGTGCCTGGCTGCGCGGTCAGCGTTGTGTGGTTGGGGTTCACGGTGACGGGGGTGCCGGCGTTGGAGCCGGTGAAGCAGCTGTCACCGCTGTAGGTGGCGGTGAGGGTGCCGGAGGTCAGAGCGGTGGTGGTGAAGCAGGCCTGCCCCGATGCGTTGACGGGGACCATCTGGGTCTGGCCGTTGGGGAGGGTGAAGGTGACCGTGCCGGTCGGCACGGAGGTGGTGGCTGGTGCCGGGGTGATGGTGGCGCATACGGTCACGCTCTGCCCGCAGGTCGAGGGGTTCGGCGTCACCGACAGCGTCGTCGTTGTGGGGTTGGGGCTCACGGTGACGGAGGTGGGGTTGCCGTTCACGGTCGCGGTGAACGTACCGGCGGTGTAGGTGTGGGTGGTCTGCCCACTCCCGGTGGCGTCCAGGGGGACGGTGACCGTGGGGCTGGCGTCCCCGAAGTCCACCACCGCGCTCCCGTTCGGAGTCCCCCCGGAAATGTTGAACATCACCGGCTGCCCGCACACCGGCGACGCCGGCGAGGTCGTCACCGTCAACGGCGAAATCTCCGTCACGTTGGCCGAATTGGCGTTGGTGACGTAGACGTTGCTGTTCTGCGCCGCCGCCACCGAGAACGGGAACGCGCCGACGGGGACGGTGGCCACGACCGTGTTCGTGGTGCTGCTGATCACCGTCACGTTGTTGGAATTGCTGTTGCCGACGTAGACGTTGCCGGTCGGCGCCACCGCCACCCCGAACGGGGCCGCGCCGGCGGGGACGGTGGCCAGGACCGTGTTCGTGGCGCTGTCGATCACCGTCACGTTGTTCGAAACGGTGTTGGTGACGTAGACGTTGGCGTTGGGCGCCACCGCGATCACCCCGGGGACCGTGCCGGTGGGGACGGTGGCCAGGACCGTGTTCGTGGCGCTGTCGATCACCGTTACGTTGTTCGAGGTCTGGTTGGCGATGTAGACGTTGCCGTTCGGCGCCACCGCCGCCGCGCCCGGGAACCCACCGGTGGGGAGAGTGGTCAGGACGGTGTTCGTGGCGCTGCTGATCACCGTCACGGTGTTCGCGTTCCGGTTCGCGACGTAGACGTTGCCGTTCGCCGCCACCGCCACCGCGTCCGGGACCGCGCCGACGGGAACGGTGGCCAGGACCGTGTTCGTGGCGCTGCTGATCACCGTCACGTTGTTCGAAGTGCTGTTGGCAACGTAGACGTTGCCGTTCGGCGCCACCGCCAGTGCGAACGGGCCCCCGCCGGTGGGGACGGTGGTCAGGACGGTGTTCGTGGCGCTGCTGATCACCGTGACGTTGTTCGAGCTCTGGTTGGTGACGTAGACGTTGCCGTTCGGCGCCACCGCAATCATGGCCGGGCTTGAGCCGACGGGGACGGTGGCCAGGACGGTGTTCGTGGTGCTGCTGATCACCGTCACGTTGTTGGAATTGGCGTTGCCGACGTAGACGTTGCCGTTCGGCGCCACCGCCACCGCCAGCGGGGTCGTGCCCGCCGGGATCGTCACCGTGGAGAACGCCGCACTGAACGGCGCGGCCACAAGCCCCCGTACAGCGGCCACCTCGGATCCACTGGCCGGTACAACCGGCCGAAACCCGCCGGCCACCGCCGGAGCTCCCCACCAACCCGTAGTCGGTTCCATGACACACCTCTCTGAGCTGAGAGGGCCGCCCAAGAACTCCCACCGGGGCCCGCGCCGCACGGCGCCGGTATACGCGAACCGGATCACCGCTTGCACACCGGGACAGCAAGAGGGCACACCGACATGTACCACGCACCCGCGCACCACAGGGGGTTGCCCATCTCTCCCCGGAGAGATGGGCAACCCACCGGAAAACGGTCCCCACCATTAACCCGAAATGGCTAACAGAACAACACCGTCCTGACTCGAATATCACCCGGACAGACCAATGCGCAGCCCAACCCCGGCACGCCGTACGAGACGACGAACTGCCGAAGAACGACGAGGACGGTGGAGAGACGGTGCTGCACGCCACCCGCATGACCCTGGGTCTGCTGGCCCAGCGAATCGGGCAGCTCACCGACCAGATCCAGGACTTGGAACGCCGCCTGGCCCGGCTCGTGGAGCGCCATGCTCCGCAGTTGCTCACTGTGGTGGGCATCGGGCCGGACACGGCCGTCACGTTGCTGGTCACGGTGGGGGACAACCTGGAACGCCTGGGTAGTGAGGCGCCCTTCGCCGCGCTGTGCGGGGTCAGCCCTGTCGAGCGTTCCTCGGGCAGTCGGCAGTACCGTCGCCTCAACCGCGGGGGCGACCGGCAGGCCAATGCCGCCCTGCACCGGATCGTGCAGACGCGCCTGCGCTTCGACCACGCACCCAGGACTATTACGAACGCCGCATCAAGGAGGGCATGGCCCGACGCGAAATCGTCCGATGCCTCAAACGCTACGCCGTCCGCGAGGTGTTCTACCTGGTCAGGCCCACACAGTCATGACCTCCGTCATAGGGGCTGTGTGATAGCAGGTGAGAGGTGAGGAACCCCCGTCGGCTGGCTCCGGCGGGGGTTCCTGCGTTCGGAGATGGGCCTGGTGCGTGGTGTTCGACGCAACCTTGCTGTGCTCCGGCTCGCCGTTCTCGACGGCGCAGTGCAGGGCAGCGGTGGCGATGCGGGTGCGGCGACCGAAGTGCAGCAGAGGGGGGACCTTACGCGGCAGGTGTCTGTCGGCCGCCTACGTCGTGCAGTTCGTCGGTGCTCTGATCAGCATCGTGAGGGCTCGGATGGATGGCGGGATGAAGTTGGTGTGGCTGGTGTTCGCCTTCGTCGCGCCCTTCCTGGGCAGCCTGCTGTGGTTACTCATCGGCCGGCGCCGCCTCACTCCGCGACAGAACACCTGAATACTCTGCGTCAGCGGGCCGCATGGGCGCGCCGCGAGCCCCGGCCCTGCTGAGAGAGGCTAGGGGAACGCGTAGCCGAGCACGGCCTCCCTGGTGTGGCCTTCGCAGTCGGCGGCGCCGGAGACGAAGTGGTCTCCGGTGGAGGGGATGTAGCAGCGGTAGAGGGGTACCGACCCGCTCACCTGGCTGGTGTGGACGTAGCCGACGGGGCCCATGGGGAACTGGCCTTCGCAGCCGGGGTCGCGGGTCAGCAATGTGTGGCCCCCCACCTTGCACTCGTAGAGCATGGCCGTCTCGTGAGCGTGGTGGCGCAGCAGCTTCCAGGTCTGTTGCTGGGTGAAGCCGGGTGGCAGCAGCCGGGAGGAGGTGATGTGTCCCCGGTCGGGGTGGTGGCCGCGGCGTAGCAGAGTGTAGGGAAGGTGCTCGAAGCCGCAGGAGAGTTGAGGTGTGGGCAGGTCGTTGCGGTTGGCCATTGCCCAGGTGGACCACGTGGGTTTGGCGGAGCCGTCCTGTCTGCGGAGGCCGAGCTTGAGACCGCCCTCGCCGGGGTCGTCCTGCATCCGGTGGTAGATGTAGCTCTCGATGCCCGGCGTGCCGAGCACATTGCGGAAGGCGTCGCACACGGCTGCGGCCTGCTGTGGCTCGCTGGACCCGTCTCCGGAGTTGATGCCGCTCTCGGTGAGCTGGATCGTCCAGGCGGAGGGCGTGTGCGGGAACTGCTGGCGTAGCCAGCCCACCACTACGCCGATGTTGCCGTGGGTGACCTTGGGGTAGTCGTCGGCGGAGAGGACGGGCTTGAACAGGTCTGAGGCGTAGGGGTGGTAGGCGACCCGCCAGTGGCGCGATCTCGCCCGGGCGGCCAGCCCCTTGAGCACGGTCATGCCGGACAGCGTCGCGTCGTTGCCGGATGGCTGGTCGTAGGCCGTGCCGAAGCGGTGGTCCAGTGAGGTCAGTACCTTGGCGGTGGGTTGCTGGGGGGTGATGCGGTCGTAGGCGGCGTTGTAGTTGGCGGCGATCTGGTCGAGCCACTGTGTGGTGTCGCAGGGCTTGCCTTTGCCGCAGCCGATGTTGAACCAGGTGTTGGTGTTGACCTCGTTGTCGATCACGAAGTCGGCGATCCGGCCGTGTCCGTGCAGGCCGTCGTAACGTTGGGCCAGCATCCCGGCGAACCGTCCGAAGTCGGCCGGATTGTTGGGCACGCAGAACACCTCGTAGCCGGGTGCGGGATCACATGGTCTGCCCTGGCGGGCCCAGGTGGGCGTGCCGTAGACGATGGCGGTGACCACCAGGCCCCGGTCGGTCCACTGCTTGATGGCCGAGTCCACCTCGGGCCGGATTGTGAAGCAGTGACCGTCGAATTCCTGCTCACCGGCGGCGCAGGGCGCTGTTGTGGCGCTGGGCTCCCAGGCCGCCCAGACGAGGTTCATGGACACGCCGCCGGCGTTGTTGCCGGCGATCTCGCCCTTGTCGGACCAGAAGTCCGGCTGGATGCCCTTGATGCGGTAGTCGGACCGCGTCGGGTACGGCAGCGCAGCCGTCTCGGCCCCGGCAGTGGGCTGGAGAGCCTCAGGAAGGACGAGGGCGGAGATGAGCAGCATGAGGGCCGCGAGATACCTGGCTGCTCTGGACACAATTCTCCTCATGCGGGGGGCGCGACGTACTGTCGCTCTGTGCAGCGGCCGACGGCGGCCTCCCGTCGGTTCAGCGGATGAAGTCGACCTCTGGGTAATGGGTACCTGGCGGCATCATGTTCACCTCATGCCGCCCGCCGGGGAACACCACGTCGCCGGAATCGTGGGTGTGGTCGAGGGTGATGACCAAGTAGCCGCGGCTGGCCAAGTCCTGACCCAGTGCAGTCGACTGGCCCCGGTGCCCGTGCAGCCCGGGTGAGTACAGCAGTACCGGCAGCTTGCCTGCCCTGCGGTCAACCGGGGCGCCGGTGTGCCCGGCAGTGGTGGGCAGGGTCACCCCGCCCGGCAGTACCTGCTGGCTGACCGGCAGCTGTGCGGCGGGATAGTTGCTGGTATGCGTGGCCGGATACCACAGCGAGACCATCAGCTCGCGCTGCTGTCCGGGCATCCACGGATCCATGCGTGACGCGTCGCGCAGGTGGAGGTCGACCGTTCCGACACGGTAGCGCCCGGTCGGGGCAGGGAGAGCCAGCTGGCCCGGGGCTGGCGGCGCGTCCAACGCCGCTGCCTGGTGCGGGGCTTGCGCCACGTCGTCCAATGCCGCCGCCGCGGTCATGGGCGTACCGGTGCTCTTCCCGGCGGCGGCAGCCGACCCGACTCCGGCACTCAGGACGACGGCCAGTGCTCCTGTGGTGCCGGCGACCCGTGCGCCCAACCGGCTCTGGCGCCTTCGTGCATGTTTCCCCACGGGCACTCCTTCTCCTGAGGCGAACACCGCCTCAACGGCGATCAGTTGGCGCTCATCGTAATAGGTGGTTCGCCGCAGCAAAGCCCAAGGTGCTTGTTTATACGGAGAGTTCTTATTACCGCACAGTTGACTGACCTTTCCACCTGCTATCAGAAACGACAACCCGCACAGAAGAAGCCGACCGCCAGGTAACTGTCAGTATCAGGGCGACATACTCAGTGCGACGTCGCAAATTACGCAAACGCGCCCAAGTTCCTGTAATTCGTTGAGTCGCCGAGGGGTCTTGCGGCATGGGCGGCCTTGCATATTTCCCTAAACTCTCCAGTAGCTAAGGGGAGTTGACGGAGTGTCATTTGAACAGCCGGTGAAGATGCTGTACTAATTCCCCTGCGCATTCCGAGTGTGACGGCCAGGGAGGCGTCGCTGGTGTTCGCTGCCGTTCGCCGTGCGCGTGGCGTGAACATGCGCAGCGAAAGTAAGCGGCAACAGAGCGCGCACGCCAAAAATGCCGACAGGCAGGTCCAGACCGCATTTCGTGAAACGCGCATCGGCTGCCCCATAGGGGCTTCGCCAGGTGACGACTCGGCATACGCCGGCGTCATCCGCCCGATGGCCGGGCAATACAATCCCCCACACCTCGAAAGAGTCCATATATGCGTCTTCCTCGCTTCAAAACGCTGTGGAGAACATTAACGGTGGTCGCGTTGATCGCGATCACCGCAGGGTTCCTGCTCAGCGGTGGCAACGCCAAGGCCGGTTCCGTAACCGGCACCGTGACCGGCGGCCAGGGCAGCTACCGCGGCATCAACGAAAGGTCATCGGCCAGCCTTTCCGCCCGCATCGTCGGTCAGGCCACAGTCGGCAGCAAGGTCTCGATGACCTGCCGCGTCCAGGGTGAGGCCGTGGAGAACGACCCTCGCTGGATCTGGTCGGACTCCGGGCACTTCTACATAGCCAACGCGTTCATCAAAGGAAACACCGACAACCTGCCGACCTGCTCGTCCCGGCATCCCAAGCCCAGCGGGCGCGTGGCCCTCAAGATAGACATGCAGAAGCAGGTTCAGGACCAGTGGTGCTGGGACGCCAGCGGTCTGACCATCGCCAAGTACTGGGGTTACAACAACTACAGCCAGCAGGACTTCTGCCGGCTTGCCGCCCAGAACGGCAACCTCAGCTGTGACAACCAGCCCGCCACCCTCGACGACGTGGCCAACGGTCTGTCCAGCATCGGCCTGAGCGACACCGGATACGACCTCGACCGCAATGCCTCCTTCTCGGAGACGGGCAAGGAGATTGACGGCAAACGCCCTTTCGCCGTCCGTATCGGATGGAATTCCGGCGGCGGCCACATGAACGTCATCTACGGCTACGACCCGTCATCGCAAATGATCGCGGTCGGTGACCCCTGGAAGACCACGCAGACCTACACCTGGTGGAACTACAACGACTACGTCAACAACTCAAGGTTCCAATGGACCCACTCCCGCATCGGGATACACAAGTAAGGCGGGCAGCAATGCGCAGCAAGAAGATTTCTCTACAGCAAAGTGCTACTCGTCTCGCCCTTACTCTCGGCGCGGCGGCGACCCTGCTCTCCACCGCCCTGTGCGGCCCGGCACAGGCGGCCGATGGCCCGAGCGGCATTCCCGACTACGAGGGCGCACGGCAGGTGCTCAAGACCGCGCATGTGCACAACGCGGTCTCCCGATTCCTCGGCGCGACGGCGAACGCAGGCGCCGACGGCGGCTCGGGTGCGGCGGCGCCGATGGCGCCTGGGTCACACAATGACCAGCAGGCGTTGAGCTTCAAGGACCCGGTCGCGCTGTACGAGCTCGCACCCGGATTCGTCACCGGGAAAACGAAGCCCACCGCGGGCAACGTCACACGGCTGTCGTACCTGGCCTCCCGGGCGAACGACGCCAGCGGGCACAAGGCCACGGTCCTGCTCTCCTCCACGGCCAAGAGCGGTGGCGGCAGCGGCGGTTGGCACCTGATGGGCGTGCGCGACGGCGACAGCGATCTCACCTACGGCAAACAGACCACGGACCACTCAAAGGTCTTCACCGAACCGCAGATCCACGCCTGGTACCGCCTGAAGAACAACACCGTCGAACCGCTCAACCGGGAAGCGTCCTCGGGGCTGGGAGGCAAGCGGACGGTGACGCTCGCCGCCTACCAGAAGCTGGTGCACAGCCGCTACGCGGACAAGATGCCGGGGTCCGCCTACGACCGCAAAGGACTGGCGGGCGGCTTCGGTCCGGCGTCCACGCCGTCCTCTCCGTCCACGCCGTCATCTTCGTCCTCGGCTCCTCTGCAACTCGGCGCCTCGGCAGTGGTGGCGGTCGCGTTTGCCGGCGGCGTCATCGCGGTACGGCGCCGCAACCACAAGCGGCTGCAGGCTCGTTGATGGCTCACGCTGACCTGGGCGTTCCGCTGCGAAGCCCAGCCAAACCCCACTGAGGAGGATTCAGGCGCCGGATTCCCGCCCATGGGGTCCGGCGTCCCTCCCATGAAACACCGCTCCCTGTAGGACACTTCACCGACCGCATGCCGACGGCCATCGGTAGGGCTCAGGCGGGCGGCCGGCCGATCAGCGGGAACTCACCGGCGCGCAGGCGCGCCTCCAGCGGGTTCAGCCCGATCGCCTGGACGCGGACAAGAACCTCGGTCGGCAGGGGCCGGGGCTCGGGCCCGTCCACGATGGTGAGCACCTCGGGACCGCCGAGCGCCTGCTGGGTGCCACGCCTACGCCGAGGTGCCTCCCCGCGTCGAGTACGAGCTCACCCCGCTCGGGGCGACGCTGATCGATCCGATCCACGTGCTGACCGAGTGGGCGCGGGCGAACGGCGACGCAGTACTCGATGCGCTCGACGCCGATCCCGCCCCGGTCGCCCCTAGCGACTGAGGCCAGATCTCGGGTGTCGCACGCCTCAGCCCGAGCGACGGGGACGACGAGGACACCGTGCCCCGAGCCACCTGCATCACACTGAGCCTGCTCGCCCGGCGCATCGAACAGCACACCCGGCAGATCGACGAGCTGAGCGCCTGACCCGGCTCGTCGAACGTCACGCCCCGCAGCTGCTCACACCGGTGGGCATCGGTCCGGACAGCGCCGTCACCCTCCTGATCGCGATGGGAGACAATCCCGAGCGGCTGAGCACCGAGGCGTCCTTCGCCGCGCTGTGCGGAGTCAGCCCCATCGAATACTCCTCGGGCCGCCGGAGCTCGCGCCGGCTCAACCACGGTGGCGACCGACAGGCGAATGCCGCCCTGCACCGCATCGTGTTCACCCGGCTGCGCTTCGATCCCCGCACCCAGGAGTACTACGAACGCCGCACCCGGGAGGGCAAGACCCGTCGTGAGATCATCCGATGCCTCAAGCGATATGCCGCCCGCGAGGTCTTCAACCTGGTCAGACCGGTATCCACCGGCCTCCTGTTATAGGGGCGTCCGTATGGCCACCGTTGATCATCGGTGTGTGAAGACTGAAGATCATGCGGCGGCCGTGGGTCACAGCGTAGACCTGCCCGCTGACAGGAGGCGTTCGAGGTCCTGATGGGGCGGATTGCGGGCCGATTCGCGCGGGTTGAGCCCGATCGGTGAGTTTTCCAAGTCAGCAGGCCGCTGACCGTGGGAGGGCACTGATTCCCAGCCGGTAGTCCGGGCCAAGGCCCGCCATTCGCTGGCGCCGTTGGTGAATGCTGAAGGCTGACCGTGATGTCGACTGTGGGATGGGGGAGCAGATGGACCTGGTGCGGATCCGGAGCCTGATCGAGGATGTGATGGTTACGCTGTACCAGCGCTACGGTCACAAAGACTTGCCGACGGTGTGTGAGCGTCTCGGCCTTCCGGCTCCTCCACCCGATGATGGCCTGGCGACGAAGCATACGCGCCTGTCGGCCAGCCTGAATGCTTGCCCGGACAGTCGACTGCCGCAGGTTGCTGAAGCGGTCGTCGACAGCGAGCCTCTGCACGCTGGCGAGCGGATTGCGTTGGAGGACGTGCTGTGGCTCGGACGCCACTACATCGAAGTCCCTGCCCGGACAAGGCGTGAGCTTGCCAGAGACCTCGATCTGTCCGACCATCTCCGCTACCCGGACCGCTTCCTTGCCCTACTGGGCCGACTATGGGATCTGGGCGAGGACGACTTCGACGTATGGGGTCCGCACAACGGCACCCTGCGCCATGACATCGAGCGCCACGTGGTCAGATTTCCGGGGGACTGGTCGACCGAGGACCTCTTCGAGAACCTCGGCGCGTTCGAGGCCACACACCCTCGCTTCCAACGCTTCCTTGAAGGGCTGGCCTCCTCCACGGCCCTGTCCGACGAGCAGGCCCAGCGTCGCGTCGTTGAGCTGGCCAACCGTCACCTGAAGCCTCTAGGCGCGCAACTGCGGCAGGAGGGAGAGGAAGGCGGCTATCCGTTGTACGTCCTCGTCCAGCCTGGCCGGGGTACTGCCCGGCGGCCGCGCAACCTCATTTTTGCCACACTGGGGAAGCCGGACATCCGTTTCACCAGCGCGCTCGACAACGACATTGAGGTTGCCGAACGAGCCGATCAAGTGCTGGTGTACGACCGGACTGTAGGGCAGGACGGACTGCTCTGGCGGGACCTGCTGTCCTGGTGGCAGGAGGCTCGCAACAGCACCGACGCGGCCCAGGCGGGCCGGTCCTTGTACCGTCGCATGGCAGCCTCCCTGCCGCGGGAGTCGAAGGGGCAGCACAACCTTCTGGATCTACCACAGCATCTACCGGAGCCACCTGAGTGACGTGCCGGCTCTCCTGCCGGAGATATGGCTGCACTGGGACCCCAAGACCGTACGCGAGCGCGGTGAGCGGGCCCTGCAGAACCTGCGTATGGACTTCCTTATGCTCCTGCCCGGGAGCAAGCGGGTGGTGCTGGAAGTGGACGGCATCCAGCACTACACCCGCAACCACGGCACAGTCCCAGACAGCACGAAGTACGCCGAGGCCATGGCTGGCGACCGGGACTTGAGGTTTCGCGGCTACGAGGTATTCCGGTTCGGCCACGACGAACTACGTGACCGTGACGCCGCCCAGCCATTGCTCATTGACTTCTTCCGCCAGCTCCTGAACCACCCGCCGGACAGCAGTGCGTGAAGCACCAGAAACCTGCCCGCTGGCCGCTGGTACGCCGCTACACCCAGCGCCCCCCGATCGCTGACAGCTGCTCCACTCGCCCTGGAGACAGTGTTGCGGCTCGGGAGCGCTGGTTGCTCACCCAGGCGCCGAGTCGGACTGCGAAATCGTCCGATGCCTCAAACGCTACGCTGCCTGGGAGGTCTTCCACCTGGTCAGGCCCGTACAGTCCTGGCCCCCGTCATAGGGGCTGTGTGATAGCAGGTGAGAGGTGAGGAACCCCCGCTGGCTTGCTCCGGTGGGGGTTCGTTGTGCGGGGGGCTTGCGGTGGCGTTCCGTCACGGCAGCTGTAGATCGTGATCTTTGAGGTACGGCTGAACGTGTCCCGCCGCCTTCCGCTCTCCGCCCCACCAGCCCGGGGCCCGCTGCGGCCTGATCGGCTTCATGACCGCTGCAGGCCCGTGATGGGTGACGGCCGCCCCGTTGTGGCAGGAAGCTCTGAGCTGTGCTCTGCGGCCGCCGGCTTTCTCTGTGAAACGCCGTGCGATAGGCAGCCGGGGTGACACCGTAGGTGCGGGTGAACCATCGGGTGAGATGGGCCTGGTCGGGGAAGCCGGCCTCGGCGGCCGCCTCGATGGCGTCGTGCCCTCGGCCAGGAGTACGCGGGCGCGGCGCAACCGCAGATCGCGTTGGTAGTCGCTGGGGGCGAAGCCATACGCCGCGCGGAAGCCCCGGTGCAGCGTGAAGTGACTGCATCCGGCCACCCGGGACAGCTCGTCGGCGGTGATGTTCTCGGCGAATTGCTGCCGTAGCAGACCGCGGGCCCGGGCTATGGCGGCTCGGTCTACCCGGCCCTGCCGGTCCGGCAGGGTTGCCGGCCGCGTGGCGGCATGGCGGGTCAGGGCCGGGTTGTCCACCACCGGGTGGCGAAGAGGGACAGCCCGGCGCTGCCGGGAGCCGCGTCGGCGAGAACCTCCCGGACAAGATTTTCACCGAGGTGCAGCATCCGGTAGCGGTAGCCGTGGTGGACGGCCGACTGTCCGGGGCGACCCCGTAAGCAGGACCGTCGTGGTGAAACTCAGCGACTACGGGGACCAACAAGACGAACAGGAGACCTTCGACGCCGTGCGCACCATCGCCCAGACCGGCTGACCTGCGCCTGCCTTGCTGCCACGGGCACCCCCACACCTATCTGCGCGAGTTCTAAGATCGCCGTGTGATCAACGGTGGACACGTCATCATTTACAGCCGCGACGCGGAAGCCGACCGGATGTTCTTCAGGGATGTGCTGGATTATCCGCACGTTGATGCGGGCGGCGGCTGGCTGATTTTTAAGCTGCCGCCGGCCGAGCTCGCCATGCATCCCACCCAGGGCCCGGAGTCGCATGAGTTCTACTTCATGTGCGATGACGTCGAAGCGACCATGCAGGAACTGACCGCGAAAGGGGTCGAGTTCACGCAGCCGGTTACGGATGCCGGCTGGGGCCGGCTGACCAGGTTCCGGCTGCCGGGTGGCAGTGAGGTAGGCATGTACGAGCCCCGCCACGAGCGGGCCACCGACCTTTGAGACACCCACCATCCGGGGCTGCCGGGGCCGCTTGAGATCGGCGTCACAGCCGGACGGTGACCAGGGCGATGTCGTCGCCGGCTCCGCCGGTGACGCCGAGACGGGTGAGCAGGGCGTCGGCCAGGCGTTCGGGACTGAGCCGGGTGTCCTTGGAGAGGGCGTCTGCCAGGCGGGTCAGGCTGGTGTCGATGTCCTCGTCTCGGCGTTCGATGAGCCCGTCGGTGTAGAGCACGAGAGTGTCGCCGTGGTCGTAGGGCAGGCTGGCTTGCGGGCGAGGGACCTGCTGGGGGCGGGTGCCCAGCGGTGGGTCGGTGGCCTGGTCCAGCCACTGGCAGGTGCCGTCGGGATGCAGCACACGGGCGGCAGGTGGCCGGCGCTGCTGTAGTCGATCCGGCGGCTGTCAGTGTCGATCACTGCCTTGACGACGGTGGTGGCCAGCGCCCCCTCGACCGAGCGCGCATACAGGTCCAGTACCTCCAGCGCCTTTGCGGACCCCTCGACCGCCCGGGCGGCGGCGCTCAGGGCGCTGCGGAGCATGCCCATGACGGCGGCGGCTTCCAGGCCGTGGCCGACGACGTCGCCGACCGCCACCGTGAAGCGGCCTTCGGGCAGGTCGACCACGTCTTACCAGTCGCCGCACACGTTCAGCGAGCCGATGGCCGGCCGGTAGCGCACGGTGACGTTCCCGTGCCGGGCTAGGTCCGGGGAGTGGAGCATTGCTTCCTGCAGGGTGATGGCGACCTGGCGTTCGCGGGCGTGCGCCATGCGCAGTTCCTCGTTCAGCTGCTGCAGCGCACGCGCTCGGGCGTACAGCTCGGCCTCCATGGCCTCCTCGCGCTCACTCAGCTTCCCGCCCGGCCGTCGGTGGCGGGAGCGGACGAAGGCGGTCACGTCCTCCACCCGCAGCAGGATCCACGCCACCGACCCGTCCGGCCCCAGAACGGGGGTGTTGATGGGGGACCACCAGCGCTCCTCGAAGGCCCCCGGCCGGTGGGCGACGGGGATGTCGTACTTCTGCGGCGCCAGTGTGTCGCGCTCGCCGAAGGCCAGGACCCGGTGCAGCGAGGCGTCGAGATTCTGCACCCCGTCGGAGTCGGGGTCTGCGGGGTTGTCCGGGAAGGCGTCGAAGATGTACTGCCCCACCAGGTCACTGCGGATGCGGCCGGTCGCCTCCAGAGCGGCCTGGTTGACGTCGACGATCACCAAGTCCGGGTCCAGCACCAGACAGGGACTCGGCGTGGCGGCGAACAGCGCCGCGTGATCGATCTCCGGTGTGGTCACAGGCTCCCTGCCCGTCCCTTCCCCGGCCCTCACTCATCAATCTACGAGGCACCCGACGCCCGCGCTCGGCGCGACGCCACCATCCGCCCGTCCCCACTGATGCCTCAGCGGGAATCGAACCCGCGCTCTGAGCTTGGGAGTCCCGTGATCCATGAGCGGGTTCGTGCAGGTCGGGCGGGTGGATGGTCCTGCGGCATGCCGTCGGGGGCGGTGAGATCTGCACCTGTGTTGACGGCTGCGGACCGTTCTTACTGGTGCGCGGCGGGGCCGAGCATATCTACGGGCTCAGCCTCGCCGCCGTCATTGCGCAGACGAATCACTGCGTTACGGGGGGCTTACGGCAAGAGTTTGGCGCGACGTGACGACCGTACGGCCGGCCAGCGCGGAGGCAGCCGGCCGTCCCGCGCGGGAGTCCTGTCCCCCTTATCGGGAGCTCTGGTGGTCGTCCGTGGCGCCGCGCCACTCGATCAGGAGGAGAGTTGCATCGTCCGTGGTGATTCCGCCTCGTTCCCGCATGAGGGTGTGGGAGAGGGAGCGGACCACCGTCCGTACTTCGGTCCCGGTGCGCGCGATGCGGTCCACCCAGTCGGTGAGCTGTGCTTCGCCGAACTCCTCCCCGCCGGTTTCGTGCTCCTCGATCAAGCCGTCCGTGAAGCACAGGACGCGGTCGCCCGGCTCCAGGGCCAGGTTGCTGATCCGGGGTTCCTGACCGCCGAAGCCGACCGGCAGGGTGGTCGGGCTGTGGAGCTGCCGGATGGCGTGCTGTCCCCGGATGAGCAGGGGCGCGGGATGTCCCGCGTTGACCCACTGAAGGTGCCCGGTCGCCGTGTTGAGCCGCATCATCTGGGCAGTCACGAAGTGGTCGGGGCCGAACTGGCCGGCGATCGCCCGGTCCATGAACGCGTAGATCTCGGACAGCCCGATGCTGATGCGCCGGGCGTGCCGGTAGGCGCCGATGGCCACCGTGGCCATCGTGGCGGCGTCCAGACCGTGGCCCATCGCGTCGACCACGGCCACGTGCAGGATGTCGCCGTTGAGGGCGTAGTCGAAGCTGTCACCCGCGACGTCGTACGCGGGCTCCAGCATCCCGGCCACCGCGACCCGCGGCACGGACATCGCCAGCGGTGGCAGGACCGACCACTGGATCTCCGCGGCGACGCTCATCGGTTCCCTGCGCCGGACCCGGAAGAACAGATCGGTGTAGCCATGCTTGGTCACCAGCATGTCGGCCACCAGAGCCGCGATCCTGCGCAGCAGCCGCCGGTCGTCGTCGTCGACGGCGTCCAGGGTGATGGCCACGACGCCTACGTGGTGCCCGCCGTCCAGCAGCGGCAGGTAGACCCGCACACCGTCGGCCTGCTCCACCTCCACGCGACGCCCGTCCAGAAAGGCCCGGCCGGCGTCGGAATCGTCGATCGGCTGCGGCTCACCGGCCATCAGCCCCTCGCCGGGCACCGGCACCAGCACCAGCTGTCCGTAGTCCTGCAGCAGGATCGCGATCTCGCGGCCGCCGAGCCTGCCCACCTGTTCCGCGATCAGCGGACCGAGCAGATGCGGCGGAGACCCGTGCCCCTGGTCCAGCAAGGCCCCCAGAAGTTGCTCCCCGAACCCTTCCGCCCGGCCCGGGCCCCCTGTCCGGGGCCGGCGTTCACCTCCGGCCATCGCCGGCCCCTTGCCGACAGTCTGTAGGGGTGGTGCCCGCGGTGGCGCGGGCCATACGAGGTCGGACGTTCTCAGGAATTCCCTTGAAGGATGTGCGCAAATGAACTCCCGGCATGGCAGTGATCGATGAGAGCAGCGTGCAACGGTTGTCGGATCTGCCTGATCCATTGCTCCGCAGGCGGCATGTCACGCGAGAAATCCGCGAGGGATCTATCGTCATGGTATGAGCGTGTTCATCAAGCTGGTGGAGAACCGGCCCCCCAAGGAATACGCGGAGCTGGCCGCTGCAGATATCTCCTACGACGACATCACCGAAGGTGAGTCGGCCGCCACGTACGAGTACGACCTGCTTCCGAGCGGCGCATTGCGGATCCTCAGGGTGACCAAAGGCGAAGCCGCTGTCGTCGATTCGATCTACGCTCCGGGACTCTGGTTCCGTGTCGAGGGGCAGTGGCGCGGTAATACGGAATAGCAAGAACTCTGCCGGTCGCCGGGCGCTGTCGGCTGCTGAGTCCGGTCGTCGGTGCTTGAGGTCCGAGCAATGTGCTCATCCTTCGTGTCAGCCTACGGAATAACGTCGGAAACTACCTGCAGGTGTACCGTGGATTGTGGGTTGCGCACTCTCACGTGTTGCGCCTGAAAGGACGGCCCCGGCGGTTTCACCGGGGCCGTTTCGGGATTCACGCCGAGCGTGCTGGCGCGGTCTCACGGGCGCCATGGCCGCCCTCGGAGTCCCAGACCGCTTCTCGGGCTTGGTCGGCTTCTGTCATGATCCGTTGGTATTCGGCCCTCTCCAGCAGATCACTCGCTGTGTGGCTGCGCAGCGGACCGGTAGCCGCGGTCATCAGCCACGCGGCGATGGCCGGATCCGTCTGCGGCGGAATCACCAGCAGGTCCCAGCGGCCGACGGTGTAGGAGAGCAACAACAGCTTGTGGGGGTCTTGCTCGGCCTTGAACCAGCCGACCCTCACCACATGCCCGTCAACGGGCACCTTCCGTGGGATGACCGGCCACAGGGTCGGGTTCACCGTGACATGGGTGATGCGCCCCCAAAGGGGATCCAGCACCGCGGTCAACGCAGGAAGTTCCGCCGCCAGGTCGCGGGAGCGGGGCCACCAGGCACCGTCCAGAAGAGCACCAGAGGTGTCCGTCGAGGCGAGCGCGAGACGCAGCGGCAGCGAAAAGGTCCGCTCCTCGACCGCCGGCATATACAGAATGGTCGCGGTCATGACGCGGACCTGTCCCCGGGCCGGTGTGCACCGGCCCGGTGTTGTGAATCGCCGAGAACGACAGGAGCTTAGAAACTCTTATGCGAAATGTCCTCGGTAATTCCAGGGTACTCCCGGATACAGCCCGCCGGACGGTTTCGGGGTGACGGATATCAGAGCCTTCTGACGTCGCCCGCGCTCATCGGCATATGGTCTGTCGCAGGCTGCCGCTACAGGAATGCGGCAGTACGGAACGTGTTGCGAATCATGGGAATCGAGTCCCGGTCGCGGGTGTAGTAAAGCCTGTTTTGGCAGACTCGGCGGGAAGGGGCCCGAAGGTCGTCTCCGTCACGAGGAGGGCGTTGGACAGGTCGATCAGCCGCTGGACTTAGCTGCCGGCGTTCGCGTTCAGCAGGCGTCACCGTGTGACGCCTGCCTGTGACGCGATCGGGGACTTTCCCGACCGGAGCCCGGGGCCGGCCAAGTGCGACCGAGCGCTCGACCTGGCCCGTGAGTGCTTCAGGTGGCTCGGCTGAGCGTGAGAGTTGGCCCGGTGTCCCGTCTCATGCGACCTTGCCTCCGTCTCATCCGACGTTGTCCGATTCGCCCATGGTGGGCCGTTGACGGGGTGTAACTGGACCGGTCTGATGGGATTCTCGTGATCAGCCGGAAGCGTGGAGCAGGCGATCGCCTTAGCTCGGTATGTCCAGTCCAGGATCGCTGGCGAAGGTGACACACAGCCGTGAGGGAGACGTGACGTGGCTGTCCCATGGGGGCTCTTGATATCGACCGCAGGTGGCGTTGCCGCCACCATCGTGGGTGTCATCGCAGGCGGCATCGTCGGCCGCCGTAGTCAGAACCGGCAGTGGCTTCAGGAGTCGAGGACGGCCGCCTACGAGAAGTTCCTGCAGGCATTCGGCACCGTGGAGATGGAGCTCCGCCACGCGTTCCTCGACAAGCGCCGGCCTGCCGTCGTCTGGGAACCGTTCAACGCCGCGCTGCAATCGATGTGCCTGGTGGCAAGCCGGGAAGCCGTCACGGCGGCCGAGCAACTCTGCGACATCATCGAGGAGTTCACCATCCTCTTCCACGGCCGTCAGCCGACAGACCTCGAAGAGCTCCGGCCGATCCACAGCGGGTTGCACGAGGCGCACTTGAAGTTCGTCAACGCGGCTCGCCGCTCGCTCGATACGTCGCAGGAACACCTTGCCCGGACACTGGGCGGCCCGTCCCCATGGCACGGGGTCGAATCCTTCTATGCCCGAGGTGACGGACCCCCGGTGGGGAGTGAATAGCAGAAGATTCAGCGTGGGCGCCGAAAGGCACCACCGGCGCCGCTGGCAGCTCGGTCTTTCCGCCGACGCACAGCAGTCGAAGACGACTGACCGACAACATCAAGTGCGACAGCTCTATGGAAGTGCTGCTGGGAGACAACATCAACTGAGACTCGCCGAAGATCCGTCTCACCTGCCTTCGCCTCATCCCTGGTCACAGCCTCGGTCACCAGCAAGATCAAATGAGACGGGACGCCTGGCCCTCCGCAGGTTGGTCATGCGTCGGGGCGCGCGGAGATGGACAGCCAACCGGTGCAAGGCCGTCGTGGGCGGGGGCATCGTGTGAGGCGGGCGTGGATGGTCTTCCCCTGGCCGGGGCCGGGGGTGACGGTGATGTTGTCGGTGAGGCGGCGGATCATCTGCCATCCGAAGCCGCCGGTGCCGTCGTTGAGGTCGGGGGTACGTTCGCGCGGGGGCGCCGGGTTGAGGTCGCTGACGGTGACGTTCACCGCGTCGGTGGTGGCGCTGAGTTCGAGGATGTAGTGGCCGCCGCAGTGGCGCAGGGCGTTGGTGGCGAGTTCGGAGACCACCAGGGCCAGGGTTTCTGCGGTATGGGGGGTCAGGGCCGGGGCGAGGCTGTCGGCGAAAGCGCGGGCGACGTTGCGGGCGCGAGGGATGCCGGCGGGGCTGTCGTCTTCAAGGACGACAGGGGGCCTGGGGCCTGCCGTGCTGGTTGTCGTCGTGTCGTTCATGCGTTCACACCCCGCCGGGGTCGGTTGAACCGCCAGGCTCAGCGTGTGCCCGCTGGGCTGGTTCAGTTGTCTCCAGCTGGTGGACCTTCTTGCTGCCGCGTGACCGGACCGTCGGCCTCAACCGACGAGGTGGGCACGGTCAGTCATCGGCCAGGGCCGACGCGACCCCGACCGTCCCACCCGTCACCGTGATTCCAAGCCACCAGGGCGCAAGGAGACCGTGGCAGGCTCCTCGGTGCCCGGCGCGGGTGTCGAGGGAGCCGCGGGCTTGGGGCTGCCGGGCAGGAAGAGCGCCACGCCGAGTGTGGTGGCCACCAGCACGGCCGCCCCGACAACCAGGCTGATCCGCATCCCGGTCATGAAGTGGGCGGAGTCGGCGATCAGTGCACCGAGCAGGGCGACTCCGATCGCGCCGCCGAACTGCCGGGCGGCGCTGAGTACTCCGGATGCGAGGCCGGCCCGCTCGTGCGGCACCGACTCCAGCATCGCCGACGTCAACGGCGGGATCGCGAGTCCGCCGCCGATGCCGAGCGGCACCAGCAGGGCCAGCAGCAAGGGAGTGGGGGTGTCCCGACGGACGAGGAGCAAACCCAGGATGCCGACCGTCTGGATGACCTGGCCGAGGATCAGCGGGAGGCGTGGCCCGTACCTGTTGGTCAGCTTGCCGGCGAGCAGGTTGACCAGGGTGGTGAAGGCCGTCATCGGAAGGAACATCAGTCCCGCGGTGAGCGCTGAGGCTCCGCGGTGCTCCTGGAAGAAGATCGTGAAGACGAAGACCAGGCCGTAGTAGCCGAAGTTCAGGGCGAGACCCGCGCTGGTGCAGACGGCCACCGAGGGAATGCGGAACAACGTCAGCGGTACGGCAGGATCGCTCTGCCGGGACTCGACCAGGAGGAACGCGGTTCCGGCGAGTACGGCGACCAGGAAGCCGCAGATCGTCGTCGGGCTCGTCCACCCGCCCGACCCTCCGGTGATGACCGCGAACACCAGGGCCGCGAGGGCGAGTACGGCGGTGACCTGGCCGACCGGGTCCATCGGGGAGTGTCCTCGTGGGGAGCGGGGTGCCCGGAGCATGCCGACGAGTGCGAAGACGCCGACCGGCAGGTTCACGAAGAAGATCCACCGCCAGCCGAGCCCGGTGGTGAGCGCGCCGCCGACAACCGGGCCGGCCGCGACCGCCGCACCACCACCGGCGGTCCACAGTGCGATTGCGCGAGCGCGCTGGGCCGGGGAGTCGTACGCCTGGCGCACCAGGGCGAGCGAGGCAGGCATCATCACAGCGGCTCCGGCGCCCTGGATCGCCCGCGCAGCGATGAGCACAGTGAGGTTGGGTGCCAGCCCGCACAGTGCGGACATCAGGGTGAAGACGGACAGCCCGATCGTGAAGGCGCGGCTCGCGCCGATACGGTCGGAGATGGTACCGGCCGACAGGAGCAGGGCCGCGAAGAGCAGGGTGTACGCGGTGACCACCCACTGCAGTGCGGAGACCTGGCCGCCCCACTGCTGACCGATGCTCGGCAGGGCGACGTTGACCACGGTGGTGTCCAGCGTGATGACGAAGAAGGCCAGACAGGCAACCAGCACCGTGGACCGGAGACCCAGCCGGGGCCGGTTGCCGGTCGACTCGGGGCCGGACGGGGCGCTACCCCCCGCGTCGGCTGCAGTCTGCCCGCTCACAGCGTCCCTCCCAAGTGCGCAGGCGGCGACGTAAGGCAGTGGACGTCACCTGTCGCTTCGGTCCCTTCACCGGGGAGTGCCACCCCCTCGTCACGTACGTCACCGTTGCGGTCCATGGTTCTTCCTTCCAGGTCTTGCCGGTGCTCGGTGTGCTGCGAATCCCTCGCAGCCGGAACGGCCGGCGACTGAGTTACTTTCCACTCGTCTGCCACGCAGGGCAGTCGACGGGGCCGGCGGGGTACCGGCGGTGTGCGGATGCGGAGGCCGAGCCGCCCGGGAGTGTCACGCCCGGGGCTGCCACAGCTCCCGGCGAGACGGTCTCCCGGCAGGGGCTCTTCCCGGTCCCGCCTCAGCGTTCCGGGACACACCGCCAGGGCCTGACCGCCCGCTCCTCTCACTCCTCGTCGAAGTCGGTGCCCCGGCTGACCGCCTCCCAGGCGGCCGCCTCCTCGCCGGCGGACTTCAGCTGGGCGGCGATGGCGTCGGCGGCGTCGTTGCCGAGGGCCAGTCGCAGCGGGGTCTGCTCGGCGGCCAACGCGGTCAGGATCGCCGCGGCGGCCTTCTCGGGGTCCCCCGGCTGCTTGCCGTCGCTGTCCGGGAGCCCGGCGCGGACCGGGCCGACCGTCTCCTCGTACGCGCCCAGGGGCGCCGACTGCTGCAGCGCACCGCCGCCGGCGAACCCGGTCCGGAACGCCCCCGGCTCCACGACCAGCACCTTGATCCCGTGCGGGGCGACTTCCAGGGCCAGCGCCTCGGACAGCCCCTCCAGGGCGAACTTGGTGGCCGAGTAGGCGCCGACGCCGGGGAAGGAGAACCGGCCGCCCATGCTGCTCATCTGCACGACGGCGCCCGAGCTCTGACGGCGCATGTGCGGGAGTACGGCGCGGGTGAGCGCGGCGGGGCCGAAGAAGTGCAGGTCCATCAGGTCGCGGAGTTCGCGGTCGGTGGTCTCCTCGACGGCGCCGATCTGTCCGCGGCCGGCGTTGTTGACCAGTACGTCGATCCGCCCGTACCAGAGGATCACTTCGGCGACGACGGCGGTGATGCGGGCCGGGTCGGTGACGTCGAGGGCGACGGGGACGACGCGGCCGGGGTGCGCGGCGGCGAGTTCGTCGAGGGATTCGGGGCGGCGGACGGCGGCCACCACGGTGTCACCGGCGGCGAGGGCCGCCCGCGTGATCGCCTGCCCGAAACCGGAGTTGGCGCCGGTGATCAGCCAGACCTTGCCGGTTGCGGAGCGGGTGGGGGCGGCGGCGGGGGCAGCACCGGTGCGGGCGTTGTCGCTCATGGGGATCTCCAGGGTGGTTCCGGAAGCCGACCGGGCGCCGGTCGGCGAACACGGCCGGGGCGGTGTCCCGGCGTGCGTCTCCATTACGGCTGCCGCCCGGCCCCGCCGTCCAAGACAGAGATCAACACGACCCATAAAGAGCGTTTATCGCCGCTGGTTATGATCTCCCCATGGAGTTACGGCAGTTGAACTATCTCGTGGCCATCGCCGAGGAGGGGAACCTCGGCCGGGCGGCGGCGCGGCTGTACGTGAGCCAGCCGGCCTTGTCGTACGCGCTGCGGAAGCTGGAGGCGGAACTCGGCGTCGCCCTCTTCGAGCGGCACCCCGGCGGCGTGCACCAAACCTCTGCCGGGCGCGATGTGGTGGCCGAGGCGCGCCGGACCGTACGCCAGGCGGACCGTGTCGTCGCCGCGGCGGAACGCCACCGGTGCCAGGAGATGGCAGTGCTCCGGGTCGGCTTCGAGGCAAGCGGGGCGGGCGAGTTGACCACCCGGGCCAGGGCCGAGTTCGCCCGCCGCAATCCGGACGTCCGGGTGGAACCGAAGCGCTTCGACTGGGGCCAGGAGGCGGCCGCCCTGCGCGACGGCCGGGTGGACGTCGCCTTCGTCTGGCTGCCCGCCGATCTCGCCGACCTGCACGCCGAGGTGGTCCACACCGAACCCCGGGTCGTCGGCCTGCCCGTCGGGCACCCGCTGGCGGGGCGTAAGGGCATAGGCATCCTGGACGTCAAGGACGAGCCGCTGCTGTGGACGGAGCGGGCGCCACGCGACTGGGTCGACTGGTGGGCGGTGAACCCCAGACCGGACGGCTCCGCACCGCGCTGGGGCCCGAAGAACGACAACGTCGAGGAGATGCTGGAGCAGGTCGCCGAGGGCGCCGCGGTCTGCTTCGCCCCGGCGAGCATGGCCCTGTACTACGCCCGCCCCGACATGTCCTGGGTCCCGCTCACCGACGTCGAACCCCTGAGGGTCGCCCTGGCCTGGTACGACGGCGCGAGCAGCCCCCTCGTACGGGGTTTCGCCGAGGTGGTACGCGAACTCGCTGCCGCTCTGCGGGAGGACGGGGCTGGCAGGTCGGACGGAGAAAGCGCGGACGGCGCAGGTCCGGCCCCGGGATGAGGGCGGGCGGTGAAAGTCAACTCTCGCTGCTCGGCGGCACCTTGGGCACCTTGCCGTGGAACTTCGGTCAGTACGCCGCCACCTCAGCGAGCAGCAGCTTGTGCGCCGGCGCCTTGCCCATCCCCCACGCCCCCCGTACGGATAGGTCCGGCCCGGACTCACCGAACATGTAGCCACGCTCCGTCCCGCCTCCAACTGGGCGCACCACTTGGGCGGGTGGGCCAGCAGTTCGCTGTGGGTGGGGGCCGGTTTCTCGCGAGCGCGGTCCCGTCGCCGCGGCGAACACCGCATGCGTCCCGCACTCCACCAACGCCGCGACCCTCACCTGCGGATACGCGCTCCGCTGCTGCCCACGGCCCGATCCCGGACGGCCGAAGAACTCACCGTTGTCGCAGGTGTCGGGGACATCGACGACGGTGCCGTCCACCGCTACCAGCCGCCACCGGCGATACCAGGCACCAGGCGTCTCCCGTACCGCCACCGGCCGGCAGACACGCTCGAACAGCACCAATCGGGGGAGCGAGCGAGGAACTCGCGCAGCATCTACAGAGCTTGTCTGTCAACGCCGGTCATGAGTGAACGGGGAGTCGACTCATCGTCAGTCTGTCGAGGCCAGGTTGAGCACTGGTTCGGACGAAGCCTCCCGGGAATGGTCGGGAGATGCGGTTGTGCCGGGGGCAGTGGGACGGTTGTGCAGCACCGTTCTGGACGGGGGTCTGACTCATGAGATATATGACCGAAGTGTCTAGTCACGGGCATGTCGACTGCCGTTGCGCAATGGTGCCTGCTGTCACCGAGGCACAGGGCGTGTCCCCATAGGGGCCTTGCCATCGATCAGGCGCCATCACAGTCCAGACCGCCCATCCAGGCAGGTGCCAGCCATCCAGCACGTCACCACGCGGGAGGCGAACCGCCATGACATCCAGAAAGCGCAAGACGTCGGCCACCAGTACAGATCCTCCCACTCTGGGGGAGGTCGTCCTGGGGGTGGACACGCACGGCGAGGTCCATGTCGCCGCAGTGCTCTGCCCACTGGGCAAGATCCTGGGCACGAAGTCCTTTCCGGCCACGGCGGTCGGGTACCGGCGGCTGCTCGCCTGGGCCGGCAAGTTGGGGACGGTGCGCCGGGCCGGCGTGGAGGGCACCGGCACCTTCGGAGCGGGCCTGTCCCGCTACCTGCTGGCGCAGGACGTCGAGGTGTACGAAGTGAACCGGCCCGACCGCACGGCCCGCCGTCTGCGCGGGAAGTCCGACCCGCTCGACGCGCAGGCCGCTGCGCGGGCCGTGCTCAGCGGTCGCGCCACGGCGCGGGCCAAGACCGGCGACGGTCCGGTGCAGAGCGCCCGGATGTTCAAACTCGCCAAGGACTCCGCGGTCAAGGCCCGCACCCAGGCGATCAACCAGCTCAAGGCCGTCTTGGTCGTCGCCGACCCGGCCCTGCGGGAACGACTGTCGGGCCTGGGCAACCGCGAGCTGTTCCGCACCTGCGCACGCCTCAGCCCGAGCGACGGGGACACCGTGCCCCAAGCCACCCGCATCACACTGAGCCTGCTCGCCCAGCGCATCGAGCACCACACCCGGCAGATCGATGAGCTGAATCAGCGCCTGACCCGGCTCGTCGAACGCCACGCCCCGCAGCTGCTCACACCGGTGGGTATTGGCCCGGACAGCGCCGTCACCCTCCTGATCACGATGGGAGACAATCCCGAGCGGCTGAGCACCGAGGCGTCCTTCGCCGCCCTGTGCGGAGTAAGCCCCATCGAATACTCTTCGGGCCGCCGGAGCTCGCGCCGGCTCAACCACGGTGGCGACCGACAGGCGAATGCCGCCCTGCACCGCATCGTGTTCACCCGGCTGCGCTTCGACCCCCGCACCCAGGGGTACTACGAACGCCGCACCCGGGAGGGCAAGACCCGTCGTGAGATCATCCGTTGCCTCGAGCGATATGCCGCCCGCGAGGTCTTCAACCTGGTCAGACCGGCATCCACCGGCCTCCTGTCATAGGGGCGTCTGTGAGATCTGAGAGCGCGTAGGGGGTAAGTGAGACATCTGCACACCCTGCAAGGCCGCTTTGATGGGCCGGTAGACGCCCCGGTCCTGATCACGAGCAAGGCACCGGCGTCCGGCCCGGCGGATCATGGTGAGCTACGACGAGCCGGGTCATCCGGTTGTCCAGGTCGTCTAGGCGGTAGAGGTCCTGACCTGCGCAAACTCCGCTTCGGGCGTGGTTGGCGGGCGCACTCCGGCGGCTCTTCCTGACCCGGGCGTCAGGACGGCGTCAGAGGCCCGGTAGCGTGGCCGGGTGAGTGAGAAGACCCTGCAACACCGGATTGATGGCCCCGACGACGCCCCCGTACTCGTCCTCGGCGCCGCGCTGGGTACCACATGGCACATGTGGGACCGGCAGATCCCCGAGCTGACCCGCCACTGGCGGGTCATCCGCTTCGACCTGCCCGGGCATGGCGGTTCGCCCGCGCATGCGGCGGCCTCCATCGCCGAGCTGGCCGACCGGCTGATCGCCACCCTCGACGCCCTGGGGGTGGACCGCTTCGGTTACGCCGGGTGCAACATCGGCGGAGCCATCGGCACCCAGCTGGCGCTCACCCGCCCGCACCAGGTCACCTCGCTGGCGCTGGTGTCCACCTCGTCGCGCTACGGCACCGCCGACGCCTGGCGCCAGCGCGGTGTGGTCATCCGTACGAACGGGCTCGACCCGATCGCCCGCACCGCGCCCGAGCACTGGTTCACCCAGGGCTTCGCCGGTGCCCAGCCCGCGATCGTCGAATGGGCCGTCCAGATGGTGCGGACCACCGATCCCGGCTGCTACATCGCCGCCTGCGAGGCGCTGGCCTCCTACGACGTACGGTCCTCGCTCGGCCGGGTCGGGGTGCCCACGCTCGTCGTCGTCGGTTCCGAGGACCAGGTCACGCCGACCACCGACGCCCGCAGCCTGGTCGCCGGGATTCCTGATGCGAGCCTGGCGCTGGTGCCGGGCACGTCGCACCTGGTGCCCGTGGAGCAGCCCGCGGCCGTCACCGAACTCCTCATCCGGCACTTCAGCACCGCCTGGCACGACAAGCCGGGCCCCGGCGGCCAGACCGCTCTCGGTGCCGCCGCCCCCAAGCCGCAGCTCGCGCCCCCGCCGCCCCCGCAGGCGCCGCCCGCCGCCATAGAGTCCGGCCTCGCTCAGCCGGAGCAGGTCCGCGGGGCCACCTACGAGGCGGGCATCAAGGTCCGCCGCGAGGTGCTCGGCGACGCCCATGTCGACCGGGTCGAGGCCAACGCCGATGACTTCACCGGCGACTTCCACGACTTCATCACCCGCTACGCCTGGGGCGAGACCTGGACCCGGCCGGGCCTGGACCGCCGCACCCGCAGCATCATCACGCTCACCGCGCTGGTCGCCCGCGGCCACCACGACGAACTGGTCCTGCACGTCCGGGCGGCCCTGCGCAACGGCCTCACTCCCACGGAGATCAAGGAAGTACTGCTGCACACCGCCATCTACTGCGGTGTCCCGGCCGCCAACTCCGCGTTCGCCGTCGCCCAGCGGGTGATCCGGGAGGAGACCACGCCGGAGGCGTGAGGGCGGGGCAAGATGGCCCCATGGAACTCACGAAGAAGACGCACGCCTGTGTCCGGCTGGAGAAGGACGGGCGGGCCCTCGTCATCGACCCCGGTGTCTTCAGCGAAGCGGACGCGGCCGTCGGTGCGGACGCGATCCTCGTCACCCATGAGCACATGGACCACTTCAACGAGGAGCGGCTGCGGGCGGGCATGGAGGCCAACCCGGCGGCCGAGATCTGGACACCGGCCAGCGTCGCCGAGCAGCTGTCGGCCGCGTTCCCCGGCCGGGTGCACACGGTCGGCGAGGGGGACACCTTCACCGCCGCCGGGTTCGAGGTGGAGGTGCACGGCCAGCTGCACGCCGTCATCCACCCCGACATCCCGCGCGTCACCAATGTCGGCTTCCTCATCGACGGCGGCGCGGTCTTCCACCCGGGCGACGCCCTCACCGTCCCGGAGGGCCGTACGGTCGACACCCTCCTGCTGCCCGTGCACGCCCCCTGGAACAAGGTCGCCGAGGTGATTGATTACGTCCGGGAGGTCGCGCCGGGACGGGCCATCGATATTCACGACAGCCTGCTCCAGGACCATGCCCGGCCGATTTACGACTCCATGATCGACAAGCTGGGCGGCACCGATCACGGCCGGCTCGCGCCCGGCACCGGCACCTCACTCGGCTGACGGCCGGACTGTCAGACCCTCGCTGTAGGTTTACAGACATGCGCATCGCGACCTGGAACGTCAATTCGATCACCGCCCGCCTCCCGAGGCTGCTGGCCTGGCTGGAGAGCTCCGGCACGGACGTGCTGTGCCTCCAGGAGACCAAGTGCACCGCCGAGCAGTTCCCGCACGACGAGCTGCGCGAGCTCGGCTATGAGGCCGCGGTCAACGCCAACGGCCGGTGGAACGGTGTCGCCCTGCTGTCCAAGGTGGGGCTCGAAGACGTGGTCATGGGCCTCCCCGGCGGCCCGGACTACGACGGGGTGCAGGAGCCGCGGGCCGTCTCGGCGACCTGCGGCCCGGCCCGGGTGTGGTCGGTGTACGTCCCCAATGGCCGCGAGGTCGGTCATGCGCATTACGCCTACAAGCTCGGCTGGTTCGAGGCGCTGAAGACCGCGGTCGCCGAGGACGCGGCGGGCGCCCGCCCGTTCGCCGTCCTCGGCGACTACAACGTCGCACCGACGGATGAGGACGTCTGGGATCCGGCCGTGTTCGTGGACTCCACCCATGTCACGCCCGCCGAGCGCGCCGCCCTGACGGCGCTGCGCGAGGCGGGCCTGTCGGACGTCGTCCCGCGGCCGCTCAAGTACGACCGTCCGTACACCTACTGGGACTACCGCCAGCTCGCCTTCCCCAAGAACCGCGGGATGCGCATCGACCTGGTCTACGGCAACGCGCCGTTCGCCAAGGCCGTCTCGGACGCCTATGTGGACCGCGAGGAGCGCAAGGGCAAGGGCGCCTCGGACCATGCTCCGGTCGTCGTGGATCTCGACGTCCAGGGCTGAGCCGAAGGGCAGGCCCCGGGGGAGCGCCCCCGGGGCCTGCCGCCCGCCGTCCGTGCGACGGGCACCGCCGCGTCAGCGCCGCCCCGGCAGCAGCTTCCGGAGGTCCACGGATTCACCCAGCGCCTTCAGTCCCGCGTCGCCGGGGTGGAGATGGTCGCCGCTGTCGTAGGCGGGCAGCATCCGCTGGGGCCGCTGCGGATCGCGGACCACGGCGTCGAAGTCCAGGGTCGCGTCGAAGACGGTGCCGGCGTCGGCGCGGAGGAAGGCGTTGACGGCCTGACGGCGGGCCTCCACGGCCGGGGTGCAGTCGGGGTAGCCCTCACAGGGCGCGATGGTCGCCGCCACGACCCGCAGCCCCCGCTCGTGGGCCCGTCGCGCTAGGGCCCGCAGACCGGCGATGACCTCGTCCGATGACGTCCCCCAGCGCACATCATTGATGCCCTCGAAGATCACCACGGTCCGTGCCGAGGGCTGTGCCAGCACATCCCGCTCCAGCCGGTGCTGGGCGCTGACCCCGCCGGTGTCGGTGCTGACCCCGTCGCCCGGATAGCGGTCGGTGACGATGCGGTTCGCCGAGATGCCGTGGTTGAGCACGCCGTAGCGCGGCAGTGTGTGCTGCGCCTGGAAGCGGCGGGCGAGGACGTCGGGCCAGCGCCGGTTGGTGCCGCTCGTGGACTTCACCCCGTCGGTGATCGAATCGCCCAGCGCCACGATCGAACCGGGACCGCCCTCGACGTCGACCCCCGTCAGGAACGGCCAGACGGTCATCGTCTCCGGGAAGGCCGTGCCCCCGGCGTCCGCGGTGCGGTCCCCGCTGTCCGCCGCGCTCAGATACGACAACTGGGCCGCTTCCTGGTGCACCGGCGCCGCGGTCACCGTCCCCGGCAGATGGATGCTCACCAGCAGATCGGCGCCGGCCGGCACGGTGAAGTCCACGGGATCGCTGAACGCCTCGGCCCCGGCCGCGATGCGCGTCCCGGTCTGCCGCCCGAAGGTCAGCGGTGTCGGCCCGCGGTCCGCCGCCGCCCCCGCGCCGCGTACCGCGATGCTGGCCGCCCCGATGTCCACCGGGGTGCCCGCGAAGGTGTTGGCGAGCCGTATGCGTGCCCGGGGCCCGCCCGCGCCGCTGTGCACGACCAGCCGCAGCGTACGGTCCGTCCAGGGCCCGACCGCCCGGTAGCCCGCGGTGCTCGCCGCCCAACTCCCGGTGCGGCGGCCGGTGTCGCGTACCGACACCGCGAACACATGGAGCGCGCCCGCCGCCCCGTCCGTCGTGGGCAGCACCACCGAGGCCACCTCCCGCCCGGCCCGCAGCGGTACGGTCACCGCGTACAGCCGGGCCGGTCCGGCCGACTGCCCGTCCGGAGCGTTGAGATGCGGCAGCGCGACCGCCTTGGTGCTCAGCGGCCCCGACCGCCAGTCGGGCGCGGTGAGTTCATAGCTGCTGCGGGAGCCGTCCCGGTAGTGCACGGTCCCGGTACCGGCGGCCGTGCCGCCCGTCCCGGCGACCAGGAAGGTGAGCGCCTCGCCCCGGCCGCGGACCGCCACCGCCTGGCCGTCGGCCACCACGTTGTCCGGCGCGCCGGGAGCCGTCCGCGGCAGGCCGAGCCGCGTCCCGTCGAGGGTCAGAGCGCTCCCCGGCGACCAGCCGGCCGCCGCCAGGTCCTGGGCGGACAGTGAACGGCCCGCACCGTCGAAGTCGGCCGCGCCGGGGGCGGAGTTGTCGCTGACCGCCCGGTTGTCGAAGTGCCCGGCCAAGGGCAGAGGGCGGGGCGAGGGCCGGGCCGGGCCGGCCGGTGCGGCGGTGGCCGTGCCGAGGCCGGTGGCCGGCAGTGCGGCCGCGGTGAGCAGCAGTGTCAGGGCGGTGCCCCATCGTCGTACACGCATCGGTCCGTATCCCTCCGGGTGGCGCCAACGGGCGGGTGGTGCGCTGCGATCCAGGCCGGTCCCGCGAGGGGCAGGGGCTCCTGCGGATCCAGCAGATCCGATCCGAGCGCCATGAAGGTAGGGAGACGGAGGGGGAGCGTCAAGGTGACGAACGGGGCACGATGGCGCCGCGCGCCTGTGGCCCCGTCCGTGGGTCGGGTGGGACCCTGCACACCATGAACATGTCTTTTCTGGACAAGTGGCGCAAGCGTCAGCAGGCGCACCGGTCCGTACCGCTCGCGGAGTCGGTGCGGGCCGATCCCGAGAGCGTCGTCGAGCTGCTGTCCGAGTGCGAACTGCTGCGGGCCCAGGCCGCCACGGCGGGGGTGGAACTGGACGACTCCGTACGCTCGTTGGAGCTGCTGGATCAGCTCCAGCCCGTATGGCGGGACGATCCCGAGGTGCTGCCCTGGCTCGGCAACGACGCCGGCCTCTACCTCGGCACGGTGCTGGTCCGCACGGTGCGCGGCGCGGTGTGGCACGTCTGGCCGGACGGGCAGCCGGTGGTCCGGCTGGCGTCCGGGCGGGAAATCGATGTGGTGACGGCGGGCCATGAATGGGCCGACACCGGCGCGCCCGAACTGTCCCAGGTCTACGCCGAGGTCTCGGAGAGCTGAGACCGACGCCAGGAGACCGGACGGCACCCGTTGCGCGTCCGCGGGACGTTCATCGGTAACCCTGATTTATCCGCCCATCTCCGCGCATACGTGCGTGTCAGCGGAGAAGTGCCCCATAAGCCCCGGTAGGTTGCGGGCTCTCCGCTGTACGGATGAGAGTGGGCAGGTCTGCATATGGCCGGTGATGCGCTGATTGAACTGCGCGGGGTCAACAAGCACTACGGAAAACTCCATGTCCTGCGGGATATCGACCTCACCGTCGGCCGCGGGGAGGTGGTCGTGGTCATCGGGCCCTCCGGATCCGGGAAGTCCACGCTGTGCCGGGCCATCAACCGCCTGGAGACCGTCGAGTCGGGCAGCATCAAGCTGGACGGCAGACCACTGCCCGAAGAGGGCCGGGCGCTGGCCCAGTTGCGTGCCGAAGTCGGCATGGTCTTCCAGTCCTTCAACCTCTTCGCCCACAAGACCGTGCTGGCCAACGTGATGCTGGCGCCGGTCAAGGTCCGGAAGCAGAAGAAGGACGAGGCCGCCCGGCACGCCCGCGAACTCCTGGACCGGGTCGGGCTCGCCTCCCAGGCCGACAAATATCCCGCTCAGCTCTCCGGCGGCCAGCAGCAGCGCGTCGCCATCGCCCGCGCCCTCGCCATGGACCCCAAGGCGCTGCTCTTCGACGAGCCGACCTCCGCCCTCGACCCGGAGATGATCAACGAGGTGCTGGAAGTCATGCGCCGCCTCGCCCGGGACGGTATGACGATGGTCGTGGTCACCCATGAGATGGGCTTCGCCCGCTCCGCCGCGAACCGTGTGGTGTTCATGGACGACGGCCGCATCGTCGAGGACCGCACCCCCGAGGAATTCTTCACCGCGCCGCGCAGCGAACGGGCGAAGGACTTCCTCTCCAAGATCCTCAAGCACTGAACGGGGGCGCCGCGATGCCGCACACTCACTCCTCGCCCCTGCGCCGCGCCCTCGTGGCGCTCGCGCTCGCCGTGCTCACGCTGGCCCTCGCGGGCTGCGGCCGGGCCGGCAGCCCGCCGGTCAAGGGCCCCACGGGCAGCGAGCTGCCCCACTACCCGGTCGCCAGGAACTTCTCCCTGCCCGAGTCCCCGACCTGGATGAAGGCCAAGCGCCGCGGCCATCTCGTCATCGGCGTCAAGGAGGACCAGCCCTACCTCGGCGAGCGGGACCCGGCCTCCGGCCGCTATGCCGGCTTCGACATCGAGATCGCCAGGATGATGTCCGCGGCCCTCGGCTTCCCGCCGCACACCATCGAGTTCAAGACGATTGCCTCCGCCAACCGCGAGACCGCCCTCCAGAACGGCCAGATCGACCTCTACGTCGGTACGTACACCATCAACGACAAGCGCAAGAAGCTGGTGGGTTTCGCCGGCCCCTACTACATGGCCGGCCAGGCGCTGCTGGTGCGCGCCGACGAGAAGGACATCAGGGGACCGCAGGACCTGGCCGGCAAGCGGGTCTGCTCGGCGGCCGGCTCGACCCCGTACCAGCGCATCCAGGCCGAGTACCCCAAGGCGATCCTGGTCGCCTACGACACCTACTCGGTGTGCGTCGACAACCTGCTCACCTACCAGGTCGACGCGG
Source organism: Streptomyces platensis (assembly GCF_008704855.1). NCBI lineage: Bacteria > Bacillati > Actinomycetota > Actinomycetes > Kitasatosporales > Streptomycetaceae > Streptomyces > Streptomyces platensis. The sequence goes on from NZ_CP023691.1 coordinate 7,111,381, forward strand.
TCACCACCGACGACGCGATCCTGCTGGGCTACGCCGCCAAGGTGCCCGACGAGCTGAGGGTGGTCGGCAAGCCGTTCTCCGAGGAGCCGTACGGCATCGGCGTCCCCCGCGGCGACAACGCGCTGCGGTTCGCGCTGGACGACGCCCTCGCCGCGGCCGAGAAGAACGGCCTCTGGCGCAAGGCGTACGACGCGACCCTCGGCCTGTCCGGAGTGCCCGCGCCCAAGCCGCCCCCGATCGACCGCTACCCGGCGACCTGAGCCGGCAAGGAACGGACCGATGAACGTTCTCCTGGACAACCTCTCCCTCTACGGGGAGGGCCTGCTGGGCACCGTCGAACTCACCGTCTACGCCTCCCTGCTCGCCCTCGCCCTCGGCTTCCTGATGGCGGCGTTCCGGGTCGCACCGGTCGGTTCGCTGCGGGCCTTCGGCACGGCATGGGTGACGGTGCTGCGCAACACTCCGCTGACGCTGCTGTTCTTCGCCGTGGTGCTGGGGCTGCCGCGGTTCGGCCTGGTGCTGCCCTTCAAGCTGTTCGCCATCCTCGCGCTGGGCTGCTACACCTCCGCCTTCATCTGCGAGGCGGTGCGCTCCGGCATCAACACCGTGCCGGTCGGGCAGGGCGAGGCGGCCCGCAGTCTGGGCATGACGTTCCCGCAGACCCTCGGTGACATCGTGCTGCCGCAGGCCTTCCGGTCCGTCATCCCGCCCATCGGCTCCACGCTGATCGCGCTCGCCAAGAACTCCGCGATCGCCGGCGCCTTCAGCGTCGTCGAACTGCTCGGGGTCTACAAGCCGCTCAACGAGATGGGCTACAGCATCATCTGGACCTTCGTCTGGATCGCCGTCGGCTATCTGCTCGTGACCCTGACCATCAGCGCGATCTTCAACGTGCTGGAGAAGCGCTTCGGAGTCGCCCGATGACCACCGCTCTCTACGACGTCCCCGGCCCGCGGACCCGGCAGCGGCACCGGCTCTACGGCCTCGGCGGGACGCTCGTGATCCTCGCGCTGATCGCCTGGATCATCTACCTCCTCTTCGCCACCGGCCAGTTCGTCGCGGCGAAGTGGACTCCCTTCACCTATACGGGAATTCAGGATCTGCTGCTCCGGGGCCTGGGCAACACCCTCAAGGCCTTCGGCTTCGCGGCGGTCCTGTCGGTGGCGCTCGGCGCGGTGCTCGCGACCGGCCGGCTCTCCGAGCACCGGATCGCCCGCTGGGTGAGCACCCTGCTGGTGGAGTTCTTCCGGGCAATGCCCGTACTGGTCATGATCTTTTTCATCTATGTCGCCCTGAAGGTGGAGCCGCTGCCCGCCCTGGTGGCCGGACTGACCCTCTACAACGGCTCGGTGCTCGCCGAGGTCTTCCGTACCGGCGTCAACTCCGTCGACCGCGGCCAGCGGGAGGCCGCCTACGCCCTGGGCATGCGCAAGACTCAGGTCATGACGCATGTCCTGGTGCCGCAGGCGGTCCGGGCGATGCTCCCGGCGATCATCAGCCAGCTGGTGGTCGCCCTGAAGGACACCTCCCTCGGCTTCCTCATCACCTACGAGGAATTCCTGCACGCCGGCAAGCTCATCGCGTCCAACCTCGACTACGACCTGCCGTTCATCCCCGTCGTCATGATCATCTCGCCGATCTACATCGGGATGTGCATGCTGCTGTCCTGGCTGGCCAACTGGGTCTCCCGACGCCAGCGGCGCAACCCCAAGGTCGAGGCGGTCGAGGTGGCCCCGCCGGAACCGGGCACCTTGCTGCCGGGGGGCCATCGGCCGCGGGGCTGAGGGGGTGGGGGCGGCTCCGGCCTCCGGGCCGGGCGGAGCGCCGCTGTGGACGCCCCGCCGTCGCCGGGTTCCTAGTCGCGCACCGGCACCGTTACATAGGACGGGTCGTTGGCCGGGGAGGAGAACGTCAGGCGGGCGCCGGACGGGTTGTGCTCGATGTACAGCGGGTCGACGGTGTCGACGACCACGGCGAGACGGTGGCCGGCCGGTACGTCGTAGGCGGTGGAGAACAGCTCCAGGTCCACGCCGAAGGGCTGGTTGGGGGTCTTGCCGTGGAAGGTGTACGGCGCGTGGGTGACCAGCTTGCCGAGGCCGAGCGGGCCCACGTCGTAGAGGTAGGCGATGGCGGTGCCGCTCTCGGCGGTGCTGGTCAGGGTGGTGTGCAGCCGGGTGGTGCCCCGGACCCGCTGCCCGGTGTCGTAGCGCTCGGACTGCCAGACGGCGGCGAGGGGACGGGGCAGCAGCGGGATTGACGCCATCGGGGGCAGCCGGAGGAACTGGTCCAGCATGCTGGAGAGAATGACCAGCCCGCCGTTGGCGCCGGAGTCCCAGTTGGTGTTGATCTGCTTGCTGCCGTCGAGCCCGATCCGCCGCTGCGCGGACGGGACGTCCTTCCAGCTCCGGTAGCCCTCGTACGCGCCGGTGGAACGGGACTTGAGCAGCACCGGCGACTCCCGGTCAACGCCGTTGTCCGCGCCCTTGAGGTAGTGGTCGAACCACCGCTGGGTGTCGGTCCAGGTGTCGTTGGGCAGTCCGAACAGCCCGAGTCCTTCGGCCGTCGCATGATCACCGGGCCGGAACTCCAGGCGCTTCGGGCCGGTCAGCTTCTCGTAGAAGTCGGCGGTCTGGTTGGGCGGGAAGATCGAATCGCCCCAGGCGTTGCCCAGCATGATGGCGGCGCCATTGGCGTTGATCTTGTCGAGGTAGGCGGCGGGGGAGCGCTTGCGCCCCCACGCGATCAGGTCCTTCTCCTTGTCCAGGTTCGAGGCGAGGAAGTCCTTCATGATCGTGCGGAATTCGGGGCTGGGGCGTCCGGTCAGCGCGCCCGTGGCGCCCAGGAACTCCGCGGCCTGCCGGTGCTCGGTGCGGCCGCTGTAGATCGAGCCGACGAGGTCGCCCCAGCCGCTGAGCGCCGCGACCGCCTTGATCCGCTTGTCGAACGCCGACGCCAGCAGGCTGATCCCGGCGCCGTAGGAGACCCCGGCCATACCGACCTTCTGCGGATCGGCCGGGGTGTGGGCCAGGGCCCAGTCGATGACCTTCGAGGCGTCTGCGACATCCTTCGGGCCGGCGGTTTCGATCTCCCCGCCCGACTGCCAGAACCCACGCGAGTTGTATCCGACGACCACATAGCCCTTGCCGGCCAGTTTCCTGGCCTGCGCCAGGTACTCGACCTGCGGCATCGACCAGCTGGTGGGCAGCACGATGACCGGGTGGCGCCGGGTGCCGTCGGCGCCGGCCGGGGTGAAGACGTTCGCCTTGAGGGTGATACCGCCGTCGCCCTCGATGTCGACGAACCGGAGGGAGACCGAGCCGCCCGAAGTCGCCGTCGTGGGGGCGGATTCCGGGGTGGCCGCCTCGGCGGTGGCCGGTGCGCCGGTAAGAACCGTGGCGGCGAGGACGGCCGCGGAGACGGTGCCGATCGCGACGCGCGGCGTCATACGGGAGGGCGTCATCTTCTGCTCCAGATCTCGATGCGGGCGGCCGCACGCTGTCCGGGGACAGGTGGGGCGCACGGCACGCCCGAATGTGACTGGAGAGTAAGGTCCACTCCTTACCTCTGGTAACCCATCGGTAGGTTACGGCTGGGTAACGCCCATACGTCCAGGGGGAGTCGGGGTGTGCGGTAGGGGGAACCCCCGGAGCCGCCGCCTGGTGGACTGCGGCCCCGGTGGTGAGAACTCCGCTACTCGGCGGCCGATTGCGGCAGGGAGTTGAGGAACTCCACCAGTACGGCGTTGAATGCGTCCGGCTGCTCCAGGTTCGGCAGATGGGCCGTCTGCTCGATGACCGCCAGGGTGGCGTCCGGGATCCGTGCGTGGAGGTCGCGGGCGTCGCTCACGGGCGTATAGGTGTCCTCGGCGCCGACCACCACCAGGGCCGGTACGGACACCCGCGTCAGGAGCTCCCGGTAGTCGGGGCGTTCGGCGCGGCCGCGCAGGGCGGCGGCCGCGCCCTCGGGTGCCGTGGCCTTCATCATCGCCAGGACGTGGGCGGCCGCGTCCGGCCGGTGGGTGAGGGTGTGCCAGGACACCATCTTGGCCAGCACCTCCTGTGCGTAGCCGGTCATGCCCTCGCGGATCAGCCGTTCCGCCATGGCGTGGCGCGCGGCCCTGCCCTCGTCGGTCTCCGCGGCGGCGAAGGTGTCGGCGAGCACCAGGCCCCGTATCCGCTCCGGGAAGAGCCGGTAGCACTCCATGACGATCTGGCCGCCCATGGACAGGCCGCCGAGGACGAAGTGCTCGATCCCGAGCCGGTCGAGCAGGGCGAGGAGGTCGCGGGCGAAGGTCTCCAGCGGGGTCTTGCCGGGGACGGTCGTGCTCTCCCCGTAGCCGCGGAGATCCGGCGCGATCACCCGCCATCCGGCCCGGCTGAAGTGCTCCGTCTGCGGGCGCCACATCGAACGGTCGAAAGGGTGGCCGTGCACGAGCACCAGCGGTGCACCGCTGCCCTCGTCCTCGTATCCCACGGTGATCTCTTCGCACATGACCGAACCCATTGGACCGTCCATCCCCTCTGCTGCGGCTTGACGATTCGATGCTAGAGAGGGCAATCTCTCGGTGCAATATAAAAAATGTACTCGGTGCAATGTTGTGGCAGTGCCTCGCGGGAGTGACCGATGGACGACTATCGCGCGATCGCCGATGACCTCGCGGCCGCTATCACCGCCGGGCGCCTGCGCCCGGGAGACCGGCTGCCGCCGCTGCGCCGGTTCGCCCGGGACCGGCAGATCGCGAGCTCGACCGCGGCCCGGGTCTACGGGGAATTGAGCCGACGCGGGCTGACGGTCGGAGAGGTCGGCCGCGGCACCTTCGTCCGCAGCGCGGCGCCCGCGGCCGATCCCGCGCTGGCCGAGCCGGGGGAGGCCCGGGTCGACCTGGAGCTGAACTTCCCGGTGCTGCCCGCCCATCCCGCGCTGCTCGCCAAGAGCCTGGGCCCGCTGCTGCGTCCCGAGGCGATGGCCGCCGCGCTCCGCCCGGTGGGAGCCGTCGGCACGGCCGCGGCCCGGCAGGCCGCGGCCGCGCACCTCGCCCGTGGTGACTGGACCCCCGATCCCCGGCAGCTGCTCTTCGCGGGCAACGGCCGGCAGGCGGTGGCGGCGGCGATCGCCGCACTGGTCCCGGCCGGGGAGCGGCTCGGCGTCGAATCGCTCACCTACCCCGTGGTGAAGGGCGTCGCGGCCCGCCTCGGCATCACCCTCGTCCCCCTCGCCATGGACGAGTACGGCCTGACCCCCGAGGCGCTGCGCGCCGCCCCTCCGCTGCGCGCCGTCTACCTCCAGCCCGCCCTCCACAACCCGCTGGGCTCCACCATGCCCGCCCACCGGCGCGCGGAAGTCGCAGCACTGCTGCGGGAGTTGGACCTGTACGCCATCGAGGACGCGATCTACGGATTCCTCCGCAACGACCTGTCCCCGCTCGCCGCCCTCGCGCCGGAGCGCACCGTGGTCATCGACAGCCTGTCCAAACGCCTCGCGCCCGGACTCTCGCTGGGCTTCCTCACCGTGCCCGAAGGCACCGCACAGGACTTCGCGACCGCCCTGCGAACGGGCACCTGGACCGCCTCCCGCTTCGCGCTCGACGCGGGCACCCGCTGGATGGCGGACGGCACCGCGGCGGCCGCCGAACAGGAGAAGCGCGGCGATGCCGCGGCACGCCAGCGGATCGCCGCCGAAAAGCTCGCCGGCTTCCGGGTCCGGGCCGATCCGCAGGCGTATCACTGCTGGTGGGAGCTGCCGGACCCCTGGCGGGCCGACACCTTCGTCGCGGCCGCCGCGCGCCGCGGGATCGCGGTCACCCCGTCCGGAGCCTTCGCCATCGGCTCGGGCCACGTGCCCAACGCCGTCCGTCTGGCGCTCGCCTCGCCGCCCGTCGACGTCCTGGCCGAGGCGCTCGGCGTTCTGGCCGGGCTGGCGCAGGGGGCGCCGGAGGACACCGGGGCGGAGTGAGGGGCGCCGGGCCGGGCGGCTCAGGCGCCGCGCATCAGGTGCCGCTCATCAGATGTCCGAGACCGGTGCGCAGTTCCGCCGTGTTCATCACCGGCTGGAGCGAGACCTTCGCGTGCAGGTCCATGAAGAATGCTTCCAGGAGCGTCGGCATCTGCGACGACTCCTTCATGTCGAAGTAGAAGTAGGCGGTGCGCTCACCGCCGTCGAGGGTGAAGTAGGCCGCCTCCGGCTGGAGGGCGGCGATGGCGGCTTCCATGATCTTCGGCAGACTGCCGTTCTGGATGACTTCGTTGCCGGTCTCGGTCGGTATCCGGGCCGTCAGGACCATCCTCATCGGGCTCACTCCTCGCATGGAGGGTGTGGGGCGGGTGGCGCGCGGCGGCGAACCGGGAGTCCGGGTGCTCGGCGCGTCCGCGGGAGGCCCCGGTGCACCGCTGGTGGGTGTCTGTCCCTGTTCTCAGGATCTCACGGCCCGGGCGCCGGGGCCGGATTCCGGCGGCCGGGGTGCGGGTCAGGAGCCGCCGGTCAGCAGATGCTCGGGGCGTCCGCTGGGCGGCACCTCCTCGGCCGGCGGCACCGGGCCCGGCGGGGTGCCGTCGCCGAACGGGCGGCCGCCCAACTCCTCGCGGTGGTGCGGCGTCAGCCAGCTGGAGAGGTCCGGGCCGGCCGGGACGACGCCGGTCGGATTGATGCCGGTGTGTACCCGGTAGTAGTGGTGCTTGATGTGATGGAAGTCGACGGTGTCGCCGAAGCCTGGCGTCTGGAAGAGATCCTTGGCGTAGGCCCACAGCACCGGGTCCTCGGCCAGCTTGAAGCGGTTGCACTTGAAGTGCCCGTGGTAGACGGCGTCGAAGCGGACCAGTGTGGTGAACAGCCGGATGTCGGCCTCGGTGAGGGTGTCGCCGACGAGGTAGCGGCGGTCCAGGAGGCGCTCGGACAGCAGGTCCAGGCGCCGGAAAAGATCGCGGAACGCGGCGTCGTACTCGCTCTGCCCGGTGGCGAAACCCGCCCGGTACACCCCGTTGTTGACGTCCCGGTAGACGCCCGCCATGACGATATCGATCTCCTCGCGCAGCGGCTCCGGATACAGATCGGGGGCGCCGGGCCGGTGCAGCGCCGTCCACTCCGTCGCGAAGTCCAGGGTGATCTGCTGGAAGTCGTTGGTGACGAGCTGCCCGCTGGGCACATCGACGATGGCGGGGACGCTGACCCCGCCGGGGTAGTCCGTCTCGCGGGCGTCATAGGCCTCGCGGAGGAAGCGGATGCCGAGGACCGGGTCGCGGCCGCCGGGGTCCAGGGTGAAGCGCCAGCTGCGGTCGTCCTGGAGCGGGTCGGTGATGGCGAGCGAGATCGCGTCCTCCAGGCCGAGCAGCCGCCGGGAGATGACGGCGCGGCTCGCCCAGGGGCAGGCGCGGCTGGCCACCAGCCGGTAGCGGCCGGCCTCGACCGGCCAGCCGTCGCGGCCGTCCGCCGTGATGCGGTCCGCGAAGTGGCTCTTGGAGCGCTTGAAGGGCTTCCTGCCGTACGCGACGTTGCCCTCCGTGGTGGCGCCCGAGGCGCCGTCCGTGGGGCCGCCGTTGTTGCCGGCGTCGGGCTGAGGCATCACCGACTCCTTCCGTCTGCGGTTTGCTCCGGGTGTTCAGGGCGAGCCTTCCCGGACGGGGGCGGGTATCCCCCTGCGTCAGCCGCCCGGCTCACCCGGCTTCGTGCCGCGGCCCGGCCCACCGGCGGCCCCGCTCAGCCGAGGTGGGTGAGATCGGGCCGCAGCCGGTGCCAGGTCGGGTGCCGCAGCCGGCCGGCCGAGGTCCAGCCGGTGAGCGTGATCTCGGCGACGAGCCGGGGCTCGGCCCAGTGCGCCCCCTGCACGTCCACCGGGTTGAGGAACGGGGACCGGTCCAGCGGGATCACTCCCAGATACCGCGCCAGCTCATGACGCTCCCGGTCGGACAGCCCCGAGCCCACCGAGCCGACGTAGCGCAGCCCCGCGGGTTCCGCCACGCCCGCCAGCACGGAACCGGGCAGTCCGGCCAGTCCGCCATGGCCTTCCGTCCAGCCCCCGATGATCACATCGAGGGTCAGCAGATGCTTCGTCTTGCGCCACTCGGGTGACCGCACACCCGGCAGATACGCCGAGCTCAGCCGCTTCGCCACCACCCCTTCCAGACCGGCCTGCAACGAGGCCTCCCACACCTGCTGCGCATGGCCCTCCACATACCCCGGCGCCGACCAGTTCGGGCCGCGGAGCCCCAGCCCGGCCAGCAGGGCCCGGCGCTCGTAATACGGCGAGCCGAGCAGCGAGCCGCCCAGGTACATCAGATCGAAGAGGACGAGGTGGACGGGGTGCTCCATGGCCAGCCGGGCCGTGCGGCGCGGGTTCACCACGCCCATCCGGCGCTGAAGCAGCCCGAAGTCCGGCCGGCCACGCGCGTCCAGCACCACCACCTCACCGTCGAGCACCGCGGGCCGGCCCCGCAGCTGCTCACCCAGCGGCGCCAGCTCCGGGTAGGTGCCGGTGGCCTCGTTGCCCGCGCGGGTGACCAGCCGGACGGTGCCGTCACCGGAGGTGTTGATGATGCAGCGTGCCCCGTCCCATTTGGCCTCGAACGCCCAGGCCGCCTCCTCGTGCTCGGCAGGCAGCGGGCCGACCGTGGCCAGCATCGGCCGGATCACCGGGTACGAGGCCGAGCCACGCTCGGCGGACGGGGCCATGGTTCGATGATCGGGCGAGACGGGGGCGTTCGCAGATCGGCAGGCCGCCGGGTCTTCGGGCGGTCCCGCCGCGGGTGCTCAGCCGCTGCCCGGCCGGGTCCCGGTCCGCGGGGTGTCCCCGCGCGGCGGTCGTTGCGCGGGGAGCTGCTCCTCGCCCTCCGTTCGGACATGCGGCATGATCCGGTCCAGCCACCGGGGCGTCCACCAGGCCGCCGGGCCCAGCAGCGTCATCACCGCGGGGACCAGCAGCAGTCGCACCACGGTGGCGTCGATCAGCACGCTCACCGCCAGCCCGAGGCCCAGCATCTTCACCACGATGTTGTCGCTGATGATGAACGCGGCGAACACACTCACCATGATCAGCGCGGCACAGGTGATCACCCGGGCGGTGATCTCCAGCGCATGCGCCACGCTCGCCTTCGCGTCTCCGGTGCGCAGCCACGCCTCGTGCACCCGCGACAGCAGGAAGATCTCGTAGTCCATGCTCAGCCCGAAGACGATCGCGAACATCATCATCGGGACATAGCTCTCGATCGGCACCGTGCCCGACACCCCGAGCGCCGGCCCGCCCCAGCCCCACTGGAAGACCGCCACCACCACCCCGTACGAGGCGGCGATCGACAGGACGTTGAGCACCGCCGCCTTCACCGCGACCAGCACGCCACGGAAGACGGCCAGGATGATGAGGAAGGCGAGGGCCACGACCACGGCGATGATCAGCGGAAGCCGGCTGGCGACGATATCCAGGAAGTCCACCTGGCCGGCGGTCGTGCCCGTCACATAGCCGTGCGCGTCGGTTCCCTTCACGGCTGCCGGCAGCAGGTCGTGCTTGAGGCGGTTGACCAGATCCGTGGTGTCCGCGTTCTGCGGGGCCTGGGCGGAGTACGCCGTGCCGGTCAGCACCGCGCCGTCCGGGGTGGCCTTCAGCGGCGTGAGGAACGCCGCGCCCGGGACGTCCGTGAGCACCTTCCCGGCCTGCGTCGCCAGCATCGTGCGGTCCGCCTGCGGGACCGCGGACTCGTCGATGACGAGGGTCAGCGGGCCGTTGGAACCGGGGCCGAACGCCGAGGACATCAGGTCGAAGGCGCGCCGGTCGGTGAACGACTTCGGGTCCGCGCCGTCGCCGATGTGCCCCAGCTGGATCGAGAAGACCGGAATGGCCAGCACGACCACGATGAGCACCCCGCCCGCCAGATACCACCACGGGCGGCGCTCCACCCGCTGCGCGTACCGGTGCCAGGTGCCGTGTGCCTCCTCGCCCGGTCCGGCGTCCGTCTCGGCGATCGGGCGGCGGACCCGGAGCCGGTCGATACGGCGGCCGGTCAGGCCGAGCAGCGCCGGGACGAGGGTGAGCGCGCCGAGCACCGCCGAGACCACGGTGATGGCCGCCGCCACCCCCAGCTTGCCGATGAAGGAGACGCCCGAGACCCACAGCCCCATCAGCGCGATGATGACCGTGCAGCCGGACACCAGCACCGCCCGGCCGCTGGTGGCCACGGCCCGGCCCGCGCCGGTGACCGGGTCCGCACCGTCCATCAGGTTCTGCCGGTGCCGGGTGAGCAGAAAGAGCGCGTAGTCGATACCGACACCGAGGCCGATCATCGTGGCCAGGGTGGGGGAGACGGTGGCGAAGATGAAGACGGCGGCGATCAGCCCCAGACAGGCCAGCCCGCACAGGGCGCCGATCAGCGCGGTCAGCAGCGGCACCCCGGCCGCCAGGACACTCCCGAAGCCGACCAGCAGCACCAGGATCGCCACCCCGAAGCCGATCGCCTCGCTGGTCCGGTCGTCGGGCTCCGGCCGGGCCAGCTCGCCCAGCGGACCCCCGTACTCCACCTCCACGCCCGCGGACCGCAGCGGCCGCACAGCCGTGTCGACCCCGTTCAGATAGTCCGGCTTCAGGGTGGACGGCTGCACGCTGAACCGCATGGTGATGTACGCGGTCCGGCCGTCGGTGGAGAGCGGGCCGACGTTCGGCGTCCCGGGCGGCGGCTTGGCGGACGGGGCGCCGGGCGGCGGCAGCGGGTTCTGTGCGGACAGCACGTCAGGCAGCTTGCCGAGCGCGGTGACGGCGCTGTCGATGTCGCTGCGGAAGTCCGTCAGCGGCCTGGCCGCGTCGTGCAGCACCACCTGGCTGCTGTAGCCCCCGGCCTTCGGCTCGTGCTTCTGGAGCACCTCGCGCCCCTGCGTCGACTGGACACCGGGCAGCGCGAAGTCGTCGGAGTACTCCCCGCCGTACGTCCGCTGGAGGAACTGGAGCCCGGCCAGGGCGACCAGCCACAGCACGAGAACGATGACGCAGTGCCGGGCACACCACTCGCCGATCCGGCGCAGCGCCCCTTTGCCGCCGGACGTGCCGGCCGCGGCCGCCCCGCTCGGGTTCCTCGGCAACGACATAGGTGCTCCCGATGCGGGCCGGCGCTCCTGGCACATACGGACATGCAGCAGTCAACGCCGGTTCCGCCGCGGCGGCATGCCCACCGGGGAATACGGGTGTCGGCCGAACGGGTGCGCCCCGGCGTCAAGCGCCCGCGGGCGGCGCTTCGTTGTGGAACACCAGCAGATAGCGCCAGAACAGCAGCCGCCGGATCCGGCACCCGGGAAGCAGCGCGGCGGCCTCCCGGCGGATACGGGGCAGCGGCATGTCCGGCGGTGCGATGGGCGCCTTCAGCGGAGCGGTACCGGCCGGCCGGAGCCGTTCCGAGGCCGCGACGCCGAGCCGGGCCACCGCGTTCACGGGCGACGCGGCCAGGCCCCACCACCAGTCGGTCGCCGACCTCTCCGCATAGCAGCCCAGGATGACCAGCACGCCGCCCGGCGCCAGCGCCTGACGCAGTGCGGTGACCGTGTCGAAGGGCATGTGATGCAGGCTCGCCAGGCAGGAGATGAACCCGTAGTGCCGGTCGGGCAGTTTCAGCCGGGTGAGATCCGCGTGCTCGTAACGGGGCAGGCCACCCCCGCCCACCGCTTCCCCGGCGGCACGGGCCCGCGCGAGGACATCGGCCGACCGGTCGACGGCATGGACCTCGATCCCCAGCCCGGCCAGCCGCCGCGCGAACCGGCCGGTCCCGCAGCCGACGTCGAGGGCGGTGCGGCAGTCCCGCGGCAGCTGCCGTAACAGCAGACGGTGATAACGGTCGTTGTGGTCGAAGGGCATCCGCCGACTCTAGGACGGGTCCGCAACGTCCCGTCTGATTCGCGACACGCTTCAGGCCGGCCCCTTGCCGCCCCGCCCCCGCCGGAACCACCCCCGCATCCCTGCGCTTCCCCGGCTCCTTACGATTCCTTCGACCGTTTGTGGCCGGCACGACGTGAGGACCGATCTGTTGATGAACCTGTTCTGGGCGCTTGTGGAGCCCGGTATGTCCCTTGGGTGTTCCGGCTGTTGCCGTCGTACGGGTGTCGTGGCGGGTGAGGGCCGATGAGCCGGGCGGTGCTGGTGACCGGGGCGTCGCGGGGGATCGGGCGGGCGGTGGCCGAGGTCTTCGCCGCGCACGGGGACCGGGTCGCGCTGCATTACGCGTCGCGGCGGGCGGCCGCGGAGGAGGCGTACGCGGGGCTGGCCGGGAGCGGGCATGTGCTGGTGCAGGGGGATGTGAGTACGCCCGAGGGGGCCGCGGCGCTGGTGGACGCGGCGGTGGACGGGCTGGGCGGCGTCGATGTGCTGGTCAACAACGCCGCCGAGAATGTGGCCCACCCCCTGGACCGCACCTCGTTCGAGGACTGGCAGAACGCCTGGCGGCAGGTCGTGGACGTGAATCTGCTGGGGGCCGCGCATGTCAGCTACTGCGCGGCGCGGAACATGATCGAGCGGGAGGCGGCGGGGCGGATCATCAACATCGGCTCGCGCGGGGCGTTCCGCGGCGAGCCGGATCACCCGGCGTACGGCGCGGCCAAGGCGGCGCTGCACGCGATGGGGCAGTCGCTGGCGGTCCACCTGGCGCCGTACGGCATCGGCGTGGCCTCCGTGGCCCCGGGATTCGTGGAGACCGAGCGGGTCGCGGACCGCCTCACGGAGGACGTGCGGCAGCAGAGCCCGTTCGGCCGGGTCGCCGCGCCCGGGGATGTGGCGTCCGCCGTCCACTATCTCGCCTCGCCCGAGGCGCTCTGGTCCTCCGGCGCGGTACTGGACGTCAACGGGGCGTCGCATCTGCGCTGAGAGGCCCGGGCCCGGAGTCCGGCGCTGAGAAGTCTGCGCCGGGAAAGCCGAGCGGCCTGCCCCGGGAAAGGGGAAGCCCCGGCCGAACGGGGGAATTCGGCCGGGGCGGTTTCGGGGGGCGCGGGCGGCGACGGGGGCGGCCTCCGGGCCTGCTGCCGTGCGGCGGTGGCCGGCTTTCCCGGCGGCGGGCCCTGCGGCGCCGTCGGGACGGCACGCGCTTCCAATTGAACGATAAACCATCGAATCGGCTTCCGGCGCATCGGGTGACCGGTCTCACCCGTGGCCGGACCCACCGGCCGTGCGGGCCGTCAGGCCTCGATACGGACCGGACGAGAGCCGTCGTCCAGCAGCCGCGGCAGATACCAGTCCATGCGACCTCGGGGTGCGGGGGAGAGGCGCCCGGTCCGGAGCGGGAGGTCTCGCCGGCCGGCAGCCGCCGCCGGGGGCACCGGCCGCGCTGCGGCGCGGACCCGCGAGCCTCCCTCTCCGGCCACCGGGCGGCCCCTAGTTTGTCCGACTGTGAGCCCTTTCCTCAGGCCGAAGCGGATGATGGTGGGCCGTCCGCTGGACAGTGCGCGGCTCGGTGAGACGCTGCTGCCGAAGCGACTGGCGCTCCCGATCTTCTGCAGCGACCCGCTGTCCTCGGTCGCCTATGCCACCGAGGAAATCCTGCTGGTCGTCGGCCTCGGCGGGGTCGCACTGCTCCAGCTGACCTGGTACGCAGCGGCCGCCATCGTGCTCGTACTGGTCGTGGTCGTGGCGTCCTACCGGCAGACCTGTTACGCGTATCCCGGCGGCGGCGGGGCCTACCGTGTCAGCGCGCAGAACCTCGGGCGGAACGCGGCGCTCACCGCGGCCAGCGCGCTGCTGGTGGACTATGTGCTGACCGTCGCGGTGTCCGTGGTGTCCGGCGTCGCCGCGATCACCTCCGCGATTCCGTCCCTCGGCGGCCATGATGTGGCGCTGTCCGTCGGCTTCGTGGCCCTGCTGGCCCTGATGAATCTGCGCGGGGTACGGGAATCGGGCCGGGTCTTCGCCGTGCCCACCTACGGCTTCGTCTTCTTCATCTACCTGATGTTCGCGGTCGCGGCCGTACGGATGGCCACCGGTGCGAGCATCCGCGCCGAGTCCGCTGACCTGCCGCTGCACGCCGTCTCGCCCTACACGGGCCTGGCACTGGTGCTGCTGGGGATGCGGGCCTTCGCGTCCGGCTGCACCGCGCTGACCGGGGTCGAGGCGATCAGCAACGGGGTGCCCGCCTTCCGCCGGCCGAAGAGCCGCAATGCCGCCAACACGCTGCTGGTCATGGGGTTCTTCTCGGTGACCATGTTCGGCGGGATCACGATCCTGGCGATGCTCTACGACGTGCATGTCGCGGTGCAGCCCACCGAACTCGGGCTGCCGCCGGACACTCCGACCTCCACCGCGCTCGCCCAGATCGCCCGCGCCACCTTCGGCGACCTCGACACACTCTTCTACCTGCTCCAGGCCTTCACGGCCGGGGTGCTGATCCTCGCCGCCAACACCGCCTTCAACGGCTTCCCGATGCTGGCGTCGATCCTCGCCGAGGACGGGTTCGTGCCCCGTCAGCTGCACAACCGCGGGGACCGGCTGGTCTTCTCCAACGGCATCATCCTGCTCGCGCTGGCCGCCATCGGGCTGATCATCCTGTTCGACGCGGAGCTCACCCGCCTCATCCAGCTCTACATCATCGGCGTCTTCGTCTCCTTCACGCTCTCCCAGACGGGCATGGTCCGGCACTGGCGGACCGTCCTCGCCGGACCCGGGCTGCCGTCACGGGAGCGGGCCCGGCACCGGCGCTCCCAGGCGATCAACGCGGTCGGCGCGGTACTCACCGGGCTGGTCCTGATCATCGTCCTGATCACCAAATTCCTGCACGGCGCCTGGATCGTGGTGATCGCCATGCCGCTGCTGTTCCTGGGGATGCGCGGCATCCACCAGCACTACCGGCGCCTCGAACGGGAGTTGGCGGTCGCACCCGGCGCCCGGCCCTGGGAGCCGGCCGGCAACCATGTGCGGGTGCTGGTCAGCTCGCTGCACGCGCCCACCCTCAAGGCTCTCGGCTACGCCCGCGCGATGCGTCCCACCTCGCTGGCGGCGCTGACCGTCGCGGTGGACCCCGCCGATGTGCGGGAGCTGCGCGAGCAGTGGGACGCCCATGACATCGATGTACCGCTCCAGGTGCTCAGCTCGCCCTACCGGGACTTCACCCGGCCGGTGATCGACGCCGTCCTGGACGTCTGTGCACGGTATCCGGGCGGTGCCGTCACGGTCGTCATCCCGGAATACCTCGTCGGCCACTGGTGGGAGCAGCCGCTGCACAACCAGAGCGCCCTGCGGCTGAAGGCCCGGCTGCTGTTCACGCCGGGCGTGACGGTGGCCAATGTGCCCTATCGGCTCCCGACCGGCCAGGAGCCGGGGGAGACGTAGCAGGTCCGGTGCCTCACGTGCCGGGCGAGGGCGCGCGGCCCGGACCGTGGTCCTGGCGGGCTCAGGCCGCCGCCCGGTGCCCCTTCGGTTCCGGGGCGGTGAGCGCGGCCTTGGTGACATCCGCGACCAGCTCGACGACATCGGGTCCGTACGCCTGCGAGTTGACCACCTTCAGCAGCAGACAGAACTGGCCGTCGGTGCCGTGCTTACGGGTCAGCTTGGCCCGGTTGCGGACGAGGTGGCGGACCGCGGCCCGGTGGGTGACCGGGCGCTGGCCGGCCGCCAGGAACACCGGGCGGTCGCCCTCACCGGCGGTCAGCCGGGCCAGCAGCACATACTCGACGGCGCCGGGCTCCATCCGGTACGCCGAGCCGCCGATCGTGAAGGTGCCGCGGTCCATCCCGGCCTCGTCACCGGGGTGCACCGCGACCCCCGGCAGCAGATTGGCCAGGTGGGCCGCCAGCCGGCGGTGCGCGGTCGGGTCGCCGACACAGAACTCGGTACGCGCCCCGAAGCCCTGGAGACCGGTGTCGTGCGGGGCGACCTCGGGATGCGCCCCGCAGTTCTCGATCACCGCGGCCAGCCCCAGCAGCGCCAGCGCGTCATGGCGCGGGATGCTCCAGTGGGCCGAGGAGCTGTCCCGGTGGGTGACCAGCACACACTCCGAACCGTCCGGCAGTCCGAAGAAGCCTTGCTCACGGGTGAGCTTCCGGCGGGTCACCGCGGAATGCACGGCCCAGCCCGCCGCCAGGCCCACGATCAGGGCCGCGGCCGCCACGGTCAGGAGCAGCAGGGTGTCGTCCATGGCCGGGGAGCGTAGCGGCATTCCGGGTGGGTGTTCGAGGGCGGGGCGGGTGGCTGGGACGGCTTGTCCCGGTCCATACGGGCATACCTGATCCGTACGGAAAAGGTGTGGCTGATCCCCCGCCCCTGCGGGACCTCCCTGCCCGAAATGCCCTCTGTCGGCGGGCTGTTGCCGCGAGTAGGCTCCGGGCCCCTGCCGCCCCCCGCCCACCTCTGGGAGGAAACCCCGGTATGACCAGAGCCCGACGCCTCACCGTCCTGGGAGCGGCCGCCGCGCTGGCCGGCTCCCTGGTGGCGGTCCCGGCCGCCGCCGGAACCGCCGCGTCCGCGCGGCCCGCCGCCGACCGGGACGGCGCCACCACCGCCACACCGGAGAAGACTCCGGTCGCCGTCGGCCACGGCGGGGCCGTCTCCAGCGTCGACCCGGACGCCTCGGCCGCCGGTATCGCGGTCCTGAGGAAGGGCGGCAACGCCGTCGACGCGGCCGTCGCCACCGCCGCCGCCCTCGGCGTCACCGAGCCCTACTCCGCGGGCATCGGAGGCGGCGGCTACTTCGTCTCCTACGACGCCCGGACCCGGACCGTACGCACGCTCGACGGCCGGGAGACCGCCCCGCGCTCCACCGGCAAGGATCTTTTCCTGGAGAACGGCAAGCCCCTCCCGTTCGAGGACGCCGTCACCAGCGGGCTGAGCGTCGGCACCCCGGGCACCGCCGCCACCTGGGACACCGCCCTGCGCAAGTGGGGCAGCCGGTCCCTGCGCCAGGTACTGCGGCCCGCGCAGCGGCTGGCCGCGGGCGGCTTCACGGTCGACGAGACCTTCCGCCGGCAGACCGCGGACAACGAGGCCCGCTTCCGCGACTTCCCGGCGACCGCCCGCCTCTACCTGCCCGGCGGCAAGCTCCCGGTGGTCGGCTCGACGCTGAAGAACCCCGATCTGGCCCGTACGTACGGGGAGTTGGCGAACAGGGGCGTCGGCGCGCTCTACGACGGTGCGCTGGCCCGGGACATCGTCCGCACGGTCCGCACACCGCCGGTGCGCACCGGCTCCCCGCGCACGGTACGGCCCGGCGATCTGACCGCGGGGGATCTGCGCGCCTACCGGGTGCTGAGCCAGGCGCCGACCCGCACCGGCTACCGCGGCCTGGACGTCTACGGCATGGCGCCGTCCTCCTCCGGCGGCACCAGCGTCGCCGAGGCGCTGAACATCCTGGAGAAGAGCGATCTCTCCCGGCTGAGCGAGAAGCAGTTCCTGCACCGCTACATCGAGGCGGCCCGGATCGCCTTCGCCGACCGCGGCCGCTGGGTCGGCGACCCGGCACAGGAGGACGTCCCGACCAAGGGCCTGACGTCCCAGCGGTTCGCCGACGCCCGCGCCTGCCTCATCCACGACGACAAGGCGCTGACCAGCCCGCTCGCGCCCGGCGACCCGCGCCACCCCGCGCGCTGCGCCGCTGCCGGCCGGGCCGCGCCGACGACGTACGAGGGGGAGAACACCACCCATCTGACCGTCGCCGACAAGTGGGGCAATGTCGTCGCCTACACCCTGACCATCGAACAGACCGGCGGCAGCGGCATCGTCGTCCCGCACCGCGGCTTCCTGCTCAACAACGAGCTCACCGACTTCTCCTTCGCCCCGGCGAGCCCGTCGGTGCATGACCCGAATCTGCCCGGCCCCGGCAAGCGGCCGCGTTCGTCGATGTCGCCGACGATCGTGCTGCGGCACGGCCGACCGGTGGTGGCGCTCGGCTCGCCCGGCGGCGCGACCATCATCACCACCGTGCTCCAGACCCTGGTCAACCACCTCGACCGCGGAATGCCGCTGGTCGACGCCATCGCCGCGCCGCGGGCCAGCCAGCGCAACGCGGCTCTGACCGAGCTCGAACCCGGTCTGTGGAACAGCCCGGTCCGCCGGCAACTCGAAGCGCTCGGCCATGCCTTCAAGGAGAACCCGGAGATCGGCGCGGCGACCGGCGTCCAGCGGCTGCCGGACGGCCGCTGGCTGGCGGCGGCTGAAAAGGTACGGCGCGGCGGCGGCTCCGCGCGGGTCGTGCACCGCTCGTAACGCCCCCGGTACGGGAGCCGGGATGTCACACCGCTGACACGGACGGACCGCTGTGTGCCGTCCGTGTGTCGTCGATGTACCGCCCCGCGCGGCGTCGTTGATGGCCACGGCGGAGGCGATTAGCCTCCTGGGACCGTTCGTTCGAATGAGCGGTCCCAGGGAGGGCACGCAGCGTGAGCGTTGACGAGAGCCAGGACAGCGAGACCGGGCAGGTCCCGGTCCGGCACATCGGTGCCACGGCGGGCGAGTTGGAAGGCCTCGCCGAGCAGGCGCGGGCGCTCGCCGAGGGCCGGGTGACCTCGACCGCGCTGGTACGGCGGTCGCTGGAGCGCATCGAGGCCACCCAGGCCACGGTCAACGCCTTCCGGCGGGTACGGGCCGAGGCGGCGCCGGCGGAGGCCGCGGAGGCCGACCGCAGGCTCGCGGCCGGGGAGCGGCTGCCGCTGCTCGGGGTGCCGGTCGCGGTCAAGGACGACACCGATGTGGCGGGCGAACCGACCGCGTTCGGCTGCGCCGGGGAATTCCCGCCCAAGGAGCGCGACGCCGAGGTCGTCCGGCGGCTGCGGGCGGCCGGCGCGATCATCGTCGGCAAGACCAACGCCTGCGAACTGGGCCAGTGGCCGTTCACCGAGGGCCCGGCCTTCGGCAACACCTGCAACCCGTGGAACCTCGCCCACACCCCGGGCGGCTCGTCCGGCGGTTCGGCCGCCGCGGTCGCGGCCGGGCTGGTCCCCGCCGCCCTCGGCACCGACGGCGCCGGCTCGGTCCGGATCCCCGCCGCCTGGTCCCATCTCGTCGGCATCAAACCCCAGCGCGGCCGCATCTCCACCTGGCCGGACCCCGAGTCCTTCCAGGGGATCACCGGCATCGGCCCGCTGGCCCGTACGGTCGAGGACGCGGCCCTGCTGCTGGACGTGGCCAGCGGCAACCACGACGGCGATCTGCACCGGCCGCCCGCCATCGCCGCCCGCGAGGCCGCCGGCCGCGACCCGGGACGGCTGCGGATCGCGCTGTCCTGGAAGGCCGCCTTCACCTTCACGCCCAAGCCGCTGCACCCGGACGTCCGGGCCGCGGTGACCGGTGTGGCCCGCACGCTGGCCCGTCTCGGACACTTCGTCGAGGAGGCGGAGCCGGACTACGGGCTGGTCGGGCTGGCCTTCGTCCCGCGTGCCACGGCCGGGGTGGGGGAGTGGGCGGACCGAGTCCCCGACCGTTCGCTGCTGGACCGCCGTACGCGGGAGGCGGCGCGGATGGGCCGGCTGCTCGGCGGGCCCGTACTGCGCCGGGCGCGCGCCGCCGAGCGGCGCCAACAGCGGCGGATCGGCGCGCTGTTCGGCCCCTACGACGTCCTGCTGACGCCGACCACGGCCACCCCGCCGCCCCGTATCGGCACCCTCGCCAAGCTCAGCGGCTGGCGTACGGATCAGGCCATGATCGCCGCCTGCCCGTACGCCTGGCCGTGGAACGTCCTCGGCTGGCCGGGCGTGAGCGTGCCCGCCGGGTTCAGCGCCGACGGCCTGCCGCTCGGCGCCCAGCTGCTCGGCCCGGCCCACGGCGAGCCGCAGCTGATCTCGCTGGCCGCCCAGCTCCAGGACGATCTGCGCTGGCACGAGCGGCGGCCGGCCGGCCATCCCGCGCCGCACGACGCCGTCCGCCCCTGAGCTGCGGGGCGGACGGCGCCGAGCCGGGGGCGGACGGCCCCTGAGCCTCAGCCGAGGAGCGTGCGGATCGCGTCGGCCGTACCGGTCTCGCCCAGCCGCGGGAAGACCCGCTCCACGCTGTTGCGGTGCGCGTCGGCGTCCAGGTCGGTCATCGCGTCGGTGGCGAGGGTGACGTGGTAGCCGTGCTCGTACGCGGCACGGGCGGTGGACTCCACCCCGATGCTGGTGGCGATGCCGCCGAGGACGATCTGGGTCACCCCGCGGCGGCGCAGCTCCCGGTCCAGGTCCGTGCCGTGGAAGGCGCCCCACCCCTGCTTGGAGACGGTGAGGTCGCCGGGCTGCCGGCCGAGCTCGGGCACCAGCTCCGCCCAGTCGGCGGGCGGCTCGCCGGCCGGCCGCGCGTGCTCCGTACGGCCCGGGGCGCCACCGGTGACGTTCACCAGGACGACGGGCAGCCCGCGCGCCCGGAACGCGGCGGCCAGCCCGGCGGCGCGCTCGATGACCTCGGCGGCCGGCACCGGGGCGGTGGGCAGGGCCGCGATGCCCTTTTGCAGGTCGATCAGTACCAGGGCGGTCGTGGCGTCGAGGGTGGTGACGGGCATGGGTGCTCCTTGTGTGGTGTGGGGCGGGGGCGGGGCGCCGAAGGCGCGGCCGGAGCCCTCGGCGGACGCACCGGAACCGCCCGGCGCGCCCGTCGTGGCGGCCCTGGCGCCTGCGCCGGCGGCGCTCTCGCTCATTCCGGCAGCAGCCGCCGTAGCAGCCCGGCCGCCGTGTCCAGGGTCTGCCGCTCCTCCGCGGTCAGCCGGTCGGCGAGGGCCTCCGCCAGCCAGTCGTGCTTGGCCTGGCGGACGGCGCCGACCACCCGGCGGCCCTCTTCGGTGAGGGAGAAGACCACCTGCCGTCCGTCCGTCGGATGCGGACTGCGGGCGAGGATGCCGCGCTCCTCCAGCGCCCCGATGGTCAGCCGCATGGACTGCGGGCGCACCAGCTCGGCGCGGGCCAGCGCCGCGATGGTGGCCGGACCGCCGGTGTGGATCCGGGAGAGCACCGCCCGCTGGGTCGGGGTGAGCTCGCCCTGGGGGGAGGCGGCGCGCAGATGCCGCATGAGCTGCGCGACGGCCGCGCCGAGGTCCGTCGCCAGGCGTTCCACGTTCTTTTCCGGCATCTGTCCAGCGTACGAAATCGACAGGCAAACTTACAAGTTTCCCTGTCGATTCTGCGGTGCGCCGCCGGACGCGCCACGGTGGAGATGGTCTTGCCACGGTCCGTGACGGGGCTTACGGTCACCTCCACACGCGTAGATCGCGGCGTAGATCATGCGCGGGCGCAGGCTGACGCATCGACAAAGGAGCAGCTCATGGCCGATGTTGTGCGTGCCGCACTGGTTCAGGCGACCTGGACCGGCGACACCGAATCGATGATCGCGAAGCATGAGGAGTACGCCAGAGCGGCCGCCGCGCAGGGCGCGAAGGTGATCGGCTTCCAGGAAGTCTTCAACGCCCCGTACTTCTGCCAGGTCCAGGACCCCGAGCACTACCGCTGGGCCGAGCCGGTGCCCGACGGGCCGACCGTCCGGCGGATGCAGGACCTGGCCCGCGAGACCGGCATGGTCATCGTCGTCCCCGTCTTCGAGGTCGAACAGTCCGGCTTCTACTACAACACCGCGGCCGTCATCGACGCCGACGGCACGGTCCTGGGCACCTACCGCAAGCACCACATCCCGCAGGTCAAGGGCTTCTGGGAGAAGTACTACTTCAAGCCGGGGAACGCCGGCTGGCCGGTCTTCGACACCGCCGTCGGCAAGGTGGGCGTCTATATCTGCTACGACCGCCACTTCCCCGAAGGCTGGCGGCAGTTGGGCCTCAACGGCGCCCAGCTGGTCTACAACCCCTCCGCCACCTCCCGCGGCCTGTCCGCCTACCTCTGGCAGCTGGAGCAGCCCGCGGCCGCGGTCGCCAACGAGTACTTCATCGCGGCGATCAACCGGGTCGGCGTCGAGGAGTACGGCGACAACGACTTCTACGGCACCAGCTACTTCGTCGACCCCCGGGGCCAGTTCGTCGGCGAGGTCGCCAGTGACTCCAAGGAGGAACTGGTCATCCGCGACCTCGACTTCGACATGATCGACGAGGTCCGGCAGCAGTGGGCCTTCTACCGCGACCGACGGCCCGACGCCTACGACGGGCTGGTGCAGCCATGACCCACGACCCCGCGAGCCTGCACGCCCGCCATCAATCCGTCCTCCCCTCCTGGCTGAGCCTCTACTACGAGCGACCCCTCGAACTCACCCATGGCGAGGGCCGCCACGTCTGGGACGCCGAGGGCAACCGCTATCTCGACTTCTTCGGCGGCATCCTCACCACCATGACGGCGCACGCGCTGCCCGAGGTCACCAAGGCCGTCGCCGAACAGGCCGGCCGGATCATCCACACCTCGACGCTCTACCTCTCGCGCCCCATGGTCGAGCTGGCGGAGCGGATCGCGGCGCTCTCCGGCATCCCCGACGCCCGGGTCTTCTTCACCACCTCCGGTACGGAAGCCAACGACGCCGCGCTCCTCCTGGCCACCACGTACCGCCGCTCCAACCAGGTCCTGGCGATGCGCAACAGCTACCACGGCCGGTCCTTCTCCACCGTCGGCATCACCGGCAACCAGAGCTGGTCACCCACCAGCCTCTCGCCCCTCCAGACGCTGTACGTCCACGGCGGAGTGCGCAGCCGCGGCCCGTACGCCGGGCTGAGCGACGATGCGTACACCGAGGCCTGCGTCGCCGACCTGGAGGACATGCTCCAGCAGACCGCGGGCGGCGTCGCCGCGCTGATCGCCGAACCGGTCCAGGGCGTCGGCGGATTCACCATGCCGCCGGACGGCCTGTACGCCGCGTTCCGCGAGGTGCTCGCCCGGCACGGCATCCTCTGGATCAGCGACGAGGTGCAGACCGGCTGGGGCCGTACCGGCGATCACTTCTGGGGCTGGCAGGCGCACGCCGAGAACGGCCCGCCCGACATGCTGACCTTCGCCAAGGGCATCGGCAACGGGATGTCCATCGGCGGGGTGGTGGCCCGCGCCGAGGTGATGGACTCGCTCTCCGCGAACTCCATCTCCACCTTCGGCGGCAGCCCGGTCACCATGGCCGCGGGCCTGGCCAACCTCGGCTATCTCCTGGAACACGACCTCCAGGGCAACGCCCGGCGGGTCGGCGGCCTGCTCATCGAGCGGCTGCGGGCGGTCGCGGCCGGTCTCGATCTCGTCCGGGAAGTGCGCGGCCGCGGCCTGATGATCGGCATCGAACTGGTCCGCCCCGGCACCGACGAGCGCTCGCCGGAGGCCGCCTCCCTGGTGCTGGAGGCCGCCCGCGAACGCGGCCTGCTGATCGGGAAGGGCGGCCAGGGCGGCGCCTCACTGCGCATCGCACCCCCGATGACGCTGACCATCGCCGAAGCGGAAGAAGGCGCGGATCTGCTGGCGGACGCACTACGGGCGGCGCAGGGCCGGCTGGCTCCGGCGTAGGGCACGGCCGTGGCCGGGGTTTCGTCAGGCGCGGGGCCCCGGCCCCCGGTCGGTATCCGCGCGGGAGTGCCGTGCCGGACAACGCGGACGTGGACCGCAGCGCATGACACGCGTCAGGCCCCGCAACACC
Source organism: Streptomyces platensis (assembly GCF_008704855.1). Classification (NCBI taxonomy): domain Bacteria; kingdom Bacillati; phylum Actinomycetota; class Actinomycetes; order Kitasatosporales; family Streptomycetaceae; genus Streptomyces; species Streptomyces platensis. The sequence goes on from NZ_CP023691.1 coordinate 7,134,821, forward strand.
TCAGGCGGTCCCGGCGGTCTCCCGCACCGTGTCGGCCACCAGGGTGAAGAAGCGGGTGTGGGCGCGCCGGCTGCACGGGGCCTCCGGATTCCACGGCAGCAGCCGGGACCGGGCCTCGATCGTGCGCCAGTGGGCGTCGGACCGGAGCTGTTCGGGCCGGGCGGCATTGGCCCGTACGTCCATCAGCACGATGTCCGGCGCCAGCGCCGCGGCGTCCGCCCAGCCGACGGTCGACCAGTTCACCCCGGCGCCCCCAGCCGGCTCCAGCAGCCCCACCCCGTGCTCGGTCAGCGCCCGCAGATCCGGCCAGGAGCTGGGCCGGGCCAGATGCACCCGCTCCAGTCCCGCGGGCGACAGCGCCAGCACCCGCGGCCGTACGGCCCCGCCGGTCGCCTGCCGCAGGGCGTCCTCCGCGGCGTCCAACTCCCGTGCCCGGCCCAGGGGTTCGCCGCAGCCCAGCGAACCGGCGAGCGCCGCGAACCGCTCGCGCACCCCCGCCAGGCTGCGGCCGGGGCCCACCGCGACGGTGGCGACCGGGACATGCGCCTCCAGCTCCAGGGCGATCTTCGGCTCCAGCCCGTAGACCTGCTCGCCGTCATAGGTCACGGCCACCACGAGGTCCGGCGCCGCCTCCAGCAGGGTGTCCGGGTGCAGCGCGCCGCCCGAACCGAGATAGCCGATCTCCGCGAGCGGCAGCTCGCCGGCCTTGGCGGGGTCGGGGGCGGCGCCGTCGTGCTGGGACCCGAAGAGCCCCACGGGGCGTATACCGTGGTCCCACAGCGTCGCCCCCGCCTGTATGTACGCCACGATCCTGAGCGGCCGGTCGCCGGCCACCGCCAGGCGCCCCCGGTCGTCGGAGAACTCCCACGGTGTGCGCTGGTCCATGAACCCGCCGCCTTTCCGATTCGTCCGTCAGAATGCCGGGCAGCCCGCCAGGTTCGCCCGCCGGTTCGGCGCATACCTGCCCAACGCGTCACTCCCGCACCCCTCCCGCGGGTACCACGCACCCCTCGCCCGTGCCCCGCGTTGAACCGTCCAGCTGATCGTCGGCGCAACACGAACGTCTCCGCTGATTAACGGTCACGGTATTGCCACCGTGGGTGACATGCTTCTACGGTCTCCTTCTCGACCGTGATCTACGGGTGTAGACCGGTGGTGGCGTGGCGTCAGCGGAGCAGACCTGCCAGGGGATGGTGCGCGTCGAGCTCCGCCTTCCCGTGCCGCCGATGTCGCTGGTGTGGAAGGGAGCAGGATTGTGAGCCGTACGGTCGTGCAGGGCGGACTGGTGATCACCGCCGCCGATGAGGTCCACGCCGATGTCCTGGTGGAGGACGGCCGGGTCGCCGCCCTCGCGGCACACGGCAGCCACACCGCGGACGGCTGGACCGGGACGGCGGACCGCGTCCTCGACGCCACCGGGAAATACGTCATCCCAGGGGGCGTCGACGCGCACACCCATCTGGACTTCCCCTTCGGCGGGACCTTCTCCTCCGACAACTTCGAGACCGGCACCCGCGCCGCGGCCTGGGGCGGCACCACCACCCTCATCGACTTCGCGGTCCAGTCCCGCGGCAAGTCGCTGCGCGCCGGCCTGGACGCCTGGCACGCCAAGTCCGACGCCCAGTGCGCCATCGACTACGCGTTCCACATGATCCTCTCGGACGTCAACGAGCACACCCTCAAGGAGATGGACCTCCTGGTGGCGGAGGGCGTCACCTCGTTCAAGCTCTTCACCGCCTATCCCGGCGTCTTCTACAGCGACGACGGGCAGATCCTGCGCGCCATGCAGCAGTCCGCCGGCAACGGCGGGCTGATCATGATGCACGCCGAGAACGGCATCGCCATCGACGTCCTCGTCGAACAGGCGCTGGCCGAGGGCCGCACCGACCCGCGCTACCACGGTGAGGTCCGCCGGGTCCTCCTGGAGGCCGAGGCCACCCACCGCACCATCCAGCTGGCGCGGGTGGCCGGCGCCCCGCTCTATGTCGTGCACGTCTCCGCCGAGGAAGCTCTCGCCGAGATCGCCCAGGCCCGCGACAAGGGGCTGAACGTCTTCGGTGAGACCTGCCCGCAGTATCTGTTCCTGTCCACCGACAACCTCGCCGAGCCGGACTTCGAGGGCGCCAAGTACGTGTGTTCCACGCCGCTGCGGCCGCGTGAGCACCAGGAGGCGCTGTGGCGCGGGCTGCGCACCAACGACCTCCAGGTGGTCTCGACCGACCACTGCCCGTTCTGCTTCCAGGGACAGAAGGAGCTCGGCCGCGGCGACTTCTCCAAGATCCCCAACGGGATGCCGGGCGTGGAGAACCGGATGGACCTCCTCCACCAAGGCGTCGTGGAGGGCCGGATCAGCCGCCGCCGCTGGATCGAGATCGCCTGCGCCACCCCGGCCCGCATGTTCGGCCTCTACCCCAAGAAGGGCACCCTCGCCCCCGGCTCCGACGCCGACCTCGTCATCTACGACCCCACCGTCGAACAGACCGTCTCCGCCGAGACCCACCACATGAACGTCGACTACTCGCCGTACGAGGGCAAACGCCTCACCGGGCAGGTCGAAACCGTGCTCTCGCGGGGCGAACTCGTCCTCGACCGGCGGGAGTTCACCGGACGCGCGGGACACGGCCAGTACATCCCGCGTGGCACCTGCCAGTACCTCATCTAAGGAGCGCCGCTGTGGACTTCGGAGTTGTCCTACAGGCCGACCCGCCCGCCTCCGCCGTTGTGTCCCTGATGCGCCGCGCCGAGCGCAACGGCTTCCGCTACGGCTGGACCTTCGACTCGGCCGTCCTGTGGCAGGAACCGTTCGTCATCTACAGCCGGGTGCTGGAACACACCGAGCGGATGATCGTCGGCCCGATGGTCACCAACCCCTCCACCCGCACCCCCGAGGTCACCGCCTCCACCTTCGCCACCCTCAACGAGATGTACGGCAACCGCACCGTCTGCGGCATCGGGCGCGGCGACTCCGCGATGCGGGTGGCCGGACGCCCGCCCAACACCCTGGCCCGGCTGGGCGAGTCGATCCGCGTCATCCGCGATCTCGCCGAGGGCCGGGAGGCGTACGTCGGCGACCACCGGATCAAGATCCCCTGGATCAAGGACGGCAAGCTCCCGGTGTGGATGGCCGCCTACGGGCCCAAGGCCCTCGCCATGGCCGGCGAGCTGGCCGACGGCTTCATCCTCCAGCTGGCCGACCCCTTCCTCACCGAGTGGATGATCAAGGCGGTGCGGAAGGCCGCGGTGGACGCCGGCCGCGACCCGGCCGATGTCACGATCTGTGTCGCCGCACCGGCCTATGTGGGCGACGATCTGGACCACGCCCGTGAGCAGTGCCGCTGGTTCGGTGGCATGGTCGGCAACCACGTCGCCGACCTCGTCGCACGCTACGGCGAGCACTCCGGCATGGTGCCGGACGAGCTGACCGCGTACATCGCGTCCCGGGAGAGCTACGACTACGCCCACCACGGCCGGTCGGGCAACCCCGACGCGGGCTTTGTGTCGGACGCGGTCATCGACCGCTTCTGCCTGCTCGGCCCGGCCGCCGCACACCTCGACAAGCTGCGGCAGCTCCAGGCCCTGGGCGTCGACCAGTTCGCGCTCTACGCCATGCACGACGCCAAGGAATCCACCATCGACGCCTACGGAGCAGAGATCCTTCCCGCGTTCGCCGACTGAACGGGCCCCGGGCGCAGGCGCGTTGCGGCCCCGCGCGCGCCGCCCCGGCCCGTCGGCCGGGCGCGGCAACCGGGCCACCGCCGCACCGCCCGGCGGCCCGCACCCGGACGAGAGGTCCCCGCATGCCCGCGACCGCACCCTTGTTGGCAGGTTTTGACGGAGGTTCAGGAGACGTTGGATCAGCACCGGTGGCGGGCAACGACGTGGACATGTCGTTCCTGTTGGAGGAGGAAGGGGGCGTCGCGTGGGACGAAGCGGACCTACCGCTCCGCCGGAACCTTCTCCGCCTGGCCATTGATGAGTTGCGCGTGATCCGGCTCCCGGGGGCAGAAGAGGTTCAACAGCGATGAAGCGGGTGACTATCACCTGGGCGATGCCGGAGGACTACGTGGAGCCGGAGAAGGAGGAGTTCACCGCTGCCGCCTGATGTGGATGAGTAGCGCCAGGTCGTCCTGACCGGCTTACGCGGCTGCAATGGGGGACTCGCTTCTCCTCAGACGCTACCGGTTGGTGATGGCCCACCCAACACTGCCCGATCCCACAATGGTTGCGAAGGAAACGAGTAACCACGGTGGGATGCGGTACACAGAGAGCCGCACGCTCTTGGTGTGGATCTTGATGATTGGGGTCTGAGGGTCGCCCACGGCTCTCTCTCCTGCGTTCGGGAACGCCAAATAACGCCCATGAGGGCGGCGTTGTTGTCGTCGCAACGGTAGCGCTGCCGGTGCGATGCTGTCGCCTTGATCCGGGATTCCGAGAGTGCTTTTCTTCAACGCCGCGCATTGTGTAGTCAATGTAGACAATGGCGAGAGCCAGCATGCTCCCTAGGGAGGTCGACATGCTCCCCAGGGAGGTCGGCGAGTTCCATGGGGAGATCCGCTTGCTAGCAAGCGAGCAAGCGTGGCAGGCATGCATGCAAGGCCGGGCTCTCACCTGCCTGTTGGTCTCGCTGAGGGACCTTCAGTCCCACCGTTCAGCAAATCCATCTAACGGTGAGACTGACGAATTTCGAGATTAAGCTAGCTGGCTTCAAGATTGCGCTAGCTCAATCTTGAAGCCAGCTAGCTTACGCACCTCTTAAGAGGTGAGTTTGGAGGCGCGGCTACCCCCTCCGGCGCCGGTCGATAATCGTGTTCCGTCATGTACAACACGCCTTTATGTACACCACGGCGTCAATGGACAAGGTGACGTCCTTCACTGCTCCGCCATCAGCCTGAGCATGGTCCGCTTGGGCAGCAGGAAGAAGGGCTTTCTCCTCCCCGGCGGCCGCTACTGGTACACCGCCGGCTGGAACTGGCGCGCCGTCCTCGCCTTCGTCACCGGCGGCCTGCTGGCGGTGGGCGGCACCTACTCCCAGCCGGGCAAGGGGCCGTTCCCGGCCGACGGTCTGATCCCGTTCCTCCAGCCCCTGGCCGACTACGGCTGGGCGGTGGGGCTCGGTGTTGCGTTGACGCTTTACACAGTGCTGATGGCTCCGGCCATGAGGGGCCGGACAAGGTCCTAGGCATGTTGATCACGAGCGTGGTTAACAGCCGTTGAGCCTCGGTCATGGCGAAGACCTCCAAGGGGGGCACAGCCATATCCGCGCCTCAGGCGGCCGGGTACTCCCCGAGGAGTGCTGCTACCTCCGGCACCTTTCGGAAGGGCTTCAAGCTCTCAAGAACCACCCGCGTCCGCTCGGCGGTTCGCTCAGAGGCTCCGCCGGTGGACAGAGCCAGCATGCGTTCCGCGGTTGCTGCCGCTTCTTCCGGCTCGTTGGCGTCCGCGTAGGCCACCGCCAACCAGGAAAGGTAGAGCGCCAACTCCCGTGCGTGCGTTGCGTCGTAGCGGTCCAAGACCTCGGACAGGAGTGGCACGGCGCGGAGTGGTCTGTGCAGCTCGGTGTAGACCCTGGCGTCCATGACCTCCAGCTCCTCAACGGACACCCAGTAAGTCCAGTCCGGTTCATCCGCCCCGTGCTCGTCCGTGAGCGCTTCGTGGGCCTTGCCCAGTGCCTGAATCGCCTCTTGAGGACAGCCGGCCCGGGTGTGTGCCCACGCCACGCGGTCCAGGAAAAGCGCGCGTGCGCGGGACGGAGCGTCCGGCCCGGCGGCGTCCACCGCGGCCACCGCCATAGCCACCGCCTCACGCGGATCACCCTGATTGGCTACCTGGTAAGCCAGCGTGCCCAGAAGCTGACCCGCCAGGGTGCCATCTCCGGCTTTCCGCGCGGCAGATAGCCCCAGGCGGTAGACCTTCTCCGCCTCCGCGTACTCTCCGGCGTCACTGGCCACCCAACCCACAATCTGGGCCAGCTCCGCGATCGCCCGGAGTAGACCCTGCCCAACGGCTTCTGTGTGCGTGGTCATTCGGTAGAGGTCCACCGAGGACCTCAGATCGCGGCGTGCGCGCCCGATCAGGTCACGTCCGTACACCACGTCGTCCGCCAGTCGGAGGCCGTGCACCCGGTCGGCCAGGTCCGTCACTGTGGATCGGCCGATCCGCCGGCCGGGACCGTCGACGAGCGGGGCGAAGGGATCACCGGGCCGAAGGAAGTCGTCCACCGTGCGCGTTTCGGGAAGAGCGGTCGTTTCCTCTACAGCCGTCGCTGCCTCCAGTTCCTCCCTGGACACTCCTAAGACGATGGCCAGGACCGGCAGCCATTCGCGCGGTTTCCGCTTCGCTGCCTCCCACCGGTACACGTCCTGGCGACTCAGAGAGGCATTCAGTCCCAGCGTGGGGAGATCGCGGGCAACTTCGTTCGCCTTCTCCGCCAGGCGTTCCTGTGACCAGCCGCGCGCTTTGCGAAGGCGTCTGATCATTGCCTGGATGGTCTCCCCGGTCATGACCCCAGTCTGGCCTACGCAGAGGCATACACGCAGGCTGCTCCGGAAGCACACGGGGGCCGGAATGCTGGCCGTTATGGCAAGTGAAATGGCTGCCGCTGATCGCGCCCCGGTCGTCGTGAGGTCTGCCGGTCCGGCGCTGGAACCCGTTGCCGTTAATGGGTGCGACGTGTGCCAGTCCTGCGACCGGGAGAGGGAGTCGGCGCGCCGGGACGAGCGCTCGTTGACCGTCCGGAGCTGTAACGCCGTCATCGCGGGCCATCCACACGGAAGGGAGGTATGGGATGACCGCAACTGAGGTGCAACCCGCGTCCTTCAGATCACCTGAGGAGGTCCCGGTGGGGACTGTCGTCTTCGACCGGGACGCCGACATGGTGGCCGTGGTACGAGACGTGAGGGGACTCATGGTCGGACTGGAACGGCCCACGGGCCTTACCTGGGACGTGGCTTACCGCCGTCTGCGACCCGGCACCGAGCACGAGGGACGACAGCTCCAGGCACTGGCGGCACTCCAGCGGGCACGACTGCGAGGTATGCCGTGAGCTGCACGAAGTGCATTGACCTGCAACGGGAGTTGGAGGCGGCCGAAAGGGCCCGTGACCGGACCCGTGTCGTGGACTGTCGTGTGTTGCTCCGGCGCCACCCCCAGCACGACGGCGTACCCGTGGAGGCGGGCGCGCGTTCCCAGAAGACTCCGCCCCCGGAATAGGGGCGGCCAAGGCCCCGGCCGTCATGTGCATGGACAGCGGCAGCCGGCCGGGGGCAGTTATCAGTGAGAGCACACAGGAGGAAACGTGATCATGATCCTTGCGAACGACGGTGGCGACAAGCTCCCGGGGAAGCCGTACCCCGGCCCGCATCAGCCCCCGTCCCCTGACGGTGGCCCCGGTGTCCCCAACCCGCCCAAGGCTGTCTGAGCAGTGACCACCGACGTACCCAAGGGGCGTCCCGGCCTTGACGGGCTGGGGCGCGTCCTCATGTCTTCAGGGGCCCTTTCCCCCGACTGGGCACCCTCGTACGCGGCCGTTCCCCGGTCCACCGTGTTGCCGGACCTGATGTGGCCGTTCGATATGGAGGGCGGCCGGAGCGTGGCCGTGTCCAGGGCGGAAGATCCCGTCAAGTGGCAGGAGTACGCGGACTCCGACGTACCGATCGTCACTCAGTGGGACGACGGGCAGCACTCCGGCCGCGAACCCGGGCACGTGCCGACCAGCTCCGTGTCCATGCCCTCCGTGGTGTTCCGGATGCTCCAGGACCTGGAACTCCAGCCAGGCCACAAGACTCTGGAGATCGGCACGGCCACAGCCTGGAATGCGTTGCTCATGGTCCACCGTGCCGGCCCGGGGTGCGTGACCACGGTGGAGGTGGACCGGGCGGTGGCCACAGCCGCCATGGCGACGGTGGAGCGGCTGGGAATCCCTCTCCAGGTCGTCCACGGCGACGGGTTCCAGGGCTATCGGGAAGGGGCGCCGTATGACCGGGTCATCGCTACGTGTGGCCTCCGGTCCATTCCGTTCGCGTGGGTGGAGCAATGCCGGCCGGGCGGTGTCATCGTGGCGCCGTGGGGGACGCACTACAGCCACGCCGACGCGGTGGCACGCCTGGTGGTCGCGCCGGATGGTGAGAGCGCGTCCGGCAGGTTCACCGGCCCCGTGGAGTTCATGAAGCTCCGGTCTCAGCGGTTCGTCCCCCGCCCGCACTCCGCGTACGTCAAGGGGAGCGTGGCGGACGGTGTCGAGTCCGCCACGACGCTCACCGAAACGGAGTTCGTCGGGGAGCAATTCGGGCCGGAGCGGTTCGCCATGGGCCTCCGTGTTCCCCGGTGTTCGTTCATCGTGGCGAACAAGAGCGACGGCGCGCGGCCGGTCTGGTTCTACAGCCTGAGCGACCACTCATGGGCGTGTGTGATGTTCCGCGACGGGAAGACGGCCCGTGTCTGGCAACAAGGTCCACGCCGGCTCTGGGAACAGGTGGAAAACGCGTTCCGATGGTGGGTCCACCACGGAAAGCCTGAACACACCCGGTTCGGCCTGACCGTGACAGCCGAGGGTGAACGGGTGTGGCTGGACGACCCGGCCGACTCCTGGGCCCTTTGAGACCGGCCCTGTCTGTGCGCTGCCCCCGCGTGGCGCACGGGCGGGGACTTCGCTCATGTGCCCTCGGCCAGCTCCGCCAGCAGCCGGGGCAGCGCACTGCCGATCGGCTCGCGGATCACCTCGGCGGCGAGCTCGTCGTACGGGGTCGGCTCGGCGTTGACGATGATCAGGCGTGCGCCGTGCTCCGCGGCCACCCCCGCGAGCGAGGCCGCCGGCTGCACCTGAAGCGTCGTACCGACGGCGAGGAAGACCTCCGCCGCCTTCGCCACGCCCAGTGCCGTACCGAGCACCTGCGGATCCAGCCGCTCGCCGAACATCACCGTCGCCGACTTCAGGATCCCGCCGCACACCAGGCACGCCGGATCCGGCTCGCCCGCGGCCACCCGCGCCAGCGCCTCCTCCATCGAAGACCGGGCATGACAGCGGGTGCAGGTCACCGCGCGTACCGTGCCGTGCAGTTCGAGGACCTTGCGGTCGGGCATCCCGGCGCGCTGGTGCAGGCCGTCGACGTTCTGCGTGATCACCCGCACCGGGGTCCCGGACCGCTCCAGCCTGGCCACTGCCTCGTGCGCGGCATTCGGCCGGGCCCGGAACGCCGGGCTGTCCTGCCGCATCCGCCAGGACCGCCGCCGGATCTCCGGATCACCCATGTACGCGTCGTAGGTGACCAGCTTCTCCGCCTCCGGGTCCCGCCGCCACAGCCCGTTCGGCCCGCGGTAGTCGGGAATCCCGGAGTCGGTGGAGATACCCGCTCCGGAGAGGATCGCGACGAGGGGACGGTGGGGCTGCTGGTCGGGGGTGGGGTCGAAACCGGTCATGGGGTGAGCGTAGGCAGGTCGTGGGCCGGCCGTCTTGTCAGTTATCGGTGTCGGGGTGCCAGCCGGGGGCGTGCTGCCGGGCGAGTGCGTCCCAGGCGGCGGGGCCGCCGGGGAGGGGCCAGCCCCGGGTGAGGTGAGAGCCGGAGCAGGTCCGGTGCAGCTCGCGCGCCAGCCGTCGTCCCTCGTTGGCGATCTTGGATGGTGCGAGGGGATCGCCGGCGTCCCGCTGCCGCTGGAGGGCGGCGATGCGTTCCTGGTAGGCGCGGAGATCCGGCTCGGCCAGGAGGGCGTGCAGCTCGGGCAGCCCCTCGCGGTTCAGTCGTAGTACGGGCGGACGGCCGCCCTCGGCGAGCGCGGCCGCGAGCCGGTCATGGCCGTCCAGCACCACGGCGGTGTCGAGCGCACTGATCCCCCACAGCACCACGGGTGGCAGCACGCCCTCGCGGTACTGGCGCCGGAAGGCCCTCACCCGTGGGGCGTCCGGGGCGGACAGTGGACGCAGCGGCAGGATGTCGCGGCTGTCGTGTGCGGGACTTCCGCTGAACCAGGCGATATGGCCGCGGTCCGGATCGTGCTGCGCCAGGGTGTCCCAGTAGGCGTCGACCGCGTAGGACGACATCCCCGGCTGTAGTTGCCAACCCCCTTCATGTAGCGGCCCGTTGCTGCTCTCCCGTAGCGCGGTGGCGAAGTGGTGCGCCCACCGGGCGAGCCAGGCGTCCTGGTCCGCGGAGCTCTCCCGATACGTGTGGGCCAAAGCGGCACGCAACGGAGGGACGGGCGACGTGTACCGGCCGGTGCGCGCGTAATGCACCCCGCGATGGGTGACCCGCTGACGGGCCAGCAGGACGACCTGATCGCCCTGGAAGAGCACCAGCCGCCGCCCGTCGGCTACTTCGGCGCGTAGCGGCGGGCGGGCCGGTCCGTCGACGCCCAGCGCCAGCCCGTCCCAGCGGACGCCGCTTGCGGAGCGGGGGAGCGTGGTGCGCTGCACGGGTGTCACCTCGCTTCTCCGGGGGGACTGGGGGGCTGGGGGGACTTACGGGTGCCTGGCAGCTGCCTGGCCCGTGATGGCCCGAGCCTACGGCCGTGCCCGGGGCGGGCGCCCGCCGGCCGGCCGCGGTGGCCCGCACCGGCGATCCCCGTATGGCGCCCGCCGTCTCCCTGGCCCCTACGTACGATCGCGAGGGGCCGATCGCCCGCGCCCGAGCGGCCCGCCCCGCACCGCTCTCACCGCAGCACAGAGGAGTCACCGTGTTCACCACCCGCCCGACCCTCCAAGGCACCTTCGGTATGGCCTCCACCACGCACTGGCTGGCGTCCCAGTGCGCGATGGCCGTCCTGGAGGACGGCGGAAACGCCTATGACGCAGCGGTGGCCGCCGGGTTCGTACTGCATGTCGTGGAGCCGCATCTGAACGGTCCGGCGGGTGAGGTGCCGATCATCCTGGCGCCCGCGGACGGGCCGGTGCGGGTGCTGTGCGGCCAGGGCCCGGCGCCGGCCGGTGCGAGCGTGGCGCACTACACGTCCCTGGGGCTCGACCTGGTGCCCGGCACCGGTCCGCTCGCCGCCGCGGTCCCCGGCGCCTTCGACGCCTGGATGCTGCTGCTGCGCGATCACGGCAGCAAGTCCCTGGCCGAGGTGCTGCGGTACGCCATCGGCTACGCCGAGCACGGCCATCCCGCCGTCGAGCGGATCGGTGCGACCGTCGCGACGGTCCGTGAACTCTTCGAGACGGAGTGGATCTCCTCGGCCGAGATCTACCTCCCCGACGGCCGGCCCGTCGCCCCCGGAGGGCTGCTCAGGAACCGGCCGCTGGCCGCCACGTGGCGCCGGCTGATCGCCGAGGCGGAGACCGCCGGGACCGGCCGTGAAGCGCAGATCGAGGCCGCCCGCCGTATCTGGCGGGAAGGCTTCATCGGTGAGGCGCTCGCCGCCTTCGCCGCCCGCCCCGCCATGGACACCTCCGGCGAACGCCACGCGGGCACCCTCACCGGCGACGACCTGGCCGCCTTCGACGCCACCTACGAGGCACCCGTCACGTACGACTGGAACGGTTGGACCGTCGCCAAGGCCGGCGGCTGGTCCCAGGGCCCCGTCTTCCTCCAGCAACTCGCGCTGCTGCCACCGAAGTTGCCCGCGTACGGCAGCCCCGAGTACGTCCATCTGCTCATCGAGGGCGGCAAACTGGCGATGGCCGACCGCGAGGCCTGGTACGGCGACGCCGCCGAGGTCCCGCTCGACGCCCTGCTGAGCGACGGCTACAACGCCGACCGGCGGGCCCTGATCGGCGAGCGTGCCTCGCACGAGCTGCGCCCCGGCAGCCCGGACGGCCGCGCCCCGCGGCTGAGCAAGCACGCGGTGGCGGCCGCGGCGGGCGCGGACGGCTTCGACGTGCGGGGTGCCTCCGGGCGCGGGGCGGGCGAGCCGACCGTCGCGCACGGGGTGCCGGGGACAGCCGGTCCCGGAGACGTACCGGCAGATGTCGCCCCCGAGACCGACCGGAACGGCGCCACCCGCGGCGACACCTGCCATATCGATGTCGTCGACCGCTGGGGCAACCTGGTCTCCGCCACCCCGTCCGGCGGCTGGCTCCAATCCAACCCCGTCGTCCCGGCGCTCGGCTTCCCGCTCGGCACCCGGCTCCAGATGGCCTGGCTGGAGGAGGGCCTGCCCAACTCGCTCACCCCGGGGCGCCGCCCCCGCACCACCCTCACCCCGTCCCTCGCGCTGCGCGACGGGGTCCCGGTGATGGCCTTCGGGACGCCGGGCGGCGATCAGCAGGACCAGTGGCAGGTGCACTTCTTCCTGGCCGTGGCGCTGCGCGGGGCGGTCCGCGGCGGCCTCGACCTCCAGGGCGCCATCGACGCCCCGAACTGGCACCAGGACTCCTTCCCCGGCTCCTTCTTCCCGCGCGGGATGCGGCCGGGCAGCGTGACGGTGGAGTCCCGGATCGGTCAGCGGGTCATCGACGGGCTGCGCCGGCGTGGTCACCGGGTCACGGTGGGTGATGCCTGGTCCGAGGGGCGGCTGTGCGCGGTGGCACGGGATCCGGAGTCCGGAGTGCTGTCCGCGGCGGCGAATCCGCGGGGGATGCAGGGGTACGCGGCCGGGCGGTGAGGCGCTGAGGCGCTGAGGTGGTGAGCTGGTGAGGCCGTGAGGCGGTGAGGCGCTGCACCGGGCCGGGGACGGGTGCGCGTCCGGAGATCACCGGGCGGCCGGGCCAGGCCAGGCCAGGCCGGGCCAGGCCAGGCCCGGTCCCCGGCCCGTGCCCGCCGCGGCATCCGGAATTCACCTGGAGTCCAGCCCTGGTGTCAGTGGCTCGTGTTTCGATAGGACACATGATCGAAGCACTTCGTACCCAAGAAGCAGGAGAGACCGCGATTACCCCGATTGCCGCCACCCTGCCCGCCGCGACCCCGGCCCCGGCCCAGGAGAGCCCGTCGCTCGACCTCTCGGCCCTGGACTGGGCCGCCGTCGAGGCCGCCATCCGCCGCGCCGCGGCCGACGAGATCATGCCCCGCTTCCGGCAGCTCGCCGCCGAGGACATCGTCGAGAAGAGCGGGCCGCACGACCTCGTCACGGTCGCCGACCGGCTCGCCGAGGAGCACCTCACCGCCTCGCTCACGGCCCTGCTGCCCGGCTCCCGGGTGGTCGGCGAGGAAGCGGTGCACGCCGACCCGAGTGTGCTCGACGCGCTGCACGGTGACGCTCCCGTCTGGATCGTCGACCCGGTCGACGGCACCCGCCAGTTCGTGCACGGCGACCCGGGCTTCTGCACGCTCGTCGCGCTCGCCCACCGCGGCGAGGTGCTGGCCTCCTGGACGTACGGGCCCGCACTCGGCCTGATGGCCATCGCCCGCCGCGGCGCCGGCGCCCGGCTGAACGGCGTACCGCTCCAGGCCGGCAGTCCGTCCTCCGGTGCCGTCCTCGATGTCGCCACCTCCCACTACGACTTCACCGACGACGAGCAGAAGCGGGTGCTCGCCACCCTGGAGACCGGCGGTATCGCCCCGCGCCCCTGTGGCTCGGCGGGCCTGGAGTATCTGCACATAGCCCGCGGCGAGATCGACGCCACGGCCTTCAGCTGGGAGAACTCCTGGGACCACGCGGCCGGGCTGCTGCTGGTCCATGAGGCGGGCGGCGCCAGCGGCACGGTCGCCGGGCAGCCGTTCCGTATCGAGGGCGGCAATGCGCTGCCCTTCACCGCGGCGCGGGACGCCGAAACGGCGCGGCGTATCCTCGGACTGCTGGCAGCCGCCAACTGACCCTCGACGTCGAGGGCCGGACGTGAGGGGAGTGGCGCAGGTGCCGAGGATTCTCGATGCCGTGGTGATCGGAGCGGGACCCAACGGCCTGACGGCGGCCGCCGAACTGGCCCGCCGTGGCATGTCCGTGGAGGTCTTCGAGGCCCGCGACACCATCGGCGGCGGCGCCCGCACCGAGGAACTGACCCTCCCCGGCTTCCGCCACGATCCCTGCTCGGCGGTGCACCCCACCGGCATCGGCTCGCCCGCCTTCTCCGCCATGCCGCTGGACCGCTACGGCCTCGAATGGCTGCACCCCGACCTCCCCATGGCGCACCCCTTCCCGGACGGCACGGCCGCCGTGCTCGCCCACTCCGTCGGCGAGACCGCCATGTCCTTCGGCCCGCGGGACGCCGGCGCCTACCGCAGGCTGATGGCGCCCTTCGTCGGCAAGTGGGACACCATGGCCCACGACTTCCTGCGCACCCAGTGGCTCGGCCTGCCGCACGACCCGGTGACCTACGCCCGCTTCGGCCTGGTCGGGATGCAGCCGGTCAGCCTCCTCAACCGCCGCTTCCAGGGCGCGAAGGCCCGCGGACTGCTGGCCGGACTCGGGGCGCACGCCAACGCCCCGCTCAGCGGCATCGGCACCTCCGGTATGGCCCTGATGTTCGCGCTCGCCGCGCACCACAAGGGCTGGCCGGTCCCGCGCGGCGGCTCCCAGGCCATCTCCGACGCCCTCGCCGGTCTGCTGCGCGCCCATGGCGGCGTGGTGCACACCGACTTCGAGGTCAAGCGCCTGGACGACCTGCCGCCGGCCCGCGCGTACGTCTTCGACACCTCACCGACCGCACTCGCCCGGATCGCCGGACTGGGCAACGCCTACCGCGACGTGAAGTACGGCCCCAGCGTCTTCAAGATCGACTACGCGCTGTCGGCCCCGGTCCCGTGGACGGCCAAGGAGGCGCACCGCGCCGGCACCGTCCACATCGGCCCCACCAGCGGCGAGATCGGCGCCTCGCTCAACGCCGCCAGCCACGGCCAGGACCCCGCCGTCCCCTTCCTGATCACCGCTCAGCCCAGCCTGATCGACCCCACCCGCGCCCCCGAGGGCAAGCACACCTTCTGGGCGTACGGGCATGTCCCCAACGGCTGGGAGGGCGACGCCACCGAGGTCGTGGAGCGGCAGATCGAGCGCTTCGCCCCCGGCTTCCGCGACCTCGTGCTGGCCCGCGCGGTCGCCGGCCCGCCCCAAATCGCCGCCCGCAACGCCAATTACGTCGGCGGCGACACCAACACCGGCTCCGCGGCCGGCCTGCGCCTGCTCATCCGCCCCAAGCTCGCCCGGGTCCCGTACGAGACCGCCCACCCCGCCATCTACCTCTGCTCCCAGGCCACCCCGCCCGGCCCCGGCGTCCACGGCATGTCCGGCCACTACGCCGCAAAGACGGTCTGGCGCCGCCTGCGCGCCAACCACCGCTGAGCGAGGGGCCGTTCGGCCCGGCCGCCGGGCTGCGGGGCCGGGGAACGGTAGCTCTCCGGCGCCCCCGGCCGCCCCGCTCGTCGTTCCCGGAGATCCGCCGGAACACGCCTTAGGCTCGTCGCCATGAGCACCTCCCTCACCCTCATCCAGGGCGACATCACCGAACAGGCCGTGGACGCCGTGGTCAACGCCGCCAACTCGTCCCTCCTCGGCGGCGGGGGAGTGGACGGCGCGATCCACCGGCGCGGCGGCCCGGAGATCCTCGACGAGTGCCGCGCCCTGCGCGCCGCGCACTACGGCGGCGGTCTGCCCACCGGCCAGGCCGTCGCCACCACCGCCGGCCGGCTGCCGGCCCGCTGGGTCATCCACACCGTCGGCCCGGTGTGGGCGAAGAGCGAGGACCGCTCCGAGCTCCTCGCCTCCTGCTACCGCGAGTCCCTGCGGGTCGCCGGCGACTTGGGCGCGCGGACGGTCGCCTTCCCGGCCATTTCCACGGGCGTGTATGGCTGGCCGCTCGCCGACGGGGCCCGCACCGCCGTCGCCACCGTCCGCGCCGCGGTCGCCGCGTCCCCCGACGCCTTCGACGAGATCCGCTTCGTGGTCTTCGACGACCGTGCCCGGGAGACATACGAGACGGCCCTGGCGGAGGAGGGCGGGGCGGGCTGATGGGCTGGGCGGCAGGCCGCCCTGGTCACCCCACGTTGATGTCGGATTCTCGCCAGCCGGAGCGCCCCGGGTGAGGAATCCTGAGGTCATGCACACCGACACCGAGCGCTGTCTGCGGGCCGTGCAGTCCAAGGACGCCCGCTTCGACGGCTGGTTCTTCACGGCCGTGCTCACCACCCGTATCTACTGCCGTCCCAGCTGCCCCGTGGTGCCTCCCAAGCCGGAGAACATGCGCTTCTATCCGAGCGCGGCCGCCGCCCAGCAGGCCGGGTTCCGGGCCTGCAAGCGGTGCCGCCCGGACGCCAGCCCGGGGTCCCCGGAGTGGAACGAGCGGGCCGATCTCGTCGCCCGTGCCATGCGGCTGATCGCCGATGGCATCGTCGACCGCGAGGGCGTCCCCGGCCTCGCGGCCCGGCTCGGCTACAGCACCCGGCAGACCGAGCGGCAGCTGCTGGCCGAGCTGGGGGCGGGGCCGCTCGCCCTGGCCCGGGCCCAGCGGGCGCAGACCGCCCGGCTCCTGGTGGAGACCACCGCACTGCCGATGGCCGAGGTCGCCTTCGCCGCAGGTTTCGCCAGCATCCGCACCTTCAACGAGACGGTACGGGAGGTCTTCGCACTGTCCCCTACGGAGCTGCGGCAGCGCGCCCGGCCGGGCCCGAGGGCGACGGTGCCCGGTGCGCTCGCGCTGCGGCTGCCCTTCCGGCAGCCGCTGAACCCCGACAACCTCTTCGGGCATCTCGCCGCCACCGCGGTCCCCGGCGTCGAGGAGTGGCGGGACGGCGCCTACCGCCGGACCCTGCACCTCCCCTACGGGCACGGCATCGTGGCCCTCTCGCCCCGCCCCGACCACATCGACTGCCGCCTCTCCCTCACCGATCTGCGCGATCTGGCCGGTGCCATCGCCCGCTGCCGCCGGATGCTCGACCTCGACGCGGACCCGGAAGCCGTCGACGGGCTGCTCCGTGAGGACCCGCTGCTGGCCCCGCTCGTCGACAAGGCCCCCGGCCGCCGGGTCCCGCGAACGGTCGACGCGGACGAATTCGCGGTCCGCGCCGTCCTCGGCCAGCAGGTCTCCACCGCGGCGGCCCGCACCCACGCCGGACGGCTGGTCCGTGCGCACGGCGAACAGATCGACGACCCGGACGGCGGCCTCAGCCATCTCTTCCCGTCCGCCGCCGCGCTCGCCGGACTGGACCCGGAGCAGCTGGCGATGCCCCGCACCCGCCGGGCCACCCTCACCGGCGTCATCGCCGCCCTCGGCTCCGGTGCGCTGCAACTGGGCGTCGGCAGCGACCGGGACGCCGCCCGGGCGCAGCTCGCGGCGCTGCCCGGCATCGGCCCCTGGACCGTCGAGTGCATCGCCATGCGCGCGCTCGGCGACCCGGACGCCTTCACCCCCACCGACCTCGGTCTGCGCCGTGCGGCCGCCGGCCTCGGCCTGCCGCACACCCCGGCGGCCCTCATCCGGCACTCCGCGCTCTGGCGCCCGTGGCGCGCCTACGCCGTCCAGTACCTGTGGGCGACCGACGACCACCCCATCAACCACCTCCCGACGAACTGAGCCCCCAGCCATGACAGCCGTGACCGTGCACGCACCCGAACCCGCCGCCCCCGTCACCCACACCGTCCTGGACGACACCCCGGTGGGGCCGCTCACCCTCGTCGCCACCGGTGAGTCCCTCAGCGGCCTTTACATGACCGACCAGCGCCACCGCCCGCCCCAGGAGACCTTCGGCGACCCGGCGGACCCGGACGAGCCCCCGTTCGCCGAGACCATCACTCAGCTCCGGGCCTATTTCCGCGGCGAGTTGACCACCTTCGACCTGCCGCTCGCCCTGCGCGGCACACCCTTCCAGCGCCGCGTGTGGGCCGCGCTCTGCACCATCCCGTATGGCGAGACCCTCTCCTACGGGCAGCTCGCCGAGCGGCTCGGCGCCCTGTCGGCGTCCCGCGCGGTCGGCCTGGCCAACGGCCGCAACCCGGTCGGCATCATCGTCCCCTGCCATCGCGTCGTCGGCGCCAACGGCAGCCTCACCGGCTACGGCGGCGGCCTCGACCGCAAGCGCCGTCTGCTCGCCTTCGAGCGCACGGCCGACACCCTCTTCCCGGCCGAGGTGTGCGCCTGACGGCGCTCCGGCCGGCCCTGCTCGACGCGGCCTGAGCTGGGACGGGCCTGCGTCGGGCCGATGCCCTCGCTCCGCGGCCCCGTCCTGGCCCCCCTCTCAGCCCCCGGTCACCCCGCGAACCTCCGCCACCAGCTCCTCCGCCGCCGTCAGCGAGCGGCCCAACTCCTCTTCCGTGCGGCCGAGTTCGCCGAGCAGGGCGGTGGCGCGGGCGGCGAAGCCGGGTGGGGTGTCCGGCAGGGCCGCGGCTGCGGCGAGGGCGCCCTTCTCGTTGAGGCACCAGGTGCGGTGGTGAGCGTGCAGGGCCTGGACGAGGTAGCCGACGGCGCGGGAGAGGCACAGGGCCGAGTGCAGTACGTCCCGGGCCGCGTACGACTTCCCGGCCATCGCCACCGAGAACCCGGCGTCCCAGACGGCGCCGCCGGTCAGTGCCTTGCGCAGGGGCTCCGGATAGTCCTGGGTCTCCTGCCGGAGCCGGGCCAGTTCGCCCCCGGGGTCGGCGAGCACCCGGCCCAGCGCCGCCTCGCCCGGATAGGCGGGGGACCAGAAGCCGAGCGGGTGACCGGCCTGTACGCCGATCTCGAAGCGGCCCGCGCGGCACTCCTCCCAGACCTGCCGCACCCGGTCGACGTCCCGCAGGATCCAGTCCACCTGACGGCCGTCGGGCAGCTCCAGCCAGGCGCCGCCGTTGACCCAGGGGCCCCAGGACCCCGGCCCGAACACCTCGACGGGACCGCCGGTCACCTCCGCGGCCAGCGCCTCCAGCGCCGCCAGGTCCGGCGCACCCCGGTAATAGACCCCCAGATCCCAGTCGGAGTCCGGCCGGTGGGTGCCCCGGGCCCGGCTTCCGCCGAGCATCACCCCGACGATTCCCGGCACCTGTGCGATCTTGGCTGCGATGGCTTCCATGGCGGTCAGCCTAAGGAGCAGGGCCGCCCCGGTGTCCACCTCATTTCGACGGGCCGTCATACCCGTTCGGCGGAACACCGTCTTCCAGTTCTGCCGGGCCACGGCCGGCCGCGAGGGCCTTCAGCGCGGCGCCGACACGCAGCGCGATCTCCCGGTTCACCAGCGTCTGGGCCTCGTCCCAGTGCACCATGCGCCAGGACAGCAGCTCGGACTCCTGGACGCGGATCGCGGACAGCTGAGCGGCGTCCAGCACCCCGCCGTCGTAGAGGTACGACACCAGCGGCGGGCGGTCCTTGCCGCGCACCCAGTCCACGGCGAGCAGCGCGCCCGGCTCGATGTCCAGGCCGATCTCCTCGGCGGTCTCGCGGCGGGCGGCCTGCCGGGGCGATTCGCCGGCGTCCGCCTCGACGGTGCCGCCGGGCAGGAGCCAGGTGTCGCGGTAGTTGGGCTCCACGAGCAGCAGACGGCCCTCCGCGTCGCGGAAGAGGGTGCCCGCGCCCGCGATCACACGAGGCAGACCGGCGATGTAAGCGGCGTAGTCCATGGTCGTCACGGCGCGAGCCTAGACGCCGCGGGTCCGGGGCCGCGCCCGCCCGGCGGATCTTCGAGGGCGCACACCGGGGGCGCTCGGCGGCACCGCTGACCGGTGTGCCCTGTTCGCCGTGGCGCGTGCCGGATAAGGTCACAGCGGCGCGACTGCCCGTTCGAAAGCAAGGGGAAACACGGTGGCGGACGCATCAAGGACATCCACAGCACATGTGCTGATCGCCGCGGACAAATTCAAGGGCTCGCTCACGGCCGCCGAGGTCGCCGGACATGTCACGGCCGGTCTGCGGCGCGCGGTCCCCGGGCTGACGGTCTCGGCCGTCCCGGTCGCGGACGGCGGCGACGGCACGACACAGGCGGCTGTCGCCGCTGGATTCGCGCCCCAGAGGGTGCAGGTGACCGGTCCCACCGGTGTGCCGGTGACGGCCACCTTCGCGCTGCGCGGCGACGGCACCGCGGTGGTGGAGATGGCGGAGGCCTCCGGACTCCAGCACCTCCCCAAGGGCGTCTTCGCGCCCCTGACGGCCACCACGTACGGCACCGGTGAGCTGCTGCGCGCCGCTCTCGACGCGGGGGCGACCTCGATCGTCTTCGGCGTCGGCGGCAGCGCCACGACCGACGGCGGCGCGGGGATGCTCGCGGCGCTCGGTGCGCGGTTCCTGGACGCGGACGGCGAGCCGGTCGCCCCCGGCGGCGGCCCGCTGCGCGACCTGGCCACCGCCGATCTGTCGGGGCTGGACCCCCGGCTGGCCAAGACCGAGATCGTGCTCGCCAGCGACGTCGACAATCCGCTCACGGGCCCGAAGGGCGCCCCGGCGGTCTACGGCCCGCAGAAGGGCGCGAGCGAGGAGGACGTGGCCACCCTGGACGCGGCCCTGGCGCACTATGCCGAGGTGCTGGCGCGTGCGGTGGGCCCCGAGGCCGCGGAACACGCACTGGCGCCCGGCGCGGGCGCCGCGGGCGGTATCGGCTTCGGCGCGCTGGTCGGCCTGGACGCGGTCTTCCGGCCGGGCATCGACGTGATGCTGGACGTCCTGGGCTTCGCCCCCGCGCTGGCGCAGGCCACCTTCGTCATCACCGGCGAGGGCTCGCTCGACGCGCAGACCCTGCACGGCAAGGCGCCGGCCGGGGTCGCCGCCGCTGCCCGTGCGGCCGGTCTGGACGTGGTCGCGGTCTGCGGCCGGCTCCAGCTGCCCCAGGAGGCGCTCGCCGCGGCCGGTATCCGGCGGGCCTACGCCCTGACGGATCTGGAGCCGGACCCGGCCCGCTGTATGGCGGAGGCGGGCCCGCTGCTGGAGCGGGCGGCGGAGCGGCTGGCGCGGGACTTCCTGGTCTGAGGCCCGGTGCGGCCCCCGGCGGGCCGCACGCACCACGAACGCCGCGGGCCCCGAGCGAATGATTCGCTCGGGGCCCGCGGCGTGTTCTGCGTTCCGTTACGGGAGCTGTGCGGCGCGGGACTCCGCGCGCGACTCACGGCGGTTGTCGCGGAAGGTGTTGACCCTCCGGGCCGTCGCGAACAGCGGGATCATCGCGCCCATGACCACCTGAAGCGCGCAGCCGGTCTGGAGCAGCAGCTGACCGCCGGGGGCGTCCAGGGCCCAGGCGGCGAGCATGCCCATGCTGAGCACGATCCAGCTGAGCATCGCCACCGCGAGGCGGCCCCGCGGCTTGGGGTACTCGACCCGGCTCACCATCAGCCAGGCCACCCCGATGATCGCCAGCAGCGTCGGCAGGAACGGCAGCTCCAGCAGCACGATGGCGACGACGGTCAGGGCGCCGAACGGGCTCGGCATGCCCTGGAAGATCCCGTCACGCAGCGTGACGCAGGAGAACCGTGCAAGCCGGAGCACCACCGCCAGCAGCACCACCACCGCCGCCACGACCGACACCCGCTGGTGCGCGTCCTGGGCGACCATGCCCCAGGTCACGACGAAGTACGCGGGCGCCAGACCGAAGCTGATCAGGTCGGAGAGGTTGTCGAGCTCGGCCCCCATCGCCGAGGCCCGCAGCTTGCGTGCCACCAGCCCGTCGAAGAGGTCGAAGATCGACGCGAGCAGCATCAGGATCACGGCCATCGCGGCACTGTGCCGGGCCATCCCGCCGTCCTCGGTGCCCGTCAGATGCGGGATGAGGACCCCGGTGGTCGTGAAGTACACGGCCATGAATCCGCAGATCGCATTGCCGAGGGTGAGGGTGTCCGCTATTGACAGCCGCGTGGACAGCGGCATGTCGTCCTCGTCCTCATCGGTCTCGGGCGCCCAGCCGGCTTGTGTTTCGGGATCAATCACGGTCAAGGCGAGTCACCCCCGCGGTGGTGGCCTGGCCGACCTCGACCGCGGCCTCGACGCCCTCCGGGAGGTAGACGTCGACCCGCGAGCCGAAGCGGATCAGGCCGATCCGTTCACCCTGTTCCACCTTGGTGCCCTGGGGCACGTAGGGGACGATACGGCGGGCCACCGCGCCGGCGATCTGCACCATCTCGATGTCGCCGAGCTCGGTGTCGAAGTGCCAGACCACCCGCTCGTTGTTCTCGCTCTCCTTGTTGAACGCCGGAACGAATCCGCCGGGGATGTGCTCCACGGAGGTCACCGTGCCGGCCAGCGGCGCACGGTTGACGTGAACGTTCAGCGGGCTCATGAAGATCGCGACGCGGGTACGCCCGTCCTTCCACGGCATGATGCTCTGCACCACGCCGTCGGCCGGAGAGATGACCCGCCCCTGAGCGATCTCCCGCTCGGGGTCGCGGAAGAACCACAGCATGCCCGCCGCCAGTGCGGTGGTGGGCACGGCAACGGCGGCCCAGCGACCCGACCGGCGAGACCGGGCGAGGCTGACCGCTGCCGTGGCAACGGTCGGCAGGAGCCACGGCGACGCTCCGCGCGCGAGGCGGACGCGACCGCGTTGTGCAGAGGATTGGCTGTGGGGCATGGATGACCTTCGTAGCGGAGGGTGCCGCTTTTGGATACGGGGGACGGCGGCTTTCCATGGATGCTATCGGTTACGAGCGGCAACTGGCCAAGAGCCAGAGCCAATCCGTGGCCGAAGTACGATGACGGGGTGTGATCTTCGTCTAGGCCAAAGTGGCGCAAACGGGATGTTCACCCCTGGATCCGGTACTCCTCCAGTAGCCGTCGCCCGATGATCATTTTCTGGATCTCGGCGGTACCTTCACCGATCAGGAGCATGGGGGCCTCGCGGTAGAGGCGCTCGATCTCGTACTCCTTCGAGAAGCCGTAGCCACCGTGGATACGGAACGCGTCTTCCACCACCTCCTTGCAGTACTCGGAGGCCAGGTACTTCGCCATACCCGCTTCGAGGTCGTTTCGCTGGCCCGAGTCCTTTTTGCGAGCGGCGTTAACCATCATGGCATGGGCGGCTTCGACCTTTGTCGCCATTTCCGCCAGTTTGAACTGGATGGCCTGGTGCTGCGCGATCGGCTTGCCGAAGGTGTGTCGCTGCTGTGCGTACGAAACACCCAGCTCGAAGGCGCGCTGGGCGACGCCGCAGCCGCGCGCGGCCACATTGACCCGGCCGACCTCGACGCCGTCCATCATGTGATAGAAGCCACGTCCGGTCTCGCCGCCGAGCACCCGATCGGCCGGGATCCGCAGCCCGTCCATGATCAGCTCGGTGGTGTCGACGCCCTTGTAGCCCATCTTGTCGATCTTGCCCGGAATGGTCAGGCCGGGGCGCACCTCACCGAAGCCGGCCTCCTTCTCCACGAGGAAGGTCGTCATCGACTTGTGCGGCGCGGTGCCCTCCGGGTGGCCCTCGTCCGTACGGCAGAGCACCGCGACGAGGGTGGAGGAACCACCGTTGGTGAGCCACATTTTCTGGCCGTTCAGGACGTAATCGTCACCGTCCCGCACGCCCTTGGAAGAAATGGCCGAAACATCCGAGCCCAGTGCGGGCTCCGACATCGAGAAGGCGCCCCGGATCTCACCGGCCGCCATCTTCGGAAGGAAGTAGTCCTTCTGCTCCTGCGTGCCGTGCTGCTTGAGCATGTACGCCACGATGAAGTGCGTGTTGATGATGCCCGAGACACTCATCCAGCCGCGGGCGATCTCCTCGACGGTCAGCGCATAGGTGAGAAGGGACTCACCCAGACCGCCGTACTCCTCGGGGATCATCAGCCCGAACACGCCGAGTTCCTTGAGGCCCTCGACGATCTGCGACGGGTATTCGTCGCGGTGCTCCAGCTCGGTGGCGACCGGCAGGATCTCCTTGTCCACGAAATCGCGGACGGTGGAGAGGATTTCCCGCTGAATGTCGGTCAGGCCCTCGGTCTGCGCGAGACGGGTCATGGCTACTTCTCCTTCTTGGCCGGCGGGGCCACAAGCTCCGGGCGGCCGGGCTGCTCGCCGCCGCGCTCCTTGATGTACGTGGCCGTGGGGACCATGACCTTGCGCCGGAAGACGCAGACCAGGGTGCCGTCCTGCTTGTATCCCTTGGTCTCGACGTGCACGATGCCGCGGTCCGACTTGGAGCGGGACGGGGTCTTGTCGAGCACGGTCGTCTCGCCGTAGAGGGTGTCGCCGTGGAAGGTGGGCGCCACATGCTTCAGCGACTCGATCTCCAGATTGGCGATGGCCTTTCCGGAGACGTCGGGCACCGACATGCCCAGCAGCAGGGAGTAGATGTAG
Source organism: Streptomyces platensis (assembly GCF_008704855.1). Taxonomy (NCBI): domain Bacteria; kingdom Bacillati; phylum Actinomycetota; class Actinomycetes; order Kitasatosporales; family Streptomycetaceae; genus Streptomyces; species Streptomyces platensis. Next base: position 7,158,849 of record NZ_CP023691.1, read on the forward strand.
TTACCGACGACGACGTTCTTCCCGAAGTCGGTGGTCTGCTCGGCGTAGTTGCTGTCCATGTGCAGCGGGTGATGATTCATGGTGAGCAGACAGAAGAGGTGGTCGTCGTATTCCGTGACGGTTTTCCCCGGCCAGTGCTTGTACACATCGCCGACGGTGAACTCTTCATAGGTGCGGCCGAACTGCATCGCGCTTAAGCCTCCGGGGCCTCGAACTTGGATGTGCGGATCATGCCGGCGGCCCGGCCCTTGCCGGCGATGACCAGCGCCATCTTCCGGCTCGCCTCGTCGATCATTTCATCGCCGAGCATCGCGGAACCCTTGGCTCCGCCCGCCGCCGAGGTGTGCCATTCGTAGGCGTCCAGAATCAGCTCGGCGTGGTCGTAGTCCTCCTGGGAGGGGGAGAACACCTCGTTGGCGGCCTCGACCTGACCCGGGTGCAGCACCCATTTCCCGTCGAAACCGAGGGCGGCGGCGCGGCCGGCGACCTCGCGATAGCCGTCAATATTCTTGATCTGAAGGTACGGACCGTCGATGGCCTGGAGATCGTAGGTGCGTGCCGCCATCAGAATGCGCATCAGAATGTAGTGGTACGCATCCGCCCCATAGCCGGGCGGCTGCTCGCCGACCACCAGGGACTTCATGTTGATGGATGCCATGAAGTCGGCCGGGCCGAAGATGATGGTCTCCAGGCGCGGCGAGGCGCCGGCGATCGCGTCGACGTTCACCAGGCCCTTGGCGTTCTCGATCTGCGCCTCGATGCCGATCCGGCCGACCTCGAAGCCCATGGTCTTCTCGATCTGGGTCAGCAGCAGGTCCAGCGCCACGATCTGCTGGGCGTCCTGCACCTTCGGCAGCATGATGCAGTCGAGGTTCTGCCCCGCGCCCTCGACGACCGTGATGACGTCCCGGTACGTCCAGTGCGTGGTCCAGTCGTTGACCCGCACGACCCGTGTCTTGCCCGTCCAGTCACCCTCGTTCAGCGCCTCGACGATGTGGTGCCGGGCGCCTTCCTTGGCGAGCGGGGCGCAGGCGTCCTCCAGGTCCAGGAAGACCTGGTCGGCGGGGAGGCCCTGGGCCTTCTCCAGGAAGCGCGGGTTGCTGCCGGGGACCGCGAGGCAGGAGCGGCGCGGCCGGCCGCCGGGCGGGCGGTTCGCCTGGGTCATGCGGGGACCTCCAGAGGGTCGAGCTGGTTCGCTTTCCGGATCTCGTCGACGATACGGCCGATGATCTCCGTAATACCGAAATCCTTGGGGGTGAAGACGGCCGCCACTCCGGCTTCCCGCAGCGCGGTCGCATCGGCGGACGGGATGATGCCGCCGACGATGACCGGCATGTCGTCGACGCCGGTGCGGCGCAGCCGGGCCAGGACGTCCGGCACCAGCTCGGCGTGCGAGCCGGACAGGATCGACAGGCCCACACAGTGCACGTCCTCGGCGACCGCGGCCGAGACGATCTGCTCCGGGGTGAGCCGGATGCCCTGGTAGATCACCTCGAAGCCGGCGTCCCGGGCCCGTACGGCGATCTGCTCGGCGCCGTTGCTGTGCCCGTCCAGGCCGGGCTTGCCGACCAGCAGCCGCAGCTTGCCGCTGCCGAGCTCGGCCGCGGTCTTGGCGACCTTCTCGCGGACCTCGGCGAGCAGGCTGCCCGCCTCGGCAGCGACCGCCAGCGGGGCGCTGGAGACGCCCGTAGGAGCCCGGAACTCACCGAAGACGTCCCGCAGCGCCCAGGCCCACTCGCCGGTCGTCACACCGGCGCGTGCGCACTCCAGGGTGGCCGCGAAGAGGTTGCCGTCGCCCGCCGCGGTCTTCTTCAGACCCGACAGGGCGTCTTGGGCGCGGCCTTCGTCGCGGTTGTCCCGCCACTCGTGCAGCGCCTGGACGACCCGTGCCTCGTTGGCGGGGTCGACGGTCATGATGGCCGTGTCGAGGTCCGCGGTGAGCGGGTTGGGCTCGGTGCCCTCGAAGCAGTTGACGCCGACGATCTTCTCCTCGCCGGCCTCGATCCGGGCCCGCCGCTCGGCGTGCGCGGAGACCAGCTGCGACTTGAGATAGCCGGACTCCACCGCGGCCATCGCGCCGCCCATCTCCTGGATCCGCTCGATCTCCGCGAGGCAGTCGGTGACCAGGGCTTCCACCTTGGCCTCGATGACATGCGAGCCGGCGAAGATGTCCTCGTACTCCAGCAGGTCGCTCTCGTGCGCCAGGACCTGCTGGATACGCAGCGACCACTGCTGGTCCCAGGGGCGCGGCAGCCCCAACGCCTCGTTCCAGGCCGGGAGTTGCACCGCGCGGGCGCGGGCGTCCTTGGAGAGCGTGACGGCCAGCATCTCCAGGACGATCCGCTGGACGTTGTTCTCCGGCTGCGCCTCGGTCAGGCCGAGCGAGTTGACCTGCACGCCGTAGCGGAACCGGCGCTGCTTCTCGTTCTCGATGCCGTAGCGCTCGCGGGTGATCTTGTCCCAGATGCGGCCGAAGGCGCGCATCTTGCACATCTCCTCGACGAACCGGACCCCGGCGTTCACGAAGAACGAGATACGGGCCACGACATCACCGAACTTCTCCGGCGGCACCTGCCCGGAGTCCCGCACCGCGTCCAGTACCGCGATCGCGGTGGACATCGCATAGGCGATCTCCTGGACCGGCGTGGCGCCCGCCTCCTGCAGGTGGTAGCTGCAGATGTTGATCGGGTTCCACTTGGGGATGTGCGCCACCGTGTACGTGATCATGTCGGTGGTCAGCCGGAGCGAGGGTCCCGGCGGGAAGACATGCGTCCCGCGCGAGAGGTACTCCTTGACGATGTCGTTCTGCGTCGTCCCCGACAGCTTGGAGATGTCGGCGCCCTGCTCCTCGGCGACCACCTCGTACAGCGCCAGCAGCCACATGGCCGTCGCGTTGATGGTCATCGAGGTGTTCATCTGGTCCAGCGGGATGTCCTGGAACAGCCGTCGCATGTCACCGAGGTGGGACACGGGGACCCCGACCCGGCCGACCTCGCCGCGGGCGAGGACGTGGTCGGGGTCGTAACCGGTCTGCGTCGGGAGGTCGAACGCGACCGACAGGCCGGTCTGGCCCTTGGCGAGGTTGCGACGGTACAGCTCGTTGGACGCCTCGGCGGTGGAGTGGCCGGCGTACGTCCGCATCAGCCACGGACGATCCTTCTGACGCTCAGTCATATCAGGCCCGTATCTTCGTGGTCCGCAGTCCGAGTTGCCTCAGACGTTCCGGAACCGGTTGATGGCGTCGAGGTGCTTGGCGCGCATTTCTTCGTCGCGCACGCCCATGCCCTCCTCGGGGGCCAGTGCCAGCACGCCGACCTTGCCCTGGTGGAGGTTGCGGTGCACGTCGTACGCCGCCTGCCCGGTCTCTTCGAGGGTGTACGTCTTGGACAGGGTCGGGTGGATCTTGCCCTTGGCGATCAGGCGGTTGGCCTCCCACGCCTCGCGGTAGTTGGCGAAGTGCGAGCCGACGATCCGCTTCAGCGACATCCACAGGTAGCGGTTGTCGTACTCGTGGTTGTAGCCCGAGGTGGAGGCGCAGGTGACGATGGTGCCGCCCTTGCGCGTCACGTACACCGAGGCGCCGAAGGTCTCGCGGCCGGGGTGCTCGAAGACGATGTCCACGTCCTCGCCGCCGGTCAGCTCACGGATGCGCTTGCCGAAGCGCTTCCACTCCTTGGGGTCCTGGGTGTGCTCGTCCTTCCAGAACTTGTAGCCCTCGGCGTTGCGGTCGATGATCGCCTCGGCGCCCATCTTCCGGCAGATCTCCGCCTTCTGGTCGGAGGAGACCACGCAGATCGGGTTGGCGCCGCCGGCCAGCGCGAACTGGGTGGCGTACGAGCCGAGTCCGCCGCTGGCGCCCCAGATCAGCACGTTGTCGCCCTGCTTCATCGCCGCGCCGTTCTGCGAGACGAGCTGGCGGTAGGCGGTCGAGTTGACCAGACCGGGCGACGCCGCCTCTTCCCAGCTCAGGTGCTGGGGCTTGGGCATCAGCTGGTTGGACTTGACCAGCGCGATCTCGGCCAGGCCGCCGAAGTTGGTCTCGAAGCCCCAGATGCGCTGCTCGGGGTCGAGCATGGTGTCGTTGTGGCCGTCGGAGGACTCCAGCTCGACGGAGAGGCAGTGCGCGACGACCTCGTCACCGGGGCCCCAGGCGTTGACACCGGGGCCGGTGCGCAGGACCACGCCCGCCAGGTCGGAGCCGATGACGTGGTACGGCAGGTCGTGCCGCTTGGTGAGCGGGGAGAGCCTGCCGTAGCGCTCCAGGAACCCGAACGTCGACACGGGCTCGAAGATCGAGGTCCACACCGAGTTGTAGTTCACGGAGGAGGCCATGACGGCCACCAGCGCCTCGCCCGGGCCCAGCTCGGGCACCGGCACCTCGTCGACGTGCAGTGACTTGCGGGGGTCCTTCACCTTGCTTTCGAGACCGGCGAACATCTCGGCCTCGTCCTTGTGCACGGTCACCGCGCGGTAGGACTCGGGGATGGTCAGGCCGGCGAAGTCGGCGCTGGTGGTGTCAGGCGCGAGGATTGCGTCCAGGATTTCGTTCACGGGGTGCCTCCGGCGGTTGGGGCCTCCCCGGCTCGGCCGCGGTGGTGAGCTCGGGGAACCGTTGAGGGAAACGGTTGGGGGAACGTCGGGGGTGGTGCGGAGGTGGTGCCGTCGGTTCGGCCGGGGTGGCGCCGTTGCCGCCGCCTCTGCGGGGGTCGCAGAGTCGTCGGCCGCGGTGCCGTGGCAGCGCTGGGTGAGCGCGGTGCCCAGCGGCAGCTGGGAGTGCCTGTGACGCAGGCATCCGGGCGGACAGCCACATAGGGCTGGTGGGACAGCCGGCGCGCGTGGGATCTCAGCACGCCGGCCGCCCGGACACCCTCAACGTATGACACCGCGTGCCAGGCGACAAGACACTGAGTGCCAAGAATTTCTCTCAGATGTCATCTCGTCGGCACGCATGAGCAAAAGACGGCCGATGGGAAGCCTGGAGGTGACGCAAAGAAAGGGAAAATGTGCGGAGCGTGTGCACCCGGGGCGTTACGCCATCCGGGTCGCGGCCCGGTCAGCTCATGGGCGCCGGGCCGCGCTCGGGTCCTGCTCCGGCCGGAAGGCCGTTACTTGCGCTCTTTGATCGCCTTGCGGATGGTGCGCATGACCTCGTCCAGCGGGGCGTCCGTACGGGCCACCGCGACCAGCACCTCGCCCTCCCGGGAGACGGACGCCGGCGGGTTCTCCTCGCCGCCGGGGCGGCCCGCGCCGATACCGGCGCCGAAGGTCTCCCGGACGATCTCGAAGGCATGGTCGAGCTGGGCCTCGACATCGCCCTGGGCGTCGGCCCGCAGCCAGCGCCGCAGCACATGGTTGTGCGCGGTGACCACGGCGGAGGCCGCGACCTCGGCGAGCAGCGGATCGTCGTCGCCCTCGCGGTGTGCGCCCTCGTCGAAATGGCCCAGGAGGTAGCGGGTGAACAGCCGCTCGTAGCGGGCCACCGAGGCGATCTCGGCCTCGCGCAGCGTGGGGACCTCACGGGTCAGGCGGTAGCGGGCCACCGACACGGCCGGGGAGGCCGCGTACATCCGCATGACCTCCTTGATGCCGCGGCAGACCGTGTCGAGCGGGTTCTCGTGCGGCGGGGCGGCGTCCAGGACGGCCTCCGCGCGGACGAGGGTGTCGTCGTGGTCGGGGAAGATCGCCTCTTCCTTCGAGCGGAAGTGGCGGAAGAAGGTGCGCCGGGCGACGCCCGCAGCGGCCGCGATCTCATCGACCGTCGTCGCCTCGTAGCCCTTGGTCGCGAACAGCTCCATCGCCGCAGCCGACAATTCACGGCGCATCTTGAGCCGTTGCGCGGCCGCTCGGCGGGTACCGGGGGTGGCGGTGTCGGGGTCGGAGGGCTGCGTACGAGCGGGCTGGGACATGTGGGGACGGTACTGCATATTTACGCGACCTGCGGCATGAGGTGCCACCTCCGCCCCGGTGAGCGGGGGTGGACCGCCGTCGGGCTCCAGCAGTCCACCCCACCCTCCTCCCCCCGCCGGGCGGGGGTGCCGCCACGCGTCAGCGCCGGGCGGCGTACTCACGGAAGCCGCGGCCGGTCTTGCGGCCGAGGCAGCCGGCGGCGACGAGGTGCTCCAGCAGCGGCGACGGGGCCAGCCCGGGGTCCCGGAACTCGGCGTGCAGCACCTTCTCGATGGCCAGGGAGACGTCCAGGCCGACCACGTCGAGGAGTTCGAACGGGCCCATCGGGTAGCCTCCGCCGAGCTTCATGGCGGCGTCGATGTCGTCCAGCGTCGCGTAGTGCTCGTCGACCATCTTGATCGCGTTGTTCAAGTACGGGAACAGCAGCGCGTTCACGATGAATCCGGCGCGGTCGCCGCAGTCCACGGGGTGCTTGCGGACCTTGGCGCAGACCGCCCGCACGGTGGTGTGGACATCGTCGGCCGTCAGGACCGTACGGACCACCTCGACCAGCTTCATGGCGGGCGCCGGGTTGAAGAAGTGCATCCCGATGACGTCCTGCGGGCGCGAGGTGGCGCGGGCGCAGGCCACGACCGGCAGCGACGAGGTGGTGGTGGCCAGGACGGCGCCCGGCTTGCAGACCTTGTCCAGCGTCTTGAACAGCTCCTGCTTGACCGCCAGATCCTCGGCCACCGCCTCGACCGCGAGGTCCACGTCGGCGAACGCGTCGAGCGAGCCGGCCGGGGTGATCGCCGCCAGCGCGGCATCCCGGGCCTCGGCGGTCATCCGGCCCTTGTCCACCGAGCGGCCCAGCGACTTGGTGATCCGGGCCTTCGCCTTCTCGGCCTTCTCCAGGCTGCGGGCCGCCAGCACGACCTGGTAGCCCGCCTTGGCGAAGACCTCGGCGATACCGCTCGCCATCGTCCCGGAACCGGCCACGCCGACGCCGGAGACCGGACGCCCCCCGGCGCCCTCGTCGGCGGCCGCCGGGCTCTCCGCGTCCGGCACGACCGTGGCGCTGCCCGGGGCGTCGTACGAGTAGAAGCCGCGGCCCGCCTTGCGGCCGGTCAGCCCCGCCTCGGCCAGCTGGCCCAGGATCGGCGCAGGCGCGTGCAGCCGGTCCTGGGACTCGGCGTACATCGCCTCCAGGACCGTACGGGCGGTGTCCACCCCGATCAGGTCCAGCAGCGCCAGCGGGCCCATGGGCAGGCCGCAGCCGAGCTTCATGGCGGCGTCGATGTCCTCGCGGGTGGCGTACTTGGACTCGTACATCGCCGCGGCCTGGTTCAGATAGCCGAACAGCAGGCCGTCCGCGACGAAGCCGGGGCGGTCACCCACCGCGATCGGATCCTTGCCCAGGTCGCGGGCGAGCTCCGTGACGGCCGTGACCGCGGTCGGCGCGGTGAGCACCGAGGAGACCACCTCGACCAGCTTCATGGCCGGTGCGGGGTTGAAGAAGTGCACACCGAGCACCCGCTCGGGGCGCTCCGAATCCGCGGCCAGCCGGGTCACGGACAGCGCGTTGGTGCCGGTGGCCAGGATGGTGTCCGGCCGGACCACCGCGTCCAGTGCGGCGAAGACCTGCCGCTTGAGCTCGTAGTCCTCGGGGACCACCTCGATGACGAGATCGGCGTCCGCGGCGGCCTGGAGATCGGTGAAGGTGCGGAACCGGGCCAGGGCGTCCTGGCGCTCGCGCTCCGTGAGCCGCTCGCGCTGCACGGCGCGGGCGGTCGCGGATTCGAGGGCGGAGACGGCACGGCGGGCCGCGGCTTCGTCGGTGTCGATACCGATGACCTCGCGGCCGGCCCGGGTCAGCACCTCGGCGATACCGGTGCCCATGGTGCCCAGACCGACGACGGCGACGGTGGAAAGGGACGGCGAAGTGGCTTGAGTTGAGAGATCAGGGGTGGACTGAGGGCCCATCGCGAGACTCCTGAGGGTGTTCCCCCGAAGGCAGGGGAGAAGTGACGACTGAGGGTTATCCGCGGACGCGGGGCCTGTGATCACCGCGGCAGAAATGCGGCAGGAGAGCCGCGAGGAGCCGCAGCGCCATGGCAGCGCCGGCGGTGCGGGAGCCGCGGCGAGAGCCCTGTCCCGGGGCCTTGCCGTGTGCTCCGTACTGTGTCGTGCTGTGCCGAACCGACTTCACTCTGTGGCGGCTGCGTCACCAGGCCGCCCGAGCAGTGGTGCTGCTCGTTCCAGCAGGTTAACCGGTGAGTAACCAGAGCGCCAGGGGTAGCAGGGGTCACTAGGCTGTGGCGCGGGCCACGTCGCGGGAACCGGGGCGGCCCGGCGGGAGGGGAACGGCAAATGGAAGAGGAATTCCACGAGTTGACCGACCGGGTGCGGGCCGAACTCCGCTCCCCACAGGATCTGGTCGCCTACGAGCGGTTGCTCGGGCTGGCCCGCAAGAACACCCCGGCCGGACGCGAGGAACTGGCCCGGATGCTGGTCGCCGTCGAACGTCCGCTGTGGGCCCGGGAGATCGCCGCCTTCGTCCTCGGCTGCGCCGGTGACAAGCGGGCCTTCGAGACGCTCGTGCTGTTACTGAACTACCGCGAACCGGTGCGCTGCGCCACCGCCGCGCATGCGCTGGGCCGGCTCGGCGACCCCCGCACCGCCCGCGCCGCGGCCGCGCTCGCCACCAATCCGCTGCGCACCGCCTACGCACTGCACCCGGTCCGGCTGCTCGCCGAACTCCGCGCCCCGCAGTCCGTCCCCGCGCTGATCGCGACCCTGGAACGGCTGCTGACCCCGCACAACCCCTACTGGCGGGTGGCACTCGCCTGCGTAGAGGGCCTCGGTGCCCTCGGGGACCGCCGCGCCGTCCCCGCCCTCACCGCCGCCGTCGCCCACCCCCGTCTGGCGGCCGCCGCGGCGGCGTCCCTGGCGCGGCTGGGGGTGCATGAGGAGGTCCCGGCGGGGGACGGGACGGCGTCGGAGGGCGCGGCCTCGGGCGGTGGCGAGGTGGAGGGGGCCTCGGCGGACGGGACGTAGGCGGCGGGCGGGGCACAAGCGTGGCGGGCGGGGCGTAGCCGGGCGCCGGGGTGAGCCGGCCGGCCCGTCCCGCGACACAAGGACGCCGAGCCGCGCCGGCCCCCGATTGTCAGTGCCGGGGTCTATAAGTGGTGACCATGACCGCAGCGCCCTTGCACTGGAAGCTCGTCGTCGACGCCCACGACCCGCACGCCCAGGCCGACTTCTGGGCGGCCGCCCTCCACTACGAGGTCGAGGACCACAGCACCCTCATCGCCAAGCTCCTCGACCTCGGCGCCATTCCGCCCGAGATCCTCCTCGACCACCACGACCGGCGCGCCTGGCGGGACGCGGCGGCCGTACGCCACCCCGACGACCCGTACGACGCCGAGACCGGCACGGGCCTGGGGCGCCGGCTGCTCTTCAACCGCGTCCCGCAAGCGGAGAAGAAGACGGCCAAGAACCGCCTGCACCTCGACCTGCACGGCCCCACGGGCGAACGGGACACCGAGGTCGAACGCCTCCGCGCCCTCGGCGCCCGGGTGGAGCGCCACGTCAAGGAACCGGGCGGCGAGTGGGTGATCATGACGGACCCGGAGGGGAATGAGTTCTGTGTGCACTAGGGCGGCGTACTGCCCCCCGTCACCAGCGACCGCCGATAACGCAGTTCCGGGACGCTGCTGCCGCCCACGTCGTAGGACTCCTCGGCGCCGTCCGGGGTGAAGCCGGCCCGTTCGTAGAAGCGCTGGGCGCGGGTGTTGCCGCGTACGACCCACAGGTAGAGCGTGTGGAAGCCGTGGGCACGTGCGCGGGTGGTACCGGCGGTCAGCAAGGTGTGGCCGATGCCGGTGCCGATCAGGGTGGGGGTGACGTAGAGGGCGAGGAGTTCGCCCGCGGTCGGCCGGGGGGCGGGCAACTCCGCGGCTCCTGGGGCGATATCGGGGTCGCGGGCCGGGCCGACGCATGCCCAGCCGACGACGTCGCCGTTCCGCTCGGCCACCAGGTCCGAGACCTCCGGCGACCGGCGCGCGAACCACGAGCGCCGCTGCTCGGCATCCGCCGTCACGCTCATCGCGTCCAGATACGCCTGGGGCATCAGCCCGCGGTAGGCCGTCTGCCAGCCGTGGACCCGCACCGCCGAGACCGCTTCGATATCGGCTTCGGTCATTTCCCGTACCCGTACGGGGGGCGGCGGCTGTGTGGGGGCGCGTTCGGAAGTCCTCTCGGTCCGGTCCATGGGGGAGAGGTTAGGGCCTGGCCCCACGGGGCCCTCAAGGGGAATTCTGCGGAGGGGAGCGCGGGAGCCGCTTGACCTTGTCCCAGGGGTCAGGGTTCGAGACTCGCGGTATGGAACAGGCAGAGAACTCCGGGCCGCGCGGGTCCGGAACGCACCGCAGGGCTGTGATCGTCACCGGCGCGGGGACCGGCATCGGGCGGGCCACCGCTCACGCCTTCGCGGCGGAAGGGGCGCGGGTGCTGGCGGTGGGGCGCCGGCCAGGGCCACTGGCGGAGACGGCGGCGGAGGCCGGCACCGGGGGCGGCGAGATCGTGCCGTACGCCGCCGACATCACCGCGGACGGGGTGCCCGAGGAGCTCGTCCGTCACGCGGTCGAGACGTTCGGCCGGCTGGATGTGCTGGTCAACAATGCCGCGGTGGTGGGCAGCGGGGCGCTCGGCAGCTTCACCAAGGAGGGGATGGATCCGCTGCTGGCGACGAACCTGGTCGCGCCGGTACTGCTGACCCAGGCGGCCGTCCCTCATCTGGAACGGACCGGCGGGGTGGTGGTCAACATCAGCACCTCGGTCGGCCAGCGGGGCTGGCCGGGCAACGGAGTCTACGCCGCGACGAAGACCGGCCTCGAACTCCTCACCCGTAGTTGGGCGGTGGAGCTGGCGCCGCGCGGTGTACGGGTGGTCGCGGTCGCGCCCGGGGCGATCGAGACCCCGATCGCCCGGCATCAGGGATGGTCCCCGGAGCAGCGGGAGGCCCTACGCGAGTGGCAGATCGCGCACACGCCTATGGGGCGGGTGGGCAGTCCGGAGGAGGTGGCCTGGGCCGTCACCCGGCTCGCCGCGCCGGAGGCGTCGTTCGTGACCGGGGTGGTCCTCCCGGTCGACGGGGGAGCGGTGGTCGGCTGAGTGGTGATCGGCCGACCGGCGAGGCGGGACCGGGGCGGGGCCGGGCCGCCCGGCCCCGCCCTGGTAGAAACGGTGCCGGACGGGGAGGTGGGCCGGTGCGGATCGGGGAGCTGGCGCAGATCACGGGGGCGTCGCCGCGCGCGCTGCGCAACTACGAGTGCGAGGGGCTGATCGTCTCGGAGCGGATGGCGAACGGCTATCGCGTCTACGACGAGCGCGCGGCCGTACGGGTCCGCAATATCCAGCACCTCCTGACGGCCGGGCTCACGCTCGCCGACGTCCACTGCTTCTCGCCCTGCCTGGACGGCGATATGACCACCGCCGCGCCCTCACCCGAGGGGCTGCGGATCGCCCGTGCGCGGCTCGCCGTGATCGAGGAGCGGATCGCCGCGCAGTCGGCGGTCCGCGACCGGCTGGCGCGGGCCCTGGATTCGGTGCCGGGCACCCCGGCCTGAGGGCTGCGTCCGGGTCATATCAGGGTCAACTGGGTCGGTTCCGCGGGGTGGTGGGCCTCGTCGCCGGGGCTTCCGGCCGCTTCGGGAGCGGCGTCCGGCGGCGGGATCCGGCGGGCCTCGCCGGGCCGGGCGGGCCCGATGCCGTACTCCGCGGCGAGTTCATGCACCTGGCGGGTGATCCGGCGCTGGTACCACTTGGGGGCGTAGGCGCCGTCCGCGTACATCGTGGTGTAGCGCCGCACCAGATGCGGGTGATGCTGCCCCAGCCACGTCATGAACCATTCGCGGGCGCCGGGCCGCAGATGCAGCACCAGCGGGGTGACGGACCCGGCGCCGGCCTCCGCGATGGCCCGGACCGTGGCCCGCAGCTGGTCCGGCGCGTCCCCGAGGAACGGGATCACCGGCGCCATCAGCACACCGCACGGGATGCCGTGCGCGGTGAGCGTGCGCACCACGTCCAGCCGGCGGTCCGGGGCGGGGGTGCCGGGCTCGACCGTGCGCCACAGCTCGCGGTCCAGGAAGCCGACGGAGACCGAGATGCCGACGTCGGTGACCTCGGCGGCCTGCTGGAGCAGCGGCAGATCGCGCAGGATGAGCGTGCCCTTGGTGAGGATCGAGAACGGGTTGGCGTGATCGCGCAGGGCCTCGATGATGCCGGGCATCAGACGGTAGCGGCCCTCGGCGCGCTGATAGCAGTCGACGTTGGTGCCCATGGCTATGTGGTCACCGCGCCAGCGGCGCCCGGCCAGCTCGCGGCGCAGCAGCTCGGGGGCGTTGACCTTCACCACGATCTGCGAGTCGAAGTCCTGGCCGGTGTCCAGGTCGAGGTAGCTGTGCGTCTTGCGGGCGAAGCAGTAGACGCAGGCGTGGCTACAGCCGCGGTAGGGGTTCACGGTCCATTCGAACGGCATCCGGGAGGCGCCCGGGACACGGTTCACGATCGAGCGGGCGCGCACCTCGTGGAAGGTGATCCCGCGGAACTCGGGGGTGTCGATCGTCCGGCTGACGACATCCGTGCCGAACAGCGCGGACGGGCTTTCGCCGAGATTGTCCCAGCGCATCGGGCCTCCTTCTGGATCCTGCCGAGCCCCCGTTCGCCATAATAGAACAGATGTTCCCTTGCGGCTCGGCGGCCCTGAATTTGGGCGCGTCGCCGAGGGGTGGTTGGCTTGGCCGCGCATCGCAGGACCGGCAGCCGAGTACTGGAGGAAGACACACATGGGGCAGGTCGAGGCCATCACGCAGCGCGAGATCGCGGCGGACCCGGAGGACGTGTTCGACGCGCTCGCCGACTACTCCGGCACGCGTCCGCAGCTGCTGCCCGAGCACTTCAGCGAGTACGAGGTCCGCGAGGGCGGCGACGGCAAGGGCACCCTCGTCCACTGGAAGCTCCAGGCCACGAGCAAGCGGGTGCGCGACTGTCTGCTGGAGGTCGACGAGCCGACCGACGGCCAGCTCGTGGAGAAGGACCGCAACTCCTCGATGGTGACCACCTGGGTCGTCACCCCGGCCGGTGAGCGGCGCGCCAAGGTCGTCGTCACCACCACCTGGCAGGGCGCCGGCGGTATCGGCGGCTTCTTCGAGCGGACCTTCGCCCCCAAGGGACTCGGCCGGATCTACGACACCCTGCTGGCCAACCTCGCCGCCCACGTGGAGAAGTGAGCCGCAATCACTTCCGTCACCCGGCATGCATGCCGTCACACTCACCGGTTCGGGTGGTTTCCGCTGAACCGAAGTGTGCGGCCCGCCGGAGCACTTCGGTACGGAAAGCCCTGATGGGAGCCCAATAGGCGTCCCGGGCACCGCACTTGACGTCCGGTCCCGCCCCGCCCGTACCCCTTTGCCGCGCTTGAACCGTGTTGTCGCCCAATGCGAGAACTTGGGCGGCAACAGGCGTGACGAGGGGAGCAGCACGTGGGCGGGACCACCCTGGGCGAGCGGGTCGAGCGAACCGATCCGCCCGTATCCGGTGCGGCCATGGGGCCGGCACCGGCACCCGAACCGGCTTCGCATACGGGTCCGGCTCCGGCCTCACGTCCGGCTCCGAAGCCGGCTCCGGCTCCGAGCCCGGCTTCTTCGGCTTCGAAATCGGCTCCCGCGCTGAGCCCGGCGCCGGGCCCGGCTCCGGCCGCGAGCGCCGAGCCGGTGGAGCCGGGCACCCGTGCGCCGGTCCCGGTCAGCTCCCGCCGCACCCGTCTGGTCTTCGCCGGCCTGATGCCGGCGCTGCTGCTCGCGGCCCTCGGTCAGACCGTCGTCGCCACCGCGCTCCCGGAGATCGTCGGTGAGCTGCCCGGTCCGGGCGCGATGTCCTGGGTGGTGACCTCCTACCTGCTCGCCTCGGCCCTCGGACTGCCGCTCCACGGCAAGCTCGGCGACCACTTCGGCCGGAAGCCCGCCTTCCTCTTCGCCCTGCTCCTCTTCACCGCCGGCTCGGCGCTGGCCGGCTGGTCCCGCACCCTGGACGAACTGATCGCCTTCCGGGCCGTCCAGGGCGTGGGTGGCGGCGGACTGATCATCGGCGTCCTGGCGATCGTCGCCGACGTCGTCCCGCCACGGGCCCGCGGCCGCTCCATGGGCCTGATCGGTGCCGCCTTCGGTCTCGCCGCCGTCGTCGGCCCCCTGATCGGCGGTTTCTGCATCGACCATGCCTCCTGGCGCTGGTGCTTCTCGCTCAATGTCCCGTTCGGTGCGCCGGCGTTCCTGGTCATCGCCTGTGCGCGGAAGCTGCCCCGGCCCGCGCGGCGCGGCCGGCCGGACATCGCCGGGGCGCTGCTGCTCGCCGCGTTCTCCATCTGCCTGGTCCTGCTGGCCAGTTGGGGCGGTACCACCTACGCCTGGGACTCGCGGGTCGTCCTCGGCCTCGGCGCCGGTGCGCTCGGCACCGCCCTGCTGTTCCTGGCGGTCGAGTACTTCGCCGCCGCACCGCTGATCCCGCTGCGGCTGTTCCGCGATGCGGTCTTCCCCGTCACCGGCCTGGTCGGCGCCGCCGTCGGCATCGCGCTCTTCGGCGCCGCCGGCTATCTGCCGACCTTCCTCCAGAGCGTCGACGGTGCCACGGCCACCGAGTCCGGGCTGCTGATGCTGCCCCTGCTGGGCGGCATCGTGATCGCCTCCCTCGTCTCCGGCCAACTCATCAGCAGGACCGGCCACTACAGGGCCTTCCCGGTCCTGGGGTGCGCGATGGCCGTGGTGGGGATGTGGCTGCTGGCGCGGATGCAACAGGACACCGCGCGGGCGGACTTCAGCCTCTGGACGGGCCTCCTCGGCCTCGGTATCGGCTGTGTCCTGCCGGTGCTGGTGCTCGCCGTGCGGAACTCCGTACGCGCCGCCGGCCCCGGCACCGCGACCGGCGCCCATACCTGCTTCCGGCGGATCGGCGGCAGCGTCGGTGCGGCTCTCTTCGGCATCCTCCTCGCCGACCGGCTGGCCCGCCGGCTCGACGGCCGGCCGGCGTCGGCGCAGCTGCCCGGTCCGGAGTCGATCACCCCGCAACTGCTGCGTGCGCTGCCCGCCTCGCTGCGCGACAGCTCTCTCGCCGCGTACGCGGACGCCATGCCAACGATCTTCGTCTACCTCGTGCCGGTGCTCGTCCTGGGCCTTGTGCTCGCCTTCTTCCTGAAAGAGAAACCCCTGGTGTCCCACGCCCCTCATGCTCCGCAGGCCACTCCGTCCCCGCAGACGTCGTACGGCGACCCGGCCGACCCCACCGCCGTACCGCAGGCGCGTAGCGCTCCGGACCCGGCCGCCGTCAACTCTCCTGACTCCGGCGCCTCTTATGCCCGCGCGCACAGCTATGCCGCCAACGGACACGCCGCCAGCGGACACACCCCCAATGGACGCACCCCCCATGGACACGCCGCCAACCGACACGCCACCGCCATGGCCGGCCTCCCGGTCTGCGGCACCGTCCAGCACCACGACGGCAGCATCGTGCCGCGCGCCGCGCTCACCCTCATCGATGTCGCCGGCCGGCAGATCGGCCGCGGTGCCACCGGAGAGGACGGCCGGTACGCGCTGAGCACACCGGGCGCCGGCTCCTATGTGCTGATCGCGGCGGCGGGCGGCCATCAGCCGCAGGCGGTCACCGTCACCGTCGGCGAACGGCCGGTCGAGCTGGATGTGGTGCTCGGCGGCGCGGGTCGGCTGGCGGGCACCGTCACCACCGCCGACGGCACCCCCGTACGCGATGCCATGGTCACCCTCACCGATGTACGCGGCGAGGTCGTCGCCACCACCCGCAGCGGACGCGAAGGCGGCTATGTCATCGGGGAGTTGGTGGCCGGTGAGTACACCCTGGCGTCCAGCGCCCCGGCGTTCCGGCCCGCCGCGCTGCCGGTGACCGTCCAGGCATCCCGGGAGACCCGCCAGGACATCGAACTCGCCGGTGGCGCGGTGCTCCGCGGGACCGTACGGGCCGGCGGCGGACGCCCCGTCGAGGACGCCAGGGTCACCCTGCTGGACGCCGCCGGCAACGTCGTCGACACCGCGACCACCGGGCCGGACGGGCTGTTCCGCTTCGTGGATCTGTCGGCCGGCGAGTACACCGTCATCGCCGCCGGATACCCGCCGGTGGCCACCGTCCTCCAGGTCGCCGGCGGCGGCCGCACCGAACGCGACCTCCAACTGGGGCACGAGGACTGAACGGACGCCGGCAGTGGGCGCCGGACCGCGATTTGCTGACGCTGCGTCACATGCGCTTGTCGCCAAGGGAGATGGTGTGTGGATGCCGTCCCCTGATCGCCGGGAAGAGCATCGTGCAGGACGCCGGGAAGGCCGCGGCCCGCGCCCGCACCTTGCGCGAGAGCACCGTGGAGATCTGGCCGGAGGCCTCCCACGCGATCAACGGGGAGTACCCGGCGCGGCTCGCGGAACGGGTGCACGCCTTTCTCGACGGGGTGCACGAACACCGTCAGGGCTGACCCGTAAGAGAGGCAGGGGCCGTGCCGAAACGCAGCTTGGTGATCAGCGGGCGGTCGGTGCGGAGCAGGGGCACGGCCGCGGCGCAGGGAGCGAGATGGCCGAGGAAGCCGCGGCCCCTGGGGAGCGGCACCTCGGACACCTCGCTGATCGCCGGATGGGCCTGCCACAGCTGCTTCCGGTCGGCCGCGTCCATGCCCCAGGGCATCGGGGGCAGCCGATGGCCACCGGGTCCCTTCGCGCGGGTGCGGGCGCTGAACCGCCGCGAGACGGTGTCGAACAGCATCATCCCGCCGGGGAACGCATCGGCGCAGGCGGCGATCAGCCGGGTCACCTGTGCGGGCTGGAGATACATCAGCAGCCCCTGCGCGGTCACCAGGACGCCGCGCGAGGGATCGATGCCCGCCATCCATTGGCTGTCGCGGGCGTCGCAGGCCACCAGGCGCTGCCGCGCCCCGTGGGGCAGCAGGCGCCGCCGCAGCGCCAACGGGGCATCGAGGTCGACGGTCACCCACTGGGCCCGGCCGTTGTCCACCCGCCAGAACTGGGTCTCCAGGCCCTCGCCGAGAGCGACCACGGTGCCGTCCGGACAGTCGGCGAGAAACGCGCGCACCACGCCGTCGAATCCGAGGGCCCGCAGGGCGACGGCTTGCGCCAGCCAGGGCCGGGCGGCGCCCAGCCGCTCCTGGAAGGGGAATTCGATCTCGGTGACGAGCTGTACGGCGCGTGGATCGGGCAGCACCGTGTCCGGGCGGGCGGCCTCGGCGGCGCGGTGATGGAGCGTCCACAACGCCGTTTCGGGCACGCCCTCCAGGTCTGCCTTGACGCGGCCTGGCACTGAGTTCCTCCCGGAGTGCGGTGTGGGCTGGTGAGCCGGCGGCGGGTACGCCTGCCGGACCAGCGGCTGCACGGTCTCGCTCATGCGGCGTTGATATCCCGGACCCGTCCCGTACGGGGCCGTTCGGGGTGCCGGTCACCCGGGGGAGTGCAAAGTCGTACCGCTCCCTCGGACAGCGAAGCGGTACGAGCACGGCCGGATGCGGACGGCGCGCCTCGCCGGCAACGCGTCCGTCCAACCAACAGCCCCTGCACGGGCGGCGCGTAGGACCTCCGCCGCGGGTTGCCCGGGGAATCCGCCGCGGAAACAAGGGGGATGGGGGTGTCATGGTGGCAGCGGCGCGATGGCTGCCGACTTCACCGCTGGTACGGGGACTGGACCGGCTATCCCTTCGTCACGCTGATCGGTGCCAACGGCCGTCTGCCGCACGGCTTCCCGGCGGCCGCGTACGCCGCCACCCGCCCGACCCCGTCGGGCCGGAGGTCAGTGCGTCAGATCGCGGTGGATGACCCGGGCGGCGCGTTCGACGGTGGTCACACCGTCGTCCATGGTGTGGCTGCCGGTGGAGAGGACGGCCATGCCGTAGTCGTTCCCGTGGCCGTTGAAGGTGCCGACGCTGTTCACCCGCCAGCCGTTGGTCTTGCGCGGCAGCCAGCCGTTCTTGACGTGTACGGAGGCGCCGTCGGGGGCACCGGCCGGGACACCCCAGCGCTGGTCGGGGACGACCTGGTGCATCAGGTCGAGGGCGTAGCCGCGGGAGGCGGCGGTGAGCACGCGGTTGTCCGTGGTGAGCAGCTCCATCAGTTTGAGCTGGTCACCGGCGGTGATCTGGGTGAGACCCCAGGCGCCGTGCGGGCCGGGGACGGTGTGCCGCATACCGGCCAGGGACAGGAAGTGCTGGACGCCGGCCGGGCGGACCCGGCGCCAGAGCGCGGTGGTCGCGTCGTTGTCCGACTTGGTGATCATGGCGGTGGTGAGCCGCACCTCGTGCGGGGTCAGCTTGCGGTGCGCCTCCTCGGTCTGCCGCAGCAGGGCCGCGAGCACCGTGACCTTCACCACACTCGCCGAGTCGAAGTGGGCGCCGGCCTGGAACTCGCAGTGGGTCCGGGTGCGCCGGTCGTAGATCGCCAGCGCCGAGGCGCCCTCCCGCCCGTGGAGGGCGTCGGCGATGTCCTGGGACAGTGCGGGCGCCAGGCCCGGCTGCTGCGAGGTGCACACGACCTTGGAGCCGTCCACCGGCGTGCTGGCGGAGCCGGCCGCGGCCGGGGTCGCCGTGGTGAGCACCGTGAGCAGCGATCCGGCAGCCACGACCGCGGCCAGCCCGCGGCGTGCGCAGGTCGATATGCGTGATCCGTGCATGGAGGTGGTGTCCTGTCCCGCTGTGTATCGGAGGCTGTGCCGTCGGGCGGCCGGCCTCGTGCGACCGGCGCTGCCGGGTCACCGCGGCCGTGCGGCCGGCCGGTGTCCCGCTTCATGGGTCTCGGCGACGATACGTGGCGGGGGTGGGGGCACCCCGGGCGAGATGGGTAGTTTGTCCGTATTTGTGGGGTGGGTTCCGAGTGTGAGATTCGCCAAAATCACGGGCGAATCCGGGCATGCTGCTAGCGGCGTGGCAGGGCCTTGCGGGGGTTGGGGGCGGCGCGCGGTCGGCGGGTGGCGGCCGCCCGGCGCCGGCGGGTGGCCGCCATCAGCTGGCGGCTGCGGAGGGCCATCTCGATCTCGAAGCGGGTCCGCGGGTCCCGGAGGCGGGCGCCGAACAGCTTCTCCAGCTGGCGCATCCGGTAGCGGACCGTCTGCGGGTGGATGCTGAGCGCCTTGGCCACCTCCGGAGCGCCCATGCCGCCGAGCCAGGCGAGCAGGGTGGCCTCCAGGCGCTCGCACCGCTCCGGCGTGAGTCCCGCGAGCGGGCGCAGTCGGCGGGCGATCAGGGTGTGGGTCAGCGACTCGTCCTGGAGGAGGACGAGCGAGGAGAGGTGGTCGTCGACGAACACCACTCCGGCCTCGGGGCCGTCGTGCGCGGACGCCAGGTCCAGCAGCCGGGTCGCGGCGCGTACCGAGGAGGAGGCCTCCGCCGGCGGCACCGCATGGCCGACCACCGCGGCGCGATGGCGCAGGACGCCCTTCAGCCTGGCCCGGCCGCTCTTGCCGTCGGCCAGTGACGCGGGGATCAGCAGACCCGGCGGTTCGCCCGGTGCGCTGACGAGGCAGTCGCCCAGCGCGGACGCCACCAGATGGATATCGGTGTCGGTGCGCAGCATGACCGCGCGCACCTTCTCGGGCAGTGGACGGCCGGACCGCAACACGTCCTCGATCAGCCGGGCCACCTGCTGGTGACCGCCTCGCTCGATGACTTCCTTGAAGCTCGGGTTGCGATCGCAAAGAGACTGCGCGATCAGTTCGGTCAAGATCGCGAGTTGGCCTTCGCTGTCGGCTCGGGTGTCACCGCATTGCGGTAACCGGACGCCATTGAGTGCCTCGCTCACCATTCTTGCCTCTGTTTCCTTGCGTGGGAAGCTGGTCCGGCCTGTTGTACCTCACCTGGCATGTGCCGTCGGCAGCTGACAGAACTCGTTCAGAAGTCCTTACGGATTCCGTCGGAAGTCCTTCCGCTTTGCGACAGAAACTGTGCGAGATGCGGTGGGGGACGAGCGTACCCCCAGCTTCCGCTTGGAAGGAATCGTGGTGCTGAGATGAAGAAGTCGTGCTGTTGGCCACAACAGGGCAGCCCTGGAAGGTGCCGGACGGGGCGTCAGGCCGAGAGCCCTGGTTAGGCTGGGCAAGCCGTTCGGGATCACCGAAACTGGGGGACCGGGCGACATCGGGTGTCGTGCGTACCGCCCCCTAGCTGCGACGGGACTGGTGCAGGTGAAGATCCTCATCTCCGCGGACATGGAAGGCGCCACGGGCGTGACCTGGCCGGCCGATGTGCTGCCGGGAACACCCCAGTGGGAGCGCTGCCGCCACATGTTCACGTCCGACGTGAATGCGGCGATCGCCGGATTCTTCGACGGCGGCGCCGACGAGGTGCTGGTCAACGAGGCGCACTGGACGATGCGCAATCTGCTGCTGGAACAGCTCGACGAGCGCGCGCAGATGCTCACCGGCCGGCACAAATCGCTCAGCATGGTCGAGGGGGTGCAGCACGGAGACGTCGACGGGATCGCCTTCGTCGGCTACCACACCGGCGCGGGCACCGAAGGCGTCCTCGCGCACACCTACCTCGCCAACACCCTCACCGGCGTCTGGGTCGACGGCACCCGCGCGAGCGAGGGCTATCTGAACTCCCTGGTGGTGGCCGAGTACGGGGTCCCCGTGGTGCTGGTCACCGGCGACGACCGCACCTGCCAGGACGCCCTCGGCTATGCCCCGCAGGCGCCCGGGGTGGCGGTCAAGGACTATGTGTCGCGCTATGCGGCGGTGTGCCGGCCGCCGGCCCGTACCGCGGCCGAGATCCGGGCCGCCGCCCACAAGGGAGCGGCGCTGGCGGTGCGTCATGAACCGTCCCGGCGCGGGCCGTTCCGCTTCGAGCTGGAATTCGACGCCGAACACCTGGTGGGCGCGGCCACCTGCGTGCCGGGCGTGGAACGATGCGGGGAGCGCCGCATCGCGTACACCGGTCAGAACATGTACGAGGCCATCCGGTGCTTCAAGGCGGTGACCACCGTCGTGTCGTCTGCCGTGGAGGAACAATATGGCTGAGGTGGACTTCGCCGGGCAGCCCGGGACCGGGCAGGTATCCGGCGTGGATCAGCAGGCGCTCGACGAGGTGGTGCGGTTCACCTCCGAGCTGATCCGGATCGACACCAGCAACGCCGGTGACGGCACCTGTCAGGAGCGCCCGGCCGCCGAGTACGTCGCCGAGCGGCTGGCCGGGGCCGGACTGGAGCCCACGCTGCTGGAGCGCAGCAAGGGCCGTACGAACGTGGTCGCCCGCATCGAGGGCACCGACCCCACGGCCGATGCCCTGCTCGTGCACGGCCATCTCGACGTGGTGCCCGCCGAGCCCGCCGACTGGACCGTGCACCCCTTCTCCGGGGAGATCCGCGACGGTGTGGTCTGGGGCCGCGGCGCCATCGACATGAAGAACATGGACGCGATGGTGCTCGCCACGGTCCGCCGGTGGGCCCGCAGCGGGGTGCGGCCGCGGCGGGACATCGTGCTCGCCTTCACCGCCGACGAAGAGGCCAGCGCCGAGGACGGCTCCGGCTTCCTGGCCGACCGGCACCCCGGCCTCTTCGACGGCTGCACCGAAGGCATCAGCGAGTCCGGGGCCTTCACCTTCCACGCCGGCAACGGGCGGCAGTTGTACCCGGTCGCGGCGGGGGAGCGCGGGACGGCCTGGCTGAAGCTGACCGCCCGGGGGCGGGCCGGGCACGGCTCGAAGGTCAACCACGACAACGCCGTCAGCCGGCTCGCCGCGGCCGTGGCCCGGATCGGCGCGCACGACTGGCCGGTCCGGCTCACCCCGACGGTGCGGGCCGCGCTCCGTGAACTCGCCGCGCTGTATGGCGTCGACACCGATGTCGACGCGCCGGACTTCGACGTCGACGCGCTGCTGAGCAGGCTCGGCAGGGCCGCCGAACTGGTCGAGCCGACCGTTCGCAACAGTGCCAATCCGACGATGCTGGCGGCCGGTTACAAGGTCAATGTGATCCCGGGGACCGCCGTCGCCCATGTCGACGGCCGGGTGCTCCCCGGCGGCGAGGCGGAGTTCCGTACGACCATGGACGCGCTCACGGGGCCCGGGGTGAGCTGGGAGTACCACCATCGCGAGGTCGCGCTGGAGGCCCCGGTCGACTCCCCGACGTTCGCCGCGATGCGGGCCGCGATCGAGCGCTTCGACCCGGACGGCCAGGTCGTGCCGTACTGCATGTCCGGCGGAACCGACGCCAAGCAGTTCTCCCGGCTGGGCATCGCCGGCTATGGCTTCTCCCCGCTGAAGCTGCCCGAGGGCTTCGACTACCAGGCGCTCTTCCACGGGGTGGACGAATGCGTGCCGGTCGAGGGGCTGCATTTCGGCGTCCGGGTGCTCGATCATTTCCTGCGCGCGGTCTGACCGGCCGACGCGTTGCCCGACCGGTGGTGGAGAGGAACGAAGCATGGTGACCACGGCTCCGTACGGCGGCTGGACGTCCCCGATAGATGCCCGGATGGTCGCCGCGCACGACGGCCGGCCGGCCTTTGTCGGGGTCGTCGGCGACGAGGTCTGGTGGACGGAGCCGCGGCCCGGCGAGGGCGGCCGGCGGGCGCTGGTCCGCCGGCGGCCGGACGGCACCGAGGAGTCGGTGCTTCCCCCGCCCTGGAACGTCCGCAGCCGGGTGCTGGAGTACGGCGGCCAGCCCTGGGCCGGTGCCGTCACCGAGCGCGGACCGCTGGTCGTCTTCAGCAACTTCGCCGACCAGCGGCTGTACGCCTACGCGCCGGACAGCGACGAGGTGCCGCGCCCGCTCACCCCGCACTCCGGCACGGGTGACGGGCTGCGCTGGGCCGACCCGGTGCTGCGCCCCGAGCTCGGGGAGGTCTGGTGCGTCCTGGAGGAGTTCACGGGCGACCGGCCGACCGATGTGCGCCGGGTGATCGCGGCCGTGCCGCTCGACGGTTCCGCCGCCGAACGCCGGGCGTACGTAAGGGAGTTGACCGACGACCGGCATCGCTTCGTGACCGGTCCGCGGATCTCCCCGGACGGGCGGAAAGTGGCCTGGCTGGCCTGGGACCATCCCCGTATGCCCTGGGAGGGCACCCTGGCGATGGTCGCCCAGGTCACCGGGAAGGGCGAGTTCGAGGACGTCCGGCCGCTCGCCGGCGACCTCGGCCCCGGCGCGCCGCACGGCGGTGCGGCCGGTGAGTCCGTCGCCCAGATCGAGTGGGCGGCCGATGGCTCACTGCTGTTCGTCTCGGACGTCAGCGGCTGGTGGGAGCTACAGCGCCTCGACCCCGGCGGCGACGCGACGCGCCGCGGTCTGTGCCCGTCCCGGCAGGAGGAGTTCGGCGGGCCGCTGTGGACCGTCGGCCAGCGCTGGTTCCTGCCCCTGGACAACGGCACCCTCGCGGTGATCCACGGCCGGGGCGCCACCTCCCTGGGCATCCTCGACCCGGTGAGCGGCGAACTGGTCGACGCCGCGGGCCCGTGGACCGAATGGGTGCCCAGCCTCGCCGTGCACGGCAGCCGCGTCGTCGGCATCGCCGCCGGTCCGCACAGCTCGTATGAGATCGTCGAGCTGGACACCTGCACCGGACGCGCCCGGGTACTGGCCTGCCGGCACACCGATGTCCTGGACCCGGCCTACTACCCCCGGCCGCAGAGCCGCACCTTCACCGGCCCCGGCGGACGGGACATCCACGCCCACATCTACCCGCCGCACAACCCCGACCACCGCGCCCCCGACGGGGAGCTGCCGCCCTTCGTGGTGTGGGCGCACGGCGGCCCCACCGGCCGGGCCCCGCTGGTGCTCGACCTGGAGATCGCCTACTTCACCACCCGCGGCATCGGCGTCGCCGAGGTCAACTACGGCGGCTCGACGGGCTATGGCCGCGAGTACCGCGAGCGGCTGCGCGGCCAGTGGGGAGTGGTGGACGTCGAGGACTGTGCCGCCGTCGCCAGCGCACTGGCCGACGAGGGCACCGCCGACCGCGCCCGGCTCGCCATCCGCGGCGGCAGCGCCGGCGGCTGGACCGCCGCCGCCTCCCTGACCGCCACCGACCTCTACGCCTGCGGCACCATCAGCTATCCGATCCTGGACCTGACCGGCTGGGCCACCGGCGAGACCCATGACTTTGAATCGCGGTATCTGGACTCGCTGGTCGGACCGCTCGCCGAGATGCCCGACCGCTACCGCGAGCGCTCGCCGCTGCACCGCGCGGACCGGATCACCGCGCCGTTCCTGCTGCTCCAGGGCCTGGACGATGTGATCTGCCCGCCCACGCAGTGCGACCGGTTCCTCGCGGCGGTCGCCGGGCGCGGCATACGGCACGCCTATCTGCCGTTCCCCGGCGAGGGCCACGGCTTCCGCCGCGCGGAGACCATCGTCCGTGCCGTGGAGGCCGAACTCTCCCTCTACACCCAGACCTTCGGCATCACCCGCGGCGATGTCCCGGCGCTGGAGCTGCGCGGATGACGGAGGACCGGCCGGTCCGGCCACCGCGGCTGCGGCCCGGCGACCGGGTGGCGGTGGTGGCGCCCAGCGGCCCGCTGGTGGCGGAGCGGCTGGATCGCGGGCTGGATGTGCTCCGCGGCTGGGACCTCGACCCGGTCGCCGCGCCCCATGCCCGCGGCACCCATCCCACCCTGGGCCATCTCGCCGCCTCCGACGGGGAGCGGGCCCGCGATCTCCAGGACGCGTGGTGCGATCCGTCGGTGAAGGCGGTGTTCGCGGCGCGCGGTGGTTACGGCGCCCAGCGGATGGTCGACCTGCTGGACTGGGACGCGCTCCGTGCCGCGGCCCCCAAACCGCTGATCGGCTTCAGCGATGTGACGGTGCTGCACGAAGCGTTCGCGGTGCGTGCCGGGGTGTCCACACTGCACGGACCGGCCGTCGCGGGAGAGGCCTTCCTCAAGGACGACGCCACCCGGGAACATCTGCGGCGCACGCTGTTCGCGCCGGAGACCGTCCGCACCCTGGTGTCGCCGTCCGCCCGGCCCCTGGTGCCGGGCCGGGCCCGCGGGATCACCCTCGGCGGGTGTCTGGCGATGCTCGCCACCGAGCTGGGCACTCCGCGGGCCCGGCCGGGTGCGGCGGGCGGGCTGCTCCTGCTGGAGGACGTCGGGGAACCGCCGTACCGCATCGACCGGGCGCTCACCCAACTCCTGCGGGCGGGCTGGCTGGACGGGGTCGCCGGAGTCGTCCTCGGCTCATGGGCCCGCTGCGGGCCCTACGGGCAGGTGCGGGAGGTGCTGGTGGACCGGCTGGCCGGGCTCGGGGTCCCGGTGGCCGAGGAGTTCGGCTTCGGACACGGCGATTCCGCGCTGACCGTGCCGCTGGGCGTCCCCGCCGAGCTGGACGCGACGGCCGGCACGCTGACCTTCGAGGAACCGGCAACGGTGTGAGCGCACGGCTTGCTTGACGTCCGGTCACCCCTCCACCGTCCAGGGCCTCATGAGGTCTCCACACCCCTCGCGCCCGAAGACGGCACTGAACGCACGTCCTAACCACGACGCGGGTCCGGAGCGTTGACTTGCCGCTACCCGTGTCACAGCATGAGCGCGCCGCTACCGACTGGTTGGTACGACCTGTGTGGAGGTCCTCGTGCCCAGCGTGTCCCGAGCCGTGTCCCGCCCCGCGCTCCGCAGGTCCCTCGCCCTGCTGGCCGGCTCCGCCCTCGCCGCGCCGCTCTTCCTGACCGCCCCCGCGGTGGCCGCCGCCGACCCGTACAGCGTCACCGCGCTGAAGGTCACCGTCCAGGCCGGGGAACGCCACTGCACCGTGGACGCGGATGTCTACCGCCCGGCCGGAGTCGACGCCGCCCACCCGGCGCCCGCCGTGCTGACCACCAACGGCTTCGGCGGCAACAAGAAGGACGGCTCGACCGACGGCCTCGCCAAGGCCCTCGCCACCCGCGGCTATGTGGCGCTCGCCTACTCCGGGCTCGGCTTCGGCAAGACCGGCTGCCCGATCTCCCTCGACGACCCCGGGATCGACGGCCGGGCGGCGAGCGGGCTGGTCGACCTGCTGGCCGGCGCCCGTACGGCCGACAACGGGACGCGTCTCGACTACGTCGCCAAGGACGGGGCGCGCGATCCGCGGGTCGGCATGATCGGCGGCTCCTACGGGGGCGCGATCCAGCTGGCCACCGCCGCCGTCGACCACCGGGTCGACGCACTGGTCCCGCTCATCACCTGGAACGACCTCTCCTACTCCCTGGACCCGAACAATGCCGGCCGCACCCACGGCGGCACCGGCCCGCTGCCCGGTGCCTACAAGTGGCAGTGGACGAACGGCTTCTTCCTGATCGGCGAGGCGCAGGGACTGCTGCATCCACAGCTCGACCCGTCGCGCACCGGCGGCTCCGGCTGTCTGCACTTCGTCGCGCGGGCCTGCGAGACCAAGCGGCTGCTGGACTCCGGGAAGTACCCGGCGCAGAAGACCGATGCCGTGCTCCGCTACGCGCGCAGCGTCTCCCCGGTCTCGTATCTGCCGTCGGTGCAGGCGCCGACGCTGCTCGTGCAGGGCCAGCGCGACAGCCTGTTCAACCTCAACGAGGCCGCCGCGACCTACCGGACCCTCGCCGCGCAGGGCACCCCGGTCAAGATGATCTGGCAGGCATGGGGCCACAGCGGCGGGATGAAGAAGCCGGTGCAGGGCGAACTCAACCTGGCCCACGGCAACTTGGACACCAGCTACGTCGGCCGGCGCGTCCTGGCGTGGTTCGACCACTACCTGCGGCACCGGACGGCAACCGGCACCGGGCCCGCCTTCGCCTACCACCGGGACTGGGTGACCGCCGGGTCCGCCTACGCCACCTCGCCCGCCTTCCCGGCCGGCGGCACCCGGCGGCTGTATCTCTCCGGGGACGGCAAGCTCGTCGCGCAGCGCGGTGCGGTGGCGCGCGGCAGCCGCACGTACCGCAATCTGCGGATGGCCACCAGCCACTCGGAGAGTTCGCTGTCCGGGCTGCTGGGGCTGCCGGACGTGGCGCCGTACGACGCCCGGGGCACCTACCTCGACTGGACGTCGCAGCCGGTGGCGGGCAGGCCGGTGGATGTGGTGGGCGCGCCCAGGGTGACGCTGAAGGTCACCTCGCCGCAGGCCGGGCGGGCACAGCGGTCCGCGGACGCGGCCGACAAGCTGGTGCTGTTCGCCAAGCTCTACGATGTCGCGCCGGACGGCAGGAAGACGCTGGTGCACCGGTTGGTGGCCCCGGCCCGGGTGCCCGATGTGACCCGGCGGTTCACCGTGGAACTGCCGGGCATCGTGCACCGTTACGAGCCGGGGCACCGACTGCGCTTCGTGATCGCCGCGAGCGACGACGCCTATGTCGGCAATCGCGGCGTGAAGCCGGTGACGGTCACCAGTACGCCCGGGGACACCGGGGTCCTCGAACTGCCCGTCACCCAAGGGGTGTTGCGGTAGCGGATGGGGTGGATGCCGTAGGGACAAGTGGAGGGGCGGACGGCTCGGGCGCGCCCCGGGCGCCGGGTGTCAGCCGGGGCCGCGCGCGTCAGCCGGGTCGTCCGCGGGGGTGCTGCTAATCGTCGGTGACCGCAATGGCCTGCACGGGGCAGGCGCGGGCGGCTTCCCGCACCAGCGGGTCGCCCGCGCCGTCCTCCCGGCCGGGCAGCAGCGCACTGAAACCGTCGTCGTCCTGGGTGAAGACCCCCGGCGCGGTCAGGGCGCACTGGCCGGCGCCGATACAGCGGTCGGTGTCGATCGCGATCCGCATTCCGGACCCCTTTCTCTGGTCTGCCGTCCTGGCTGCTACCAGGCCAGCGGCAGTTCGATCATGCCTTGCAGGGTGTCGCCGGCCTTGAACGGAATCTCGGCGGCCGGCACGGCGAGCCGCAGCTGCGGGATCCTTTTGAACAGTGAGCGCAGCGCGATCTCCAACTCCGCGCGCGCCAGATTCTGCCCCAGGCACTGGTGGATCCCGAAGCCGAACGCCACGTGATGGCGGGCCGAACGGCCGAGGTCCAGCTCGTCCGGTGCCGGATAGGCGGCCTCGTCCCGGTTGATCAGTGAGGCGGGAAACAGGACCGCGTCGTCGGCCCGGATCACCTGACCGCCGATCTCGATGTCCTCCGTCGCCACCCGCAACAGACCGTCCGCGATGGACAGGAACCGCAGCAGCTCCTCGACGGCAGCCGGCATCAGACCCTCGTCGGCCTTGAGCTGCGCCAGCTGCTCGGGGTGCTCCAGCAGGGTGAAGGTGCCGAGCGAGATCATGTTGGCGGTGGTCTCATGGCCGGCCACCAGCAGGATCATGGCGAGCCGGACCAGCTCGTCGCGGGTGAGCGCGCCGGTCCGCAGCCGGTCCTCGATCAGCTCGTCCAGCAGCCCGTCGCCCGGCTTCTTCTCCTTGGCGGCGATCAGCCCGGTGAAGTACTCCTCCAGCTTCAGCCGGGCGTCCTCCGCCTCCTCGGCCGACCGGCCGCGCAGGATACGGCGGGACTCCTCCTCGAAGAACTCGTGGTCGGCGTACGGGACGCCGAGCAGTGCGCAGATCACCATCGACGGGACCGGCAGCGCGAACGCGGAGACCAGCTCGGCGGGCGGGCCCTGATCCAGCATCCGGTCCAGCAGCCCGTCGACGATCCGCTGGATCTCCGGCCGCAGTGCGGCGGTCCGCTTGAGGCTGAAGCTGGGGATCAGCATCCGGCGCTGGGTGTTGTGCTCCGGGTCGTCGACCCCGATCAGCGGTGTCCGGACCCGGCGGATGGCCGCGAAGCGTTCGAACGGGACCGGGAAGGCCGGGTTCTGCCGGTCGGCGGAGAGCCGCTGGTCGGTCAGCAGCGCCCGTGCCTCGGGGTGGCCGGTGACCGCCCACACCTTCCGGCCGTCGTAGAACGTGACATGGCTCAGCGGGCCGGCCTCGCGCAATGGCTGATAGGCGGCGGGCGGGTGGTAGGGACAGGTGCGGTTCTGAAAGTAGGGGATGGCTTCGGTCACGAAATTCCTCCCGTACGAGTCTCAAGTGGCTCGAGTCGCTCGTGTGTGAGATGGCAACGCTGTGGCGCACCGTGTACGCCGCGCCGATCTCACCTCATGCCGCGGATACCGGGCATGTCTACGCGCAGTTCGGCCAACCTCGTTCAGATTGCGACATGTTCGGCTTCATCGCCTCCGTACCGCGGCCGTACGAGGGTGTCGATCACGCCGTCCAGATAGCGGTCCCGTGCCACCTCGGCCGGCAGGCTCTGCGGGACGGCGTGCCCGAGCTGGGTGTGGCCGAGGCAGGCGGTGTACGCCAGCAGGCCACGGTGCCGCGCCTCGCCCTCGGGGAAGAAGCCCAGCGCCGCGAAGAGCGCTGCTCACCCGCGCGGATGTCGTGGTGACCGGCTGCCGGCCGGGCGCACTCGACCGCTTCGGCCTCACCCCGGAGGCGCCGGCCGCCCGCCGCCCCGGCCTGGTGGTCGCCGGGTGTGGCGGGAGGGCTCCTGGCAGCCGGACCGGCTCTGCCACGCCGCCCGGCCGGCTGGCCTGCCGCTGCCACCCTTCGTACGATCTGCCGATGACGAGCAACGACCGCTACCTCGCGCGCGGCCCGCGGGTGGGCATCCGGCATTTCACCGCCGCCGACCGGGCAGAGTTCACCGCGCTGGCGCGGGAGAGCGCGGAGCTGCACCGCCCCTGGCTCTTCCCGCCCACCACGGACGCCGCGTACGACAGCTATCTGCTGCGGCTCCAGGAGCCACAGCGCGAGGGGTTCTTGATCTGTGAGCGGGCCGACGGCCGGATCGCCGGTTACCTCACGATCAACAACATCGTGCACGGCGCGTTCCGCTGCGGCGCGATCGGCTACGGCGCCTTTGCGCACGCCGCCGGCCGCGGGCTGATGAGCGAGGGCCTGCGGCTGGTGATCCAGCACGCCTTCACGGAGCTGGGGCTGCACCGGCTGGAGGTCAACATCCAGCCGGCCAACGAACTGTCGACCGCCCTGGTCAAGCGGGCCGGGTTCCGGCTGGAGGGGTTCTCCCCGGACTTCCTCTTCATCGACGGCGCCTGGCGCGACCACGAGCGCTGGGCGATCACCGCCGAGATGGTCTCCGGGCGGGCGGGACGAGCCGATGTCGGTGGGGTGTGATGCGATGTCCGGCATGACCATCGACTTCCGGCGCACCGTGCCGGTCTTCCGGATCTTCGACGTCGCCAAGGCCCATGAGTTCTATGTCGACTACCTCGGCTGCACGGTCGACTGGGAGCACCGCTTCGCGCCCGGTATGCCGCTCTACACGCAGGTCTCGCGCGGTGACCTCGTGCTGCACCTGTCGGAGCACCACGGCGACGCGACGCCCGGCTCCACGATCTACACCGAGCTGAGCGGAGTGCGCGCCCTGCACGCCGAGCTCGCCGGGAAGAACTACCCGTATCTGCGGCCCGGTCTGGAGCAGGACGAGATCGGGACCTCACTCACGCTGACCGACCCCTTCGGGAACCGGCTGCGCTTCAACGAACCGGGCGCCGCCGCGCAGCCGTCCGACGGGGCCCCGGCCAGGGCGTGTCAAGACATGCCCTAGCGGGACTTGCGGTTGATCTTCATGGTGTCCATGTCGGTGGCCGTGGACCGCAGGTCGCGGTAGCCCAGCCCGGCGGCCCGCAGCGCGGTCTCCGCCTTGTCCTCGGCGAGCGCGGCGGCCATCTCCTCGCCGTCCGCCGCATCCGAGACGATGACGAAGCGGTAGCTGAAGGAGTGCAGCGCGGCGTCGTACGCCAGCGAGCCCTCCGGCGTGAACGTGAACCGGTCCAGACCCTGCGCGTCCCCCTCGGCCAGCAGCTTCGTCCGGGACTCGGCCGTCAGACCGTCCCACTTGCCGCGGACGATCACTCGGTAGGTGTGCTGGGTCGCCATGGGGGCCGTCTTCCGTTTCTGCCTGTGTCAATGAGCCGAAGTGCCAGGCTATTTCGCCGCATCCCGCCGGGCCTCCCAATTTTCCGGGGGGCCGTGTGATGATCACGGCATGCGCCGAACCGTACTGATCGATGCCCCCTCCAACCTGGGACTGCGACCGCCCGCGCCCGGCACCGTTCCCGGCTGCTACAAGCTCGCCGGCGCACTGCGCGAACAGGGACTGCTGCGCCGGCTCGGTGCGCTGGAGGGCGGTGTCGTCGTGCCGCCGCGCTACGACCTGGGGGACTGGAAGGAGGGGGACGGCGACTTCAACGCCGCCGCCCTCGCCGCCTACACGGGCCGGCTCGCGACCCGTATAGAGGGCCATGTGAGCAGCGGTGACTTCCCGGTGGTGCTGGGCGGGGACTGCAGCATCCTGCTCGGCGCGGTGCTGGCGCTGCGCCGGCTGGGGCGCTACGGCGTCGCCTACCTCGACGGGCACGGCGACTTCCGGCACCCGGGCAACGCGGCGGTCTCCGGCCCGGTCGGGGCCGCGGCCGGGGAGGGCCTGGCGCAGATCACCGGGCGGGGCCAGGCGGACCTCACGGACCTCGACGGGCTGCGGCCGTACGTCCGCGACGAGGACGTATGCGTCCTCGGCATCCGCGATGTGGACGAGGACCAGGAGGAGTTGACCGGCCTCGGCATCAGCCACGCCCCGGTCGGTGAGATCCGGCGGCGCGGCCCGGAGGCCGTGGCCCGCGACGTCCTCACCCACTTCCAGCACCCCCCGCTCGACGGCTTCTGGATCCATCTCGACGCGGATGTCCTCGACCCGTCCGTCATGCCGGCCGTCGACAGCCCCGACCCCGACGGCCTGCTCACCGGTGAACTCCGGGCGCTGCTGGCCCCGTTGGCCGCCTCTCCGCGCTGCATCGGCATCGACGTCACCATCTACGACCCGGACCTCGACCCGGAAGGGACCGGCGCGGCGCTGCTCGCCGATCTCCTTGAGGGTGTCTTTGCGCAACCCTGACCTCGCCCGGCCCCAAGAGACCCTGTGCAGGGCGGCGCTCGCGCGGTTCCATGGTCAACAGGAGGCCGCCGCAGCCGAGGTGGCCCGGTCCAGCATTGCGAGGCAGCCGTGGCCACGAGTGTGCGACGCACCACCCTGACCCTCCCCGCCGCCCCCCTCGGCCCGGACAGCCCGCTCCCCGCGCTGCGGCCCGGTCAGGACGCGCACCACATCGAGGTCCCCCAGGACGCCGGACTGCCCGCCGACATGGCGCGGCAGATCGGCTGTGCACCGCTGCGCTCGATCCTGCCCGCCCCAATGCGCGACGGCTACGGCCGGTCCCGCCGCCCCACCGACCTCGACGCACTGGTCCTGGAGAACGACCGGCTGCGCGCCACCGTCCTGCCCGGCTTCGGCGGCCGGGTCCACTCCCTGCACCACAAGCCCACCGACCGGGAACTCCTCTACCGCAACCCGGTGTTGCAGCCCGCGGCCTTCGCCCTCAACGGCGCCTGGTTCTCCGGCGGTATCGAGTGGAACATCGGCGCCACCGGACACACCACGCTGTCCTGCGCCCCGCTGCACGCCGCCCGGGTCCCGGCGCCGGACGGCGGGGAAATGCTGCGGCTGTGGGAGTGGGAGCGGCTGCGCGATCTGCCCTTCCAGGTGGACCTGTGGCTGCCCGAGGACTCCGACTTCCTCCATGTGGGCGTGCGCATCCGTAATCCGCACCACCACACCGTGCCGGTCTACTGGTGGTCCAACACCGCGGTGCCCGAAGGGGAACGCACCCGCGTCCTGGCCCCCGCCGACGCGGCCTGGCACTTCGGCTACGAACGGACCCTGCGCCGCGTCCCGGTCCCCGACACCGACGGCACCGACCGCAGTTACCCGCTGCGCAGCACCTACCCCGCCGACTACTTCTACGACGTGCCCGACGGCACCCGCCGCTGGGTCACCTCCCTCCACGCCGACGGCCGCGGTCTGGTGCAGACCTCCACCGACACCCTGCGCGGCCGCAAGCTCTTCCTGTGGGGCGCCGGCCGGGCCGGGCGGCGCTGGCAGCAGTGGCTCACCGAACCGGGCAGCGGCGGCTATGCCGAGATCCAGGCGGGGCTGGCCCGTACCCAGCTGGAGCATGTGCCGCTGGACGCCGGCGGCGAGTTCAGCTGGCTGGAGGCGTACGGGCCGCTCGCCACCGACCCCGCGGCGGTGCACGGCCCGGACTGGGGCGTGGCCCGCGACGAGGTCGCCGCCCGGCTGGAGGCCGCCCTGCCCCGGGCGGATGTCGAGGCCGCCTACGCCGCCTGGCTGCCGTACGCCGACCAGGAACCGAAGGAGTCGCTGGCCACCGGCTCCGGCTGGGGCGCACTGGAGGTGGCCCGCACGGGCCTGGACCTGCCCGGTACGCCCTTCGGTCC
The DNA here is from genome assembly GCF_008704855.1 of Streptomyces platensis. Lineage (NCBI taxonomy): Bacteria > Bacillati > Actinomycetota > Actinomycetes > Kitasatosporales > Streptomycetaceae > Streptomyces > Streptomyces platensis. The sequence continues at coordinate 7,192,035 of NZ_CP023691.1, forward strand.
GGCCACCCTGGGCGCCGAGCAGGAGCCATGGCTGACGCTGCTGAGAACCGGGGACCTGCCGGCCGGCGGCCCGGTACCCGGACCGGTGCTGACCGCGCCGGCCTGGCGCGATCTGCTGGAGTCCGCACCGCCCGGCCCGTCCATCGACTACCACCTGGGGCTCGCCCAGTGGCAGGCCGGCGACCGCGCCCAGGCCGTCCGCAGCTGGGAGCGGGCCCTCGGACACGGCGCCGGCTGTCTGCCGCTGTACTGCCTGGCGGTCGCCGAGTCCGCGGCGGGCGAGCCGGCCCGCGCCGCCGACCGGTATGCGCAGGCCTGTGCCGAAGCGGCGCGGGCGGCCTCGGCACCGGACCCGGCCGCACGGGCCTGGCGGGTGGTGCTGCCGGCGCTCGCCCGGGAGGCGGTACCGGCGCTGCTCGTGGCCGGCCGTACCGAGGAGGCCGCGCAGCTGCTCGCGGGCCTGCGCCCGGCCGACCCGTCCGACGGCCGCTACCGGCTGCTGACCGCACAGGTGCTGCTCGCCCAGGGGCAGCCGGCCGCGGCCCGGGAGGTCTTCGAGGCCGGCTTCGAGATCGCCGGCCTGCGGGAGGGCGACGAGGTGCTCGGCGACACCTGGTACGCCATCGCCGAGCAACTGGTCGCGGGCGGCGGCCCGGTCACCGAGGAGGTCCGCGCCGCGGCCCGGTCCGCGCATCCGCTCCCGGAGCGCTACGAGTACCGGATGCGGCCGGTGTAGTGGATGAACGGCCCCGTGTACGGCAAGCGCGCGATCGGCGAACGTGTCCCGTTCCTGCTGCGCACCCAGCTGCGTCACATGGGCCGAGCCGGTCCGCCCCGGCCCCGCACGCCTCGTACGCCATTTCGGTGACCGGCCACGCGACCCGGAATGAACCCCGGTCGTCACGCGTTGTCACGAATCATGAAGGCAATCATCGCGAACAGCTACGGCGGCCCCGAAGTCCTCACCTACACCGACCAGCCCGATCCGAAGGTGGGCCCGGACTCCTTCCTGATCCGGGTGAAGGCGGCCGGGGTCAATCCGGTGGACTGGAAGATCCTCGCCGGTTATCTGGACCCGATGATGTACGGGCACTTCCCGCTCATCCCGGGCTGGGACGTGGCGGGCGTGGTCGAGGCGGTCGGCGCGGACGCCACCGAGTACGCGGTCGGTGACGAGGTCATCGGCTATGTCCGCAAGGACGAGGTGCAGCACGGCACCTTCGCCGAACTGGTCGCCGCACCGGTCCGGACCCTGGCACCCAAGCCGGCGTCGCTCAACTGGCGGCAGGCCGCCGGGCTCCCGCTCGCCGGACTGACGGCCTATCAGGCACTCGACCGGGTCGGGGTGACGTTCGGCGAGACCGTTCTGGTGCACGCGGCCGCGGGTGGTGTCGGCTCGCTCGCCGTCCAGATCGCGGTCGCCCGGGGAGCCCGCGTCATCGGCACGGCCAGCGAGCGCAACCACGAGTTCCTGCGGTCCCTGGGCGCCGAGCCGGTCACATACGGTGACGGCCTCGCCGCCCGGGTCCGGGAGCTCGCCCCCGAAGGCATCGACGCGGCCGTGGACTTCGTCGGCGGTGGCGTCGTGGACGTCTCGCAGGAGCTCCTCAAGGACCGTGGCCGGGTGGCCTCGATCGCCGACGGCGAGGTCAAGGCGAAGGGCGGCCACATGGTGTGGGTCCGACCGGACACCGCCGACCTGACCGCCCTCGGCACCCTCGCGGACGCCGGCAAGCTGACCGTGCCGGTCGCGTCCGCTTTCCCGCTGTCCGAGGCGGCCGAGGCCTTCCGCGAGAGCATGACGGGCCGCACCCGCGGCAAGATCGTGCTGGACGTGTCCTGAAGTCCGGTCCGCCCCCGCCGGAGTGGTGCGGCGCCGCTGGGGCGTGTCCTGCGGATCGAGGCGGATCGGCGGGGCACGCCTGGCGGTGTGGGGGCGACGGCGAAGTGCGGTGATCAACGCCGAGCTGCACGGTGACCGTCGAGTGACCCGTTCCGGGACGGCTGGGATGCTTGGTCCTCAGGCCGGTCCGGCCTGATACGCCGGACCCGCTCTACCCTTCCCCGTCCTGCCTCCGGTCCACGTACTCGAAGACCGAACCGTCCGGGTGGCGGGCGACCAGGTTGCGGCCGATCGGGGTGGGCAGGGGGCCGGCGATGATGTCGGCGCCGACCGCCTTCAGGGCGGCCACCGCTTCATCGACGTCCTTGACGGCGAGGGTTGCCGTGATCTTCCGCAGCACCGACAACTCCGCCTCGGGGCCGCTCATCAGGAAGAAGCATCCGACGGCCGCGACGGCCACCCCGCCGCGCTGGAAGCGGATCGCCTCGGCGCCGGTCAGGCGTTCATAGACGCCGATCGCGGAATCGAGATCACCGACGCACACCCGCAATGAGGTCCCCAGAATGTCCATACGGGCCACCCTAGTTGGGGGACCTGCCGGGACGCGATCACTTGGCCATCATCAGACCGCTCTTCGCCGCGCCCCGCGACAACACGATCTCCCGGATGCTGTCCCGGGCCCGTGCATAGTCGCTGCGGCCGGGCCGGTCGGCCAGCGCCGCGTTGAGGTTCACGACGTGGAAGCCGTCGTTCACATCGGTGAGTTGGGGGAGGAATTCCGCCTTGCGGACCGTCCAGCGCCCGCCGGGAGTGGTCGGACCGGCGAAGGTGAAGCGGGCCATCGAGCTCTGGTTGCCGCGGCCGTCCGGCTGGTCGCTGTGGTTGAACATATGGCCCGCGAGCTGGTCGCCCATCCCGTAGACGACCCAGGTGCCATTGACCTTCTCGTAGGGCTGCGGGACATGGGCGTGGGTGCCCAGGATCAGATCGATGTCGGGCCGTCCGCCGGTGCGGGCGGCGGTCAGCGCGCGGGCCAGGGTGAGCTGTTGCTCGTCCGGCGGCTGCTGCCACTCCGTGCCCCAGTGGATGCTGACGACCACCACGTCCGCACCGGCCCGGCGGGCGGCGCGGGCATCGGTGAGGATCTTCTCGCGGTCGATCAGATTGACCGTCCAGGGCGCCTTGCCGGGCAGGGGGATGCCGTTGGTGCCGTACGTGTACGAGAGCTGGGCGACCTTCGCGGGGCCGGCCCGCAGCAGCGTGACCCGGGAGGCCTCGGCGGCGGAGCGGGCCGAGCCGGCGTGGCGCAGACCGACCGCGTCCATGGCGCCGAGGGTGCGGTGCACCCCGTCCGCGCCGTCATCGAGGGTGTGGTTGGAGGCGGTGGAGCAGGAGTCGTAACCGGCGTCCTTGAGGGCGGCGGCGACCTGGGGCGGGGACTTGAAGCTGGGGTAGCCGGTGAACGGCCCGCCGTCCCTGCCGTAGATCGTCTCCATATGGCAGATCGCCAGGTCGGCGCCGGAGACCACCGGCTTCACCCCGGCGAACATGGCACGGAAGTCATGGCCGCCGCCGTGTGCGTCGTCGCCGGACCGCCGGATTATCTCGCCGTGCGGCAGTACATCGCCGGTGGCCAGGAGGGTGAAGCCGGCCGGGGCGGAGGCTCGGGCGCCGCCGGGTGAGGCGGACGGCGCGGAGCGGGCGGGGCCGGTGGCCTGCTGGGTTCCGCAGCCCACCGCCAGGAGGGTCAGCGCCGCTATCGCGGTCAGGCGTCGTTGAGGGGTCACGCCCCATGCATATCGGGATTAATGGGATTTATCTGCCGGGGAGGGGGTGTGACTGGGCCGTCGGAGGGATGGGGGAGACGGTGGTCCCTGCGGTCGGGCTGAGCGGGCAGCGCCCGGCGGTGCTCCCGGTCGCCGCCCGGCGGCCGCCCGCACCGTCCTGCGGCCGCCCCCCGGCGCGCTGATCAGGCCGCGCCTCGTCATCCCGATCAGTGAGAGCGAGGTCCCATCATTCGGGCAGCAGGCGATAGACCGTCAGCGCCTCCTTGTGCTTGTCCAGCGTCAACTCGCCCGGTGCGTGGGCCACTTCACCGTCGAAGGCCAGCGTGGTGCCCTCCGGGAGATCGCTGACCCGCAGCCGGGACAGCCGCGCCTCACCGAGCACCGGGGTGCTGCGCGGGGTGCCCGACAGGGCCGCGAGGAGCAGTCGGGTGCGGGCCAGCCGGCCGCCGTGCACCACCCGTACATCGAGCACCCCGTCCGCCAGATCGTGCCGCCGCACCGGCGCGAATCCCAGCCCCCGGTACTGGCAGTTGCCGACGAACAGCAGCCATACGGCGCGCCGCTCGCCATTGATCCGCAGGGTCAGCGGCTCGGCGGTGCGCAGTACCTCCCAGGCCGCCAGCACCCCGGCCGGCCAGGCGCCGATCCGGCCCGCCCACCGCTCGCGGATCCGCACCAGCTCCGGATACGCGCCGATCGAGAAGGTGTTGAGGAACTGCCGCCCCTCCAGATGCGGCCCGGCCCGGAAGCGCGCCGCGTCCACCGCGACGGCCTCCCCGGTCTCCACGGCGCGGGCCGCCTCCGCATAGGTCTCGATCCCCAGGTCATACGCGAAGTGGTTCAGCGTGCCGCCGGGCAGCACCGCGAGCGGCAGCCCGTGCCGTACCGCGACCGCTGCCGCGGCGTTGACGGTGCCGTCCCCGCCGAGCACGCCCAGCGCACCACCCAGCGATCTGGCCCGTTCCGCGGCATCTTCGAGGGCCTTGTCCAGCGACGGCCCGTCCGGGTCGCCGCACACCGTCACCTCGGCCTGCGGCAGCACCCCGTGTACCTCCTCGGCCCGGTCCGGGCGGGGGCCGGAACGCTGTCCCGAGGCCTGGTTCGCCACCACGACCAGACCGCGGCCGCCCGGCAGCGCGGGCGCCTCCGCGCGCGGCCGGGCGGGCGGCGCCAGCTGGGCGCGGGTCGGTGCGAAACCGCGCACCGCGAACGCCGCACCGGCCCCCAGCGCGGCCCCCGCCAGCACATCACCCGGATAGTGCACGCCCGTATAGACGCGGGAGAACGCCACCGAGGCGGCGACCGGCGCCAGCGCCAGCCCCCACCACTTGTTCTCCATGGCCACTCCGGTCGCGAAGGCCACCGCGGAGGCCGCGTGCCCGGAAGGGAAGGAGGAGGTGAGGGGCTGGCGGTGCAGCTGCCGTATCACCGGCACCGTTTCCAGCAGCGGGCGCTGCCGCCGTACGGAACGCTTGCCGAGGGTGTTCACCGTGGCCGATGCCACGGCCAGCGAGGCCACTCCGCGCAGCGCGGCACGGCGCATCGGCCGGCCTCCCAGTGCGGCCGCACCGGCCGCGAGGCCGAACCACAGCAGCCCGTGATTGGCGCTCCGGGTCAGCCGGGGCAGCACCCGCTGCGCGCCCGGCCATTCGCGCGCCGCAATCAGGTCGAAGGTCCGCCGGTCGAGATGGGTCAGTAGCGATCGCATGCGCCACCTTGTACCCCAGACCGCCTGGAACAGGCAGGATCCCGCCGCGCGGGCCCCGCGCGCGGCGCCGCGGAGCGTCCGACCCGGGCGGCCCACGGGCTGCCGGGCCCCGGCGGGCTGTGCTTCCATGCCCGGATGATCAGGAGACGCCAGGACAGCGACCTCGACGCCTGTGCGGCCGTCCTGGCCGAGGTGCACACCCACAGCGGCTATCCGCACCACTGGCCGGACGACCCGGTGCGCTGGCTGACCCCCGACGGGCTGACCGCCGCCTGGGTCGCCGAGACGGACGGCACGATCGCCGGTCATGCGGCGCTGTGCGGCGCCGAGGTCAGCCGGCTCTATGTCGCACCCGCCGCACGCGGTGCGGGCCTCGGCGGCCGGCTGCTGCGCGCCGTCGGGGCGGAGGCGGCGGCCCGCGGCCTGCGGCCCGTACTGGAGGTGAAGGCCACCGACACCGCGGCCGTCGCCCTCTACGAGCGGCTGGGCTGGCGGCGCCGCGCCACCGAACGGCAGGACTGGGGCGGCGGCGAGATGGTGACGGTGTATCGCTACGCGGCGCCGCCGCTGCGCCCGGCGGATTGAGCACCGGTCCCACCCTCCGCTGACGTGTCGCCCCCCGTCGCCACCCCCGTGATCTGCCAAGGTGGACGGTGCCGCCCTTCATGTGATGGGCCCATGATCGACCCGCCGTCGTGGAGTGGAGGTACGGATGCAGCGGACCGCCCGGGATCCGCGGCACGAGCCGGACCCGGATCCGCCGGTGGGCCTGCCGGTCCTCCCGGAACTCGCCGCACACCTCTCCGCGGCCGCCGACCGCACCGAAGCCGAACCCCTGGGCGGCGCCGCCCCGCTGCGCACCGCCGCCTGCGGCTACTGGGAACGCCGCGGCCTGGCCACCACCCCCGACCGGGTGCTCGCCGCCCCCGGCGCGCCGGCGCTGCTCCTCGCGCTGTACGCGGCGGCCGGCGGGGCGGTGGTGCTGCCGCGGCCCTGCTCCGCGTCGTACGCACCCCCCGCCCGGCTGCTCGGCCGGCCGGTGCACCATGCCCCCGTACCGGCGGAATCGGGCGGCGTGCCCGACCCGTTCGCACTGCTGGAGACCGTCCGCCGGGCCCGGATGGATGGCGACACACCCCGCGTACTGGTCCTGTCGGTCGCCGACGACCCGACCGGCACCTGCCCCGCGCCGGAACAGCTCCACGAGGTCTGTGAAGCGGCGGCGGACGAAGGGCTCTGGGTCATCAGCGATGAGACCCGCCGCGATCTGCTGCACGATCCGCATGACACCGTGCTGCTCAGCCCCGCCGAGATGCTGCCCGACGGGGTCGTGGTGCTCACCGACCTGCGGGCCACGCTGGTGCCCGCCGCCTGGCCCGCCGCGCTGGCCCGCTTCCCCGGCACCGACCGGGGCGCAGCTCTCCGGGCCGCGGTGCTGGACGCGCTCGCCGCGTCCCGTACACCGCTGCCGGGGCCGCTGGCCGGCGCCGTCACCCATGCGCTCGGCGAGCCCGAGGAGGTGCGCGCCCGGACGGCCACCGTCGCCCGGGTGTACGGCACGCTCGCCGCGGCGCTCCACCACGTCGTCACCGAGGCCGGCGCGGTCTGCCGTCCGCCGCACTCCGGCAGCCATCTGTACGCCGACTTCGAACCACTGCGCCGCCCCCTCGGGGCCCGCGGGATCGTGGAATCGCACGCGCTGGAGCGGAAGTTGGCACCCTGGGCGGCGCGCGGCGGACACCGTTTCGGCGACGCGCCGGGCGCCCTGCGGGTACGGCTCGGTGCCGAGGCGCTGCTGGGCGCCGACCGTGAGCAGCGACGGCGTGCCCTGGCGGCCCCCGATCCGCTGGAACTCCCGCACATCACCGAGGCGTTGACCGCGCTGTCCCGCGCCCTGGCCGGACTCACGACGTCCGCGGACGGCTGACCGCACCGCTGCCCGGCGCCCGCCCACGCCGCCACCTCGCCCCCACTCCGCCCCGGTTCCGTCCACCGAAAGGAGCCCCTCGATGACCGAACAGACCGAGCGCTCCCTCGCCGAGCAGCCCTCCGACACCGAGCGACTCCCGCCCGCCGCGCCCGGCGACGGCGGCGGAACGGGCGGGGGAGGGGCCGGGGGAGCCGCCCGAGGAGCGGCCGGGGGAGCGGCCCGCCCCGCGGGCCCGGCCACCGGTCAGACCACCGCGGACGGGCCGGTCCCCCGGCATGCCACCGCGGACGCGCCGGTCCTCCCGCACGCCACCCCGCCCCCGCTCGCCCCACCCCGCCCGCTGGGCGAACCCCGCACCTGGCCACGCGACTTCACCGACCGGCTGACCGCGCCGCTGCCCGGCGTCCGTGCCCTGGCCCGGATCGCCCGGGAGGGCAAACTCCGCCCGCCCCCCGAGACACTCCCCGAGATCCAGCAACTCCCCTTCGCACCGGGCCCGATGCCGGCCGCCGGCCCCAGCACCCTCGCCCTCACCTGGGTCGGGCACGCCAGCTGGATCATCCGCGCCGGCGGGCTGACCGTACTGACCGACCCGGTCTGGTCCCGGAAGATCCTCGGCACGCCCGCCCGGGTCACCCCCGTGGGCGTCCGCTGGGAGGACCTGCCGCCGGTCGACGCCGTCGTCATCAGCCACAACCACTACGACCACCTCGACGCCCCGACCCTCAAGCGGCTGCCCCGGGACACCCCGCTGCTGCTGCCCGCCGGACTGGCGCCCTGGGCCCGCCGGCGCGGCTTCACCCAGGTCACCGACCTCGACTGGTGGGAGGCGGTCGAGCTGCCCGCCCCCGGCGGCCCCGTACGCTTCGACTTCGTCCCCGCCCACCACTGGAGCAAGCGGACACTGACCGACACCTGCCGCTCCCTGTGGGGCGGCTGGCTGCTGACCGCGCCCGACGGGCGGCGGATCCACTTCGCGGGGGACACCGGCTACGGCCACTGGTTCGAGGAGATCGGCCGCCGCTACCCCGGCATCGATCTGGCGCTGCTGCCCATCGGCGCCTACGACCCGCGCTGGATGCTGCGGCCGGTGCACACCGATCCGGAGGAGGCGGTCAAGGCATGTCATGACCTGGGCGCCCGCGCGCTGGCCCCGATGCACTGGTCGACCTTTCTGCTCTCCGGCGAGCCGCCCCTGGAACCGCTGCACCGCGTCCGCGCCGCCTGGGCCGCCACCGGCCGCCCCCGCGAGGACCTCTGGGACCTGCCCGTCGGCGCCTCCCGGGTGCTGGCCGCACCCTGAGCGCCGCCGCCGAGCGGAACGGGCGGGCCGCGGACGGGTCCGTGGACGACGGGACCTACGACCCGCCCTCGCCGCGGAGCGGCCGGATGCGCCGCCAGACGGCCGGCGCCGCACCGAGCACCATGGTCAGCGCGATCGCCATGGCCACGCCCTGCCACGCACTGCGGAACAGCGAACCGCTCAGCAGCCCGATGAGCTGGTACGTCGCCGCCCATGCCAGACACGCCGGAAGGTCGCCACGGATGAACCTCCGCAGCGGCATCGCCGCGAGCAGACACGCCAGCATGACCGGGATCCGCCCGGCGGGCACCAGACGGGACAGCACCAGCACCAGCACCCCGTGCTCCCGCAGCCGGTGCTGCGCCCGGGCCAGCCGCTCCGGCGAGGCGCGGCCGCGCAGCCGGGCCAGCCAGCGCGAACCGAGCGGGGAGTGGCTGCCGCGCCGCCCGAGCGCGTACAGCCCCACATCGCCGAGGAACGCCGCGCACGACGCCACCGCGAACACCATCAGCAGCGCGAACGGCGCCGTGTGATGGAAGGCGACCACCGCCGCCGAGCTGACCAACGCCCCCGTCGGCACCACGGGCACCAGCGACCCGAGCACCACCAGCAGGAACAGCGACGGATAGCCGACCACCTGCTGTGTCGACTCCGGCGGCACGCTCCGCACCAGCTCACCGACGAGCGTCATCACACGACCTTCGGCCGGACCGACTCGCCGTGCCCGAGCCGGTGCACCGTCACCTCGGGCGCCAGCCGCGCCAGCTGCCGCTCGAACTCCTGGCCCGGGGCATGGAATTCATGCGGCCGGACGGCGTCCAGCCCGATCGGCCAGTACGTGCCGTAGTGCACCGGGACCGCGCAGCGCGGTGCCAGCCGCGCCGCCGCCTGCGCCGCCCGCCGCGCGTCGAGATGGCCGTGCCCGAGGAACGGGCCCCAGCCGCCCACCGGCAGCAGCGCCACCTCGCACGGCCCGACCTCCGCCGCCATCTCCTCGAACAGCCCGGTGTCGCCCGCGAAGTACGTCCGGGCCGCGCCCCGCACGACATAGCCGAGCGCCGGCACCCGGCGCGGTCCGTAAGGCAGCCGCCGCCCGTCGTGCGCGGCGGACACCGCACGGACCGTCACCGCACCGGCCGCGCACTCCTCGCCCGCCCGCAGCTCGGTGACCCGCAGCGCCCGGGCCGCGGCCACCCTCCGCAGCCCCGGCACCGCGGCGGTCGCCCCGCGCGGCACCACCAGCCGGGTCCCCGGCGCGAGCCGGGCCAGCGAGGCGGGGTGCAGATGGTCGGCGTGCAGATGCGAGACCAGGACGACATCGGCCCGCGCGGCCTCGGCCGGCGGCAGCGCGCCCCGCCGGCGCCGCAGGTGGGCCAGCCGCCGCACGAACAGCGGATCCGTCAGCACCCGCACCCCGGAGTCCTCGACCGTCACAGTGGCATGCCCCCACCAGGTGACCTCCACCGACACCGAGCACCTCCCGTCCCGACGCACCGGCCCGTCCCGCGGGCGGTCGTCTCGCTTCCCGTGTGCGGTTCCCCTGCTTCTCGTCTGTTCCCGACTGCTTCCCGTGTGCAGTCCTCTCGATCCTCCACCCTCCGGCCCGGAATGCGGCCGACAGGGGAGCGGCCGACCGGGCGCACCCCTGGCCCTGACCCTCCCCCGCACCTGGTGCCATGCTGGCGGCAGGCCCGTAGTGCTGGGGCGGGCCGGAGGGTGAGGTGGCACGGCGTGCGGATGCCGGGGTGGAAGGCGCTCAGCGGTGCCCTGTTCCGGGTGCTCGCGGTCTGGCTCGTGTCCAGCCTCACCCTGCTCGTGCTCGCCGGGCTGCTGCCCGACTTCCGGCTCCAGTCGCCGGGCGGTGACAGCCTCACCCGCACCGCCGTCACCGCCGCACTGGGCGCCGGCGCGTTCGGCCTGCTCAGCGCCCTGGTGTGGCCGCTTCTCGTCCGTGCCCTGCTGCTGGTACCGGCGCTCGTTCTGGGACTGCTGGTCTTCTTCCTGAACGGCTCCCTGCTGCTGCTCGCCCTCGATCTGATCCCGGAGGGGCGCGGCCAGGCGGCGCCGGAGACCGCGGTGATCGTCGCGGCCGCGATGTCCGCCGCCTCCTCGGCCACCTCCGCCTTCCTCGCGGTACGCAACGACGAGGCCTACCACCGACGGCTGGTCCGGCTGGCCGGCCGCCGCGGCCGCCGGGCCCGCCCCGCCGCCGGCCCGGCCACCCCCGGCACGGTCTTCCTCCAGCTCGACGGCGTCGGCCACGACCTGCTGCGCGACGCCGTCCGGGGCGAGCGGCCGCTGATGCCGACTCTCGCCCGCTGGACCGGCGACAGCCACCGCCTCACCCCCTGGCGCACCGACTGGTCCAGCCAGACCGGCGCCAGCCAGCTCGCCCTCCTGCACGGCAGCAACGAGGATCTGCCCGCCTTCCGCTGGTACGAGAAGGACACCCGCACCGTCATCGTCAGCAACCGGCCCAGCAGCGCCGCCGCACTCCAGCGCCGTGCCATCGCGCGCACCGGCGACGGCGGGCTGCTCTCCTACGACGGCGCCAGCCGCGGCAACCTCTTCAGCGGCGGCGCCGACCAGGTCGCCCTGGTGATGTCGGTGGCGGCCCGGCGCGGCAAGGACAACCGCTCCCGGGCCGGCTACTTCGCCTACTTCTCCGACCCGGCCAACGCGACCCGTACCGCCGTCTCCTTCGCCGCCGAGGTCGTCCGCGAGATCGTCCAGTCGCTGCGCACCCGCTTCCGCCGCGAACGGCCGCGCGTCAAGCGCGGCGGCCTCTACCCCGTCATCCGGGCCTTCGCCACGGTCGTCGAGCGCGATGTGGTGGTCGCCGCGGTCATCGGCGACCTGCTCGCCGGCCGCACCGCCATCTACGCCGACCTCGTCGCCTACGACGAGGTGGCCCACCACTCCGGCCCCGCCCACCGGGACGCGCTCCAGGTCCTGCGCAGCCTCGACCGGGCCCTCGCCCTGATCGCCAGGGCCGCCCGGCACGCACCGCGCCCGTACCGCGTCGTGGTGCTCTCCGACCACGGCCAGAGCCACGGGCCGACGTTCCTGGAGCGCTACGGGCTGAGCCTGGGCGATCTCGTCCGCGCCGGATGCGGGCTGCCGGTGCCGCGCCGCGCGGGACGTACGCCGAGCGGAGCCGAGGCCAGGGCGGCGGCGCGGGCCGCACTGCACCGGCCCGAGGAGACGGCGGGGCAGCGCCCGGCGCGGACGGCCGGGCCGGGCTCCTCCCACCCCCTCGTGCTGGCCTCCGGAAACCTCGGTCTGGTGTCGTTCCCCGACGTGCCCGGCCGGATCACCCGCGAGGAACTGGACCGCCGGCACCCCGCCCTGCTCGCCACCCTCGCCAACCACCCCGGCATCGGCTTTCTGCTGGTCCGCTCCGCGGTGCACGGCCCGGTGGTGCTCGGCCCGGCCGGTGCCGAGCACCATCTCGACACCGGACACCTCATCGGCGCCGACCCGCTGGCACCGTTCGGCGACGGCGCGGCCGACGCGGTACGCCGTACCGACCGCTTCCCGCATGTCGCCGACCTCATGGTCAACTCCGCCTGCGACCCGGCGACCGGCGCGGTACACGCCTTCGAGGAGCAGATCGGCTCGCACGGCGGGCTGGGCGGCGCCCAGAGCCACCCCTTCCTGCTGTGGCCCGCCGAGCTGACCCCGCCGGCCCCGGACGGTGAGCCGCTGACCGGCGCCGAACAGGTGCACCGGGTGCTGCGCCGCTGGCTGGGGGAGGCCGAGGGGCCCCAACTGCCCCTCGGGCCCGCCGCGGACGAACTCCGGCACGGGGCGCGTCGCCCCGAAGGTTTTTCACCCCAGGACCCCGCCGCACAGGACAAATCCCGTTGATTTTGGCGGACGCCACCGATCGCCGACGATGAACTCCGCTCGGTAACCCCGGGTGCACAGCGCACGACGAGAGGCCCTCCACGCCATGAACGACCGGCACACCCGCCGCTTCGGTCTGGGAACCGCCACCTGCCTAGTGATGGGCAACATCATCGGTGGCGGCATCTTTCTGCTGCCGGCATCGGTGGCCCCGTTCGGCACCGTCAGCCTCGTCGCCTTCGGCGTACTGACCATCGGTGCCGTCGCCCTCGCCCTGGTCTTCGGCCGGCTCGCCGAGCGCCACCCGGACACCGGCGGCCCCTACGTCTACGCGCGCGAGGCCTTCGGCGACTTCGCCGGATTCCTCTCCGCCTGGTCGTACTGGACCATGACCTGGGTCAGCAACGCGGCGCTCGCGGTCGCCATCGTCGGCTACGTCCATGTGCTCCTGCCGGGCCGCCCTTCCGACACCACCGACCTCCTGATCGCCCTCGGCGCGCTCTGGCTGCCGGCCGTCGCCAACTTCGCCGGCACCCGCTACGTCGGCCTGGTCCAGACGGTCTCCACCGTCCTGAAGTTCATCCCGCTGCTCTTCATCGCCGTCGTCGGGCTGTTCTTCTTCGACCCGGCCAACCTCGGCTCGTTCCATGAGGGCAGCGGCAGCGCGCTCGGCGGGATGTCCGCGGCCGCCGCGATCCTGCTCTACTCCTACGTCGGTGTGGAGTCCGCCGCGATGAGCGCGGGCGAGGTCCGCGACCCGGAGCGGAACGTCGGCCGGGCCACCGTCCTCGGCACCATCGGCTCCGCCGTGGTCTACCTCCTGGGCACCGTCGCCGTCTTCGGCACCGTCGCCCACGACAAGCTGGTGAAGTCCCAGGCACCGTTCTCCGACGCGGTGAACGCGATGTTCGGCGGCCACTGGGGCGGCACGGTCGTCGCCATCGCCGCCGTCGTCTCGATCATCGGCGCGCTCAACGGCTGGACGCTGATGAGCGCCCAGTCCCCGTACGCCGCGGCCAAGGACGGGCTGTTCCCCGCACCCTTCCTGACCAAGCGGCGCGGGGTGCCGACCTTCGGCGTCGTCGCGGCCGGGGTGCTGGCCAGCGCCCTCACGGTGATCAACTACCTGCTCGGCTCCGGCGGCGTCTTCGAGATCCTGGTACTGATCACGACCTTCTCGGCGACCGTCCCGTACCTCCTCGCCGCCGGCGCCCAGGTCTACTTCCTGCTCAGCGGCCGCCGCGACAAGGTCCGTCCGGCCCGCTTCGCCCGCGATCTGACCCTCGCCCTGACCGCCTTCGGCTTCACCTTCTGGCTCGTCGCCGGCGCCGGCTACGCCGCGATCTACCAGGGCGTGCTCTTCCTGTTCGCCGGCATCCTCGTCTACGCCTGGATGGCGGCCCGCCGTACCGCCCGCCAGGAGGAGGCGACGGCCGCGGCGGCGACGCCTACGCCCGTGGACCACGAAGCGGTTCCCCGACCCGCCGCAAGTGCCGCAGCGCCTCCGCATACGACCTGACCAGCCCCGTCTCGTGGTACGGGACACCGATCTCGGCGCAGTACGCCCGCACGATGACCTGTGCGCGACGCAGATGCGGCGTCGGCATGCTCGGGAAGAGATGATGCTCGATCTGGTAGTTGAGCCCACCGAGCAGGAAGTCGATCAGCGCCCCGCCCCGGATGTTCCGCGACGTCAGCACCTGACGGCGCAGAAAGTCCGGCCGGGCGCCGCCCGTCAGCGTCGGCATCCCCTTGTGATTCGGCGCGAAGGTGCACCCCAGATAGACGCCGAACAGCGCCTGGTGGACGAGCAGAAAGGCGAGCGCCTTACCGGGTGCCAACACCAGGAACAGCGCGCCGAGATACAGCACGATGTGCGCCAGCAGCAGCCCCGCCTCGCTGCCCCAGTGCTTCATGGTCGGTGACCGCAGGGCCCGGATGCTCGACACCCGGAGGTTGAACCCCTCCAGCGTCAGCAGGGGAAAGAACAGCTGCGCCTGATAGCGCCCGATGAAACGGGGCAGCCCCTTGGCGACCCGCGCCTGCTCCCGTGACCACACCAGGATGTCCGGCGCGACATCCGGATCCAGCTCCTCGTGATTGGGGTTGGCGTGATGCCGGGTGTGCTTGTTCATCCACCAGCCGTACGACATCCCCACCCCGAGGTTGCCGAACAGCAGACCGCCGATCTCACTCGGCCGGCGCCGCCGGAACACCTGCCGGTGCGCCACATCATGGGTGACCAGCGCGACCTGCGCGAACACCACAGCCAGGAACGCGGCCACCACCAGCTGCCACCAGCTGTCCCCCAGCGCGAAGAACGCCCCCCACCCACCGGCGAACGCCGCCGTCACCAGCGTGAGCCGCACCACGTAGTAACCGGGCCGGCGCTCCAACAGCCCCGCCGCCACGATGCGCCGCGACAGCCGCGCGAAGTCACTGCCCGAGCCCCCCGCCGGACCGGCCGCGGCACCCTCGATTTCCACACTCGTCGTCATACCGCCGAGTCTTCCGACCCGGCCCCCACCCCGACAGCCGGTCCACCCCCGCCCCGGCCGGGGGGCTAGCGCCACCTGAGGGGGTGTGGCTGGCCTTTGGCGGGGGTGTTACCCGGCGGGGCGTGGCGCGGGTGTCACCTGGCTGGTTGTGGCGCGGGTGTCACCTGGAGCCGGCGCTATCCGCCAGGGGCCCCACCGGGCTCCCCGGCCGTGCCACCGCCCTCCGCACCGGCCTGGCTGAAGACGGGCAGTGCCCGGACCAGGTCGGGGGGAAGGGCGAGGCCCTCCTCGGTGGACGGGTTGACCGCCAGCCACAGATCGTCCGCCGGCCAGTTCGCGGCCAGCTCGACGACGGGGATGCTGAGCGCAGCGCCGGGATCTCCCCCGGCCGCCACCAGCGCGTCCTCGGTGGTGAAGACGGGGATGTAGCGATTGCCGTCCTGCTCGATGACCGGCAGCGAGACAGCGCCCTCCGGACGCGGTTCCTCGCCCTCGACCGGCGGCGCCTGCGGCAGCAGGGCCATACTGTTCGCGAGCTCGACCAGGGCGGCCTGGGTATCGGGCTCCGTCGCGGACCGCGCTCCCTCGGCGGACGATGCCTCGCTCGGGGGCGCGTTTTCGTCGGGTGTCGGGGTACTCATGGCGTGTCCTCTCGTCGGCGTTGCTCACCGACCACCCGCTCGGCACGGGCGGACCCGGATTTGCCGCAGTCGCCGCCGGATGCCGCCCATCGGCACGGGACCGGGACAAGCGCGGCAATACCCCCCAGGCTATGCCGCCCCCCATTCTGCGCAACGTCCACCACCAGCGAGGCGACGGGACGGCAGGCGAGCAGCGGTAACAGGGAGAGACAGCGCCCTCACCGACCGCCTGACGGGCCTCCCCGACCCCGCCCCCGACGGTCCCCGGAACGGCGGCCCCTCGACCTCGGACCGGATCCTGCGGCTACCGCAGCTATGCACTCTGACCTGCACGGATACCGGCCGGTCCGGCCGCGCCCAACACCGCTGGCGCCCGCAGTCGGCAGCGTGCGCACTGGATCCCGCACGACCTCATCAAAGACGACCCGCCCATACTGACCCCTGATGCATGAGGAGATCTGACCAAGCGCAGATGGGGGTTGCATGAGTACCGGGTCCGACTACCCAGCCTTAATGACGGCGAGACGTGCGACGGTGTGGCTTCGTCGAGTGGCGGTGCACCTTGGTGCGATGCATCTGAGCGGCGCCCTGTTGGTGCTCACCTTCCTGGTGACGCCGGGGTGGGTGGATGCCTACGGGGCGGCGCCGGCCGACGATCCCACGGCGGATCTGCCGCCGGTCATGATTCTGCTGGGTGCCCTGTTCGGGTGTGTGACCTTCCATGTGGTGGTGCAGATCCCGGCAGGGCTGCTGGGGAGTTGGCTCGGGAGGAGAGGCGGAGTGCTTGTGAGCTATGCGGTCGCAGTGGCGGCGGCCGCCGCACTCACGCTCGTCTTCTTGTGGGGAGTCGTGGGAGTGGCCGACGCCGCCGAACTCACCGCCTTGTGGCTCGACTACATGGCGCGCGCCGCAGTGGCCCTGGCCGGGTATGTCGGGCTGACGTCCGCCCTTCGGCCCCGGCCTGCGCGCCCGTTTCCCGGTGTTGAGGGCTGACGCTTCCTGTCGGTTCGGGCCCCGCCGTCCAGGTCGGGGCGGGGCCTGAATGATCGCTTCCGGTCGCGTTCGATCGATGTTGTTCAGCGTGCAACCATCGCATCCCTTCGCAAGTCCTCCACATGCAACACGAGTTCATCAGACTGTGGAGGGATCTCTCTTGCGTAAGCGTCCTGCTGTCGCCGCTGCCGCCGCCCTGGCCGGCGCGCTGTCCTTTCTTGCCGCCGCGCCGGCTCAAGCCGCTGAGTACCACTCGGCGTTGAAGATCCGGGGGGTCCAGTACGACGCGCCCGGTCGGGACTCCAACAGATGCTCCTCGGGCAACACGCACCAGGAGTACCTGACGATCAAGAACTACTCGTCGGCGACCATCAACCTCAAGGGGTACGTCGTCAAGGACGCCACCGGAAACCGCTTCACCTTCACCGCCGGCCACTACCTTCAGCCCGGGGACTACGTGAAGCTCCGGGGCGGCCACGGCACCGATTCCGACCGGTACAACGTGGTCTACCGCGACAACTGCAACTTCCTGTGGAACAACGACCGCGACACGATCTACCTGTACAAGCCCTCCGGCAGCCGCTCGGATGTCCACTCCTACACGAAGAGCGGATCCGACTCCGACGGCGACGGCTACATCCGCTATCACCGCTGAGCGCTCATTACCTCGCAGGTAATCGACCCTCACCCCCGCCACCCGGCAAGGTGAAGGCATCGGTTCACGGGCCGGCGCACTCCGGCCCGTGAAGCGGTGTCAGGCCACGATGCCGTTCAGGCAGCAGGCGGTATGTACTGCGAGGAGTGGGGAGTTCGGTATGACGCAGCATCAGGAGCGGGTTGTGCAGCAGGCGTCCGTTGTGGGGGACCAGTATGCGGCGGCTGTTGTGCGGTACTTCGAGGCGTGGAATGCGCGGGAGGAGGGGGCGCTGGGCAAGGCCGTCGAGGCGGCGTTCGGTGCGGAGGTGACGTATACCGATCCGCTGGCCGATGTTGCGGGGCAGGACGGGCTGGCGGCCGTGATCGGCGGGGCCCATGCGCAGTTCCCCGGTTATGAGTTCCGGCAGGTGGGCGAGGTGGACGGGCACCACGACATCGCGCGGTTCGGGTGGGAGCTGGTCAGCGTGGCGGACGGGGCGGCGCCGGTGGCCGGGTTCGATGTGGTGCGGCTGGGGGAGGACGGGCGGATCCGGTCCGTCCTCGGGTTCCTGGACCGGGTGCCGGCCGTGTGAGTCTGTTGGTGGCGCCGGCCCCTATAGCTCCGCTTCCCGCAGAAAGGCCGCTGTCTCCGGATCGGCCGGCAGGAGGGTTTCCACGGCCAGTTCGGAGACCGTCACATCCATGGGGGTGTTGAAGGTGGCGATGGTGGAGACGAAGGACAGCACGGTGTGCTCGTGCTCGATCAGCATGGGGAGGGCGAAGGGGGCGTGTGCGCCGACGGTGGCCGATTCGCGGCCGCCGGGTGGCAGGGGGTAGGCGCTCACCTCGTCGTAGAGCGCACGCAGGGGAGCGGAGCGCAGCAGGGCCAACTGCCGCTCCATCTGGGAGAGCAGATGGCCGCGCCACTCCCGGAAGTTGCGGATGCGCGGGGCCAGGCCCTCGGGGTGCAGGGTGATCCGCATGGCGTTCAGCGGCGGCTCCAGCAGCGCCGGAGCGATGCCCGCCAGCAGCATGGTGATCCCGCGGTTCGCCGCCTGGACCTGGTAGGTCCCGTCGACGACCAGCGCGGGAAACGGCTCGTAGCCGGTCAGCAGCCGTTCCATGCCGGCGCGCAGGGCGGTCATCGACGGGTCGTCCAGCGGGGTCTCCGGGAAGGTCGGGGCGTAGCCCGCCGCGATCAGCAGGGCGTTGCGCTCCCGTACGGGGACGTCGAGATGTTCGGCGAGCCGGAGCACCATCTCCTGGCTGGGGCGGGAGCGGCCGGTCTCGATGAAGCTGATGTGGCGGGCGGAGGAGTCGGCGCGCAGCGCCAGTTCCAGCTGGCTGATCCGGCGCCGGTCGCGCCATTCGCGCAACAGCGCGCCCACACCCGTGGTCGTCTCCGGCGACGACGCCGCAGCAGTTGTCATGGGAGGGACGGTAGCCGAGGGGTGGGAGGCGGTGCGGCGGCTGCCCCCTACGGGAGGGTGGGGATCCAAGGGCGGCGGACACCATCCTTATGGCGGCGGGCCCCACCCCTACGGGAGAGGTGCCTGCCGCGCCGCCGATACGGGCGAAAGAAGCCCCGGCGTGACACGCTGGGAGCGGCGCGGTCGCCGCGGCAGCGGGGGGCTGCCCGGACCGCGCGACGTATCGGAAGCCGGCTCCTCGGCGGCCGGCCCACACAGTGAGAGGTGAGCAGTGATGAATGCTCAGGTGGAACCGCTCAGTGACAAGGAGATCGAGGAGCGTCTCGCGGAGCTGCCCGGGTGGTCCGTGGAGGGGGACTCGCTGCGCCGTCACTACCTCTTCCACGGGCATGTCCCGGCCGTCGCCATGGTGGTCCATATCGCGCAGATCCAGGAGGAGTTGGGGCATCATGCCGATCTCACCCTGGGCTACAACCGGGTCGGCATCGCGGTGAACACCCACAGCATCGGCGGCCGGGTCACCCACCTCGACTTCGGTCTCGCCCGCCGTATCGAGGACATCGCGCCGGGCCACGGGGTGCGCTGACCCCGTAGCCGCTCAGCTGCCGCTGCGGGGCCGCACCACCCGCCCCGCGCGGGCCAGCTCCACATTGAACTGGGCGCCGGACAGCAGCGACAGATGGGAGAACCACAGCCAGATCAGGAACACCACCGGCCCGGCGAGCGAGCCGTAGAGCCGGTTGAAGGTGCCGACGTACGAGGCATAGAGGGCGAATCCGGCGGAGGAGATCAGCCAGAGCAGGACGGCGACCACACCGCCGGGGGCCGCCCGGCGCACCCCGCGGGAACTGGGCGGCCCGGAACGGAACAGCACCATCGCCAGCACCGTGGCCAGAAGCAGCAGCAGCGGCCACTTCAGCAGGTTCCAGGTCGCCTCGCCCGCCTCGCCGAACCCCAGGGCCCGGCCCAGCGCGGTCGCGATCGGGCCGCTCACCAGCAGCGCCACCGCACTGCTGATCAGCAGCGCCATCAGCAGCAGCGCCGTGAACAGGATGCGCGGCGCCTTGCGCCACGGCGGCCGGTCGTCCTTCGTGCGGTGCATGGCGTGCAGTGCGCGGCGGAACACCGCCAGATAGCTGCACGACGACCACAGCGCACTGATCAGGGCGCCGCCCAGCACCACCCACGCCGCGGTCTGCTGGTGCGCCATCCCGACCAGCGCCCGGTGAACGGTCGGGCCCGACTCGGCCGGGGCGATCGAACTGATCTGGTTGATGAGCTGTTCGGTGGCCGGCGGATCGGCGAGACCGATCAGCGACACCGTGACGATCAGCGACGGCAGCAGCGCCAGCACCGAGTAGTACGTCAGGCTGGCGGCCCAGTCCGTCACATCGTCGTGCCACACGGACAGTGGCGTACGGCGCAGCGCGGTACGGACCTGGGCCCAGGTCGGCAGCGTGGCCGGCTTCCTCGGCCCCGCCGCCCCGAGTGCCCGGTCCAGCTGTGTCGGGTCCAGCCCGCGGCGCATACCGCTCCCGCCCATGTCGTATCCGTCCTTTCCGTCAGTCCGCCCTGCATCATCTCCCGTACCGGACGCCGCCCACGACACACGGCCGGCCGGTGCCCCGTTCAGTCCAGCCCGCGGGCCCGCTTGAACCGCACCAGCCCGTCCGCCAGGTCCAGCACCGGATCCGGGTAGTCGTACGCCGCCCGCTCGGGCCCGGACAGCGTCCAGGGCCGGTGCACCGCCGCGCCCGCGAGGCCCGCGAGCTCCGGCACCCAGCGCCGTACATAGTCGCCCCGGGGATCGAACCGACGGGCCTGGACGAGCGGATTCAGCACCCGGTTGGGCCGGGTATCGGTTCCGGTGCCGGCCACCCACTGCCAGTTGAGCTGGTTGTTCGCCATATCGCCGTCCACCAGCAGATCCAGGAAGTGCCGGGCGCCCACCCGCCAGTCCACATACAGCGTCTTGGTCAGAAAGCTCGCCACCAGCATCCGGGCCCGGTTGTGCAGCCACCCCTCGTGCAGCAGCTGCCGCATCCCCGCGTCGACCACGGGATAGCCGGTACGGCCCTCTTTCCACGCCGTCACCTCGGCGCGGTCGAACCGCCAGCGGTCCCCCCTCGCGCGGTAGTCGGCGCGCGCCGCGTCGGGACGGGCCGCCAGCACCTGATGGTGGAAGTCCCGCCAGGCCAGCTGCCGTACGAATGCCTCGGCACCGGCGTCGCTCCGGCCGGCCGCCTTGTGCACCAGCTCCACCGGCGACAGGCACCCGAAGTGCAGATACGGCGACAGCCGCGAGGTGGCATCGCCCGGCAGATCGTCCTGCCGGTCCTGGTAGTCGGCCATACCCGACCGCTGCCAGGCCCCGAACCGCCGGCGCCCCGCCCGTTCGCCACCCTCCGGCAGCGCGGGCGACGGCGTGCCGTCCGGGCACAGCACCCGCGCGGACGGCAGCTCCTCGGACCGCACATCGGCGGGGACCCGTACGGAGCGGGGCGCGGGCAGCACCGACCGCCGCCCCGCCGCCTGCCAGCGCCGGAAGTACGGGGTGAAGACCGCGAAATGGTCCTTGCCCGGCCCGGAGGGCAGCACCGCGCCGGGCGGCAGCGCCGTGATCACCGCGTCATGGACCACCAGGGCCCGCCCGGCCGACGCCAGCTCCGCCCGCAACCGCCGCTCCCTGCGCAGCGCATAGCCGCTCACCCCGGCCGCGAGATGCACCTCCCCGGCCCCGGCCTCCGCCGCCACCCGGCAGGTCTCGGTGACCACGTCCCCCGTACGGATGACCAGCCGACCGCCCCGTTCGCGCAGCCCCGCATCGAGATCCGCCAGCGCATCGGCGAGAAAGGCCGCCCGGTTGGGCACCACGAACCCGGCGTCGGCGATGCCCGTGTCGACGACGAACAGCGGTACCACCTGGCGCGCGGCGCGCAGCGCGGCATGCAGCACCGGCTGATCGTGCAGCCGCAGGTCGGAGCTGAACAGGCAGATCGCTACGTCCATGCCCTACGTCTACACCGAACGGCACCGCGCGGGGTGGCGTTCGAGGGCGCCCGCCCGTCAGCCGGGCGCCCCTCCCGTCAGGAGAAGGGCAGCCCGCGCCACGGCGAGGACGGGTCCTGGGTGAGCACGCGGTGCAGATGCACCGCCTCCGCGTACTGCGGCCCGAACCAGCCGTTGTCGAACGCCAGCATCCGGCCCAGGGCATAGCCCGCGGCGAACTCCTCCCACGAGCCGTACACCTCCCGGGCCCGCGCGGCGACCTGCTGCACGGCCTGTTCAGCCTGGGGCGGCGCGCACAGCCGGGCGCTCAGGCCCCAGCGGACGAGATTGACGGCATGCGCATGGTCCAGCGCCACCAGGGACACCACCCGGCCGTCGGCCGGCAGCAGCCCGTCCGCGCGGAAGCGCTCCTCGTACCGGGTCACGAGCTCCGGGACGGCCGGCGATTCCGCCGCGTCCCGGGCCCGTGCCCGCAGCGCCGTCTCGGTCTCCGCCGGTACGAACTGCCCGCCCAGCAGCTGGTCCAGCCGCTGCTGCCAGGTGGCGGGATCGGTCACCGACCACTGGTCGCGCAGGGTCTGGGCGTCCGCGGCGTGGTCGAGGAAGGCCGTTCCGAGTTCGTTCCACGGCACGCTGTGGTGCACCGCGATCGGCGCACCGCACGCCAGCCCCTGCGCGACGGGGCCGTGCAGCGCACTCCCGTAGTGCGTGACGAGCAGCCCGCCGGGCCGCACCCCGACCTGGGCACGGACCCGCAGCCAGCCGGCGCGGTGGCCGGGGGACGCGGCGAGATACGCGGCGCACGGCGTCCCGGGGTTCACCGCGAGCCGCCATTTGTCGTTCGGCCAGTCCTGCGCCAGTTCCTCGACCGAGACCCGGTCGAAGAACTGCTGCGGCTGCCACGGCGGGAGCATGCCGCGGGTCAGGACGGGAATGCATTTCGCACCCGCCGCCGGGTCGTCGTAGACGGGCAGCGGGTCCTGACCCTGCTGGGGTACCGCCAGATACAGATCCTCACCGGCGATCGCCGCGACCTGACCGTCCCAGTCCCCACGCGCCGTTGCTTCGCACAGCCGCCGCTCGGTATCCGTCGGCGGCATCCATCCCGGAGTAGCCACAGGCCAAGACCCTACGATCACCCCTGCTCCCGGGGGAACGTGGGGCCGCCGGCCCGCAGGATTGCACGCGCACCACCCGTCACGGAGGCTCGACGTATGAGCGACCACGACCGTCCCGGACCCGGGCACCACCACCGGCACGACAGCGTCCACCCCGACTGGGAGATGCTCGGCCCGGACCTCGAACGGGGCGCCGAGCTGTACACGCCGCTCTACGAACAGGCCGCGTCCTGGCTGCGCGAGGCCGCCCCCGGCGCCGCCCCCGGCGGAGTGCGCAGGGTGCTCGACATCGGCAGCGGTCCGGGCGTCGTCAGCTGTCTGCTGGCCCGCGCCTTCCCCGATGCCGAGGTGGTGGCGGTGGACGCCACCGGGGCACTCCTGGAGCGGGCCCGCGACCGGGCCGCGCGCCTCGGCCTCGCCGACCGGGTCCACACCCAGCTCGCCGAGGTCCCGGACGGACTCGACGCCCTCGGCGGCGCCGACCTCATCTGGTCGAGCAAGGCCCTGCACCACGTCGGTGACCAGCGTGCCGCGGTCGCCGCCCTGGCCGGTCATCTGCGGCCCGGCGGACTGCTCGCCCTCGCCGAGGGTGGCCTCACCCCGCGCTTTCTGCCGCGCGACCTCGGCATCGGCCGCCCGGGGCTCCAGTCCCGGCTCGACGCGGCCGGTGAGGAGTGGTTCAGCGAGATGCGGGCGGCGCTGCCGGACACCGTCGACGAGACCGAGGACTGGCCCGCCTTCCTCGCCGACGCCGGTCTGCGCGCGCCGGGTACCCGCAGCTTCCTGCTCGATCTGCCGGCCCCGCTGTCCGCCGACGCCCGCGCCTACCTCGTGACCACCCTGAGCCGTGCGCGCGAGATGTACGGCGACCGCCTCGACGAGGACGACCGCACCGCCCTGGCCCGCCTCACCGACCCCGAGGACGCCGCCGGGATCACCCGCCGCCCCGATGCCTTCTTCCTGTCGGCGCAGACCGTCCACACGGCGCGGGCGTAGCGGGGCCGGGGCCGGTTCGGGCGGCCAGGGCCGGAAAAGGCCCTGGCCCACCACCCGGCAACCGCCGCGCCCGCGCGCCTGCTTGCCGTCCGAAGCGGCCGTCCGACTCGGATCAGCCCTGATTCACCGGCTCTCGGATCAGCCCTGATTCATCGGCTTGGGAGTGATGACGGCGAACGTCGCGCCCTGCGGGTCGCTCACCACGGCCATCCGGCCGGCGATCATGTCGAAGGGACGCTGTAGCGCCGCGCCGCCGGCCGCGGTCACCTTCTCGACCGTCGCGTCGGCATCCGCCACCGAGAAGTACGCCAGCCAGTGCGAGGGGGTGTCGGCCGGCATCTGCTCGGACATCGGCTGCATCCCGCCCACCGGACGGTCGTTCACCTGGAGGGAGTAGTAGTTGTCGGCGCCTTCCATGGGGGCGCTCTCGATGCCGAGGGCCGACTTGTAGAACGCGGCGGCGGCGGACGGGTCGGTGGTGTTGAGCTCGTTCCAGATCAGCGCGCCGTGCTCGTTGACGATGCCGGCGCCGGGGAAGTCCCTGGGCTGCCAGATGCCGAACACCGCTCCCGTGGGGTCGGCCGCGATACACATCCGGCCGAGCGTCATCACGTCCATGACCGGCATCAGGACCGTGCCGTCGGCCCCCCGGACCGCTTCGGAGGTGGCGTCCGCGTCGGCGGCCGCCAGGTAGGTGGTCCACACGGTCGGCGGTGCGGGCTGGCCGCCCATCTCGACCGCGGCCATGATTCCGGCGACCGGCTTGCCGTTGAGCTCACAGACCGCATAGCCACCGGTCTCCGGGGGCCCGATCTCTCCGGTCCACCCGAAGACCTGGGCGTAGAAGTCGATGGCCGCTTGCTGGTCAGGGGCCGCGAGGTCGATCCAGCAGGGCGTCCCGGGCTGGTAGGGAGCTGTGACTTCAGGCATCAAGGCCTCCTCGATGGGGCACCTCCCGCCGTTCAGGCATACGGGAGGAGCAGAACGCGGAGGGGTCGCGGCCCCGGTCGGCAGGCCTCGGGAGCCACCCCACACTCACCCTCCACAGTCACCGCCGTCCGCCGAGCCCGCCACTCGGGTACGACTCGGCGCCGCCCGGAACAGCCGGGCGGCGCCGAATACGGGCGGCGGATCAGACCACGTCGAAGGCGGCCGGGTCCGGGCCGAGGCGGGTGCCGGTGTCCAGGCCGGCGAGCGCGGTGAGGTCCGCGTCGTCCAGCTCGAAGTCGAAGATGTCGATGTTCTCGGCGATGCGCGAGGGGGTGACGGACTTCGGGATGGCGACATTGCCGAGCTGGACGTGCCAGCGCAGCACGACCTGGGCCGGGCTCTTGCCGTGCTTGGCGGCGAGCTTCACGAGCGTCGGGTCCTCCAGGAGGCCCCTGCCCTGGCCGATCGGCGACCAGGCCTCGGTGACGATGTTGTGGCGGGCGTGGAAGGCACGGGAGGCGGCCTGCGGGAACTGCGGGTGCAGCTCGATCTGGTTGACGGCCGGGACGATGGAGGTCTCGCCCATCAGCCGCTCCAGATGCTCCGGCAGGAAGTTGGAGACACCGATGGCCTTGGCGCGGCCGTCCGCGTAGATCTCCTCAAGTGCCCGGTACGTCTCGATGTACGTGTCCCGGGCCGGGAGCGGCCAGTGGATCAGATACAGGTCCACGTACTCCAGGCCGAGCTTGGCGAGGGAGGTGTCGAACGCGCGCAGCGTCGCGTCGTGGCCCTGGTCGGCATTCCAGAGCTTGGTCGTGACGAAGAGCTCGTCACGGGCGACGCCGGAGGCGGCGAGCGCCCTGCCGGTGCCCTCTTCGTTGCCGTAGATCATCGCGGTGTCGATGCTGCGGTACCCGGCGTCCAGGGCCTGGCCGACGGCGGTGGCCGCCTGTTCGTCCTCGACCTGCCAGACGCCGTAGCCGAGCTGCGGCATCGCGACGCCGTTGTTGAGCTTGATGGACGGAACCTTGCTCACGAGGGGATCGATCCTTACGTCGGCTTTCTTGTTCAGGGATGTCAACGATCATCCGCCGACACGCATTCCCGTGCAGCGGGACGGGATGCCCGAAACGCGGAGTGTTCCCGGGCACGCGCCGCGGGCGGGGCCGGGGGACCGCCCCCGGACGCGGGTGTGGAGCGGGTCGCGGCGGTGAGTTCGCAGAGCGCGAACGACCCGGCGCACAGCACCACCAGTCCGGCGCACAGCTCCAGGGCGCCGACCAGGCCCGGGAGCCCCTCGGGGACCGCGGCGGCGCCGGGGGAGAGGCCGTCGGTCACCGCCTGCCCGAGCCACAGACAGCCGCCGCAGGCGAACGCCGCGGCACTGCCGCACCAGGCCAGGAACAGCGGCGTACGCACCCGGAGCCCGGGCAGCGGGCCCGGCAGTACCAGGAGCAGCAGCCCGGCCGCGCCCGCGAGCGAGAGCAGGCCGGCGGCCCATTCCGACGCGGAGCTGATGACCGTACGGGAGGCCGCATCGGCCGCCGGGACACCCAGCGTCGAGCCCGCGCCCCACAGCACGTGCACGGTGCCCAGCGCCGCGAGCAGCACCGCGGCGGGCACCACGAAGATCCGCTGTAGCGCCCGGGTGCCGGTGTCCGGCAGCGCGCGCAGCGGACGGCGCAGCAGGCCGCCCCAGCGCTGATGTGCGTACAACACGAAGGCGCCGAGCAGGGTGACGGCCTCGACGGCGAAGCCGCCGTAGACCACGCCGAAGACCCACGGGGCGAGGAAGTTGCCGGTGGACAGCGGGTTGGCGGCGCCGGTGACCAGGGCGGTCGCGCTGCCGCCGGCGAGCCCCGTCATCAGTGGAATGAGCAGTCCGGACGCCATCCACAGCGGGAAGGCCAGCAGCCAGGCCGGGGCACGGAGACCGGCCGGGCGGGTGAGGGTGTGGGCCACCACGGCGGCGACGGCGTCCAGGAGGAAGGTGACGACATTGGCCGACACCCAGGCGGCGCGGCCGATGCGGTGGGTGTCCAGGACGCCGGGGTCGAAGCCCAGCACCCACAGCAGCTTGAGTGCGAGGTACGGGACGCAGGCGACGACCGCGATCCGGCCGAGGAGCGTGAGACGGCGGTTATCCATGGCAGGAGCCTCGCGGCCGGCGGTCCGGGCAGCGTCCGTCCGGCGGACGATCCCGCTCCGCCGGACGGGGGAGCGCCGCGGTGCCGGCCGGCGCCCCCGCTCCCGTCACGTCTGGTACAGCGCGTCCACCTCGACCGTGTAGGCCGTCTCGATCGCCTTGCGCTTGAGCTTCAACGACGGGGTCAGCAGCCCGTGTTCCTCGCTGAACTGGTTGGCCAGTATCCGGAACGTACGGATCGACTCGGCCTGGGAGACCAGGGTGTTGGCGGCGACCACGGCGCGCCGGATCTCGGTCTCCAGGTCCGGGTCGCGCACCAGGTCGGTGGGCGGCATCTCCGGCTTGTCGCGCATGGCCAGCCAGTGGGTGACGGCCTCCGGGTCCAGGGTCACCAGGGCGGCGATGAACGGCCGGTCGTTGCCGACCACGATGCACTGGGCGACCAGCGGATGCGCCCGCACCCGCTCCTCCAGGCCCACCGGCGAGACCGTCTTGCCGCCGGAGGTCACCAGGACCTCTTTCTTGCGGCCGGTGATCGTCAGATAGCCGTCCTCGTCCAGTGCGCCCAGGTCACCGGTGGAGAACCAGCCGTCGTGCAGCACGGCATCGGTCGCCTTGGGGTCGTTGTGGTAGCCGTGGAAGACCTGCCCGCCGTACAGCCAGATCTCACCGTCCTCCGCGATGTGCACGGTGGTGCCCGGGACGGGGGTGCCGACGGTGCCGAAGCGGGTCCGCTCGGGCGGGTTGGCGGTGGCGGCCGCGGTGCTCTCCGTCAGGCCGTAGCCCTCGAAGATCCGCACCCCGGCGCCGGCGAAGAACAGCCCGAGCCGGCGTTCCATCGCCGACCCGCCCGACATCGCATGCCGCACCCGGCCGCCCATCGCCGCCCGGACCTTGCTGTAGACGACCTTGTCGAAGAACTGATGCTGCATCCGCAGCGATGCACTGGGGCCGGAGCCGGTCCCGAAGGCCTTGTGCTCCTGCGCCTCGGCATAACGGACCGCGATCTCGACGGCCTTGTCGAACGGTCCCACCTTGCCGTCCGCCTCCGCCCGGCGCCGGGCCGCGGCGAAGACCTTCTCGAAGATGTACGGCACCGCCAGGATGAAGGTGGGCTGGAACGTCTGGAGGTCGGGCAGGAGCGCACGGGCCGCCAGCTCCGGCTGGTGGGCCAGCTTGACCCGGCCACGGATCGCGGCGACCTGGACCATCCGCCCGAAGACATGCGCCAGCGGAAGGAACAGCAGCGTGGCCGCCTCGTCGCCCGGCTTGGAGTGGAAGACCGTCTCGTAGCGCAGCACGATGTTGTCGGACTCGGCCATGAAGTTGGCGTGCGTGATCAGACAGCCCTTGGGGCGGCCGGTGGTGCCCGAGGTATAGATGATCGTCGCCGTGGCGTCCGGAGTGACGGCCATCCGGTGGCGGTGGACGACATCGTCCTCGATATGCGCACCGGCCGCGGTCAGTTCGGCCACCGGGTCGGCGTCCAGCTGCCACAGCTTGCGCAGCTGCGGAAGCCGGTCGACGACCGAGCCGATGGTCATCGCATGGTCCTCGTGCTCGACCAGACAGGCCGAGACGCCCGCGTTGTGCAGCATCCAGAAGACCTGCTCCGCCGACGAGGTCGGATACAGCGGTACGGACTGGACGCCGATGGACCACAGCGCGAAGTCGAACAGGGTCCATTCGTAGCGCGTACGCGACATGATGCCGACGCGGTCGCCGAACCGGATGCCCTGGGCCAGCAGTCCCTTGGCGAGGGCGAGCACTTCGTCCCGGAACTCTCCGGAGGTGACGTTCTGCCAGTTCCCCGCGTCGTCCTTACGCGCCAGGGCGACGCGATCGGGATCGGATTCGGCATGCTCGTAGACAGCGTCCGCCAGCCCGCCGACCCGGGGCGCGGTCGCCAGAGGCGGGACGGTGAACTCGCGCAATGACCCAGCTCCTCGTGGTGTTGCTCACAAGGCCGCGACCGTACCCCACCGTGACGGCATCCGGCAGAGCCGTACCACGTCGCGAACGCGGACGCCCAGGAAATGACCAACTGGAGAAATCGGGTTACTCCGGAGAAGCCGGGACACCGTTCGGCTGGTTCAACGCCGGACGATCACGGCGCCGGGACCATATCTGCACCAAATCTCTGCACGTGACAGCGGATCGGTCGACCTGTCCGGTACGCCGTCGCGGATCAGGGGAGCTGGAGGCGGTCGCCGCCCGCGAGGATCGCGTCGGCCAGTGCCTCCGCCGGGCCCCGCGCCGCGCGGTCGCGCTGTCCGTACACAAGAACGAAATCCACGCCGCCCAGTTCCGGAAGTCCGGCACGTGGCTGAATCTTGACCAGGCCTGGCGGGATCATGCCTCTCGTATGTGCCATTACGCCCAGGCCTGCCCTGGTTGCGGCAATCAGTCCGTTCAGACTTCCGCTGGTGCACGCGATGCGCCACTCCCGGCCCGCCCGCTCCAGCGCCTCCAGCGCGCGGGCACGGGTCAGTGCGGGCGGCGGGTAGACGACCAGCGGGACCGGCCGCTGCGGATCGAGGCGCAGCCGCTCGGCCCCCACCCACACCAGCCGGTCGCGCCAGACCAGCCGTCCGTGCGCGTCCTCTGGACGCCGCTTGGCGAGCACCAGATCCAGCCGGCCGGCCGCCAGTAGCTCGTGCAGGGTCCCCGACAGCTCGACGGTCAGCTCCAGATCGACCTCGGGGTGCTCCCGCCGGAACTCTTCGAGGACCTCCGGCATCCGGGTCAGCACGAAGTCCTCCGAGGCGCCGAAGCGGAGCCTGCCGCGCAGCCGGGTGCCCGCGAAGAAGCTCGCGGCGCGCTCGTTCGCCTCCAGGATCGTGCGGGCGAAGCCGAGCATCGCCTCGCCGTCCTCGGTCAGCTCCACGGCATGGGTGTCACGGGCGAACAGCCGGCGCCCGGCGGCCTCCTCCAGCTTCCGTACGTGCTGGCTCACCGTCGACTGCCGCAGCCCGAGCCGGTGTGCGGCCTGGGTGAAGCTCAGTGTCTGCGCCACGGCGAGAAAGGTGCGCAACTGGGCGGGTTCGAACACGGCTCTCCGTTCCTGGCCGGCCCCTGGGGCTGCGGCCCCTGCGGCGCTTATCGCAGACCGGCATCACAGTGACCACGGTAAGCGGGGTTCCCGATGGCCGCAGCTCACGGCACCCTGGAGGGGCCCGCACCGGCCACCGTGCCCCGTGCCGCCGAACGACCGAAGCCGGCCCACCGTGCCCCGTGCACCGAGCCGCCGAACGACCGAAGAGAGACCATGCGCCGCCCCCCTCTGTCCAAGCTCCCGTCCCGGCTGCCCGTGGACGGCTACCTCCTGGCGCTGGTGGGCACCGTCGCCCTGGCCGCGCTGCTGCCCGCCCGCGGGGCCGCCGCCTCCGTCGCCGAGGGGGCCGCCACCGGCGCCGTCGCGCTGCTCTTCTTCCTCTACGGCGCCCGGCTCCCGCCCCGCGAGGCGATGGACGGTCTGCGCCACTGGCGGCTCCATCTCACCGTTCTGGCCTGCACCTTCGTGCTCTTCCCGGTGCTCGGCCTGGCCGCCCGCGTGCTGGTTCCCCAGGTCCTGCCGCCCACCCTCTACACCGGCCTGCTGTTCCTGTGCCTGGTGCCGTCCACGATCCAGTCCTCGATCGCCTTCACCTCCCTCGCCCGCGGCAATGTCGCGGCGGCGATCTGCGCCGGCTCGTTCTCCAGCCTCGTCGGCATCGTCCTCACACCCCTGTTGGCGAGCCTGGTACTGCACGGGAACGGCGGCGGCTTCTCCACCGGATCGCTCGTCTCGATCGTCTGCCAGCTCCTGCTGCCGTTCCTCGCCGGGCAGTTGCTGCGGCGGTGGATCGGCGACCGGCTGACCCGGCACAAGAAGGCCCTCGGCCGGGTGGACCGCGGCTCGATCCTGCTCGTCGTCTACGCCGCCTTCAGCGCCGGTGTGGTCCAGGGCATCTGGCACCAGGTCTCCGCGCCGCGGCTGCTGTGCCTGCTGGGGGTGGAGGCCGTGCTGCTCGCGGTGATGCTGTCCGCCACCTGGTACGGCTCGAAGCGGCTCGGCTTCCACCGGGCGGACCGGATCGCGATCACCTTCGCCGGCTCCAAGAAGAGCCTGGCGGCCGGCCTCCCGATGGCCAGCGTCCTGTTCGGCGCCCAGGCCGGCCTCGCGGTGCTGCCCCTGATGGTGTTCCACCAGATGCAGTTGATGGTGTGCGCGGTCCTCGCAAAGCGCTTTGCGGCCACCGCGGGACCGGAGCCGGCGGTGGCGGCGGCGGGCGGCGCCGGGGGAAGCCCGGCGGCGGAGGCCGCGGGGGAGGCGGCGGTGAGCGGGGCGCGGCGGTAGGGCGTCAGGCCGGACCGGCCGCAGGGCCCGCCCGGCGCGTTCACGTCCGGGCAGGCCCTGGCTTCGTCCGCTGTGCTGATCAGTTCTTCGCGGCCCCGCGTACCCGGTCGAGTGGCAGGCCGAGGACCAGCGGGCCGTTCGCCGGGGCGTTCTCGGTGCGTACGCGGGACAGTTCGGCGTCGGTCAGGGCCCGTCGGTAGACGCGTACCTCGTCCAGTGCGCCGGTGAACTGGACGCGGCTGTCGGGCTTCTGGCCGAGGTGTACGCCGAAGACCGAGCCGCGGCTGACCGACCCCGGGACATCGGGGGCGACGGTGGTCTCGCCGCCGTCCACCGTGAGCAGCAGCCGGCCGCCGCTGCGGCGTAGCGCCAGATGGTGCCAACTGCCGTCGTTGTAGGCGGAGTTGGTCACCGCTTGGGCGCCGGCGGCCGGTTGGGCGCCGTCGACGGCCGTGATGCGGGCGACGATCCGGTGATGGGCGGGGTCGCCCGAGATCGCGACCTGCGGGGCCCTGGCGCCCACACCGCCCATCCACAGCAGCGGTTGTTCGCCGGTGGTGGCGGCGTAGCGGAACCACAGGCCGGCGGTGAAGTCGTGGTTCCCCAGGGGCAGGGCGCGGCGGAAGGGGAGGCGTACCGCATCGTCGGTGCCGTCGAAGGAAAGTGCCTGTCCGAAGTGGCCGTCGGTGCCTCGGGCGCCGCCCAGGACGAGCGCCGGCCGGGCGCCGGGGGCGGTGTCGCGGGTCGTGGGGTCCGGGGCGCGGCGGGGGCCGAGCCAGTCCTCGGTGAAGCGGGCGAAGCGGATCTCGTCCCGCGCGTCGACCGCACCGCCCTCGTACAGCAGGCCGGTGACCTCGGGGGAGATGGCGACCAGATCGGAGTAGCCGGACCAGTCGGTGGTGACCCGGGCGCCGCGGTCGACGCCCTCCCAGGTGCGGCCCTCGTCGTAGGAGGAGCGGATGGTCATGGTCCGGCGCCGGTCGGGGTCGGCGGGGGCCGCGAACAGGGTGCGGCCGCGGCCGCTGTGCGGGTGCGGCAGACGGAGCGCCGAACCCTGCACCATCGGGGTGTAGAGGTCGGGGAGGGCGCGGAACGGTGCGGTGAAGGAGTCACCGCCGTCCCGGCTGACCGCCGCGGTGCGATGGCCCAGGTCGCTGCCGTCCTGTTCGCGTCCGTTGACGTAGACCGAACCGTCGGAGCGTTCCAGGAGGGTCATCTCCGAGGGCTTCTGACGGAACGTCCCGTCGGCCGCGACGGGCCAGCTGTCCAGCGCGCCGACCTTCCAGGAGGCACCGCCGTTGTCGCTGTGGATCAGGGCGGCATGGTTGGCGGTGACCCGGTGGTCCGCGTAGCTCTCGGCGTTCATGCTGAACACCAGCCGGCCCGCGTGCCGTCCACGGGTGAGCTGGATGCCGTGCACGGGACCGGTGGCGTACCAGGAGTTCCACTGCGGAGGACGGATGCTGGCGCTCAGGTCACGGGGCGCGGACCAGGTCGCGCCGTCGTCGTCGCTGTACTGGAGGTGCGGGGTGCGATCACAGGGGACATCGCAGCTGAGGCCGTCGGCGCGGCCCTTGTTGTAGGTCTCGGCGAGCACGATCCGGCCGGTGCGGCGGTCCACGATGGGCGCCGGGTTGCCGTGGGTGTCACCGTTGCCGTGGTTGATGACCTGGAGCGGTCCCCAGGTCCGGCCGCCGTCGGTGGAGCGTTTGAGGACGAGGTCGATATCGCCCGCGTCGCCGCAGTCGTGCCGCCGGCCCTCGGCGAAGGCGAGCAGGGTGCCCCGCGGGGACTGTACGACGGCCGGTATACGGAAGCAGTAGTAGCCCGGGTCCTGGGAGGCCTTGAAGAGGATCTGCTGGTCGAAGCCGCCGGCGGGGATGCCCGGTGCACCGTCCGGTGCGGCGTGGACGGGGGTGGCCGGCAGGAGGGCGAGGGCTGTGGCGGTCAGTGCGGCGAGCAGGGCCGCTGCGCGGCGGCGGGGTCTGCTGCGGGGGCTGGGGTGTGCGCGGAGAACTGACGTCATGGTCCGGCCTGCCCTTCGAGGCATCGGCGTCGGGTCATCAGGACATCCCACGTCCTATGTGTGCATCGCGACGGAAGCTACTGCCGCGTGCGGACCGCGACAAGGAGCGTGCGTCGGTTCTCCGTGCCGCAGCCGGAATTCACTCTCCCGGCCCGCAGGCACTGCGCCGGGTGGGCCGGGAGCGCCGACTGCGGTGCGGGGGCCGGGAGTGCCGCGTGGGCCGGGTGCCCCGAATCTGCCGTATGCCCCCGCCGGGCCTCACGGCCGCAGTACCACCTTTCCGAGGTTCGCCCTGGCCTCGATGATCTCGTGCGCCTCGGCGGCCTCGGCCAGCGGCAGTTCGGCATGGACGGCGGCCCGCAGCCGGCCGGAGCCCGCCAGCTCCCACAGCTGTGCCCGGTGTTCCTCGTACAGCTCCCGCTGGACGGTGGAGAAGTGGCGCATCGTCAGCCCGGTGATCGTCTTGGCGCCCGCCAGCAGTTCATACGCCGGGACCGTGCCGCCACCGGAGTTGAAGAAGATCAGCCGGCCGCCGGGGGCCAGCGCGGCCAGGGCGCGCGGCAGCAGCTCGCCGCCGACGCCGTCCAGCACGATGTCGACGGGCGCGCCCCAGGACTCCTGGTCGTACGTCACCACCTCATCGGCCCCCAGCTCGCGGAGGAACTCCGCCTTGGCGGCCGAGCTGACGGCGGCCACCACCCGTGGCACCCCCTGGAGCTTGGCCAGTTGGACGGCGAGATGTCCGGTGCCGCTGGCCGCGCCGGTGATCAGTACGGACTCGGTGCCCTGTGGTGCGGCGGTGCTGAGCGCGGCGAGCGCGACATGCCCGCTGCGCACCAGCGCCACCGCTTCCACGGCGCTCGCCCCGTCCGGTATCCGGCTCGCCAGAAAGGCGGGGGCGAGGGCGAGTTCGGTGTACGAGCCGGTGAGGGTGAGTGAGGTAACGCGGTCGCCGGGGGCGAAGCCGGTGACGTCCGGGCCGAGCGCGACGACCGTACCGGCGATCTCGCCGCCGGGCGTGGCGGGCAGCGGATCGCCGCCGCCGTTGCCGTCGCCGCGCACCCGCCGTACGCACGGCAGCGTGACGCCGATGGCCTCCGTACGGACCAGGAGTTCACCCGGGCCGGGCACCGGCGCCGCCGCCTCCTCGACCCGCAGCACGTCGGGACCACCGTAGGAATGGAATCGGACGCGGCGCATGCGCAGCACCTCCAGGTGTGTCGGCCGGTGAGCACCGGCAGGCTTCATTGGGTGGCCCAACGATATCCATAAACCATGGGGGCTTCCAATGGTTTTTCGTTGGGCTCTCCAATGGGTTCTCGGTACGGTGGTCCCATGGCCGACACTCCCTACGCCCCCAGCCGAATCCGCGCGCTCCCCAGCTGGCTGCTGGGCCGCGCCGCCGCCCGCGGTCACCGCCTGGTCGCCGACGCACTGGCCGCCGAAGGCATGCGGATGATGCATCACGCCGTTCTCTCGGCGGTCGCCGAACTCGGTCCGGTCTCCCAGGCGGAGCTCGGCCGGACGCTGGCCATCGACCCCAAGGACATGGTCGCGATCGTCAACGACCTCCAGCAGGACGGACTGGTGACCCGCACCCCCGACCCCAAGGACCGGCGCAAGAACGCCGTCGAGATCTCCGCCGACGGCCGCCGGCGGCTGCGCCGCACCCAGCAGCTCGGCGACGAGGCCAACGCGGAGCTGACCGCGGCCCTGACCCCCGCCGAACGCGAGCAGCTGATCGCGCTGCTGACCCGGATCGCGCTGCCGGCGGGGTGACGCGCGGCGCCTCAGCCCGTGGTGGCCGCCGCGTCCAGGGCGATCCGGTGCTCACCCGCGTACACGTTCATGGAGCTGCCGCGCAGAAACCCGACCAGGGTCAGCCCGGTCTCGACGGCCAGATCGACGGCGAGCGAGGACGGCGCCGAGACCGCGGCCAGCACGGGAATGCCCGCCATCACCGCCTTCTGCGCCAGCTCGAACGACGCCCGGCCGGAGACCATCAGCACAGCGGAGGACAGCGGCAGCCGCCCCTGTTGCAGCGCCCGTCCGACGATCTTGTCGACGGCGTTGTGCCGCCCCACGTCCTCCCGGATGTCGAGCAGCTCACCGTCCGCCGTGAACAGCGCCGCGGCATGCAGGCCCCCCGTCCGCTCGAACACCCGCTGGGCCGCCCGCAGCCGGTCAGGGAGGGCGCTGAGCGTCTCCGGGGCGATCCGGACCGGGGTGTCGGGGGAGGTGTCCAGGGCCCAGCGGGCCGTGGTGCGCACCGCGTCCAGACTGGCCTTGCCGCACAGCCCGCACGACGAGGTCGTATAGACGTTGCGCTCCAGGCTGATGTCCGGGACCGGAACCCCGTCCGCGAGCCGGACATCGACCACGTTGTAGCTGTTGCTCCCGCCCCCGCCCCCGCTCTCCGCTTCCTCCGGGCCGGCGGTGCCCCCGCTGGTGGCCCCCGCGCAGTAGACGATGTTCGCCAGTTCGTCGGCGCTCGCCAGGACGCCCTCGCTGACGAGGAAGCCGGCGGCGAGCGCGAAGTCGTCACCGGGGGTGCGCATGGTGATCGCCAGCGGCTTGCCGCCGACCCGGATCTCCATCGGCTCCTCGGCGACGAGGGTGTCCGGGCGGGTGCTCACGGCACCGTCGCGGATGCGGATGACGCGGCGTCGCTCGGTGACCCGTCCCATGTCTGATCAGTCCCGTCCGCACCGGTCCGGCCTGGTCCCGGTGCTGTGTGTGCCGAGGGCCGGACCGGCCCCTGATGCGGATCGCCGTGGCCACCGGTGCCGTGCGGGCGAGGTGACCTTGACGTTCGCATTCTCCTGCACCTGGCGGGTGCGGTGGTGCGCCGCGTAGGGGCCGGTACGCGCCGTAGTCGCGCAGGTGCGGATCGCTTCCGGGGCGGGCCTTCTCGGCCGTACGTGCCGCGCGCCCCTGGTGAATCCGCGGCCCGTCGGCGGCCGTCGCCGGGCCCGCGCGGCATGGCCCCCTCGTGCTGACGTAGCGTCAGCTCTTCAGCTCGCGGCCGCCGAACGCGCCCGAGCCATCGGCCGTGGCCCAGGCGGCCGCCACCCCGGCCTGGTCCAGCGTCCGCCAGTCCGGGGCGTCCTGCACCAGGAGCCGGCCCAGCCGCCGTCCCAGCTCGACCATCACCCGGCCGGTCCGCCCGCGCTCGGTGCCGTACGCGTCCAGCGCATCCGGCCGCTCCGGTACGGCGCGCAGTGCGGCCTCCAGGGCGGCGGCGTCCTGGAGCGCCTTCACCGCGCCGCCGCCTGTGTGCGGGCGGGCGACGGTGGCCGCATCGCCCGCGAGCAGCAGCCGGCCGGCGGTGTAGCGCGGCGCCGTGAAGTCGTACATGGGCTGGATGAAGCAGTCTTCACGTGGCGTCAGCCGGATCAGTCCGCCCCAGTACGGCGGCAGCAACTCGCTTGCCACATGGGTGAGATGGCGGTGCAGAGCGTCGGTGAGGCTGCCGGGCGGCAGGCTGGTGGGGGAGGCCGACGCCAGGTCGAGGCCGGCCGGCGGGGCGGTGTACAGGACCCAGTTGGCGCGGTGGCCGCCGTGGCCGTCCGGGATGCGGTAGATGATGACGTGGCCGCCAGGGAAGACCACGTAGATGCAGTCCTCCACCGCCCAGGGAGTGGCCGGCAGGCCGGGGAGGTCGAGCTCCGCCAGCCGCTCGGCCGGGACGGCGCCGCGCCAGGCCAGATAGCCGGCGTAGTCGGGCCGTACCTCGGGAAACGCGGCGGCACGGACCGTCGAGCGATAACCGTCCGCACCGATGACCAGGTCGAAACGCTCCGTACGGCGGCCATCGGGGCCCCGTACGCCGTCGCTCGTGCCGCTGCCCCCGCTGCCGCCGTCCTCGCCGTCGTCGAGCCGCAGGGTGGCGCCGTCCGCGGCATCGCTGACCCCGGCCACCCGTACGCCCGACCGGAAGACGGTGTCCTCCGGCAGCCGCCGCCGTAACTCCCGCCAGAGCGGCCCCCAGCAGTACGAGCGGAACGGGAAGGGCAGGACGGCGAGCCGGCGGCCGAGGGGTGCGGTGCCGTCGCGGAGGTACCAGCGGCGGGTGGTCAGCTGCACCCACGGCATCGCGGTGTCCAGGTAGCCGGCGGCCGCGAGTTCGGCATAACGGGCGTTGTGCACCGCCAGGCCGACGCCGCGGTCCTCTAGGCGCCCGGTGGTGCGCTCAAGGACGGTGATCCGGCCCGCGCCCGCGCGATGCGCGGCCAGTGCCGTGGCGCAACCGGCGATACTGCCGCCCACGACGGCGACCTCGGCCCCTGCGATCCGGATGTGATCCGTGTTCATACGGTGCGTGCCCCCTGCACTGTCCGGCGGCCGGTGGTCGGTCGGCTCGCTGCGGTCGACGGGGCACATTCTCACAGGAGTTGTCCCTGGCCGGACAGGATGCGTGCGGGCGGGGCGACGGGTCGCCCCCCGGACGGCAGGGCAGGAAAGAACAGTGCGAATCAAGGGAAGACGGAGGGATGGCCGGGCCGCGGTGTGGGTAGGTGCTTGAGCCGGGGGCGGATTCAGCGCCCCGCATCCGGGGGGCGGCCCTTGCCGCGGCCCCGCGCGAATCGGCCCGGTGGCGGGATCTGTGGGGGATCCCGCTACCGGGCGTGGCGCAGGCACCGACCGCCCCGATTCCGGCCATTCGGTCCGATCCGCGAGACCAGCCCAGGTCACCGGCCTTCATCCGGGTAATGTGCAGCCGATCAGGCATGACGTACCCGAAGCAGGACACCGCACCGGGCACCGGACCGACCATGAATGGCGAGACGCACATGAGCGAAGGGACCGCACCGGCGGCCGGCGAAGCGGCCTCCGTTGCCGACGAAGCGGCGCGTGAGCGGCTGCTCTACCTGCGCGGCAGTATCGACAACCTCGACGCCGCCCTGGTGCATCTGCTCGCCGAGCGCTTCAAGTGCACCCAGCAGGTCGGCGAGCTCAAGGCCCGGCACAGCCTGCCGCCCGCCGACCCGGCCCGGGAGGCCGCGCAGATCGAGCGGCTGCGCCGGCTGGCCGAGGACGCCAAGCTGGACCCGGCCTTCGCCGAGAAGTTCCTCACCTTCATCATCGGCGAGGTAGTCCGCCACCACCGGGCGATCGCCGACCGTACGCACGAAGAGGCGACGGCGGAAGCGGCGGGACAGGCCGGACCCGCCGCGGGCTGAGCCCCGGACGTCCGACGGAGGGCATGGGACCGCCCGCGCGGTGACGATCCGCGTGGGCGCCCTCGTCTGCCGTGCGGCGCGCAAGGGACTGGCCACGAAGATCGTGGCTCCCGGTGGAGAAGGCCGTGGCTCCCCCGCCGCGAAGCGCCCCCAGAGGGCCCTCGATGGCCGCCTCGGGCGCGCCCCGCCCGAAGAATGGCGCAGCTACTTCTTGACCGTCCGGCCCCACGGTCGCCTCACCCAGGTGGCCTCGCCGCCCCCGCCGAGTGACACTCGCCATACCTGACGCCGGACCGTCCCGCAGTGTCGCCGCGCCCACTACCGTCCAGTAATACGGCTCCTCCGGGAGCCGACCGAGCGCCACCACCCTGCCCCTCCGGCCGTGCACCGAGAGCGGAGACACATGATGGCCACCACCCCCGCATCCCCCGCCGATCCGGCGCGGAGCGACCGCCCCGCCCCGACGCTCATACTCAAGCCCGGTACGTCCTGGCAGGACGCCTGGCAGCGCAGTCTGGCCGTGGCACCCGAGGCGTTCCGCGACGACCAGGCTCTCAACCTCTGGGGCGCCGCCTGGCATCCGGACGGCCACCCGCTGCCCGCCACCAGCCCCGTCGACGGCAGCCCGGTCGCCGGCCCGCCCCGACTCGACGCGGACGCCGCGCTGCACGCCGTACGCGCCTCCCTCGACCAGCACCGGGCCTGGCGCCAGGTCCCGTTGGCCGAACGCAAGGCCCGGATCTCCGCCACCCTCGACGCGCTGACGGAGCACCGCGAACTGCTCGCGCTGCTCCTGGTCTGGGAGATCGGCAAGCCCTGGAAGCTCGCGCAGGCGGACGTCGACCGGGCCATCGACGGGGTCCGCTGGTACGTCGACGAGATCGACCGGATGCTCGTCGACCGCACCCCGCTGCCCGGCCCGGTCAGCAACATCGCCAGCTGGAACTACCCGATGTCGGTCCTGATCCACGCGATGCTGGTGCAGGCGCTGGCCGGGAACGCGGTGATCGCCAAGACCCCCACCGACGGCGGTCTGGTGTGTCTCACCCTCGCCTGTGCGCTGGCCACCCGGGAGGGCGTCCCGGCCACCCTCGTCAGCGGCAGCGGCAAGGAGCTCTCGCCCTCGCTCGTCCGCTCGCCCGAGATCGGCTGTGTCTCGTTCGTCGGCGGCCGGGACACCGGCGCCCGGGTCGCCACCGCCGTCGCCGACCTCGGCAAACGCCATGTCCTCGAACAAGAGGGCCTCAACACCTGGGGCATCTGGAATTTCACCGACTGGCCGGCCCTGACGCCGCTGCTCCGCAAGACCTTCGACTACGCCAAGCAGCGCTGCACCGCCTACCCCCGTTTCGTCGTCCAGCGTGAGGCCTTCGCCGACTTCCTCGCCGCCTACCTCCCGGCCGTCCGCAGCGTCCGCTTCGGCCACCCCCTGGCCGTCGCCGACCCCGCCGATCCGCTCCCCGAACTCGACTTCGGCCCGCTGATCAACGCCGCCAAGGCCAAGGAGCTCGCCGACCTCACCAACGAGGCGATCTCCCGGGGCGCGGTCCCCCTGCACCGCGGCAGCCTGGCGGACGGTCACTTCCTGCCGTCCCAGGACACCTCGGCCTACCTCCCGCCCACCACGCTGCTGGCCCCGCCCCCGTCCTCCCCGCTCCACCACGCCGAGCCCTTCGGACCGGTCGACACCCTCGTCCTCGTCGACACCGAGGCGGAACTCCTCGCCGCCATGAATGCCAGCAACGGCGCCCTGGTGGCCAGCCTGTCCTGTGACGACCAGGAGACCTACGACCGCCTGGCACCGCAGATCCGCGCCTTCAAGGTCGGCCACGGCAAGCCGCGTTCCCGGGGTGACCGCGATGAGCTCTTCGGCGGCTTCGGCAATTCCTGGAGCGGTGCCTTCGTCGGCGGTGAACTCCTCGTCCGCGCGGTCACCGAGGGCCCGGAGTCCGAACGTCTGCCGGGCAACTTCCCCGACTACCACCTGATGCCGTAGCCGGCGCCCCGGACCGGCGTCAGCCGAT
The DNA here is from genome assembly GCF_008704855.1 of Streptomyces platensis. Lineage (NCBI taxonomy): Bacteria > Bacillati > Actinomycetota > Actinomycetes > Kitasatosporales > Streptomycetaceae > Streptomyces > Streptomyces platensis. The sequence continues at coordinate 7,232,424 of NZ_CP023691.1, forward strand.
TCCCTGCCGGTCGGGGGACGAGGCGAACCGCCGGTCCGGGGCAGCCGGTACCGCGCGCTCCACCGCCTGGAGCAGGAGCGTGCGGTGCCGCACCAGCGGCTCCCGCCGTGGTTCCGGTGCGAGCCGCAGCAGATCGTCGATCCCGGCCAGCATCCGCCGGGTGACCTGCGGACTGTGCGGCGCGGCCGCCCGGATCTCGGTCAGCCCCAGGTCCACCAGATCGGCCCAGGCCGGTACGTTCTGCACCAGCCGCACCGCACCCCGGCGGTCCCGGTGGTGCACCGCCCCGAGCGGCCGCCCCACCACCGCCGCGAGAATCTGCACGATCCGGTCCAGGCACTGCACGGCCGTGGTCGGATCGTTCACCGCGGGCGACAGTGCCCGCAGCGCGATGTCCGACAGCTGCCGCAGCCCGAGCCCGAGATCCTGGTGGAAGGTCCGCTCCACCCCTACCGACACCGTGCGCCGCAACGCCCACCGGGGCGGCACCGTCTCGCCGTGCACCGCCAGCACCGGCGTCCCCGGCAGCACGAAATCCCCGATCCGCGGCAGCAGCCGCAGCACGACCCCCTGCCGCCGCGCCACCCGCACCAGCCGCGCCACATGCACATCCCGTACGACCCCGGCCCGGCCGGTGTGCGCGACCCGCCCCGTCTCGGCCGCCAGGGAGCCGCCGTCCTCCGAGCCCTCCTTGCCCGTGCCCTGCCGCGCCAGCATCCGCAGCGTCTCCCGGGTGATCCGGTCGACCACCGGCCCCACCTGCATCAGCCGCAGCGTGGCCGACACATATGCGATGAACAGCACCAGACTGAGCACCACGAGGGCCATCGTCAGCAGGCTCTGCACTACGGGCACCGAGGTGACCTGGCGGATGTCGGTCTCACTCTCGTACGAGGTGAGCACCAGCAGCGAGAACAGGAAGGTCGCCAGGAAGACGCTGAGCGTGATCTTGCTGATCCGGCTCCGGATGAAGATCCGCACCACCCGCGGGGTGAGCTGACCGCTGGCCATCTGCACCGCGACCAGCGAAATGCTGAAGACCACCCCGATGAAGGTCATCATCGCCGAGCTGATCGTCGTCACGATCGTCCTGGTGTCCTCGGCGATCGAGACCAGTTCCCGCAGCGCCGCGTACGCCTTCTCCCGCTGGAGCAGCGCGACGATCTCAAGATCGAGCGTCGACGCCCCCCACCACAGCAGCCCGGCACACACCAGCCCCGCCGACGGCGCGAACCAGAAGGTGTCCCGCAGATGCTCCCGTAGCGGCGACAGCGCACGTGGCCTGCGGGGACCAGTGATCTGCGCGACTTGTCCCTCATTGCCCATAAAACGAGGTTATGTGGGCAGCGGATATGCAGGTGAAGGGCACTCCGAAAGCTTGGTATTGTTGTCCATGTCGCCGCGGGGAACGCCCCGTGAAGATCACACCTAGTCCGGGTGGCGGAATGGCAGACGCGCTAGCTTGAGGTGCTAGTGCCCTTTATCGGGCGTGGGGGTTCAAGTCCCCCCTCGGACACCAACGAAAACCCCTGCTGAGCAGGGGTTTTCTGCATTTCCGGGGAGCGGGGCAAGAGATGTCCAAATTGCCTGTTCCATACCCTTTGTTTGGGAGTATCCTGAAGACCGGCCTACGGGGCGAGCGAGGGAGTTCGACCGGACTGGCCTCGGGGAAGGGAGCTCTGGCTCTCGCCGAGGACAAGAGGAAAGGTCGGGCTGAGAGGCTGAAAGGTCGTAAGACCGGACGGCGACCCCCAAGCACCTGATCCGGACAATGCCGGCGAAGGGAGCCCACCTCGTAGGTCTTTTGTGTGCCCCGGTCATGCGCTCCGCATCAGGTCCGCGCACTTCTCCCCGATCATCATCGTCGTGATGCACGGATTCACGGCCGGCAGGAACGGCATCACCGAACCGTCGGCCACCCGCAGACCCGTGACGCCCTTGACCCGCAGCTGGGGGTCGAGCGGGGTGGCCTGGTCGTCGGTGGCGCCCATCCGGACCGTGCAGGCGGGGTGGTAGACGGTGTTGTGGGTGGTGCGGATGTAGTCGAGGAGCTCGGCGTCGGAGCGGGCGGAGGGGCCCGGGGCGAGTTCGGTGCCCGCCCAGTCGGCCATCGCGGGCTGGGCGACGATCTCCCGGGCGAGCCGGAGCCCGTGGGTCATGACGCGGATGTCGTGCTCGTCGGTGAAGTAGCGCGGGTCGACCTTGGGCTTGTCACGGAAGTCGCGGGTGCGCAGCCGTACGGTGCCCAGGGAGCGGGCGCGGGTGACGTTCGGGGTGAGGCAGAAGGCGTTCTCCGAGGTGGGGTAGCCGCGGCGGTAGGTGTTCATGTCGAAGGGCACCTGGCCGTAGTGGAACATCAGGTCCGGGCGGTCCAGACCCGGCTCCGTGTCGGCGAAGATGCCGATCTCCCACCACTGGGTGGAGGAGCGGACCATGGGCTGCTTGGCGTCCCACATGATCACGCCCTCCGGGTGGTCCTGGAGGTTGGAGCCGACGCCGGGGGAGTCCACGATCGGCTCGATGCCGGTGGCGCGCAGATGGGTGGCCGGGCCGATGCCGGAGAGCATCAGGAGCTTGGGGGAGTCGATGGAGCCGCAGGAGACGACGGTCTCGCGGCGGGCGTTGACGGTGCGGGTGTGGATCAGGTCGGGGGCGAGGTAGTCCACGCCGGTGCAGTGCCGTGCGGAGTCGAAGTTCAGGCGCCTGGCCTGGAGGCCGGTGCGTACGTCGAGGTTCTTGCGGGTGCCCATGACGGGGTGCAGATAGGACACCGAGGCCGAGGAACGGGTGCCGTCGGGGCGGCAGTTGATCTGGAACCAGTTGGCTCCCCGGATGACGGTCTTGCCGGTGTTGAAGGCGGCGGTCGGAATGCCGGCCGCCGTGCAGGCCTCCAGGAGGGCCACTCCGCACGGGTCATGGGGCGGGACGGTGCGCAGGACGACCGGGCCGTCGTGGCCGTGGTGGTCTCCCGGGCCGTCGTTGTTCTCCAGCCGTTGGAAGAGCGGGAAGCAGTCGGCCGCGCTCCAGCCCGTACAGCCCATCGCGGCCCACTCGTCGAGATCCTCGGCCGGGGTCCAGAAGGCGATACAGGAGTTGTGCGAGGAGCAGCCGCCCAACACCTTGGCGCGGGCGTGCCGCAGGAAGCTGTTGCCGTTCTCCTGCGGCTCGACCGGATAGTCCCAGTCGTAGCCGGACTCCAGCAGCCCCATCCAGCGGTCCAGGCGCAGCACGTTCTCGTCGCCGACATCGGACGGGCCGGCCTCCAGCAGGCAGACGGTGACCGCCGGATCCTCGCTGAGCCGGGCCGCCACGACGGCGCCGGCCGTGCCGCCGCCGACCACGACATAGTCGAACTCGTCCACAGGAGCCTCTTGGGACATCGTGCCGTCTCCAGATCAGGGGGTGGGGTTGCCGGTGTCGCCCGGGGTGCCGCGGTCCGGGTGGACGGCGGCGTGCATGGCGAGGACGCCCGTCTTCTTGCGCTGGACGAACCAGTAGTAGGCGAAGCCGCCGAGCGCCACGACGCCGATGAACAGGAAGGCGCCCCAGCGCAGATACCAGTGCTGCGGGCCGGTCGCGTTGTAGACCGCGGCGCGCGGCCAGGCGAGGTTCAGGGACATCGCGATGCCCCAGCACACCGCCAGGATGTTCACCGGGATGCCGAATTTGCCGAGCGAGAACTTGCCCTTGGCCGGGGTCCAGTTGCCGCGCAGCCGCTGGATCAGCATCGGCAGGGTGACCGACAGATAGGCCAGATAGATCATGATGATCGCGATACTGGTGATCACCGAGAAGATCTGCGGCTGGTTGACGTTGATGACGAGGATGCCGATCGCCACCAGACCGATGATGACGGCCGGCAGCACCGGCGTCTGGAAACGCGGGCTGACCTTGGCGAGCAGGGAGGCGGCCGGGAGGTTGTTGTCCCGGGCCATCGCGAACGCGAGGCGGATGCCGGCGGTGTGCACCGCCAGTTCGCACACGGTGATCGCGATGACCACACACCAGAGCACGATCTGCCCGATGGTCGAGCCGAGCGTGGAGAGCACCACGTACTGGAGGCCGTCCACCTTCAGCTGTTCGGCCTGGAGATCGGGCACGGACATCAGGGCGAACAGCAGGATCAGACCACCGATGAGGAAGGACGCGATCAGCGCCCGGAGGATCGCGCGGGGGGCGTTGCGGCCGGGGTCCTTGGACTCCTCGCCGAGTGACGAGGCGGTGTCGAAGCCGTACATGACATAGGCCGAGGCCAGCGACGCGGTCAGGAACGCACCGAAGTAGCCGAGGTTCTCGCCCGCGCCCAGACCGAAGGTGTCGGTCACGACGTCGGGGCCGCGGGCGACATGCGCCGCGAGCAGCAGGATCAGGACGATGGCGGCGATCAGCTCGATCGCCACGCCCGCGGAGTTGATCCGCGCCATGAGTTTGACGCCGAAGGCGTTGACCAGTGTGGTGAACGCGATCAGCACGGTGCCCAGCAGGACGGCGTTCTCGGCCGCGGACTTCCCGGTGCCGTCGCCGACGAACTGGAACCACGACGAGATCTGCGGCAGCGTCACCTGATAGGCCAGCGCCACCGCGGACAGCGAGACCATGGTCGCGGTCAGCATCATCCAGCCGCCGAGCCAGCCGATGTGCGGACCGCCGAGCTTCTTGGCCCAGTTGTAGACCGAGCCGGCCACCGGATAGCGGGCGGCCAGTTCACAGAAGCACAGCGCCACCATCAGCTGGCCGGCGAAGACCATCGGCCAGGACCACCAGTACGCCGGTCCGCCGTGGGCGATACCGAAGTAGAACAGCTGGAAGGTGCCGGTCAGGATGGAGATATAGCTGATGCCGGCGGCGAAGGTGTGGAAGTTGCCCAGAGTGCGCTTGAGTTCCGGCTTGTAGCCGAGCTCGGTGAGCGAGTCGTCGTCGTGCGAGCCGTCGGCCCGGGTGCCGGGACGGGGGGACTCGGGGCCGGTCACTCGAACCACCTCTGCGGCCGTGGTGCGGTGTTGCGCCAGACGTGCTTGGCCTCCTGGTACTCGGCCAGCCCCGCCGGCCCCAGCTCGCGGCCCACGCCGGACTGCTTCATCCCGCCCCACTCCGCTTGTGGCACATACGGATGGAAGTCGTTGATCCACACCGTGCCCGCGCGCAGCCGTGCGGCGACCCGGTGGGCCCGCTCGCTGTCCTGCGTCCACACCGCCCCGGCCAGACCGTACACCGTGTCGTTGGCGAGCGAGACCGCCTCGTCCTCGTCGCGGAACCGCTCGACGGTCAGCACCGGGCCGAAGCTCTCGTCCCGGACGACGGACATGTCCGGGGTGCACTCGTCCAGCACGGTCGGCAGATAGTAGAAGCCGTTCGACAGCGACGGATCGTCCGGCGGGGAGCCGCCGCAGAGCAGTACGGCACCCTCTTCCAGCCCGGCCGCCACATACGCCTCGACCTTCGCGCGGTGCGCGGCCGAGATCAGCGGGCCGGTACGGGCATGTTCGTCGAACGGTCCGCCGAGCCGGATCCGCTGGGCGCGGGAGACCAGTTCGTCGACGAAGGCATCGTGCAGCTCCTCCTGGACGAGCAGCCGGGCCCCCGCCGAGCAGACCTGCCCGGAGTGCAGAAAGACGGCCATCAGGGCGTAGTCGACGGCGGTGTCGAAATCGGCGTCCGCGAAGACGATGTTCGGGTTCTTGCCGCCCAGCTCCAGCGCGATCTTCTTCACCGTCGGGGCCGCCGCGGCCATGATCCGCCGGCCGGTGAGCAGCCCGCCGGTGAACGACACCATGTCCACCCGCGGGTCCTCGGTCAGCAGTGCGCCCACGGCCGGGCCGGTGCCCAGCACCAGATTGGCGGCGCCGTCGGGCAGCCCGGCCTCGGCCAGCAGCCGCATGAGGTGGACGGCGGTGTGCGGGGTCAGCTCACTGGGCTTCAGGACGAAGGTGTTGCCCGCGACCAGGCAGGGGGCGACCTTCCAGGCGGTCTGGAGCAGCGGGTAGTTCCACGGGGTGATCAGCGCGCAGACGCCGACCGGCTCGTGGCACACCGTGCTGGCGATCTCCGCGGCACCGGCGTCCACCACCCGGTCGGTGCCCCCGGCCGCGCCGAGGTTGCCGAAGTGGCGGAAGCAGTTGGCGATGTCGTCCATGTCGTAGCCGCTCTCGACCAGCCGCTTGCCGGTGTCCAGCGACTCGGCCTTCGCCAGCACGTCCCGGTCGCGCTCCAGCAGCTCGGCGACGCGCAGCACCAGCCGGCCGCGCTCGGCCGCCGGGGTGCGCGGCCAGGACCCGTCGTCGAAGGCCGTGCGGGCGGCGGAGACCGCAGCCGCCGCGTCCTTCGGCCCGCCCTCGTCCACGGTCGCGACCAGCGTGCCGTCCGCGGGGCAGCGGATCTCGCGCACCTGCCCGTCGGCCGCTGCGGTCCACTGACCGCCGATGAACAGCTCCGGCATGCTGGTGCCTCCGGTCTCCGGGCTCGTACGGGGCGGCCGCGGCAGGGTCCGGCCGCCTCGCCGACGGCGTCAGGCCGCCGGTCGGCCCGCCGTGCGGACCTCGGTGACGATCACTGAACCGAGAGTAAGACGGGCGGTGCGGCTCCGCACCGTACGAGGGGCCGGGGGAGCGGTACCGGCCGGGGCCGACGGAGTGACCCGTGCGGCGGACGGGACAATGGACGGATGGGCAGCGAGCTGAGCCGGGAGCGGAAGCCGGGGCGGGAGCAAGAAGGGACGGCCACGGGGCCGCACCCCGTGCCCGATGTCGCGGCCTACCTCTCCGGCCGCTGGAGCATCGAGCGCACTGTGGACGACCTGCGGAACGGCGCCCAGGGCAGCTTCCGCGGCACCGCCGAGTTCCGGCCCGACGCGACGGGCGAGGCGCTGCTGCACCACGAGGAGGGGCAGCTGACGTGGGGCGGGACGGTGCGTCCCGTGAGCCGCACACTGCGCCTGCGGCCCCGTCCGGACGGCACCGCCGCGGTCGACTTCGCCGACGGCCGGCCCTTCCACGACCTCGACCTCAGGACCGGCCGGTGGACCGCCGTCCACCCCTGTGCCGCGGACCGGTACGAGGGGACCTTCACCGCCGTCGGGCCGGACGCATGGCAGCTGGAGTGGCGGGTCGGCGGCCCGGCCAAGGACCAACTGCTGTGCTCGGTGTACCGGCGGCTGGGGTGACGACGGCAGGGTGACCGTGCCGGGTCGGCCGCCGTACACCACGCACGGCGCCCCCGGGGACAGGTGTCCCTGGGGGCGCCGGTAGCCGTTTCGCTGCGGGATCAGGCGGCAGGCAGCTTCCCCCGGCCGAAGAGCTTGCGCTCGTCGTGCAGGGCGAACGGCGTGGTCCGCAGATCGGCGATCTGGATACCGAAGATCTTCAGTTGCAGCATCAGCTCGGTCTTCAGGTCGTAGCCCGCGCTGAGCGCCCACGCCGGGGCGCCGCCATCGGTCGCGCCCGCGGCCCGCCCGGTGAGGTGGACGGACAGCTCACCGCCGACGCCCGCCGTGTCGTACAGGAACACCTCGGCGCGCGCCCCGATACGGGCCGTCGCGGAGGCCGCGCCCTCGACCCGCGGCGCCGCGCCCTTGGTCTGCTGCCGCGCCTCGTGCAGCGGCTTCCAACCATTGCTGCGGTCGTACTTCGCGCCTACCGCGAACGAACCGGAGGTGCGCTGGTCGGCGTCGAGCACGATGCGGCCGTCCGCGTTGAAGCGGTAGGTGAAGGTGACCTCGGTGCTGACCACGACGGGAACCGGGCCCACCCAGAAGACGTGCCGTCCGGTGACCGCCGCGATCGGCACCGCGACCTGTCCGGTGTCCGCGGCGCCCCGCACCTTGCCGTGCACCTGCCAGCCATAGCCGTAGGAGCCGCCGAGGCCGATGGCGGCCCGCTGCGGCAGCAGGTTCAGCCCGCCGCGCTTCTCGTACTGGAAGATCAGCTCGGGCCGGAACGACACCTCGCCGGACAGCCGGGCAGGAGACTTCGGAGTCGCCTGCACGCCCTTGGGCAGCGGCACATTGAGCCCCAGCCGCAGAGTGGTGAGTGCCTTCCGGGCCTCGGGCGGCAGCGTGCTGTCGGAGGAGGCGGGGGACGGGCGCGTACCGGAGGGCACGAGTTGGGTGCGGGCCCCGGCGGAGTCGGACGCCGAGGGGCTCGGGGAGCCGGAGGCGGTGGCGTCCGGGCTGCCGGACGGAGTGCCCGGCTCGCCGGACGGCGTGGCCGTGCCGCCGCTGTCCGCACCGGGGCGCTTCTGGACGGTGACACCCGAGGAGAGCGGCTTGACCGAGATCTCGCCGGGCCGCAACGCCGTGCGCTGGTCCACGTTCTGATCGCCGAGCAGCTCCGAGAGCGTGGCGGGGGCGGTGGTCACCCGGACCTTGCCGTCGTGGGTGCCGGTGACCTTGCGGACCTTGAACAGCGCGCCCGAAGGGGCGTGCCGGTTGGGCGCGGCGGCGACCACATCCCCGGACCGTACGGTCTTGCCGGCGGACGGCTTGAGCTCCGCCTGCTTGCGGTGCGCGTCGTACGACGAGAGCTGTACGGAGACCGAATTGCCGGACGGGCTGGGCGCGTCGGACGGCCTGGCGACCGCGGCCCCGCCTTCCGGGCCGGTGGCCTGGGCATCGTCCGGCACGGCACCGGGCGCCGTCGGCCCGGCGGCCGGCATCCCGGCCGAGGACGTGCGCGGCTTGTCGGGACCCGAGAGGAGCGCGTGGGTGCCGATGGCGGCGGGGACGAGTACGCCGACCGCGGCGGCGGGCACCGCGATACGACGCCAGGAAACAGCCATGGGATTCCTTGATGATGCGGGGGGTGACGGGGAGGAACAGCGGGGCCGGGCGCCGAACGCCGGGACGAGTCCGGACGGCTGGGGAAAGTCGTCCAAGTTCGAACATCTGTAGGGGTTCGGGCGGCTTCCTCGTAGCATGGCGACGAATGATCGCTTTCGCCATGGGGAAAGACACCGAGTCGGGAGGGGACGGGTGGAGACATCCACAACGGTGCCGGAGTCCGCCGCCGCGCTGCACGCCGGAATCGACGCGCTCACCGACGAGGTCATCGACGGCCTGCGGTCCCAACTCCCGTCCTACGCCGCGGTGTCGCCGGACCGGCTCCGGCTGAGGGTGCTGGCGTCGCTGCGCAACGGCCTCTCGATGGTGCAGCGGTGGGCCGAGGAGCGGCGGAGCACGCGAGGCGCCGGCCGCGGCGACGGCCCCGCGTACGGCATCCCGGAGACGCATCTCGACGAGGTGACCTCCCTGGCCCGCTCCTTGCCCGTCGAGGACGTCATCTCGGCCTACCGGATCGGCACGGACATCGTCTGGCGGCGGTTCGGCGAGGAGATGACGGCCCGGGGCGGGACCGCCGAGGACCTGCTCCCGATCGCCGAGACCCTGCGTGCCTGGGTCGACGCCAACACCCTGCGGATCGTGCGCAGCTGCCGGGTCGGCGTCCAGGGGGGCGACCCGACGGCGGAGGGCCGGCATGCGGCCATGGTCCGCGCCCTGCTGCTCGGCGAGGCACGGTGGGACAAGTCCCCCGGTGCCTGGGGCGCCGGGTCCGCCGGGTCCGCCGGTGACGGTCCGGCAGACGGATACCGGCCCGAGGGCCACGCCGATGACGCGGAGGCCGTGGACGGCTCCTACGAACACAGCGCCCTCCGCCTCCCCTTCCGTGCGCGGCTGCCCGACGTCTCCCCGCCCGGCGAACCGGGCGGTGCCCCCGCCGCGGCGGGCCACGCCGGCCCCGGCGACCGCGCGTTCCACCGGACCGTCGCTCTGCTGCGTCCCTGGCTCGCCCTGGACGAGGCGGGACGCCCGCTGGTCACGACCGTGGACGGGGACGTGGCGGGACTGCTGGTCGGGCGCCCGGCCGGGCTGTGCCGCAGCCTGATCCTGGGACTCGGCGCCCCGGCGCCGGCCTCCGGGGTCGCCGCCGAATTCACCCGGGCCACCCAGGCGTTGCGGGCCGCCGCCGGATTCGGGCTGGTCGGCGCGTACACCCGCGAGGAGCTGGGGCTGCGGGCCGCGATCGTGGCGCTGCCGGCCGTCGGGGAACAGCTCGTACGGCTCCGCCTGGCCCCGCTGGACGAACGGGGCGAGGACGGCGTCCAGTTGGCGGAGGCCGCGGCCGCCTACCTACGACAGGGCCTGCGCCTGGACGCTGCCGCGCGGACCCTCTATGTCCACCCCAACACCCTGCGCAACCGCCTGCGGCGCTTCGAGGAGATCACCGGCACCAACCTCCGTGACCCGGCCGATCTGGCCGAGGTCTGGTGGGCGCTGACCCACCGCCGGTTCCACGGGCCGGCGGACTGAGGCGCCTGCCGCAGCTGCCACGAAACAGGAACCGGGCGACGGCCGGGTTGCCTATATTCCTGTTCATGCCCGAGATACAGCTGCTCCGCCCAGGCCACGCCCCCGCGCTGCTCGCCTTCGAGCAGGAGAACCGGGCCTACTTCGCCGCCTCCGTCCCCGACCGAGGCGATGACTACTTCGTCCGCTTCGACGAACGGCACCGTGCCCTGCTCGCCGAACAGGCGGCCGGTGTCTGTTACTTCCACGTCCTGGTCGGCGCCGACGACGAGGTGCTGGGGCGGGTCAACCTCTTGGATGTCGCGGAGGGCGCTGCCGAACTCGGGTACCGGATCGCCGAGCGTGCCACCGGCCGGGGGCTGGCCACCCGGGCCGTACGGAAGCTGTGCGACCTGGCCGCCACCGACTACGGGCTGACCACCCTGCGTGCCGCGACCACACTCGACAACGCGCCGTCACGGGCCGTGCTGGCCCGCTCGGGGTTCACCGTCGTCGGGGAGAGCGAGCTCTGCGGTCGCCCCGGGTTGTCATACCGCCGAAGTCTCACGGAGGCCACCGCTCCGCCCACTGCCGGTTAGGGCATGCCCCGGGCCGTGCTCATCCGGTGGTCCGAAGCTTCGAACCACCGGATGAGCACGGCACATCTCCCGCCACCGGCCGCCGCTACGGCCTCAGTTCTTGACCGCCCGCAGGGCGTACAGCAGCGGAACGATCGGCTCCGACGGCGGCAGGCGCCACCAGCCGTTCTCGCCCGGCACCATCGAGTCGAACCGCTTCCAGGGCAGCAGCTCGGTCTCCCGTACGAGTTGGACGGTCAGCCCCGCGGCGACCACGGCGGAGATGACCTCCCCGAGGCCGTGCCGCCACTCATAGCTCGTGGTGGCTCCCTGCACCGGCGGGCCATCGGTGTAGGTGCACGGCGTATCGCTCCTGAGGGGACCCCGGCCCCCTAAGTAGTCGTTCCGGAGCCGGAGTTCCTGCTGGTCCGGGCCGCCGGCCGGCCCCAGGGAGTCCAGCATCGGATGGAACTCGACCAGATAGAACGTCCCGCCGGGCCGGAGCAGTGAGCTGACGATCCCCGCCCAGGCGGTCAGATCCGGCAGGTAGCACAGCGCCCCCTTGCCGGTGTAGATCACATCGAAGCGCCGTGAACCGAGCGCCTCGGGGGCCCGGTGCACATCCGCCTGGACGAACTCCATGTTCCGGCCGGCCTCCTCGGCGAGCCGCCGCGCCTCCGTGACCGCTGCCGCCGAGAAGTCGAGCCCCACCGTGCGCGCGCCCCGCTCCGCGAAGGCGGCCGTCTCGGTGCCCAGATGGCACTGAAGATGCAGCACGTCCCGCCCGGTCAGCTCGCCGAGATCCGTCCACTCGAAGGGCGCGAACCAGTCCTCGGCGGTACGGGAGCCGTCCAGCCCGTAGAACTCGCTGGCCACATGGATCGGGGTGCGGGCGTCCCAGTTCGCCTGGTTGGCCAGCACCATCTCCTCGGCGGTGGGCGGGATTTCCGGACGGGGCGTCAGCTCACTCTTGTTCATGGTCATCCGTCCCTTCTACCCACCGGGCCGGGGCGCCCACCACTACGGACGGCGAGGCGGCGGGCGCCCCTGGGCCTGTCCGGGGCCTACCCCTCCCCGGCCGGCGTCGTCCAGACCTCCCCGTCGAGGACATTGCGCATCCCCACCCACACCATGTTCATCAGCCGCACGGTGATCCGCTCCGGGTGCTCGTCGGGGTGCAGCACCATCCAGTCGGTGAGCGAGTCCGCCGCCCCGACCAGGGTGTACGCCACGAAGTCGGCCTCGTCCTCGGCACAGGCGGGCCCGGCGCCCTCCGTGCTGCAGGTCCGGACGATCCCGGAGACCTCGGTCAGCACCGCCTGCCGGCTCTGCGCCAGCTCCGCGGCGATCGCCGGGCTCAGCTCCGACGCCTGGCGGTGCAGCACCACCCAGCTGTCCGGGTGATCGGTGACGAAGGTGAAGAACGCCAGCAGCCCCGCCCGCAGCCGCAGCTCGGGGGAGGGCGCGGGGCCCGCGGCGGCCCGGAACGCGGTCACCAGGCGCTCGGTCTCGCGGCGCAGGCAGGCGAGGAACAGTCCTTCCTTGGAGTCGAGGTACAGATAGATCATTGGCTTGGTGATTCCGGCGAGTTCAGCGATCTCGTCGACCGAGGAGGCGTGGTAGCCGCGCTTGGCGAAGACCCCGATCGCCGCGTCGATGATCAGCTGCTCCCGGACCGGCCGGGGGAGGCGTCGCCTGCGTATGTCGCTCATTCGTGCCACCTTACCCCCACCTTACTGGCGAGTAAGTTTACGTGGGCGTCAGCTTGCCGGGGGAGGGCGTCGCGGATCGGCGTCGTGATCGACAGGTGTAAAGCGGGATGACGGTGGTAGGCGATCTCACGCAACGCCCCATTCCGCAACGGCTGTTGCTCGGGTGCCGGCCGAGGCGGAGCGGACGCGGTGGGGCCCGGGTGTGTGTTCCTGGGCCGGGCCCGGACCGCGCGGGGGGCGTGCCCGGCGTCGGGTGTCGCCGGGGATATGGAACGGGCCGCCGCCCGTGAGTGGCGTGGTGGCGGCCCGTACCCCGGCATCGAACGGCCTTTCGGTCCACAGCTCATGAGGCACCGTCATATCGCCAACGCTCATCAGGAACACGGTCGCTCGTCTGCAACAACCGCCCTCCGCTAGGTATGTTGGGGACTGCGGGGCGTGGTCGTACAATCACGCAACGATCGGCCGCTGCCCCCTGGCTGATGGCTGTCGAAGCGACGGGAAAGTGTGGAATGAGCCAAGAGACGCGACCGCAGTCCAGCGCCGTCGACGTCAGCATCCCGAGTGTGGCGCGGATGTACGACTACTACCTCGGTGGCAAGGACAACTACGCCGTCGACCGCGAGGCCTGCGACGAGCTGAGCAAGGTCGTCCCGAGCACCCAGGTGCTGGCGATCAACAACCGGCGTTTTCTCCAGCGGGTGGTCCGCTGGCTGGCGCGTGAACACGGCATCCGGCAGTTCATCGACCACGGATCAGGTCTGCCGACCCAGGACAACGTCCACCAGGTCGCCCAGCAGGTCGACCCGCAGTCCCGTGTGGTCTACGTCGACAACGACCCCATCGTGCTGGCGCACGGCCGCGCCCTGCTGGAGGAGAACGCCAACACCGCGGTCATCCAGGCGGATATGCGCGACACCGACGGCATCTTCAGCAGCCCCGAGGTCGAGCGGCTCATCGACTTCGACCAGCCCGTCGCCGCGCTGTTCGTCTCCGTGCTCCACTGCATACCGGACGCCGACGACCCGGCGGGTCTGATCAAGCGGGTCGCCGACCGGCTGGCACCCGGCAGCTTCCTGGTGGTGTGCCAGCTGGTCAGCGAGGACGCCGCGACCCGCGACTTCGTCACCGAGTTCATGCGGGTCAGCACCCACGGCCAGTGGGGCCGGGTACGTCAGGCGCATGAACTGGCCGGATTCCTGGACGGGCTGGAGGTCCAGGAGCCGGGCCTGGTGGAGGTCTCCACCTGGAAGCCGGACACGGACATCGGCCCCAGGCAGCTCACTCAGGAGTGGATCGAGTACGGCGGCGTCGCTCGCAAGCCGTAGCGCGGGCACCCCGCAAAGCGGAAGCGGGACGGGGCATCCCAGTGGGTGCCCCGCCCCGCTCCGCCGGGACCGTGTGGATCAGCCCTCCTGCTTGAGCAGCCGCTCCAGGATCGCCACGGACTCGCGCGGCGACTCGGACTGGGCGCTGAGCCGGTCCATCACCGCGAGGTAGTGGTCCACATCATCGCGCTTGTCCAGATAGAGCGCGCTGGTGAGCTGTTCCAGATAGACGATGTCCGGCAGATCCGGCTCCAGGAACCGCAGGATCGTGATCGGACCACCGGCCGCCGCGAGTCCACCGAGACTGAACGGCGCGATCTGTAGCGTCACATTCGGCAGTTCGGTCATCTTCAGCAGATGTCTGAGCTGGTCCGCCATCACCTCCGGCCCGCCGAGCGGGCGGCGCAGGGACGCCTCGTCGATCACTGCCCACACCCGCGGCGCGTCCGGGACGGTCAGCAGATCCTGACGCTGAACCCGCAACTGCACCCGGCGCTCGATCTCCTCGGGTGAGGACCGCGGATGACCGAGCTGTGCCACCGCACGGGCATAGTCGGCGGTCTGCAACAGGCCCGGTACGAACTGGACTTCGTAGGTGCGGATCACCGAGGCGGCCTCTTCGAGGCCGATATGCGTCTCGAACCAGCCGGGCAGCACATCGCCGTACTGATGCCACCAACCGGGGCTGCTGGTCCGGCGGGCCAGGTTGAGGAAGTCGGCGCGGACCGCCTCGTCCGTGACGTTGTAGAGCGTCAGCAGATCGGCGACATCCCGCTCCTTGCAGCTCACCCGGCCGAGCTCCAGACGGCTGATCTTGGCGTGCGAGCCGCGGATGGCGTCCCCGGCGGCCTCCCGGGTGATGCCCGCCGCTTCCCGCAGCCGGCGCAGCTGGGTGCCCAGCACGATGCGCAGGACGGTCGGGCCGCCCCGAGGGTGGTCGAGATAGCGGCGCAGGGACGGGCCGCTGCTCGGCTGCGCGGCGTTCATGCCGAAACCTCTCTTCGTTCGGCCTCGCCTGCGCGCGGCTCGCACCCTTCAACGGTCCCCCGACCTCCGGCCGGGCGAACCCCCATCCGGCGCTCGCTCATGCTGACTCCCCTGAGTGGTCGGACGAACGCCCAGTGTCCCATCGCCCCCGGTGTGCGTACAGCCGGGGTGACTATCCAGTCGACATATGCGCCATTCGTGGCGGCGTCCGCGTCGGTCCTAGGCGATGAGATCGTCGAAGTCGCCGTCCTTGGCGCCCTGGACGAACGCCACCATCTCCTCGCGGGTGTAGACGAGCGCCGGACCCGAGGCGAACCGGGAGTTACGCACCGCCACTCCGCCGTCCGAAAGAACCGCCAGTTCAACACAGTTGCCACTGGGGTTGCTGCGGCGGCTCTTGCGCCAGACGGCGCCTTCGATGCTGGTGGCCCGTATGCCGTTGCTCACCGACTCCATCACAGCTGCTCCCTTACTGGAGGTCATTCCTCCGACCGATACCGAGCCTTCGATCACCTTGGCGTGAACGAGTCCCTGGGGCGCCGTCCTTGCCGATGTAATTGCAGATGCACTTGCACCGGGTGACGGCTGCCGAGGATATTAACCCTCCGAGGCAGTCCGGCCCAGCCCCGAAATCCCCTTCGCGGAGATGTTGATGACCACACATCCGGCAGAGACCGTGCACCACGCCCCTCGGGAGGAACCGTGTGAGGACGCCTGGTGGATGCCCACCCCCGACGGCTTCGCCGCCTGTGCCCTCAGCGCCACCGCACGCACCGTGCCGGAAGCCCGCCGGTTCACCCGGGCGACCCTCGAAGGCTGGCAGGTGTGCGCCGGACTCGCCGATGACGCGGTCCTGGTCGTCTCCGAACTCGTCAGCAACGCCCTGCGGCACGGCTACCGGAACCCCGGAGCTAAGGACGAGGACTCCGCGGCGCCCACCCCCTTCTGCAACGCCTGGCTGGCACTGACCCGGCAGGAGGCCACGGTGCTGTGCGCGGTCTCGGACGCCGGCTCCGGCGCACCCGTCATCAGGACCCCGGACGCCCTGGCAGAATCCGGGCGCGGCCTCTATATCGTCGACCGGCTCAGCGAGTCCTGGGGCTGGACACCCCCCGACCGGTCGGGGAAGACGGTCTGGGCGACGATGTCGGTACGCGGCTGAGACCGCTCGTACGGCACCCGGCGGCCCGCGCACGGAGCGGGCCGTGGTCTGCCGTGTGTGACGATTCCCGGGTCGCCGTCGCCCGAGCGGAAGGCCCGAGAAGCCGATGGATCTGCTGTCCCTGCGCTACTTCCGTGCGGTCGCGCGCCGGGAGCACATCAGCCGGGCCGCCGAGGAACTACGGGTGGCGCAGCCCTCGGTGAGCCGGACCATCGCCCGGCTGGAGGCCGAACTGGGCGTGCCGCTCTTCGACCGGCACGGTCGCGCCATCCGGCTCAACCGCTACGGCGCCGCGTTCCTGACCCGGGTGGAGCGGGCGCTGGACGAACTCGACGACGCCCGCCGGGAGATGGCCGATGCGGCCGGACTCGACGACGGTGGGGTGGCCGTCGCCGCCGAGACGCTGCTGCCGCTCACCGAGCTGCTGGCGGGATACCGCGCCGCCCACCCCGGGGTCACCGTCCGCTGCTTCCAGTCCACCCCCGACGTGATGCGGGAGCAGCTGCGGGCCCGGGAGGTGGACTTCTGCATCGCCTCGCAGCCGCTGTCCGGGCCCGGTCTGGGCGCGGTGCGGCTGCTGCACGAAGAAGTGCTGCTCGTGGTCCCGGCCGGGCATCCGCTGGCCGTCCGCGAACGGGTCACGGTCGCCGAGATCGCCGAGGAACCCTTCATCACCACCCGGCCGGGACACTGGCAACGGGCCCTGCTGGAGCGGCTGTTCACCGCGATCGGACGCCGCCCGGTGATCTCCTGCGAGGGCGACGAACCGGGCGCCACCCACTTCCTGGTCGCGGCCGGTCTCGGTATCGGTCTGATGCCTTCGCTGGCCCGCGCCGACCTCGCGTCCGTGCCGATTTCCTGGCTGCATCTCGACACCCCCGACTGCGTACGGACCCTGAGTCTGGTCCGGCGCGAGGACAGCTACCTCACCACGGCTGCCGCCCGCTTCCGGGAACTGGCCGTCACCCACTTCGCCGGACGGCCGCACCATGGCGTACCGGCACAGGGGGTGCGGCAGTCCGGAGGGCCGGCGGGCGTCGCGTACGGAGACCTCTGACCGCGACCCGTCATCGGCCGACCGCGGGACGGTCAGTCTTCTCCGCGGAGGGTCCGGGCGAGAACGGAGCGGTGGGTCGGCTTGGCGTCGTCGTAGCGCCGGTGGCCTTCGTCGGTGATGACGACGAAGATGCCGCGGCGGTCGAGCTCGCACATGACGCGATTGACGAGGCCGCCTCGCTCCAGCCTGGCGACCAGCCGGGAGGCGGCGCTCTGGCTCAGGTGCACCACGTCGGTGAGGTCCTGGCCGCGGCATTTGCCGTGGTCGGAGGAGGCGAGGAGTTCGAGTGCCTCGAACTCGCTGACGCTGAGGCCGTGCTGCGCCTGCAACTCCTGCTCCAGGGCGCTGTGCACGGCGGCATGGCGGGCGAGAAGCCCGTGCCACTCCTCGACCAGTTCCTGCTCCGGGCGACCCTTCATGGAGCCCAGGTTAACATGCGCCAGCATTTGATGCACGGAAATTAAATGCGCTTGCATTCGATGTGCGTGCATGCAAGAGTCGCGGCATGACTTCCTCCGCACCCTTGTCCGCCTCCACACCCACGTGGAACGCCAGACTCTGGGGAGTTCTGCTCACGGTCTCCCTGGTCATCGGCCTCGACGCACTCGACGTCTCGATGGTGGGCGTCGCGCTCCCCTCCATCCAGGCGGACCTGGGGCTGTCCACCAGCGCGCTTCAGTGGATCGTCAGCGGCTATGTCCTCAGCTACGGCGGGCTGCTGCTGCTCGGTGGACGCGCCGCCGACCTGCTCGGCCGCCGCCGGGTGTTCCTGACCGCGGTGGCCGTGTTCGCCGCGGCCTCCGTGCTCGGCGGTCTGGTCGACGACGGAGCACTGCTCATCGCCACCCGCATACTCAAGGGCATGGCGGCGGCGTTCACCGCGCCCGCCGCGCTGTCCATCATCACGACCACGTTCGCCGAAGGGCCGGCGCGCAACAAGGCGCTGGGCGTCTTCTCCGTCTTCGGGGCCAGCGGCTACTCGGCCGGCCTGGTGCTCTCCGGTCTGCTGACCCAGGTGGGCTGGCGGTGGACGTTCTTCCTGCCGGTGCCGGTCGCGGTGATCGCGTGGATCGCGGCCAACCGTCTGCTCCCCAAGGACGGTCCCCGTGCCTCCGGCGGCTATGACATCCCCGGCGCGATCACCTCGGTCGGCGCGATGCTGCTGCTCGTCTACACCGTCGTGGAGGCGCCGGAGGCCGGCTGGGCCGCGCCGAGCACGCTGATCCAGTTCGCGATCGCCGCGGTGCTGCTGGCCGCCTTCCTCGTGATCGAGCGCCGCAGTGCGCATCCGCTGGTCCGGCTCGGCATCCTCCGCTCGGGCTCGCTGGCACGGGCCAACCTGGGCATATCCGTGTTCTTCGGCGGCTACATCGGCTTCCAGTTCGTGGTCATGCTCTACTTCCAGTCGGTGTTGCAGTGGTCGGCGCTCCAGACCGCGCTGGGCTTCCTTCCCGCCGCGGTGATCGTCGCCTTCGGCTCGCCGCGGATGGATCCCCTGATCGAACGGGTCGGCACCGCGCGCACCATCGCGGGCGGCGTCCTCGCTCACCTCGTCGGCTATGTGCTCTTCCTCGTCATCGACCGGGACGCCCCGTACGCCGTCGGTGTGCTGCCCAGCATGATCCTGCTCGGTATCGGGTTCACCCTGGCCTTCGCGTCCTTCAACATCCAGGCCACCGCGGGGATCCCGGACCATGAACAGGGCCTGGCCGGCGGTCTGTTGAACACCTCGACGCAGGTCGGCGGCGCGATCGGGCTCGCCATCGTCACCGCGGTGCTCACCGCCGGAGGCGAAGGCAAGACCGGCCCCGACGCGCTGCTCGCCGGCTTCACCCCGGCGCTGCTCACGATCACCGTGCTCTCGGCGATCGGCCTGCTCATCGGACTGTCGGGAGTGCTCGGACGGCGCAAGGCCGAACAGTCGGCGGACGCGTCGGCGCAGAAGCCGGCCGTGAAGTCGGCGGAGGAGTCATCGGAGGAGCGGGAGCTCGCCCTCGTCGACTGACCGGTCGGTCTACGGCCCCTCCCGGTGTGCGGCTCGTGCCGTGCACCGGGAGGGGCCGTGGTGCATCCGCATCCGCATCCGCATCCGCATCCGCATCCGCATCCGCGTGACGCGCTGGCCAATGCGTCGTGCCTGCGCCGAGTGTCCGACTCTGCGGACACCCCCTAGGCCTCGCCCGGCGCGCCGTCCCCCAGGCCGAAGGCGTCCAGCAGGCGTTCGGCGGCCAGCGTCGCGGTGAGTTCGCCGTCGCGTACCGCGCGTTCGACCTCCGGGCCCAGCCGGCGTACCTCGGGGTGTTCCTGGAGGCGGTCGATCAGCCGCTCGCGGACCATCGACCAGGTCCAGTCGACCTGCTGGACCCGGCGCCGCTCGGCCAGTGCCCCGGTGGACTCCAGCAGGGTGCGATGCTGCTCGATCCGCTCCCAGACGCCCTTCAGACCGGTGCCCTCACGCGCGCTACAGGTCAGCACCGGCGGGGTCCAGGCCGCGTCGGAGGGCTGCAACAGCCGCAGCGCACCGGCCAGTTCACGGGCCGCCGAGCGGGCATCGCGCTCGTGCGGACCGTCGGCCTTGTTGACGGAGACCAGGTCCGCCAGCTCCAGCACACCCTTCTTGATGCCCTGGAGCTGGTCGCCGGTGCGCGCCAGGGTCAGCAGCAGAAAGGTGTCGACCATGTTGGCGACGGTGGTCTCGGACTGGCCGACGCCGACCGTCTCCACCAGGATCACGTCATAGCCCGCCGCCTCCATCACCACGATGGACTCCCGGGTGGCCCGGGCCACCCCGCCCAGCGTGCCGGACGTCGGGGAGGGCCGGACGAACGCCGCCGGGTCGGTCGCCAGCCGCTCCATCCTGGTCTTGTCGCCCAGGATGGAACCGCCGGTACGGCTGGAGGACGGGTCGACAGCGAGCACCGCCACCCGGTGTCCCATCCCGGTCAGCAGCGTGCCGAGCGCGTCGATGAAGGTCGACTTGCCGACGCCCGGCACCCCGCTGATGCCCACCCTGCGGGCCGAACCGGAGTACGGCAGCAGCTCGATCAGCAGCCGCTGGGCCGCCGCCCGGTGGTCCGGGCGGGTCGACTCGACCAGGGTGACGGCGCGGGCGATCCAGGCGCGGGAACCCGCCCGGACGCCCTCGGCGTACCGTTCGACATCGATCGTCGCAGGCATGACCCCCCGCTCAGAGCTCGTGGCCGAGGACCGACGCCAGGTCCCGCACCAGATCGTGCGCGGCCTCGGGGATGACCGTGCCGGGCAGGAACACCGCGGCGGCGCCCATCTCCCGCAGCGGCTGCACGTCCGCCGGCGGGATCACCCCGCCCACCACGATCGTGATGTCCTCGCGGTCCTCCGCCGCCAGCGCCTCCTTGAGCGCCGGCACCAGCGTCAGATGGCCGGCCGCCAGCGACGACACCCCGACGATATGGACGTCCGCCTCCACCGCCTGGCGGGCCACCTCCGCCGGCGTCTGGAACAGCGGGCCGACATCGACGTCGAAGCCCAGATCGGCAAAGGCCGTGGCGATCACCTTCTGGCCGCGGTCATGGCCGTCCTGGCCCATCTTGGCCACCAGGATGCGCGGCCGGCGCCCCTCGGCGCGCTCGAACTCGGCCACCAGCGACCGGGTGCGCTCCACACCGGAAGAGGGGCCCGCTTCGTCTCGGTACACACCGGAGATCGTACGGATCTGGCCGGAGTGCCGCCCGTAGACCGACTCCAGTGCGTCCGAGATCTCGCCGACCGTCGCCATCGCGCGGGCCGCGTCCACCGCCAGCGCCAGCAGATTGCCCTCCAGCCCCTCGCCGGGACCGGACTCGGCCGCCGCGGTCAGCGCGCGCAGCGCCTTCTGGCAGGCCTCCTCGTCGCGCTCGGCGCGCAGCCGCTTCAGCTTCTCGATCTGCTGGGCGCGCACCGAGGAGTTGTCGACCTTGAGGACCTCGATCTCCTCGTCGGTCTCCACCCGGTACTTGTTGACGCCGATCAGTGCCTGCCGCCCCGAGTCGATCCGCGCCTGCGTCCGCGCCGCGGCCTCCTCGACGCGCAGCTTGGGGATGCCCGCGTCGATGGCCTTGGCCATCCCGCCGGCCGCCTCGACCTCCTCGATGTGCTGCCAGGCCCGGTGCGCCAGATCGTGGGTGAGCTTCTCGACGTACGCGCTGCCGCCCCACGGGTCGATGACCCGGCAGGTGCCCGACTCCTGCTGGAGGAACAGCTGGGTGTTGCGGGCGATACGGGCGGAGAAGTCGGTGGGCAGCGCCAGCGCCTCGTCGAGGGCGTTGGTGTGCAGGGACTGGGTGTGCCCCTGGGTGGCGGCCATCGCCTCCACACACGTACGCGTGACGTTGTTGAACACGTCCTGCGCGGTCAGCGACCAGCCCGAGGTCTGCGAATGGGTGCGCAGGGACAGGGACTTGGGGTTTTTCGGGTCGAACTTCTGCACCAGGCGCGCCCACAGCAGCCGGGCCGCGCGCAGCTTGGCGATCTCCATGAAGAAGTTCATGCCGATCGCCCAGAAGAACGACAGCCGCGGCGCGAAGGAGTCCACATCCATGCCCGCCTCGATGCCCGCGCGCAGGTACTCCACCCCGTCGGCCAGGGTGTACGCCAGCTCCAGGTCGGCCGTCGCGCCCGCTTCCTGGATGTGATAGCCGGAGATCGAGATGGAGTTGTAGCGCGGCATCTTCTGCGAGGTGTACGCGAAGATGTCGGAGATGATCCGCATCGAGGGCTGCGGCGGATAGATGTAGGTGTTGCGGACCATGAACTCCTTGAGGATGTCGTTCTGAATGGTCCCGGCCAGCTTCTCGGGCGGTACGCCCTGTTCCTCGGCGGCCACGATGTAGAGGGCGAGAACGGGCAGTACCGCGCCGTTCATCGTCATCGACACCGTCATCTTGTCCAGCGGGATGCCCTCGAAGAGCTGCCGCATGTCATAGATCGAGTCGATCGCGACGCCCGCCATGCCGACATCGCCGGTCACCCGCGGGTGGTCGCTGTCGTAGCCGCGGTGCGTGGGCAGGTCGAAGGCGACCGACAGGCCCTTCTGGCCGGCCGCGAGATTGCGCCGGTAGAAGGCGTTGGACTCCTCGGCCGTGGAGAAACCGGCGTACTGCCGGATCGTCCAGGGCTGGTTGACGTACATCGTCGGGTACGGGCCGCGCAGATACGGCGTGATGCCCGGGTAGGTCCCCAGGAAGTCCAGCCCGTCGAGGTCCGCCTCGGTGTACAGCGGCTTGACGTCGATGCCCTCCGGCGTCTCCCACGTCAGGTCCGCCACGCCTTTGCCGGTGGCCTGCTGTACGGCCGCGGCCCACTCCCCGGCCTCGCCGGCGTCCGCGGTGACCGGGCCGCCGAGTTCGACGGTGCTGAAGTCCGGGATGGCGCCCGTGGTCGCCGGGGAACCGTGCGGCGCTTCGCCGACGGCGCCTGTCTGCTGCGTCGTCTCCTCCATCACGCCACCTCCATGACATCCAGGGCCGAGGACAGCACCTCGACCGCGTCGCAGCCCGTGAAGACGTAGGAGTCCACACCGGCCGCTGCGAATTCGTCCCGCCGCTCGCCCGGCTTGCCGGCCAGATGCACCCGCAGCGCACCCGCCGACTTCAGCGCGGCCGCCACGGCCGCCGCCTGCTCGCCGTACACCGCGTCGCTCGCACACAGACAGGCGATCCGCGCGCCACTGGCCGCGAACGCCTCGGCCACCGACTCGGCATCCACCGGCGCCGGCTCGGCCACCGTCTCGATACCGCCCGCCTGGAACAGATTGGCGGCGAATGCCACCCGCGCGGTGTGCGTCGCGACCGGGCCCAGCGCGGCGAGGAAGACCTTGGGGCGGGCACCGCTCGCCGCCAGCCGCGCATCGGAGCGTGCCCGCAGTTGCTCGAAGGCGTCGTCCCTGCGCACCCGCGGCAGCCCTCCGCCGATCGGCGCGGGCGCCGGCTCGCGGTGCACCGGCGGCTCGGCGAGATGCGGGAACTCGCTGACACCGGTGACCGGTTCGCGCCGGTGCGCGAGGTCCTCGGAACGGCGCTCCCAGGTGTCGGCCAGCCGGCCGGCGATCATCCCGGAGCGCAGTGCCGCGGCCTGGCCGCCGGCCCCCTCGATCTCCTGGAACCACGCCCAGGCGGCCCGGGCCAGCTCATCGGTGAGGTTCTCCACGTACCAGGAGCCGCCCGCCGGGTCGATCACCTTCGACAGATGCGACTCCTCCAGCAGCACGGACTGGGTGTTGCGGGCGATCCGCCGCGCGAACGCGTCGGGCAGGCCCAGCGCGGCGTCGAACGGCAGCACCGTCACCGCGTCGGCGCCCCCCACGCCCGCGGACAGACCGGCGACCGTGGTGCGCAGCATGTTCACCCACGGGTCCCGACGGGTCATCATCACCGTGGAGGTGACCGCGTGCTGGCGCTGCGCGGACGCGGCGGGGGAGGCCCCGCACACCTCGGCGACCCGCGCCCACAGCCGGCGGGCCGCCCGCAGCTTGGCGATCGTCAGGAACTGGTCCGCGGTGGCGGCATAGCGGAACTCCAGCTGCCGGCAGGCGTCGTCGATGCCGAGGCCGGATCCGGTCAGCTGCCGCAGATAGGCGACGCCGGTGGCCAGCGAGGTGCCCAGCTCCTCGGCGGCCGAACCGCCCGCCTCGTGGTACGGCAGCGCGTCGACGGCCAGCGCGCGCACACCGGGTGCCTCGGCGGCGCAGCGTGCGGCCATCCGGGCGGCCGACTCCAACTGGAGGCGCAGCTTGGCGTCATCACCCGTACGGGCCAGCAGACCGAGCGGGTCGGCGCCCAGGCAGCCGGCCGCCTCACGCAGCGGCGCACCGGACGCGGTGTAAAGCCGCAGCAACTCCTCGGCGGCCGCCGCGAAATCGGCCCCCGCGTCCAGCACCACCGCGGCCAGGTCCAGATAGACCCCCCGCAGCGCCTGCTCCAGCCCGGCCACCGGCACCCCGCCGTCACCGACGGTCAGCCAGACCGAGGTGACGCCGTTCTCCAGATCGGCCAGCACCGATTCATTGGCCCGCTGGGGATCGGTGTGGACATGGCGCTGGCGTACGTCCCACCCGGCGACGGTCGTGCCCTCGGGCCGGCCGGCCCGTACGAAGGGCGGAAAGCCCGGGTGGCCCAGGGCGGCCGTACCGTCCTCGGCGGTGTAGAGCGGGCGGACGCGGATGCCGTCCTGGAGATCGGTGGCGAGCGCGTCCTCGGCGGCGGGGCCCGTTGCTTCTGCGACGCCCGATTTGCGCAGCACACCTTCGACGAGGCGGTGCCACTGTGCGCGGTCGGCATCCGGGAAGGCTGCGGCCAGGGGGAGTTCGGGGGACTCGGCGGTCATGGCAGCAGGCTAGGCGAACGACCGTTAGCTGGAGCAGGGGCTCCAGCTGTGACGTTGCACTCGTTGACCGTGCAGAAATGTTGATATCCATGGGCCGGATGGGGCAGGTGGGACGGGTCGCCCCTATCGCGCGAAGTCATCCGGTGACCTACGGGACGTGTCCGCCCGGGGCGTCGGCGCAGGTTCAGTACGGTGGGCGCGGCACCCGACCGAGGAGCGCGATGCCCAAGGCGCCGTTGACCCGCACCGTGACCGTCGCCACGTTGCTGCTGGCCGTCGCCGCGCTCGTCTGGGTGCTGCCGCGGACCGCCGCCCCCGGCCACGCCGCCACCTGCGGACGCCGGATCGCCTCCTGGACCCCCGATTCCCGGCATACCGCAGAATTCGCCCGATACGGCAATGACAACGCCCGGGTCGACGACTGGACCGGCGGTGACGGCACCCACGCGGTGCGTCTGCCCGACGGCCGGACGCTCTGGCTCTTCTCCGACACCTTCCTCGACCGGATCCAGGAACCGCCCAATCCGCAAGGGGGGCACCGCCGTTGGCGCACCGCCGACACCGGCGGCACCCCGTTCCTGCGGCACAACTCCGCCGTGGTGATGTCCCGTTCGGGCCGGCTGGAGCGCACCCTGACCGGCGGGGCCGCGGCCGCCCCCGGACCGTTCTTCCCCGACCCGCCCGGCGGCGGCTGGCGCTGGCCGGTCCGCGCGAGCGTGGAGCCCCGCGGGCCGGGATCGGACCGGAAAGTGGTCCGTGTCCTGCTGTGGAACCGCGTCCCCGGCACCGGACCGTGGATCTTCGGCATGCCGCACAGCACCGAGGTCGCCACGCTCTCCCTCCCCGGCCTGCGCCTGGAAGGCATCACCGAGGCCGTCGCTCCGACCTCCGCCGACCCGGGCCGGCGCGTTCTCTACGGCGCGGCGGCGGTCCGCGACGGCGGCTGGACCTATGTCTTCGGCAGCGACGACCCGCCGTCGGCACCCGCCTCCAGCGCTTATCTCGCACGGGTTCCGGCCGGGCGGCTCGGGGACCGCGGAAGCTGGCGGTTCTGGGACGGCGCCCAGTGGCAGCGGCGGGCCGGGCGGGCCCGCCCGGTGCTGCGGGACGGCGGGCCGCGCGGCGTCGGCACCGCCTTCACCGTCGTCCGCGACGGCCCCGCCTGGGTGCTGATCACCATGGACACCGGGGGCGGCGGCACGGCCGGGATGCGGGCCCTCACCAGCTACTGGTCCTGCTCACCCCGCGGCCCCTGGCACGGGCCGAACGGCCGGCTCACCCCGCCCCGCCCACCGGCCGCCGACCCCCAGCACCTCGCGGTCTACAACCCGCAGGCGCACCCCGAATTCACCGCCGACGGCGCATTGCTGCTCAGCTACGACATCAACTGGCTCGGCCCGCCCGGCGTCCCGGCCGATTCCCGCCTCAACGGCGATGTGGACCTGTACCGGCCGCGGTTCCTGCGGGTACGGCTGGGCCCCGTCGGGCCGTGAGCCGGGCAAGAGTCCGTCCTCGTCAACTCCCGTGCTGCTCCCGCCACTTACGGGCCACCTCGTCGATATCGAACGGTACGAGGTTCAGCGGAGGGCCTTCGAGCGGGGTGCGCAGCGCCGCGCGGATGCGCTCATTGAGCGGCGTCAGGATGCGGCGCAGGGCCGTCTCGGTGGGAGCGGCGGCCGCGGCCTCCAGGGCGTCCTCCGCCTCCTTGCGCAGGGCGAGGCTCGGCGGCAGGTAGGAGAGGTGCTCCCGGCTCATCTTGTCCTTGATCCACCACATCTCGTCATACGGCTGATCGAGGTGGGGGAGGGGTTTCCCGGCGCCCGGGAGGCCGGCGAAGTCGCCGCGCTCGGTCGCCTCGCGGATCTGCTTGTCGATCCAGCTCTCGAAGGTGACACCGGGGGGTTTGCGCTCGGTCATCGCGTGCGTCTCCCGAGGGTTCAGGGCCGGTCGGCCGCTCTTCTCCGGACGTGTGCGGGCAGGTGGCTGCCTGCTTTCACGGTAGCGCGGCGCCGGGCTGTGAGGGGCGGTCCCTGGCGGTTCAGCCGGTCGGGTCCGGCTCCGCGGCGGACCCGCCGGTGCCGGAATCACCCGTGTCCGGCCGCTGCGTAGCGGACGGCGCGGTGGGGGTCGGGCTCGGCTCGACGACGGGGAAGGCGTTGTTGCCGCCGCACACCATCGGGCCGACCCGGCCGGCCTTGCCCACGATCATCACGGCGACCTGCCCCGCCGGCTTGTCCCCCGGCACCCGGGCGTTGGCCGCGGTGCACACCAGCTGGTTCAGCGAGGCGGAGTCCAGCAGCTCGACGCCCACCCGCACGTTGATCACCACGGCGCCCTCGCGGGTCTCGGCGGACGGCAGGCCGAGGAACTTCGGCAGCACACTGGTCAGGCCGCGCATCCGCTCCGCGTGGTTCGGGCCCTTCATGAGCAGCTGGAGGGCCGTGTCCGGGTCGACCGGCGTCTTCGCCGGCCGGGTCGCGGAGCGCAGCCCGGACGGCCCGTAGAAGAACAGCTGGACATCGGCCTCGGGCTGGCCCGGCGACTTCATGCCACTGGCGGGTTCACCGGCGTCGATGACATCGGTGGGCGCGATACCGCAGCCGGCCAGCGCCCCGGACAGCGCGGCCGCCAGCGCCCCGGTGAGGGCACCGCCCAGGACGAGCCGCCGGGCCCGCACCGTACGCAGGGCCTTCAGGGCGTTCATGGCGCTCATACGAGGTTCTCTTTTCCGGCTTCGGGACGTGCGCCGTCCGGGTTGTCGTCCGCGGTCTCCCCGGCCGCCCAGGCGCCGTCCGGCGGGCCGTCCGCCTCCCCGGCCGCCGCCCCGGCGGTCTCGCCCTGGCGCAACGGCAGATCCACCGTGAACACCGCACCGGCCTCCGGGGAGTTGGCCGCGCGCATGACGCCGCCGTGCAGCCGTACGTTCTCCATCGCGATGGCCAGACCCAGGCCGCTGCCCTCCGAGCGGGCGCGGGCGGAGTCCGCCTTGTAGAAGCGCTCGAAGACATGCGGCAGGACCTCGGGGTCGATACCGGGCCCGCTGTCGGAGATCTCGATCAGCAGCCGGTCCGCGCCCGGCTCCGGGGTGTGCAGCCGCACCCGGACCGGCTCGCCGCCGTGGTGCAGGGCATTGCCGACCAGGTTGGCGACCACCACATCGAGCCGCCGCGGATCGAGCCGGGCCCGTACGCCGGCCGGCAGCTCCGCCGTCACCCGCTTCTGCCAGGCCCTGGCCTGAAGGGTCTTGCGGATGGTCTCGGCGACGTCCACCTCGTCGAGATGCAGCGCCGCGGCTCCCGCGTCGAACCGCGAGACCTCCATCAGATCCTCCACCATCCGCGCCAGCTTCCCGGTCTCCTGGCTGATCAGCCGGACGGCGGAGGCGGTGTCGGGGTCGAGGGAGTCGGCGTCCTCGTCGAGCACGTCGGTGACCGCGGTCATCGCCGCGAGCGGCGTCCGCAGCTCGTGCGAGACATCGGCCGCGAACCGCCGGGCGTTGGACTCCAGCCGGCGCAGCTCGGCCATGCTCTCCTCCAGCCGGGCCGCCATGTCGTTGAACGTCCGGGACAGATCGGCGAGTTCATCGGCGCCCTTGACCTCCAGCCGGGTGTCCAGCTTGCCCTCGGCGATCCGCCCGGCGGCCTGCCGCAGCCCCCGTACCGGCCGGAGCACCCCGCGCGCGGCGAGCAGCGCCGGGATCACGGTCAGTACCAGCACCGGCAGCGCACCCCGCTGGGCGGCGCTCACCAGCGCCTCGACATTGGACTCCTCGGCGCTCAGCGGAAGCTGGGCATAGACGGACAGCGCGGAGGCCTTGCCGTCGGTCTGCCGCACCGGCATCCCGATCAGCAGCCACGGGTCCCCGCCGCGGTCCACCCGCTGGAAGGCCGGCACATGGCGCTTCTCCACCGACCCCTTGAGGCCGGCCGGTATCACGACATCGCCGCGCAGACTCCCGTCGCCGCTGTCCCGCACACCGCTGTAATGCACCGAAATATCCCATTCCCGGGACTTCCCGGAACGCTCCAGCTGGACCCGGAAAGAATCCAGATCGGCCTGCGACGGCGGCACCGGGAGCTCGGGAGCCAGCGAATTGACCTGCGCCCGCAGATCGTTGACGGCGATGTCCTGGGAGCGCTGGAGGATCGCGTTACGCGCCTCCTGGTAGGTCAGCAGCGCGGTGGTCAGCGCACTGACGGCGGCCACCACCAGGAATCCCACCACGAGCCGGGCCCGCAGCCCACGCAGCAGCTGGGGGTTCCCGCGCCCGAGGCGGGGGAGGTCCGTCCAGCGGCGGGGGCGCTTCACAGGGGCCCGAAACGGTAGCCGAAACCGCGCACGGTCTGGACGTAACGGGGGCTGCGCGGGGTGTCCTCTATCTTCGTCCGCAGCCGCATGACACAGGCGTCGACCAGCCGCGCATCGCCGTGGTAGCTGTGCTCCCACACCTGCTCCAGCAGCTGCTGGCGGCTGAAGACCTGTCCCGGGGTGGCGGACAGGAACAGCAGCAGCTTCATCTCCGAGGGGGCCAGCGCCAGGTCCTGGCCGCCCTTGCCGACCACCAGGCCGGCGCGGTCTATGGCCAGTTCGCCGTACGTCTCCACCGGGGCGGGGCCCGGCTCGGCGGCGGCCGGTGCGCCCTCGGCCGGCAGCGCGGTACGGCGCAATACTGCACGGATGCGGGCTTCGAGGACCTCACCGCGGGCCGGCTTGACGATGTAGTCGTCGGCCCCGGCCTCCAGTCCGAGCACCACATCGAGGTCGTCGCCGCGGGCGGTGAGCATGATGATCGGCAGCTGCCGCTCGGCGCGGATCAGCCGGCAGACCTCGAAGCCGTCCTTGCCGGGGAGCATCAGATCCAGCAGCACGATGTCCGGCCGGAAGCCCGGCAGGACGTCCAGGCCCTCCTCGCCGCTGGCCGCGGCGGCCACTTCATGACCGCGCCGCCGCAGCGCGAGGGTCACTCCGTCCCGTACGGCGGCGTCGTCCTCGATCAGAAGTACACGTGGCATGGGACCAGTATCAATAAGTTTCATGATGGATCCGTAACAGGAGCAGCCTTCTCGATCTCTGACGCATCTTCCGTGGTGCAGGGCGGTGCGGATGCAGCACCCACCGCCGTCGGACCGCACACGCAGGTAAGAGGGACGGGATCGGGATGGCACGGGGCTTCGGTAAAGAGAGCGGCATCATCGGGGTGGCCGCGGCGGCTGTTGTGGCGCTCGCAGCAGCGGGGACGCTCGTCTTCTCCGGAGCCGGTACGGACTCCAGCGCGGCGGACGCCGCCAAACAACCCAAGAAGGCGTCCGGTGCCGCACCGGTCGACCCCTCGATCGTGCACGCCTCGGACCGCCCCGGCCGCAGCCTGAACATCACCATCGACGACGGCCCGGACCCGACCTGGACCCCGAAGGTGCTGGAGGTCCTCAAGAAGCAGAACGTCAAAGCGGTCTTCTGCATGATCGGCCCGCAGGCCAAGGCGCACCCGGACCTGGTCAAGCAGGTGGTGGCCGCGGGCCACAAGCTGTGCGACCACACCCTCGACCACGACACCGGGATGAATCACAAGTCCGAGAGCTTCCAGTCGCGGCAGATACTCGACGCACAGCAGATGATCGAGAACGCGGCGGGCGGCGCACAGGTCGAGTACTACCGTGCCCCCGGCGGCGCCTTCACGCCCTACAGCCGCAAGCTGGCCGCGGACCACGGCATGCGACCGCTGGGCTGGAACGTCGACAGCAAGGACTTCGAGGGCGGCACCGTCGACATGATCGACGCCACGGTGCGCGCCGAACTCTCCAACGGCCCGACGGTCCTGTTCCACGACGGCGGCGGCGACCGCTCCCGGACCGTCGAATCGCTGGAGCGGCTGCTGCCGTGGATGAAGCAGCAGGGCTACGGATTCGGGTTCCCGAAGCGCTGATGCGTGGCGGATGGATCAGGGCGGCCTTCGGGCCGCCCTGATTGACGTTTGGGGGGGCGACGGTGCCGCCGCCCCCTCGCACCGCCTTATGCCGCGCCGAACAACTCCGCGAGGCCGCGCTCCAGACCGAGGTAGGCCGGCTCGGCACCGGCGGGCACGGCCGCGTAGGAGCGGGTGAGGAACTGCCGTACGTCCGCGGTCCTCAACTGGACCATGGCGACGCCCTCGTCCGCGTGGAACTCCATCACCGTGCGGTCCGGGCCGGACGGCCGCACCCGCACATCGCCCCGCCCGGCCGGCACCCGCAGCCCCTCGTCGAGCAGTTCGCGGGCGAACGCCCAGTCCACCGCCGAGCCGTCCAGCGAGATCTCCGGCGGGAAGGACATCCGTACGGCCAGCGGGTCGCTGGGCTGATAGTGCAGTACCGCGGGTACCGCGTGCGGGCCGGAGGTGGTGGCGATGAGGCGGACCTGGACGGCTTGGTCGATGACGGGGTCCATCGCGCTGCTCCCTCACGGCTGTCGGATCATGGGCAAAGGCTCGTCCAGTAGGACGGTGTGCCCAGCCTCGCCGTGCACGCGACATGAGTGTGAGGTATCTCATGTTGCGGTGCCGGCGGTTTCATGCCGCGTCCAGGCGTGTGTGCAGGTCACGCCGCCTCCGGGCGGGAGTGGGCCAGCTGACCCGGCTGCCGCCCGGAGGTGGTGGTCGCCCCGGTGGTCCAACTGCCCGGCAGATGCCGGGCGTTCCTGTGACGACCGCCCCCTTACCGCGATCGCTGTCCCGGAACGGGGGCCGGTCCGGGGGTCGGTCCGGGGTGGACCAGGAACTCTTCCAGGATTCCCGGGGCCGCCGTCGTGGCGAAGCCGGGGGCGTCGGTGGCCGGGAGGTCCGGGATGCGGTAGCCGTCGTCGCCCGCCGCGACCGCCGCGGTGAGCGTGACGAGCCCGGCCCGGCGGGTGAACGGCGAGGTCGAGAACGTCCAGGCGGCGATGGCGTCGCGCTGGAGGGCGACGGTGTCGCGGCTGAAGGTGCCCGAGCGGGCGACCAGATACGGGCCGTCCAGACCGTGCCCCAGACTGCGGTACGCGTCCCGGGCCAGCCACAGTGACAGCGCCGTGGTGACCAGTGCGTAGATCCAGGCGCAGTGCAGCAGGACGGGAGTGAACGCCGCGCCGAGACCGGCGAGCACGGCGGTGCCCGGCAGGACCACGAACAGCAGACCGCGCACCCGCCGCCGGCGCAGCGCGACCCGGGGGTGCGGTGTCAGCGCCGCGGGCGCCGCGCTTCCCGGGAAGGGTGAGCGCAGGGTGCCACCGGCCACCCGCAGTGCCTCCGCGCGGGGCGCCGGCGGCAGCAGCCCGCTGCGCTTGCGGTTCTCCTCGCGGTTGCCCAGACCGCCCGCCACTGCGCGCACCAGTGCGCCGCCGCCGGCCCGCAGCAGCAGCGGTTCGCGCAGCACCACTCCGCGCAGCCGGGCCCGTTCGATGGTGACCGCACGGGTGGTGAGCAGCCCGCGGCGCACCCGGAGCGTGCGCGAGTCGGTCCACTCCAGGCAGTAGCTCCACCAGTTCTCGACGTACAGGACGACCGCGCCGACCGAACCGAGGGCGAGGATGACCACCAGCGCCGCCGGGATCGTCAGCCAGAGCGCACCGGCACCGAATTCCGTGAACGCCCGCTGGACGAAGCCGAGTTTCCAGGCCTCGATGCCGATGCCGTCCAGGGCGCGGTAGGCGCCTCCGGCCGCCACGAAGACCCCGCCGATGACCCAGAAGGTGAGCGGCGCATAGCGCAGCCAGCGCCAGTTGATGCGGGCCACCACCGGGTCGTTCGCGATCGCCTCGGCATCGGCGTAGGCGAGCAGCTCGGTGCGCAGCCGCTCGGCTTCGGGCACCGTGAGCGCCTCCAGGGACAGCTCGCTGCTGCCGTCCCCCGAGCCGGCCGTACCGGCCCGCAGCACGGTGACGCCCAGTACCCGGTGCACCGGCGTCGCGGTCAGATCGACGGTGCGTATCCGGTGCAGCGGCACGCTGCGCAGCCGCCGGGTCAGCAGCCCGCTGCGCACATCGAAGGTGGGGGAGGCGCCGCCCGCTCCCTCGCCGCGGCGGGGAATGGTGATACGGAACTCCGTACGCGCCCACCGGATCAGGCCGAGCGTGGTGAGGACGGCGAACGAGGCCGAGATCGCGGCGAGCGTGATCCAGGCCTCGGTGTTGATCCGGCCGCCGGTGGCCAGCGCCGTCAGTGCCAGCGAACCGAGCGGTGCCGCCATCCAGCCGCAGTGCACCAGAAGGGTGCGCGGGTCCAGCCGCCGCCACGGCGTCTCCTCGAAGGGGGCGTCGGGCGGGGCGGCGGGCCCGGACCCGGCGGACGTGCCGGTGTCTGTGCCGGGCTCCCGAGGCGTGCTCATGCGGCATCACCCGGTACGTCCTGCGCAGCCTCACCGATCCGCCGGGACAGCTCCTCGGCGTCCGCGTCGGACAGTCCGGCGATCTTGATGTCGCCCGCGGTCGAGGCGGTGGTGACGGTCACCGTCGCCAGCCCGTACCGCCGCTGGAGCGGCCCGCGCACGGTGTCGACCGTCTGCACCCGGCTCAGCGGCGCGATCCGCCGCTTCTGCCAGAACCAGCCGCCCGCCGCGTAGACCGCCCGGCCGCCCAGCTCCCAGGCGTGCACCGCATACCGCCACCGCGGCATCACCAGGAGATAGCCGAGGGCCGGCAGCACCAGCACGACCAGCAGCAACGGGCCGAGCCAGGGCAGCGCGCCCGGGAAGAAGAGCAGGGACAGGACCGCCATGGTGAGCGCGGTGAGCAGCATCGGGCCACTGAGCGTCAGCAGCGCCTGGAGTGTCCACCAGCGGCGGGCCCGGGGATCGACGCGGTGGCGGGGTGGTCGAAGCAGCGGGGCGGCGTGCTCAGGCATCAGGGTCACCGGTTTCCAAGTCAAGCGTATTGAGTAGCGATACGTTATAACGGTACAAGCGACTTGTAAAAGCGGGCCCGGTACCCGGAAGCGACCCCGCGCGCGAGGAACCGCGCACCGTACGAGGGAGGTCATCCGTGCCCAAGAAGGTGGACCACGAAGCCAGACGCCAGGAGATCTCCGAGGCGTTGTGCCGGATCGCCGGCACCCGTGGGCTGGACGGGGCGAGTCTGCGCGATGTCGCCGCGGAGGCCGGTATCTCACTGGGCCGGCTACAGCACTACTTCCGCACCAGGGACGAGATGCTGCTCTTCGCCCTCCGGTACATCAACCGGCTTGCCGGGGACCGGATCAGGGAGCGCATCGAGGCGCTGACCGAGGAGCCGACGCCCCGTGAGGTGCTGCGCGCCTGTCTGTCGGGCATGCTGCCGCTGGACGACAGGAGCCGCATCGGGCTGCTGGTCGGCGCCGCGTACTACGCCCGCGCCGTCCATGACGAGGCCCTGCGCGCCGAGGCCGAGGACGGCATCCCCCGGCTCCGCGCCTTCTTCGCCGACCAGCTGCGGCTGGCCGCGGACCGCGGCGAACTGCCACCGGAGCGCGCCAACGAGGACGAGGCGATGCTGCTGATCAGCGCGGCCGACGGGCTCGCCACCTACGTCCTGCTGGAGGTGCACACCCCCGAGACCGCGCTACGGCTGGTGGACCTGCACCTGGCGAATCTCTTCGGAGCGGAGCGGCCGCCGGAAACCGGGGCGGGGCGGGTGGTGACGACCGGGGGGAGTGTGCGGTGACAGCGGGACGGGATGCCTTTCGGCGGGTGGGCATGCCGAACGCCGGGGCATGCCACAGGTGAAGGGTCAGTTCGTGAGGGTCAGTTCGCGAGGGGCGGTGCGGCGCGATGGGGTGCCGGAACTCCGGTCGGGCTCCGGCGCCGACGGGGTGTGGTTCACGCCTCGCGCAACAGGGCGGCGAGATCGCCCTCGACGTCCAGGTGCCGCGCTTCATCGCCCTGCGCGACCAGCTCGTACGACAGCGTCAGAAACGCTCTCAGCTCCTGCGTCTCGAACTGCACCACCGCCATACCGCCGGCGGCGTGGAACTCCACCACCACCGCATCGGCGTCGTACGGCCAGATCTGTACGTCGCCCGCCCCGGCGGGCCCGCACAGGCCCTCCTCCAGCAGTTCGCGCCCGAACGTCCAGGTCACCTCCGCCCCGTCCAGCGAAGCGGCCGGCGGAAAGACCAGCCGCACCGCGAAGGGGTCGGCGCGGTCGTAACGCAGGCTCGCCGGGATCACCTGCGACCGTGGAGCGGTCGCGATGAGACGGGCCTGAACGGCTTGGTCGATGACGCTGGACATCGCCGGCTCCCTTGTGTTCGGTGCGGTTCATTTGAGTCTTCGACCACTAAGACGCGCGGGCCATCGCGCCAGGTGCATTGGATTCCTACGTGACCTGCGTCACGGGCCTTTGAATGTACGTATTTGCCCTCTTTGTTGGCCGCCCGATACTCGCGACCGGCCTCCCGGGGCTCAACTTGACGAGCCGTCAGGCGTACGGGTGCGCCTCGGTCACGACCGCACGGCCACCGAGGGCTCACCGGTGGGTGCGGGCAGTGACGGGGGAGGTCACCGGCGGCGCCGGGCGGCGGTCTGGACGGGGCGCTCGGGCTGGGCTAGCTTCCAGCCCAAAACCAGAGCGGGGTGGGGCGAAATGCGGCGCACGGGACGTTTGTTGTATCTGGGCTCAGAGCAGCGGAAGGGGCGGGGGCCGCGTCCACGCGGTGTCGGACGCCGGGCGGCGCTCACCGCTGGTGCGGCGGCCCTCGCCATGCTCGCGGCCGGCTCCGTAGCCGTGGCCCGGCCGGCGAACGCCCCCGTGGACGCGACCTCTTCCCCCGCCTCCTACGCGATGACGTCCGCCGCGGCCTCGCCTGCGACCACGCCCACCTCGGCCCGTGATCCGCTGACGGCGGCTTCGTTCACCACCCCGCACGCCGGCTGGCGGCTCAAGGACAGCGGCAGCACCGCCCGCTTCCGCGGTCTGGCCGCCGTCAGCCGTACGACCGCCTGGGTCGCGGGCACCGGCGGTACCGTGCTGCGCACCCGGGACGGCGGCAAGCACTGGCGCAACATCTCCCCACCCGGTGCCGACGCACTGGAGTTCCGCGACATCGAGGCGCTCGATGCGCGCCGCGCGGTCGTCCTCGCGATCGGCGAGGGTGCGGCCTCGCGGGTCTTCCGCACCGATGACGCGGGCGCCACCTGGACCGAAAGCTTCCGCAACCCCGACCCCCGTGCCTTCTACGACTGCCTGACCTTCTTCGACCGGCGGCACGGCATCGCGCTCAGCGACCCCGTGGACGGCAAGTACCGCATCCTGTCCACCGGGGACGGCGGCCGCAGTTGGCGGGTCCTGCCATCGGACGGTATGCCACCGGCCCAGCAGGGCGAGGCCGCATTCGCCGCCAGTGGCCAGTGCCTGGTCTCCTCCGGCAGCCGCGACGCCTGGATCGCGACCGGCGGCGCGGCCACCGCCCGCGTCCTGCACACCGCCGACCGCGGCCGCACCTGGACCGTCACCGACACCCCGCTGCCCGCGGGCGACCCGGCGCGCGGCATCTTCGCCCTCGCCGTCCGCGACCGCGGCCACGCCCTCGCGGTCGGCGGCGACTACCGCCCCGACCAGCCCTCCCCGCACGCCGCCGCGGTCAGCGCCGACGCCGGCGCCACCTGGACACCGGCCGCCGCACCCCCGAAGGCGTACCGCTCCGGCGCCGCCTGGCTCCCGAACTCCCGCCACCTCGCCCTGGCGGTCGGCCCGACCGGCAGCGATCTGACACTCGACGGCGGCCACACCTGGCACACCTTCGACACCGGCTCGTACGACACCGTCGACTGCGCCCCCGACCTGGGCTGCTGGGCCGCGGGCGAGAAGGGGAGGCTCGCCCGACTGGAGTGGTGAGGGTCGGGGTGGTCGCGGCCGCGCGTGCATTGTGTGGGGGCATGCGTCCCTGGGCGGGCCCTCTACCGGGGTGGTGCGTCCGTCGGCAGGCCCGCTCTGCCAGGGCGTGCCGTGCTCGGCGCGCCCGCCGCTCCGGCCGGTCGCTCGCTGCCTGCCCCGCCTGCCCACGGCCCGTAGGCCTCAGTCCAGCAGGCTGCCGAGCCGTCCCTCCAGGACCACCAGCAACTCGCCCAGCCCCGTGGAGAGTTCCTCCTGCCGCTCGGCGCCGATGCCGGCCAGCAGCGACGCCTCGTACCGTAGCTGTTCGGGCAGCAGCCGGTCGATGGTGTCGCGTCCTTCGTCGGAGAGCGAGAGATGGCTGACGCGGCGGTCCCGGCCGTCGGGGCGGCGGACGATCAGCCCCCGCTCCTCCAACTGCCGTACCCGTTTGGTGACCGCGGCACCGGAGGCGAAGGTCTCGCGGGCCACCCGCCCGGGGGTCAGCTCGCGGTCCATCCGGCGCAGGGTGCCGAGGATGTCGAACTCGGGCCTGGTGAGTCCGGCCCTCCGCAGCGGCGCGTCGGCCGCCTGCTGAAGCAGCGCGGAACAGCGGTTGAGCCGCCCGATCACCGCCATCGGGCCGGTGTCCAGCCCGGGGTGCACCTGCTGCCACTGGCGCAGCACCCCCGCGACGATGTCCTCGGTCACCCGCACTCTCCTCTCGGCCGTGCCGTACGCCCCCAGGGCGCGGCGCCCTCATTGTGCCTGCCGTACGGTGCCGATCGGGCGCACGGGTCAGGCGGCAAGTGCCGGCGCCGTGAGCCGCCGGACGAGACCGGCCAGCGCCCGGTGACCTCGCTGTTCGGCGTGGACGATCCGCTCCTCCGGAACGGCCCGCTGCCACCACTCACCGGCCGCGACCTCCACCGCCTCCCGGAGCTCGACCAGACAGCCCGCCAGCCGGTCGCGGGCCCAGCCGATTTCCCGGGCCTCGTCCACACCGGTCGCGGCTCCCTCCCGGAGCAGCGGGGACGCGACGGCCTCGGCGGCCGCGACCCGCTCCAGCGCCACCTCGATACGATCCGCGGCACGCCGATTGGTGACCAGGACACAGCAGGCCAGCCCCACCGCCGCCCCCACCACGGTGTCGAGCCAGCGGTCGGCGATCAGCGTCGTCGCCGGCACCTGACTGCCGAATTCGGTCAGCAGCAGCGCCATCGGGGTCACCCACACCGAACCGAGCCAGTAGTTACGGGTGATCGTGGCCTCCGCGCCGAGCTGACAGGCCAGCGCGAGCGCGATCATCGCGAGCGGTCCGAGGTGTATCAGCGGCAGCAGTGCGGTGTAGAGGAGCAGCCCGAGCAGATTGCCGAGGGTGCGCTGAAGCGCGCGCTGCCAGGAGAGCGTGGTGTTGGCCTGGTAGATGGAGGCTGCCGTGACCACGGCCCAATACGGATGCCCGACCCCGACGGCCATTGACGCCCAGCCCGCCAGTACACACCCCACGGCGACCCGCGCGCCGATGGGCAGCAGCGGTGCCCCGGGCGCCAACCGGGCGAGCACCGCCCGCACCCCGCGCGGATGACCGGGCCCGGGCCGCCGCGGCCCCCACGCCTCCGCGGCGACACCCGCCAACTCCTCGGCCTGTGCCGCGGACAACGCCACCTCGGGCAACGGCCGCCCGCCGCGCAGCTCACGCGCCCAGCCGCCGAGCCGCTCGGCCTCGGCCCCCGCGAATCCCGCTGCATACGGTGCGCCCGGGGCGGCCACGCCCCTGGCGAGCCCCGTGCTCCCCGACGCCGACTCGGCGCGCACCAGCAGCCGTTCGAGTCCGGCCCGCGCCGCGGCCGTGTCCGGGGTACGCGCCGGGACCAGGAACAGCGTGTGCCAGGCGGCGTTCACCGCGGCCGCGGCGGCATGACGGGCGTGCGCCACCCCGGCCGGTGCCGCGCCGCCGGTGCCCGCCTCCGTACGCAGCAGCCCCGCGGCGGCCTCCAGCGCGCGGGCGACCACGATCCGCTCGGGCCCCTGCGGCCGTATCAGCGCCGGAGCCATACAGACCAGCCAGGCGAGCACCCCGGTGCCGAACGCCAGCGCCAGGTGCAGAGGTAGTTGCCCGAGGTGCTGCGGCACGAAGAACGCCGAGGCGGTGATGAAGGTCAGGATGACGTTGCCCGGCGGGCCGATACGCGTCGCGTCACAGACCATCTTATGGGCCGCGGCGACCAGCGAGGCGCATACGACCAGCAGCGCGGTCGAGGCGATCAGCGATGCGGCGGTCAGCGCGACGCCGAGGCTGGCGACCATGCCGAGCACCACCCACGGCAGCGTGCGGGCACGCGCCGCATACGGCAGACCGTGCGCGTAGAGCGCGCACATCGCCCCCGCCGAGGTGTACAGGATCAGATCCAGCCGCCCCAGCGCGTACAGCGTGAGGTCGGGGATCGCCAGCGCCACCAGCGCACTGAGCGCCGGCTTGTGCCAGATGTCGACGGGCCGCCGCAGCCGCACCGCGCTCCGGACCGGCAGCGGCCGGGCACGCACCACGCTCCCCGGAGCATCGTGCGCACTCTTACCGGACGGCTTCCCATGCTTCCCCATGAGGCGAATGTTAGCAGGTGTTTTACTCGTGAAATATACGCCGCTTGGGCGTCCTACGAGCCGGAGGCGGGTACGGCAGGAGTCCCGGCGGCCGGCGGGAGAAAAGTGATCGACGAGCGGGCGACAAGTGGGGTGGTGCGGAGGGTGACAATGGCCGGGTGCCAGCCGCCAAGAAGAAGTCGACGACCGCGAGTGCCTCGCCCGAGCGTCGCCGCGAACTGCTCACCATCGCGGCGGACGTCTTCGCCGCACACGGCTACAACGCCACCACCGTCCGCCGCATCGCGGACGAAGCCGGCATGCTCGCGGGCAGCCTCTACTACCACTTCGACTCGAAGGAATCGATGCTGGACGAGATCCTGTCCAGCTTCCTGACCGAGCTGTGGGACGGCTACGACGCCGTCCTCGCCGCCGGTCTCGGTCCCAGGGAGACCATCGAAGCCCTGGTCACCGAGTCCTTTCGGGAGATCGACCGGCATCGCGCGGCCGTCGCCATTTACCAGAAGGAGTCCAAGCACCTCGCCGCCCAGCCCCGTTTCGGCTACCTCACCGACTCCCAGCAGAAGTTCAAAACGGCCTGGCTCGGCACCCTGGAGCGCGGCGTGGCCGACGGGGCGTTCCGCGCGGACCTCGACATCCGGCTCACCTACCGCTTCGTCCGCGACACCGTCTGGGTGGCGGCGAGCTGGTACCGGCCGGGCGGGCAGCACAGCCCCGAGGAGATCGCCCGCCAGTACCTCTCGATGGTGCTGGACGGCATCGCCGTACGCGCCTGACGCGTCCTTCCGCAACGGGCGAGGTCCCGTCGGCGCAGCGGCCCTGGCGGCGGGCCTGGCCCTGGCGGCGAGCATGACGCTGGTGGCGAGTGTGGTTCCGGCGGTCTGCGCGGTCCTGGCGGCGGGCGGGGGCCCGGCTACCGCCGCGCCTGGCCTTTGAGGCCGTACCCCGGCCCTTCGGTCGTGCCCGCTCAGCAGGGAGTGTTCTTCACGAACAGTGCCCGCGGCGTCCCGGTCGTGCCGTAGTGGATGTCCTTGGTCGTGCCCTTGAGGAGCCTGCCATGGGGGTCGCGGTGATGCGGGACGACGATGGTGAAGCACGAGGTCCGCCGCGTGCACAGATTCGACAGGCGGACGTAGCGCTGGTGGCCCTTGTTGAAGTACTTCCGCACCTTGACGCACTGCGGCGCCCGGCCCGTGGCGGACGCTTCCGATGCGGTGACCAGGGTCAGCGAGGCGCTGCACGCCACGGTTGCCAGTGCTATGGCGATGATCTTCCGCACGTGATCTCCCCCGTTGAAAGCCTTGGAATCCCCTCGCGAACCCCTACCGTGTTCGCACGTACATTCCCCATTGTCCATACCCCCCCAATGGAAATCAGCCCCGGGGGCCACACAGGGACACAAGCGCTACATAGCGGCAACCCTTTCGGAACAAGGCCGGGCCGGCCGGGCTACAACTCGTCGATACGCAGGTAGTCCACTGCGCGGCGGGTCAGCTCCGCGACGTCCTCCGGTTCGTCCTGCCAGGCCCAGTGCTCCATGGCGACGCTGATCGCGTCGAGCAAGGCGCAGGCCAGGAGCCGTACCTCCATGCTGTCCTCCGGTGCGCCCTTGCGCGCCGCGAGCACCGGCACCAACTGGTCCTGCATCTCGCGCCCCGCCGCGAGCCATCGCATCCGAATGGCCGGGACCGTGCCCATGACCCGCACCAGCCGACGGGCCTGTTCGCGGTCCGCGAGCTGCCGGGCCGCGGTCGACGAGGTGAACGACGCCTGCACGGCGCTGCTCAGGGGTTCATCGACGGGGCGCCTGGCCAGCTCCTCGACGAGCACACCGACGCTGGACGTCATGACGGGTGTCAGCGCGTCCTCCTTCGCCGCGCAGTAGCGGTAGAAGGTCCGCAGCGAGATGCCGGCCCCCGACGCGATGTCCTCGACCGTCGTCGCCTCATACCCCTGGTCCGAAAACAGCGCCGCCGCGGTCTCGGCGATCTCCAGCCGGTTCTCCTGCCGCCGCCGCTCGGTCAACGATGGTCTCCCTCGCGCTGCCGTCATCCACCCCTCCAGATCGTCCGGCCGTCATGTCTATCAGGGCCATTTTCTGTCATAGACCAGCTCCCTGGCACATCATGCCAAAAATTCGTTATGTTGGCACCGCCCGGACCGCCCGGACCGCCCGGACCGCCCGGACCGCCCGGACCGCAATGACGGTTCGACCGCTCGACCTGCCCATCGGGTCAGAACCCGAACCCGAACCCGAGCCAAAGCCAGAACCCGGGCCAAATCCCCAGTCCCAGCCCCAGTCATAGCCAGAACCCGAACGCGTCAGCGAAGGAGCCGACCATGTCCACGCCGGTGTCCATGCCCCGTACCTACCTCGTCACCGGAGCCGCGTCCGGTATAGGCAAGGCCACCGTGGCCCACCTCCGCGAACGGGGCCACACCGTGATCGGTGCCGACCTCAAGGACGCCGACATCTCCGCAGACCTCGCCACCCCCGACGGACGTGACCAACTGGTCAATCGTGCCTACGAGTTGACCGACGGCCGACTCGATGCCGTGATCGCCTGCGCCGGCCTCGCCCACTTCGTCCCACGCACCGTCCAGGTCAACTACTTCGGCGTCGTCGCCACCGTCGAAGGGCTGCGCCCGCTGCTCGCCGCCGGTACCGACCCGCGCGCCGTACTGCTCTCGTCCGTCGCCTCGATCCATCCGGCCGACCAGGCCATCGTCGATGCAGCGCTCGCAGGCGACGAAGGGGCAGCTGTGGCCGCCGCCCAGGCCGCCGTCGACCGGGGCGAGGGATATGCGATCTACGGCGCTTCCAAACAGGCGATCGCCCGCTGGCTCCGCCGTACGGCCATCTCCGACGACTGGGCCACCGCCGGCATCCCCCTGAACGCCGTCGCCCCCGGCACGACCGTGACCCCCATGACCGAGCCCATGCTCGCCGACGCCGAAACACGTAAGGCCATCGACGCCGGCATCCCCATGCCCCTGCACGGCCACGCCCGCCCCGAACAGGTCGCCCCACTGCTCGCCTGGCTGACCTCCCCCGAGAACACACACGTCACCGGCCAGGTCGTCTTCCTCGACGGCGGCGCCGACGCCGTTCTCCGGGGAGACAACACCTGGTGACACCAAACAGGAGCCCTGGCTACGCCCCCGGGCTACGCGGCGCACCCGGACAGCAGACTGGTTCTCTCACACGGCGGACCGGCCGGGAGGCCCTGTCACAAGGCGAAACCTGAAAGCCCCACACGCCAAATACTCCGAGGACTTCCCGGGCAACGCCGTGCCTGGCCTGCCCGCCCGGGGACCAGCCGGCAGTATCACTCGCCGACGGACGAGCGGGCCGTCACCACCTTCAGGCCCCGGTCTGCGAATTCGCGGCGGGTTGTCTCCTTCGCTCCGTTATCCGTGATGAACGTGTCAAAGACATCCGCGTCGCCGACCCGGGCGAAGCAGCGCTCGCCGATCTTCGACGAGTCCGCGACGACCACGGCACGCCGGGCACGCTCGGCCATGAGGCGGTTGACCCGGGCCTCCGCCTCGTCGTGCACTGTCGCCCCCATCATCGGGTCCATGCCATTGGCCCCGATGAAGGCGATGTCGATGGAGATCTGCTGAAGCACCAACTCGCTGAACGGACCCACCAGTTCGAATGACCGCGAGTGCGCGACCCCGCCGGTGAGCACGATCTTGATCTGCGGCCGCACGGCCAGCTCATTGGCGATGTTGAGGG
This sequence comes from Streptomyces platensis, assembly GCF_008704855.1. Lineage (NCBI taxonomy): Bacteria > Bacillati > Actinomycetota > Actinomycetes > Kitasatosporales > Streptomycetaceae > Streptomyces > Streptomyces platensis. The sequence goes on from NZ_CP023691.1 coordinate 7,275,004, forward strand.
AGTTGGTGACAATCGTCAGGTGCGGTTGCGGTCCGGCCTCCGAAAAGTCCGGACGGGTGGCGAGTACCCGGGCGATTGCCGTGGTCGTCGTGCCACCGCTCAGCCCGACCACGTCACCCCGCTCGACCAGCCTCGCCGCGGCTTTCGCCACCGCCTCCTTCTCGTCCGACCGGTGAGCGTGCTTGTAGCGGATCGGCAGGTCGTACGCCACCGAACTGAGCACCGCCCCGCCCCGGGTGCGGGTCAGCAGTTGCTGTTCGGCGAGGGCGTCCATGTCGCGCCGCATCGTGGCGGCCGAAACCTCCAGCGCGGTCGCCGCCTCCTCGACGTCCACCCGGCCTCGGTCTCCGAGCAGCTCAAGCAGTGCGTTCATCCGTTCATGGCGCTTCATGGCGCGAGCCTAATTCGTTTCGGCACACCACGGTGACGCGCGGTAGAGCTCCTGCCGAACACCGCAGAGGTCCCGCCGGACACCGCCGCACACCGCCGACGCCGGGGCGCGCGGGCCCGGGCGGGGTCCATGCAGGGATCGGTCGCGGGGGTTCTGCTGCCATGGTCTCGGCATGGTCTCGGCATGGTCTCGTCACGGGGCATGACCAGGGCGATCAGCGAGCCCATGGGCTCACCCCCGAGCAGATGCCTGGGTCGCGTACCGGCCCGGGACCGTCGCCGGAGTGCCCAGCACACCCAGCAGCCTCGCCGCTTCCTCGGCCACCGCCTCCCGGGCCGGCTTGACGTACTTGCGGGAGTCGACGAGCGAGGGATCGGCGCCCAGCGTCCGCCGTATCGAGTGGGTGAAGACGGAGACCAGATGCGTGGAGATATTGATCTTCGTCATTCCGGCGGCGATGGCACGGCGCAGCTCCTCATCCGGCACACCCGAAGAGCCGTGCAGGACCAGCGGCACCGGCAGGGCGGTGTGCAGGGCCGTGATGAGGTCCTTGTCCAGTACGGCCGTCCGTTCCTGCATCGCATGGGAGGAGCCGACGGCCACGGCGAGGGCATCCACGCTCGTCGCGCGGACGAAGGCCAGGGCCTCGTCCGGGTCCGTGCGCACCCCGGGTGCATGGACCCCGTCCTTGCCGCCGACCTCGCCGAGTTCGGCCTCGACGTAGGCGTCGCGTTCATGGCACCAGGCGGCGAGGTCGGCGGTGGTGGCGACGTTCTCCTCGTAGGGAAGGGCGGAGGCATCCACCATGACGGACCCCACTCCGGCGGTGATGCCCTGACGGACGAGGTCCGCATCGGTGATGTGGTCGAGGTGGACCGCGATCCGGGCCGTGGAGCCCTCGGCGAGGGCGAGCGTGGCGCGGGTGATGGGCAGCAGGCTGCCGTGGTAGCGGATGCAGTTCTCGCTGATCTGAAGGATCAGTGGGATACCGGTGCGCTCGGCGGCGGTGACGAGCGCCTCGGCGGTTTCCAAGTGGATGACGTTGAAGGCCGCGGCACCGACCCGCGCCTCACGCGCGGCGTCGACGATCGATGAGGTCGGAACGAGTGGCATGGGATGCCGGCTCCCTTCTCCCTTGCGGGCAGGGCTGGTTGAGAGGGGTGGGGTGGGCGGCTACGAGGCGGCCGGCGTCTCGAGCAGCACCGAGCGGGTCAGGCTGCGCGGGTTGTCCGGGTCCAGACCGCGGGCGCGGGCTCGCTCCAGCGCCACCCGCTGGACCAGCACCAGATCCGCCAGCGGATCGCGCGCATGGTGCACAAAGCGCGCACCCGTCCGCGCCACATCGGCCTCCAGCCCCTCCGGTGCCTGCCCGAACAGCCAGGTCACCCGGCCGGGTGCGGCTATCGCGATCGGACCGTGGCGGTACTCCATCGCGGGGTAGGACTCCGTCCAACTCTGCGCTGCCTCCCGCATCTTGAGCGCTGCCTCATTGGCCAGGCCGAACGTCCACCCCGAGCCGAGGAAGGAGAACTGCTCGGCGAACACCCACTCCTTGTCCACCCGCGCGGCAAGCGCCTCCTCCGCGTCGGCCACCGCACGGGAGGTGTCCTCGCCGAGATGCGCGCGCAGCAGGGTCAGCGCCGTCGTCGCGAACCGCGTCTGCACCACCGACTTCTCGTCGGCGAACGGCAGCGAGACCGTCTCGTCGGAGAGTGCCACCGCCGGCGTCTCGGGGTCACCGATGATCGTCACCGTCGGGATGCGCCCCTTGACGGCGTCGAGTACCCGCAGCACTTCGGTCGTGGTGCCGGAGCGGGTGATCGCCACCACCGCGTCATAGCCGCGGTCGCTGCCGAGGAAGGCCTCGGAGGCGGCGAACGGATCCGTCACCCCCTGTCCGGCCGCCTCGCGGAGCGCCGCATACGACTGGGCCATGAACCATGAGGTGCCGCAGCCGACCACGGCCACCCGCTGACCGGGCTTCGGCAAGGGCCCCGCCGCTGCTCCGATCCGTGCGGCCTGCCGCCAGGTCTCCGGCTGGCTGCCCAGCTCCTGCTCCATGTACGAGGTCTCGCTCATGGCCCACCCTCCCGTGATGTGGCAATGGACTGAAGAAGTGTTGCGTGAAACTGCAATCTTTGGCTGTGTTGCAATCGACTGTACGCAGAAATCTGATCGCGATCCATCCCTCGTACGAGTGGATGCGCCAGAGGGGAGCGCGGGAGTGTGGGCCTGAATGGGCTGCTTGAGCAAGGCCCAGGCGGGGTTGGGGTGGGCGGGCGGATGGCAGAGAGGGGTACAGGAAAGTGTTGACAGCTGCGTGAAAAGCGCCGAATACTCGCATGATCAGTCATGCGCGATTCGGCATGCAGCAAGGCCCGCTCCGCCGCACAGAGGACTTCCCGTGTCCATTGCCACGCTCTCGGCGACGCCCCCGCCGCCGTCACCCAAGACCACGCACCGCACCGGCAGACTGTTCGCGCTCACCGGTGCGGTCGTCGGCGTCATCTATGGCTACGACACCGGCAGCATCTCCGGCGCCCTGGTGTTCCTGAGCAAGGACTTCCATCTGACCGAGACCGAAAAGGGCCTGGTCAACAGCATTTTGGTGTTCGGCTCCATCGTCGGCGCGCTGATCGGCGGCAAGCTCGCCGACGCCCTGGGGCGTAAGGCCGCGATGCTGATCGTGGCCGGCTCGTACGCCGTCTTCGTGGCCCTCTCCGCGGTCGCACCCAACGTCGTCGTGCTGGACATCGTCCGTTTCCTGCTCGGCGTCGCCATCGGCATCTCGATCGTCGCCGCCCCGCTCTATGTCGCCGAATCAACGCCGGCACGTATCCGCGGAGCATCCGTCGCCGCCTACCAAGTGGCCACGGTCGCGGGCATCGTGCTCACGTACTTCGTCAACTGGGGCCTGTCCGGGGGCGGCCACTGGCGCTGGATGCTCGGCCTCTCCGCGGTCCCCGCCGCGCTCGTCCTGATTCCGCTGCTCCGGCTGCCGGACACCCCGCGCTGGTACGTCCTCAAGGGGCGGACGGAACGCGCCGTCGAGGTCATGGCCATGACCGACCCCGAGGTCGATCCGCATGCGGAGGTCGCGGCCGTGGAGGCCGCGCTCGCCGAGGAGAGCGGTGGGTCGGCACGCTCCTTGCTGCGCAAGCCCTACGCCCGCGCCGCGGTCTTCGTCGTCGGCCTCGGGTTCTTCTGCCAGATCACCGGCATCAACGCCGTGACGTACTACAGCCCGCAGATCTTCGAGGAGATGGGGTTCACCGGCAACGGCCAGAACTTCCTGCTGCCGTCGTTCGTCCAACTCGCCTCGCTGGCCGCGACGGTGCTCGCCATCCTCATCATCGACCGGCTCGGCCGCCGGGTGGTGCTGCTCTCCGGCGTCGGCACGATGGCCGTCATGCTCGCCGTCCTGACGGTGGTCTTCGGCACGGGCGAGCTCCAGGGGGCGACGACCTGGGTGGGGTTCGCCGCCATCCTGCTGTTCACCGCGGCCTTCAACTTCGGCTTCGGCTCGCTGATCTGGGTCTATGCGAGCGAGGCATTCCCCGCCCAGCTGCGCTCCACCGGAGCCTCGGTGATGCTCACTGCGGACCTGGTCGCCAATCTCCTGATCGCCCAGTTCTTCCCGTCCCTGATGGCCTGGGCGGGCGCGGCCCGGACCTTCGCGGGCCTCGGCGTCCTCGCCCTTGCCGCCCTGGTCTTCGTCTCCGTCACCGCACCCGAGACCAAGGGGCGCCAGTTGGAGGAGATCCAGGGATACTGGCGCAATGGGGGGCGTTGGCCCGAGCCGGCTGCGCCTACTACCGCAAGCCCCCGCTCGCTCGGTGATTCGGCGGTTCCCCCGACCACGACGTCGTAGCTATCGGGGCTGTCGGGAGCGGTATACCGCGAACGGGGCGTGCGCACGATGCTCGGACTGCCGGATGGCCGGCGGTCCGAGCCTCCGGGCGACGCGCCTCAGGAGGGCAGCTGCTCCCGGTACTCCTCCATCGCCGGCGCGGTCGTCGTCGCCACGAACTCCGTGATCCGGTACTCGCACACCCCGGCGAGAGTGAACGGGTCCTCGGAAACGATCCGCTCGACGGTCGCCCGGTCCATCCCGGCGGCGAGAATCACGCCTCCGTCCCGTGGGACCTTGCGGCCGGCGGCGAGGAAATGCCCGGCGGCGTACTCCTTCCGAAGCCACTCCACATGCTGATCGAGGGCTGCGTCGACGCGTTCGAGGGGCGCGGTATAGGTCAGTTCCAGTACGAACATGACTGCAATATAGAGGAGGTGTCGGGCGGCGCTCTGCCATCTCTCCGCGCAGGGAAGGTGCAGGCCAGGGCGGGTAGGGGGAAGGCCTCGGCAGCGGTTCAGGCCGTCGGCAGGTCGGGGCGGCGGCGCCCGTGCCGTGTCGCGCTCTCGTAGGCATGACCGGCCTGGAGGACGGCGAGATCGGCGCGCGGCGGACCGATGAACTGGAGCCCCACGGGCAGGCCGCCCGGGGTGAAGCCCGCGGGGACCGAGAGGGCGGGTACGCCCAGGACCGAGATGAGGTAGGCGGAACGCATCCAGTCCAGATAGCTGTCCGTTGGACGGCCCGCTACCTCGCCTGGATACTCCAACTCAGCGTCAAATGGGGCGACTTGACTGACCGGAGTGAGGAGCAGGTCATACCCGGAGAAGAATTCCAGCGTGCCGAGGTAGAGGCGGCTGTGGGTCGTGGTGGCCGTGTGGAGGTCGGCCACGGTCAGCCGGCGGCCCTGTTCGATGTTCCAGACGATGCTGGGTTTGAGGGCCTGCGGGTCGGAGTCGAGCAGGCCACCGAGCGCGAGGTCGAAGCTGTGCGCCCGCAGCGTACGGAAGGTCTCGTCGGCGCCGGCGAGGTCCGGGCAGGCGGTGTCGACACGGCAGCCCAGCTCTTCCAGGACCCTCAACTGGGGCTCCAGAACGGCGAGCACCTCTGGGTCGGCCGGCGCGTATCCGCCCAGGTCGGGTGCCCAGGCGATCCGCAGCCCGCGCAGGTCGCGGTCGAGCGGCACACGGAAGGCTGCCCCCGGGGTCTCCAGACTGAGGGGGCAGCGCGGATCAGGGCCGGCCATCGCTGACAGCAACAGCGCGGCGTCGGAGACGTTCCGCCCCATGGGGCCCGGGACCGACAGGGTGTCCCAGAGGTCGCTGCCGGGAGGCGAAGGGACGCGGCCCGGCGTCGGCCGCAGCCCGACCACATTGCAGAAGGAAGCGGGGTTGCGGAGTGAGCCGCCCATGTCACTGCCGTCGGCGAGCGGCTGTAGCCCGGCCGCCAGCGCCGCGGCGGCGCCCCCACTGCTGCCGCCCGCCGAGCGTGTGAGGTCGTACGGATTGCGGGTGGTGCCGAAGACGGTGTTGAAGGTGTGCGAACCGGCGGCGAATTCGGGGACGTTGGTCTTGCCGAGGCGGATGGCGCCCGCCTGCTGGAGCCGGTCGACCAGCAGATCGTCGACATCCGGGACGTGATCGGCGAAGAGCGGCGAGCCGTGTGTGGTGCGCATACCGCGGGTGAGACGGGTGTCCTTGAAGGCGATCGGCAGCCCGTGCAGGGGCGGGACGGCGGCGCCCCGGACGAGGCGCTCATCGGCTCGTGCGGCCGCGGTGAGGGCGCCCTCCGGGTCGAGGGTGACGATCGCGTTGACGGCCGGATTGATCTGCTCGATGCGGTCCAGATGGGCCTGGACGACCTCTCGGGCGGAGACCTCGTGGCGGCGCAGCCGGGCGGCGAGGTCGGTGGCGTCGAGCTCGTGAAGCGCATCGGACATCAAGGACCTCCGGAGGTGAAGGGGCGGCAGGCGTCGGGGGAGCGGGCAGGAGGACTCTTCCCGGCGGGCGACACCGTGGCGCTGTGGACCGGCCGTCCCGTGCCCGGCGCCGGCCCGCTGCCGGGCCGCCGAGCCTCCACGTGAACACCGGGCGGGTGCATGCTCATCACGGTACCGAGCACCACTGACAGTGAGCTCGGAATTCCATGCCTGAACTCCGCGGTCTGAGCCCTGAAAGCCTGAGCCCTGAGCCCTGAACCTTGAGCCGATCCGCCCGCTCTTGGGCTCGATCACCGGTTCGGTAGCGTTGCGGTCATCATGGACACTCCCGGAATGATCTCCTGCGACGACGAACTGCGGCGCTGGCCGACCGACGAAGCCCAGGCGCGTGCGGTCCAGGACCGGTTGCGGCCCCATGTACGCCTCGACGAAGCGGGTCCGGAACCGGGGTTCGAGGGCACTGTGGTGGGGGTGGATGTCGCCTACGACGATGAACGAGACGTTGTCGCGGCGGCCGCCGTCGCCCTGGATGCCCGCACCCGCGCCGTCGTCGACCGGGCCACCGCCGTCGGGCAGGTCTCCTTCCCGTACGTCCCCGGCCTGCTGGCCTTCCGTGAGATCCCCACCGTGCTCGATGCTCTCGGCCGCCTCGCCCGCACTCCCGACCTGGTGGTCTGCGACGGCTACGGGCTGGCGCACCCGCGCCGCTTCGGGCTCGCCAGCCACCTGGGCGTACTGACCGGACTGCCCACCATCGGCGTCGCCAAGAACCCCTTCACCTTCCGGTACGCCCCTCCTGGCCCGGAGCGCGGCGCCACCTCGCCGCTGCTGGACGGGACCGAGGAGGTAGGACGTGCGCTGCGTACCCAAACGGGCGTCAAGCCGGTCTTTGTCTCCGTGGGGCACCGCACCGGCCTCGACCGGGCCTGTGCGCACACCCTCCACCTGGCGGCCGAATACCGCCTTCCGGAGACGACCCGGGCCGCCGACGCACTGTGCCGGAGGGCGCTCGCCGACGCGTAACGGCGGGCCCGGGGGGCACGGCCCGGGCTACTCCTGGACGACGCCGAATGTGATGCCCGCTTCCTGGAGTCGCGCCGTCAACGCGTCCCCCATGGCGACCGCCGTCGTCACTTGACCCGCGGTCTCCGGCAGGTCGTCGAAGGCCAGGCTGAGCGCCGACTGGGCGAGCATCTTCGCTGTCTCCTCGTAGCCGGGGTCGCCGCCCGAAACCTCGGTGATCAGACGGGTGCCTCCGGCGGCGGCGACGAAGCGCACCTTGAACCAGCTGCGCGCCCGCCGCTCGGGGCTCGGGCCGTCGCCCGGCTCCAGACGCCCCGACAGCCAGCGCCGCGCCGGCGGCACCTGGGCGAGCGCGCACAGTGCTCCCGCCCCCAGGGCCCCGCCGACGGCGATCGGCAGCCGCCGCACCCCGGCGTAGTGGCGATAGCGGAAGTCCGGCCCGTAGCGGTCCAGCGCGGCGGCCGAGCGGGCGACGATCTGCGGATCGAGGGTCGGCAACGGCACACCCCAGGTGCGCGTTTCGCTGCTCCGTACCGGCGGGCCGAAGGGCGCGCGGACCGTACGGCCGGCCGGCTTCGCTTCGGCCCGCTGACGTTCGCGGGCGGCCCGCGCCATGGCAACCGGACGGGAGGCGGCGGTCAGCGCCGAGTTCAGCGTGCCGCCGGAGAACGTCGCGTTGGTCCGTACGAAGCCGTCGATCCGTACGGGGACACCTTCGGGGAGGAGCCCCACGGTGTAGTGGACCCCCAGGTCGTACGGGACGGAGTCGAACCCGCCGGCGTGCACGAGGCGCGCGCCGGACGCGCGGGCCGCCGCATCGTGCCGCACGTACATCCGGTCGATGAACTCCGACTCACCGCACAGATCGACATAGTCGGTGCCCGCCGCGGCACAGGCCGCCACCAGCGGCTCGCCATGGATCAGATACGGACCGACGGTCGTCACCAGCACCCGGGTGCCGGCGGCGAGGTCGCGCAGTGAGCCGGGGTCGCTGCTGTCGGCCCGCAGCAGTGGCAGGTCGGCGCAGGCCGGGTCGGACTTCGCCAACCGGTCGCGCAGCTGCTCCAGTTTGGCGGTGCTGCGCCCGGCCAGTGCCCAGCGGCAGCCCTTGGGGACGTGGGCGGCCAGGTAGGCGGCAGTGAGGGCGCCGGTGAAACCGGTCGCGCCGTAGAGGACGAGGTCATAGGCCCGTCCGGAGGTGTCCTGCCGTGGCATCGCGCATCCTCTCGACCGCCCACCGGCCCTGGAGCCCGGACCCCGGCAGTCGGCGTCGCCCCGTCAAGGTCCGCTCCTGGCGGCCTTCTTGACCGCCCTGTGGGTCGTACGGAGTCTGGCATGACGCCTTGACAGGGCGCAGAAGCGGGGCCAGATTCACGGATGACACCGATGACATAGGACGTCCAATGTCCGATTCCGTCGATTGTTGGAGGAGGCCCGGTTGCTGTGGCGACGCTCCCCACGGACACCCCTGGCCGGGGGCGGCGATGGTGGCAGGAGGTCACCCCGCCCCAGTGGAAGGCGATGTTCGCCGCCTGGATCGGCTACCTTCTCGACGGTTTCGACTTCGTCCTGATCACGCTGGTGCTGACCGAAATCGCGGCGGACTTCCGGCTGAGCACCGCCACCGCCGCCTCGCTGATCTCCGGCGCCTTCATCACCCGGTGGCTGGGCGGCGCCGTCCTGGGCGCGATGGGCGACCGCTACGGCCGCAAGGCCGCCATGATCAGCAGCATCCTGCTCTACTCGCTCGGCACCTTCGCCTGCGGATTCGCCTGGGACTACACCAGCCTGTTCGTCGCCCGGCTGGTGATCGGCCTCGGTATGGCGGGGGAGTACAGCGCAAGCGTGACGTATGTGCTGGAGAGCTGGCCCACCCGATGGCGCAACCGGGCTTCCGGATTTCTGATCTCCGGTTACGCGGGCGGTACTGTCCTCGCCGCCGAGCTCTACAAGTGGGTGGTGCCCCACTGGGGCTGGCGCTGGATGTTCTGGATCGGAGTCCTGCCCGTCCTGGTGGCCCTCTGGGTGCGCAGGGCGCTTCCGGAGGCGGGGGACTGGCAGAAGGAGATCGGCGCCGCCGCCACCCGTTCGGCGGAGGGGCGCCCGAACCCCTTCCGGCCGTTGTTCACGGGACGGCTCCGCTCCGGGGGCAACGCGGTCCTGGCGGTGGCCGCCTCGATGGCGCTGTTCTGCGTTTTCACGCCTCTCGGCACGGGATATGTCCCATGGCTGTCCGCCGCCGCGGCGCTGTGTCTGACCGCCTTCGCCGTCCAGCTGGGCGGCCGCCGCGGATGGCTGTTGTACGTGTCCCTGATGGCGACGGTGTTCTGCGCGTTCCTCTACAGCTGGCCGATCCAGGCCCTGTTGCCCACCTACCTCAAGACCGGGCTCGGATACGCTCCCGGGCAGGTCACGGACGTGATGTTCTACGCGGGCTTCGGCACCATGGCGGGCTGCTGGCTGGCGGGTTTCGTGGGCGACCGGCTCGGTACCCGGCGGGCCTACACGTACACGCTGCTCGCCTCGCTCGTCTTCGTCTTCCCGGTCTTCGCGGTACGGGACAGCCTGCCGGCGCTCGGCGTGCTGGTCTTCGTACTGCTCGCGCTCAGCCAGGGCATCTCCGGCATTCTGCCGAAGTACCTCGCCGGCCACTTCCCGACCGCCACCCGGGCCGCCTCGGTGGGCTTCGTCTACAACGTCGGGGCGCTGGGCGGGGCGGCGGCACCCGTCCTCGGCGCCCGTCTGGCCGAAGGCATGCCCCTGGGGCGGGCCCTCGCCGTGCTCACCTTCGGGCTGACGCTCGTCGTCATCCTCCTGGTGGGCGGCAACGTCCCCCAGCGGCTGGGACGACTGGTGGGCCGTCAGGCGCCCGAGGATCACCTGGTGTCGGCGTCCGGGGGAGCGGGGGCCCTGCCCGCGTCCTCCACCCCCGCCTCCGGGGAGGTCTCGCCCGACTCGGCACGGCGGTGCCCGGGTGGCTGAAGAGGTCGGGGCCGTGCCGCTGGGCAGCGGGTTGCCCGGCGGACACGGCGTCAGATGTCCCTCGCCCGGCCCGCCGACGGGTGCTCCGCGGGCCGTTGTCAGTGGTCGCCGTTAGCGTGGAATGCGTGGGTCGGCCCGCGCGGGACGCGCGTGCGGCTCAGCGGCATCGCAGGCGGTGCCGTGGGGGGCACGGACATGGAGGAGCGCATGGCGAAGGCGGCCGGGCCGGCGGTGGTGCGGGAGCGGGTGCGTGCGTTCGCGCTCGGGCTTCCCGGGGCGGTGGAGGAGTTTCCCTGGGGCGAGAGCGTCATCAAGGTCAACAAGAAGGTCTTCATCTTCCTCGGCGTCGGCGACGGCAGCCATCCGCTCGGGGTCACGCTGAAGCTCACGGACCCGGAGGCCCATGCCCATGCGCTGACTTCGCCCGGCGCCAAGCCTGCGGGCTACGGCCTGGGCAGGTCCGGATGGGTGCAGGTCCCCCTGGAGGAGCCGGACGCTCCGCCCGCCGAATTGCTCTGCGACTGGGCGGAGGAGTCCTATCGCGTCATAGCCCCCAAGAAGCTCATCGCCGAGCTCGACGGGGTGTAGCGGCGCAGCGGCGGCAGGCGCGCAACGGCCCGTGACGGCGATGGCGATGGAGCCTCGTCGGCGCGGGCCTTTCCGTGGTCGCCACTTGGCAAGGGGGTCTTGTGGAAAGTGGAACACGTTCTTAACATCACGAGTGTTACATCAGAAGTGTCACAGTGCGGAAAGGCATGGGGCGCGATGGCAGAGCCAGGCAACGGCCCACTGAGCGGGGTGCGGGTGGTCGAACTCGCGGGCATCGGTCCCGGCCCCTTCGCGGCCATGCTCCTGGCCGACCTCGGCGCCGATGTCGTCCGGGTCGACCGGCCCGGAGGCGCGGGCCTGGGCATCGATCCGGCCTATGACGTCACCAACCGCAACAAGCGCTCCGTACTGGTGGATCTGAAGAGTCCCGCCGGGGTGACGCAGGTGCTCGAGCTGGTCGAGCGCGCCGATGTGCTGGTGGAGGGGTACCGCCCCGGTGTGGCCGAGCGGCTGGGCGTGGGCCCCGAGGAGTGCCTCGCACGCAACCCCCGGCTGGTCTACGGGCGGATGACCGGCTGGGGGCAGCAGGGCCCGCTCGCCGACACCGCCGGACACGACATCGGCTATATCGCCATCACGGGCGCGCTCGGCATGATCGGCCCGCCCGAGGGCCCGCCCGCCATCCCCGCCAACCTCCTCGGTGACTACGCCGGCGGCTCCCTCTACCTCGTCATCGGCGTCCTCGCCGCCCTCCAGCACGCCCGCGCCGACGGCGGAAAGGGCCAGGTCGTGGATGCCGCCATCGTCGACGGCACAGCACATCTGACGGCGATGATCCACGGCA